>NZ_JBHRTF010000016.1:0-149485 GCF_042646205.1 Cellvibrio fontiphilus | reverse complement strand
TGATCCACAAGATCCAGCCAAAGGTTTCGACCGCAACTGTGACCCAACCTTCACCAATGCCGCGGGCACCACTACCGGCGCTATGCCTAATGCACCGGTTGCCGGGCGCTGGTTCAAAGAGGGCTTCCAAGTGTTGCTGAACAACGCCTATCCACCACTGTAAAAACCCCATGACTCATTCCACTCAGGTTGTTTGGGTAACCTGGGTGCAAAGAGCCACTTTTAAGTCCAGGGACGGGCTTCTTTTATCAAGGCGGACTACTCATGAACAAAAAACTTTTTTCAATATTGATGCTGGGCGCCGCAAGCGGCCTGTTTTCAGCAACCACCAATGCCCAGCAAAGCTGCAGCCAAACGCCGGCAGACCCGGACGCTAACCTGCAGGCCAAAAACCTGCTCTGTTATCTCAAAAACAACACTTACATTTCCGGTCAAACCGACATGCCCGATGCCGACAAAGTCCAGCAATGGACCGGGCGCTACCCGGCAATTGTGGCCTTTGATTTTTATCGCTACACCGATGGCGACACCTCGGAAACCCAAAAAGCCATCGATTTTGCCAAGGTCAGAAAAGGCATAGTGGCGTTTCAGTGGCACTGGAAATGCCCGCGCGGTGGCGAGTATTACACCGACTGCGCCTTTGATCAGGACATGAATAACCCCAACTCCAAGCTGTATCAGGACATTGATGTTGTTGCCCGTGAATTGAAAAAAATGGGCGATGCCGGGGTTCCAGTGCTGTTTCGCCCGCTTCACGAAGCCAACGACAACTTTATGTGGTGGGCCAAAAAAGGCACTGACAACTACAAGCGTTTATGGAAATTAATATACGACCGGGTCAATGCCCAGGGCGTAAACAATGTGCTCTGGGTATTTAACGGCATGGCCAGCACTGAAGGCTATCGCAGCAATATGCGCGACTGGTATCCGGGCGACAACATGGTGGATGCCGTCACCTCCGACTACTACCAAAGCTGGACGGATTACAACACGCTCAGAGCCATAGGCAACAATAAAATCCTCGGCATCGCCGAAACCTTTAACGCGCTAAACCCGGCCACGGAACCGCCTTTTTCATTCTCTGTAGTGTGGGCATTCCGCGATTGTTACCGCACACAGGGCCAACCGAGTTCGGGCGATGTAAAAGGCTGCGAAAATTCCTGGCGCACAGCCATGGCAAGTAGCAGAACGATTTCCATTGACCAACTGCCCGATTTCAACGCAACCAACTCCAGTTCGTCCGCCGGGCCAATCAATATTGCGCAGGGCAAAACCGTTAGCACTACCTCGGTTGAGGGCGCCGGTTATGAGGCGAGCCGATTGGTGGATGGCAATAGCACAACACGCTGGGCCTCTGCATTGAACGCGCCCAGTGCAGCAGTGACTATCGACTTGGGTGGCTATTACGATTTGACAGGCGCGCGCCTGCAATGGGAAGCGGCCTACGCAACGGCTTATGAGATTCAGGTGTCCACCGATAATGTTAATTTTTCCAGCGCCATTTTCAGCAAGAGCAACGGCGTGGGTGGAACAGAGAACCTGTCGTTCCTCGGCCAAGGGCGTTATCTGCGCATCAATATGACGGGAAAAGCCAACCCGGCCTGGGGCTACTCGCTGTGGGAGGTATCCGTGTTTGGTGAGTCAACTACCGCCCTCTCCTCCTCGTCAGCGGTGAGTAGCACAGCGCTGTCCAGTAGCCCGGCATCCGCTAGTGCCCCGTCCAGTAGTCAAGCATCCAGCAGCAATTCCAGTGCTGCCCCCTCCCAATTTACCTGCACAGTTACTCGCACCGGAAACTGGACTGGTGGTTATCAGGCAGACGTGAGAGTGACCAACAATGGGCCAGCCGTAAGCGGGTGGAAGGTGTATTTGAATTTTGCCCAGAACGCGCAAATCACCAGCGCCTGGAACGCAACATTCAGCGGCAACGGCACCACTCACGTGACGGCCATTAATGTGGGTTACAACGGGAATCTGGGGGCCGGTGCATCCACCAGTTTTGGTTTCACGGGCAATTCGGGATCAGGCTTCACCCTGCCCGGCTGTTCAGGCAATCCCAACAATTAATTATTAACCGCTGGTGATCAAGGTTTTGCGATTAAGGTTGCACACTCACGCTGTGCAACCGTTTTTACTGAAACCGCTCAAGACACCTGCGATTCACTGCGTGCAGTGCGCCTGTATTCAGTAGGCGTGCAACCGGTAGCGCGTTTAAAAATACGCTGGAAAGAGGATTGGCTGTTAAAGCCGGATTTATAAATAATATCCAGAATCGACACTTCAGCCATGGCTGGATCAGCGAGTAAGCGTTTAGCCTCCTCCACGCGCAAACCATTAATAAAATCAAAAAAATTCAGTTTGTAATGTGCATGCAATATAGAGGAAAGCACGCGCGGCTTTAAACCCGCAGCCTCAGCAAAGCGCTCAAGGTTAATATTATTTTCCAAATATATTTTTTTCTCATTGATAACGCGCTCTACTAATTCGATTTTTGATTCATCCAGCGGCTGATTAACCACTTTCTTCGCATCATAGGGGCTAATATTTAGCAGCTCCCTGGCATTAATCAAACCCAATACCAGCAACGCATTTAATTGCACTACCACCAGGTAATCCTCGCAGTTGCCAATAATATCGTTCACTTCCTCGCTCAAAAAATTGCCCACCAGGTATTGGAAAAATGCCCATGCCCAGTGAGTAACAAAACTCCACAACACAAAATAATCCAGTTTAAATTTGGCCGGAGAGACAACCGAATACAAATGGTGTTGCTGTTCATGCAGGCGCCGTATGAGTGAAAAGCAGGCAATAATATAAATAATCGGCAGGCAGCGAATAATAGTCCACGCAAACCTCGCGGCAGCTTCGGTTTCAGCAGGCATAGGCGATTTCAAAATCCAGGCAACACCATTCACATCAAAAGCAATAATCGCCAAGGCCACCACACCAAATGGCAATAAATGCAACCACAGTTTCCAGTGTTTGAAATCAATAGTTTCTACTAGCGAGCGAAAATATAAATAAAGGCATGGCCCCTGTAACAGAAGGGCAAAGGCAGTTAATACAGGCGTAAATAAAGTGGTATTAATCCATAACTTCTTAAGCTCATCATTCCATGACAATAAAGTCACAATAACCCAAAGCGCATTAAGAATAAAAAAGAACGACAATATGTTGCGGGATTGAGGCCTTGCAGTCGGCAATACTTTAAGTAGCCCAACAATAAAAAGGCATTCAATAAATGTAAGGATTAATACCGCATCATGAAAATTAAGGAAATTTGAATTCATTATTATAAGTGCCCAAAACGCCATCCAATAAGTAGCAATTGAAACCTATTTTATCCTGACATTAAACGGCCCGCCCAATCATTCTTTACCAAGAATGAAATCGCATTTTGTTATATCACCCACTCCCAATAAATCAATCTCACCTTGTGCAAGTAAACTGCGTGAATCCACCACCAGCTTGCGCTGCAAACCCGGAGTAGTCATTCAAACTATTTGCATCAGCAGTATTGCCGAACTGTAAGGATTGGAGATCATCCCATTCCCGTTGTTTTTCACTGATCAGCAACGGAATATCAACCTCGTGCCCCGCTGGGTATAAGCCTGTACTGGATGGAGCGCATTGGCAGCAAGCAACTAAAAGCAATTATCGATGCCTGCGATAAAGGCGACTTTAAAACCTTCGTTGAGTTGTCTGGCGGCGCCTGCGTTCCACTCAAAAACCAACCTTTGAGCGCTTTACATGTTGCCAAGGAAACACCAAACAAATATGGCGAAGCCATCAAGAAATTAATCGGGCTTTGCTTTCAGGGAATTGAAACGATTAAAACCCACATCCGCAAATGGATTGTTCGCCCAGTGGATTTATCAACTAAGAAAAATGATTTCGGGATGGGTTTAGCTTTAAGTGGCGCGAACGCGCCACCCTTGGAGTTCTGTCAATAACAGTACGCAATTAATAATTAAGAGGAAGCTTTAAATTCATTAAATTGTATTTACTCAACTAACCAATTTTGTCTGCGGAATTTTCATGTTTGGCACAATTAAGTTATGACTAAAGAACATAATTTCATTGCCAACATATCGACGTTGCGCGGTGTAATTCAATCCGTAGGTCAACGATTTACTTAATTGATACATTTCACAAATTTCTTCAGCATTATCATAAGATACAACCCACGGAAATTTATAGTTTTTAAGGGTTTCTGCAATCATCAAATGATCGTCGTGCTTATAATAGTTACGATACAATCCTTTGCCTTTAACATAATATGGTGGATCAAGATAAATCAGAGAACGGTCAGGCAAAAATTCCTCGCAACGCCTAAGTAGCTCTAAAGAATCCTCACAATATACCGTTATGTTTTCAGCTCTCTCTGCTATTTTTAAGATTCTCTCTGAAATCTTATCTTTATCAAATCTTGCGTTCAACTTATATACACCAGCCTGACTCTTTCCGCCGATAACACCAGCTTTTAAAATTCCGGAACGATTTGTTCTATTCATAAATAAGGCCGCGAAACCTTTTTCAACAATAGTGGCTGAAATTTCTTCACGCAGCACACAACGCCATTTGAACCACTCATCCATATTTATAGGGGTAGCATTTAGCAGCTCTAAAAGCTCTTCCGAATGACTGACAACAGATACCCAAAACGCATGCACAGCGGGATCTATATCATTTATATGAATATGAGCTGCGTGTCCATGAAAAAGCAATTCAAGCGCAACCCCAGCACCGCCAGCGTAAGGCTCAAGATAGTGTCCTTTGCTTAACCCATTTGCCTCCATAACACCAGCAATAAAAGGCGCGAAAGAGGCTTTCCCTCCAGGATAACGCAAGGGGCTATACAATCTATTTGAAAACATGTTATCGCCCCCTCAATTGAACTCTCAACGAAACCAACTTTGCTTCATCCACCGAATGTCCACTCTTCATAACTTTACGCAATTTGACTAACAAGCTTGATAAAAACTGATCACAACTTTCACGATTATCTGATATCCAACTATTCCATGGCTGCTTAGACTCGATAAAAGCTCTAATTGTTTCCTCTTTATAGAAGCGTTTAAACATCTCACGAGGCTTTTTAGCCGCAGCCTGATTCTGATTAGCTTGATATGTGGTAATCCGCTCTTCTATGTTCACACTAGCACCACGAATAGATAGCGTACTTATCAACTCACTAGCTGCATTAGTGAAAACTTGTCGAGTAAATTGTTGCGGATTTCTCCAGAAAGAATGATCAGCAGGAAGATTATACAAATATTCAAAAATAAGCTGATCTGGTGGCAAATGCCCAGGCAGAAGAATTACTGTTTCGTATCTTTGGGCATCTCTAACATCAGCATCCAAGCAAATCAGACTCTTTTGTGAAAACTCGGCAACTCTTTTTTGAATTAAGTTAATATAATTTGAACAGCCTAGCGTTATTTCTTTCAGAGGATTAATAAATTTATTAATGGGCTGTCTAAATAATATGGCTTTAAAAAGATCAAACCCTTCATTATCCTCAAAATAAATATTGATCTTTGGTAGCGACACATCTGGACTCAAGGCAATAGTTCGAGTGTGAATATCTGCATTTATTTGCATCCAAGACATATCCTGCATAACTTGAACAGTACCGTAAGTATTGCTCAAATAAATCGTCTTATACCTTTTCCTAAATTTTTGACTTTGCTCGAATGCATACTCAATTAGAGTGGGCGAATGAGATGTCATTACAACTTGAAGATCTAGATCCCTGCACTCTCTTTCAAGTATTTTTAAAAGATTTATCTGTGCAGTCGGAAACAAGCTAGCATCTGCCTCATCTATCAGCAGCAAGCCGCCTTTATAATCACTATATTCCTCTTTCAATTTGCGAAATGACATTATCGCTAAGACAATCTGTCCGGCGTTATCCTCACCAGCAGAAACTGACTCCTGATCATAATTATCGCCGTGAGCCACAGCTGAACTTATCGTCCCTCCTGTTCCTGTTGCACGAGCAGAATCTCTATTAAGCAACTCATTTGTTAAATCAATAAATTCCTGCTCGTGCTCGCGCAAGTAATCGAAGTTAATAACGTTATATTCTCTATCTGCTATTGGAAAAAGACGCTTTAAACTCAGATAAATCACAGGATGGGTAAAATTTCTGCTGGTATTACCTGTCGCAGTGCTATTGTTACGCACAACAGGTCGGGGAGACTCACCACGCCTCATAAGTTCGAGCTTACCAGTTGCTGCTCGTCTGGTATATCCATCGTTCAGTTCAATATCGACTTTCATTGATCCCGGCAAATCAAAAGCATCAGACATTCTAAAGTGGTCTCTATACTGAGATTTAAATCCTGCACCACTTATTTGCTGAAATGATATTTGTTCATTTTTCACATAATCTTTTTCAAAACTAAAAATCTGCGCAGCTATTCCAAGGATAGATGATTTAGATGTACCATTTTTCCCACAAATAACAGTGATATGATCAGCGAACTCAATCTCTACGCCATTCAAAGCCCTAAAGTTTTCTATAAATATTTTTTGAAGCTGTGTCTTATTCATTTGCCCTTCTCTTTTTTATTAGAATTCATCCCATACACCAAATATTCACTATCTTTTTACAGGAAGAGGGGCCATTGAGATGAAATAAATCATCAATCTGATCAGGCAACTGCTCTCTCAACCATAAACACGTAAATACCTTAATTCGTGCCATCTAATCCTTAATACTAAATAACTTGAAAGGAAGAAGCATCTACTTGATACATCACAACACCAATCTGCTTAATTTTTAGCTCATATGTCTTATTACATTTTATGAATAAGCACATTACCAGCCCAACTGGAAATCAAACACTTAGACTGCGGCTTGAGAGTCAAGAATTACAAGATGGTATTATGGGAAAACGAGAGAATAATGAGCATTACATGCGTTTACGTATTTGGACTTAAATTGCAGACATAAAAAAACCCGCTCTTGAGCGGGTTTTTAAGTCGTTGATTTACAACGTATGTTTTGGTGGAGCTAAGCGGGATCGAACCGCTGACCTCAACACTGCCAGTGTTGCGCTCTCCCAGCTGAGCTATAGCCCCAGATCATTGACATCCTGTCTCTGAGTGGCGCGCATTTTATGCAGCGGCCTGCGGAGTGTCAAGCAAAAGTTTTGCGCTTGCGTTCCGGTTTTTTATTGGGAAATCAAGCGGTTAACTATTAACCGCTGGCTCCTCTGGCGCTGTGCCTAACTTGTCGAAGATTTTCTCCAAGTCTTTTTGTTTGTTTTTACCAAAGCCACCCAAGGCATTGATGGCGTGGCGCAAACGGGCGCGACTCATGTCGGGGCCGATGATTTGCATGGAGTCCACTACCGGGAAGCTGGCGGTGGTGCCGGCGATGGCGACAAATATCGGGGCCATGGCGTCTTTGACTTTGATGCCCATTTGATCGGCGAGCAGTTTGAGTTCGGCAAACAGGCTATCGCGTTCCCAGGTGCGCAGGGCTTCCAAACGCCAGAGGGCGAATTGCAGGTATTCCTTTTGTTTTTCGATATCAAGCTTGTTGGCTGCAAAACTCGCTTCGGTGACAGGCATCATGCCGCTGACGAGGAAACCGGCAAGCGGTGCAAAGTCGCTCAGGGTGGTCATGCGCGATTGGGCGTAAGGCAGCGCTTGTAACAGCATGTCTTTATTCAGTGCCCAGTCGTGCAGGCGCTGCGCGAGTTGTTCCAGGGTGAAGTTTTCGCGAATCCACAGACTGTTTAACCAGCTGAGTTTTTCCACGTCGAAAATCGGGCCGCCGAGGGACACGCGCAGCAGGTCGAAGTGTTCCTGCATTTCGGCGAGGGTGAATTTCTCGCGCTCGTCCGGCATTGACCAGCCCATGCGGCCGAGGTAGTTGAGCATCGCCTCGGGCAGATAACCCATGCGCTTGTAATAGAGAATGCTGGTGGGGTTTTTGCGTTTGCTGAGTTTGGATTTATCCGGATTGCGCAGCAGCGGCAAGTGGCACAGCACCGGCGCTTGCCAGCCGAAATATTCGTAGAGTTTCAAATGCTTGGGCGCGGAGTTGATCCACTCCTCACCGCGAATCACGTGGGTGATTTGCATCAGGTGGTCATCCACCACGTTGGCGAGGTGATAGGTGGGCATGCCGTCGGCTTTGAGCAGCACTTGCATATCCACTTGCGACCATTCGATCTCGATCTTACCGCGCAGCATATCGTCGATCTCACACACGCCCTCTTCCGGGATTTTCATGCGGATCACGTAAGGCTCGCCTGCATCGAGCTTTGCCTGCACTTCAGCGGGCGATAATTTCAAACCGCGACCATCGTACTTGGGTGTTTCACCGCGCGCTTGTTGTTCGCGGCGCATATCGTCCAGCTCTTCGGCGGTGGCGAAGCAATAAAACGCGTGGCCTTTTTCGACCAACTCCATCGCGTATTTGCCATAAATATCCATGCGCTCGCTTTGGCGATAAGGGCCGTGTGGGCCGCCTACGTCCGGGCCTTCGTCCCATTCCAAACCCAACCAGCGCAGGCTGTCCAGAATCGCCTGTTCGGATTCGGGGGTGCTGCGGGTTTGGTCGGTATCTTCAATGCGCAACAGGAATTTGCCGCCGTGCTGACGGGCAAAACACAGGTTGAACAAAGCGATATAAGCGGTGCCTACGTGGGGATCGCCGGTGGGCGATGGGGCAATACGGGTGCGGACTTCAGACATGAAACGGCCTTTTTGCGAATCGATCATTGGAAATGGGAAAAGGCGCGCATTATACGCCGAGCCGCCTGCAAATAACGAGGCGGCCCGACACCCACTTACCTAACCCTAAAGCGTTGCAGCCAAGGCTTCATCCCAAAAAGCGGCTTCTATTTTGTGGCCATCCAAATCGCGCACAAAACAGCCGTAATAAGGCTCGCCATAAAGTGGGCGCGGGCCGGGTGGGCCATCGCAAATAGCACCTGCAGCTATGGCGGCTTCGTAAAAGCTGTGCACCTGCTCTTTGTTTTGGGCGATAAAACCTATGTGGAAACCGTTGCCCACGCTGGCGGGTTTGCCGTCATGGGGGAGCTGCACCCAGAACTCGGGGTAGAGCCGGCCGTAAGCGGTAGCGCCGGGGTGCTCCATAATAATGTTGATGTCCAACGCGGGCAGCACCGCATCGTAAAAAGCGCGTGCACCTTCGTAGTCGTTAGTACCGACCGACACATGGGAAATAATGCTGGGGTTTTTAGGGATGACTTTATCGCTCATGGGTGTCTCTCCGTGATTGAGGGTGAGCTGACAACTTAGCACCATCAACCCCCGGGCGAGAGTGACAGCCATCATCAGTAATTGAGGATAAATGTAAACAACCGCTAAAACTTGACCAACTAACCTGCAGTTTCCGCATTAAAACTATCAATTTTTACAAAGTGCAACTCTTCCGGTGATTCCGCCAAGCGTCTCAACACCCGCCCACTTAAGCTCCGCCCACTACCCAGACTAACGAGGGTAGTCATCAATAACGATCAATAACATTGTGAACGCTCCGGAATATTTTCTATGTCGATCAAACTTCGCCGCTCTAGAAAACACATTATTAAAGGCTTAACTCTGATAACCCTGTATTCAATCGCTATTTTTGTTAAGGCAGAACCCGATCCAAACTTCCATATTTACCTGCTGTTTGGCCAATCCAATATGGAGGGAGCAGCACCTATAGAAGCGCAAGACAGAACTACCAATGACCGCGTGAAAGTCATGGCCAATTTAAATTGCAGTAATTTGGGACGGACCTATGGCAACTGGTACACCGCATCACCACCACTGAACCGCTGCTGGAGCGGCTTGGGGCCGGGCGATTACTTTGGTAAGACCATGGCGGATGGTATGCCGAGCGGTGTCACCATCGGACTGGTGCCGGCGGCTGTGTCTGGCACGCCTATTGAGCTGTATCAAAAAACTGCACCCATTGGCCGCAACAACGCCGATATTCCCGCGCAATTTAATAGTGGTTACGCCTGGCTGTTGGATATGGCCAAAAAAGCACAAGAGCGCGGTGTGATAAAAGGCATCATATTCCATCAAGGGGAGAGCAATACGTCTGATCAACAATGGAAATTCAAAGTCAAAGAAATCGTGACCAACTTGCGCGAGGATTTGAACATAGGTGAGGTTCCCTTTATCGCGGGGGAATTACTCTACGCTGACTACAATGGCTGCTGTCACTGGCACAACCCGGAAATTAACAAATTGCCAGGCATGCTAAGCAACAGCTTCGTCGCATCTGCCGCTGGTTTACCCAATATTCCCGGCGATGGTGCACACTTCTCCACCGCGTCAGTGCGTGAGTTCGGCATACGCTATGCGCAAATTATGCTGGAAAAAATCGACCGCACATCCACCCTGCCGGAACCAAGCAGCAGTTCAATGAGTTCATCCACCAGCAACACAGCGCCTTCATCGACCAGTAGCACCGCAGCGTCATCGATAGCGACAAGCAGCAGTATTACTGCTGCTGCAAGTAGTAGCACCGCCGCACAAGCAAGCTCTTCTTCCGGCGGCGGCTCAGCAAACGGTTTGCTCCTGCTATTGATGAGCGCCTTGCTCTTCACTCCAGGCCAAAACATCCACCGCAAAAAGTAGCGCCCAAAAAAAGCCCCGGCAAGCCGGGGCAGAGGGGAGAAAATCACTAGCAGAAATTTATAGCGATTGGAGGAAGCGCAGCAGATCCTGTTTTTGGCTGGCAGAAAGTGCCGAGTAATTGTTTTTAGCGTTCTGACCTTCACCACCGTGCCAAAGGATGGCTTCTTCAATGGTGCGGGCGCGGCCATCGTGCAAGTAGCTGGCTTTAGGGACGCAAACTTCGTTGCCATCCACCCCAAAAGGTACGCCGCCCGGTTGACCAGTCACACCGCCGGTGACGCAGGCGGAAACACCCAAGCCCCAGAGCGGTGCGGTACGCCATTCAGCGCCACTGGCTTGGCCTTCACCTAAATTGTCGGCAAGACCGGGGCCCATGTCGTGCAGCAGCATGTCGGTATAGGGGCGAATGGTTTGCGAACGCAGTTCTGCAAAGGGGTGGTATTGGCTGGTGGTCATGCTTTCCACGTGGCAGCCAGCGCAGCCGATATTGTTAAACACCGTACGACCATTAATGACCTGCGCGTTGTTGTAGTCGCGCTGTGGGCGAACCCCGAGCAAGGCAACGTATTTGACCAAATTATCCAAATGTTGGTTGGCCAGTTCCGAACCGCTCGGGCCACAGTTGGTTTGGCTGCTGCCGCAATCCGGGTTGGGGAGCATAGAAGTCATCACCCCCATGTCGGTATTAAAGGCCGATGCCACTTGATGCTTCACGCTGGTAGTGGCGGCTTTGTAACCAAAGCGACCCAAACGGGTTTGCCCGGTGGCCGGATCGGCAATGCGTTGGGCGCGACCGGAAATACCATCGCCATTGGCGTCGTTAATATCTTCACGGGCGAGAATGGTGGATTCGGGAATCGCTTCCAGCAGGCCGATACCCACTAACTGCGGCGCCAAACGGGCTGAGAAAGTCTCGGGGCGCAAGCCGGTGAATTGGTAGTTGGGTGAACGCAAACCGCCCGACTCAGTCCAGAAGGCGATGGAGGGAGTGCCCTCGCTGGTTGCGCCGCCATTGGCTTGCGGTTGCAATACACGGCCCATTTGTGGATGCGGATTGCCCTGCGCATTACCGACTTTAAATACCCAGCGATCCAGTGCCTCACCTACCGCCGCCACGGGTGCGCGACCATTGCGTTCATGGCAGTGGGAGCAGCGATCACTCACATAACGGGTGCCGGACTTGCCCACCATCTCACTGAAAATACCGTTTTCCGGATTTTCGTCGTGACCACCATTAATAAAGGAGGTGTGATGCACACGACGGCCGAGCACAAACGCCTGACCATTCACCGCGCTCAGGTTGGTGGCCATCTGTTGGAAGTGGCCATCGGGTTCAGCGGTCATTTGTACGTGCAGGCTGGTATCGCCACCCAAACGGGCATTGACCGGCATGGGCATGGAATCGCGCTGCTTATAAACACCGCCCACAAACGGCACCTTGTCGGTCACATCCCAGGGCACTATGCCCTGCCCGACTATGTATAAATAGGTGGTGCCGTAATAGTTGTCGCGGCCGCGAATCACGCTGTTTTTGTCGAGGAATTGGCTGAGTTCAAACTCCAAGCGGTCACCAATTTGAATGGGGCGATTCTCACGGCAGTTCCAGCTGGCTTCCTTCCAGTAGTTAAAGTCGTTGATGCGGTTCATCACCCCGTTGCCGCAGTATTCGGCGAGGGTATTCATGCCGATATAGAACCAGCGGTTCTCCGCTTGCAGGTCATCCAAACGGCCTTGGGTCACTACGTTCATACGCACACTGGTGCCGCCTTTGGCGACGTAATCCACAATCTCGATAGTGGCGGTGCGCTGCTCCCAGTAGAAGGTCAGGTAGTGATCGTAAGCTTGGAAATGGTTTTCCTTGGCGTGGCGGTCGCGTGCGCGGTCGGCGATACGGGTGACCAGGGCATCGCCGCGATCAAACTTGATCACCGGTTCCAGCGCCGTGGTGTTGTTATAGAGCGGCACTATGTTGCCCAGTGGTGCACTGCTGGCCACCGAACTGGAACTGGGTGGTGCAACAGAACTGCTGCTGGGGCGCGATGAACTGGGCGCGACACTGGAGGGAACAGAACTGCTTGACCGCGATGAACTGGGTAGGCTAGAAGACCCGGCGCCCAGGGTGTAGTTCTTCCACTCGGTATCCTGCCCTGCGCCATTTTTGATAATGGTGAAATTGGCACGGACTACCGCGCCCGCCGGCAAGCCGCCGATGTCGTAAGTCCATACACCGTTGGCGAGGTTCATCCGCACGTTTTGCTGGGCGCCGCCGTTGACGGTGTAGTGGATGTCCACTATGTCGCCGCCAGTTACCGTCGCGCGCATGGTGGAGCTATTCAAGGTGGTCACGCAGCCAAGTGCACAATTCGCTGAGGACACGCTGGACGATGAAGCGACCGGTACGGCGCCGAATACATCCATCTCAAAAATCGAGTAGCCCCAGTTATTGCCAGCGCTGCGGGTGATGGCATTCATGCGTACATAGCGATAGCTGCCCGCAAGCAGCACAGTGTCGGTGCGGTTGCCAAAGGCGCCGCCAGTGCGCAAGGCGAGTTGTGTCCAGGTCGAATTGTTATTGGAGCCGAGAATTTCATAGCGCTCGGCATTGGCGGCCTCCCACAAAATCACTACCTGCGACAGGTTATAAACCTGCCCTAAATCCAGAGTGAGTGAACTGGGCGATATGCCGTGATTGGATTCCCAGCGGGTATTGCCGATGTTATCGATGGCGTAGCTGGCCGGTTGCAAGTTGGTACTGCCAGTGGCCGAAACCGGATTGATATTAATGGTTTGTGCTGCGGCAGAGACACTGCTGAGCGCCACCAGCGCCAATAGCATCCGCCGACCGAATTGGGTAATTCGCATCTGGTATTTCCTCATTTATTCATCGTTATTGTTGGATGTCGAATGGCAGGCCCGGTACGGCTGGATATGCCAAGCGCGATGAGTGTATGCCAGAGGAAAACAGCGAGTCGTCCCACTCTAACAAGATTAGAAAGTGAGCAAAGTAAGGGTTTAACACCTTGGGAAAGGGAAAAAAATCGAACCTGTCACTGCCATTCAAGGGCGAACACAAGCAAAACCTTCAATGGATACCAGCAGTTACAGCCCTTGTGCCACAAGGGTTTGGCTAAAGCTGGCACGTTCGACTAAAACATCGCCAGGCGAACCTGGCGCGCGAATAAACCTGTGAAAAATCAAACTATCAATAACGTGAAGCCAATCACATCAGCTCCAACTGTAGTTCAGCACCCACCTCGCCGGAGGAGACGCGGATGCGCTGTGCCGCCCTGACCAGATTTCGGCTATTGGTGCCGGATGCCGGGTACTCGCTGTACCCCAGGCCCCACTGGAACAGGGTTGGCTGACCCTGAATAGTCACCACTGCCTGCAGGCGGCCAGCAAGTCGCTGTGCGAGCGAATTGATCATCTTGCTGTTATTGGAGGGCAGGATCGCCATAAAACTGTTGCCGCTGTAGCGCGCAATCAGCTCGGCCGTAGGCAGCTGAACCTGCAACTCGGTCACCGCATATTTGATCAGCGCCTGGGCATAGGCCTCGCCATGGCGCTGCCAGAGATCGCGATAATCGGTCAGCTCAAAATAGACCAGCATAAAAGGTGCGGGGGAGTTGTCGGGGTTGGTGACGGTAAGCTTCTCCAGCACCCTCGCCTCCAAAAAAGAGCGATTGGCAAGCCCGGTGAGCGAGTCATAGAAGGCCGTTTGACGTGCTGCCTCGTTGCGCTTGCGCTCCTCCTGACGGGCGCGCTCCATGGCACGGAAGTCGGTATAGGCGGAATAGATCGCCAACAACAAAAGCACACTGGCGGCTACCGCAGTGGGTATGCCCATCCAATCACCGCGCAAAAGGTTGTCCGGGTGTGCGGCTGCGCCCTCGGGGTAGCTGGCCGCTGCCATGCCGGTGTAGTGCATGCCACAAATGGCCGCGCCCATCACCAGTGCGGCTGCCACCTTGGTCAACAGCGCATACTGCGGGGGAACATCGCGCACCTTGCGGCAAATCACCAGCGCCGCGCCGGATGCAACCACCGCAATCACCCCCGACAGAATCACCAACAAGGTGTTGTATTCGATACCGGGGTGCATTTGCATGGCATACATGCCGCCGTAATGCATGGCAAAAATACCTGCGCCCATAATCAACGCGCTAGAGGCGAGGGTTTTAAAGGATACCTGCGGCAGGGTGATAACGTAGAGCGCCAGCGCCGATGCCATTACCGCCGGCAGCCAGGAGATCAGCGTCAGGGTCGCGCTGAAGGTCATATGCATGTGCATTGGCATGGTGTAGGCACTCATACCCACAAAATGCATGGACCAAATACCGCTACCCAAACAGAGTGCGCCCATACCCAACCAAAAACGGCGGGAACCACCGCTCAGGCTAAACACACGGGTGCCAAAATAAATCGCTGTATAAGAGGCGATGACCGCCACACAGTAGGATGCGAACACCAAAACCAGGTTATAAGAACCAGCCATCGTCATTACCTCTTGATATCGATAGTGGTTCTACGCGCCAAAGGCAGGACAAGATCAAAAAAGCACTTACGACTTTACACTTCCTTGCTCAGCGCCAGACAAACCCGCCGCTCCTCACCTCACCCGTGGCAGACAAATAGAAAAGCGAGTACCCAATTGCGGGTCACTGGTAAACGAAATCTCACCCTGCTGGTGTTCAATCAAATCTTTGGTGATAGCCAAGCCCAGACCAGTACCTCCCCTGCCGCGCTTGCTGGAGGTATCCGCCTGGCTGAAAGGCTCAAAAATGTGCGGTTTAAAATGCTCGGGAATGCCGGTTCCGGTATCACTCACGGTGATACAAACCTTATCTTCATCCAGAATGCTCACCTCAAGGGTGACAAGGCCTCCAGCGGGAGAAAACTTGGCGCCGTTGGACATCAAGTTACCCAGCGCTTGCATCAGGCGATGTTCATCCGCCATCACCTTTTCTGTTTCTGCAACCGCCAGGCTCAGGCGATAACTGACCCCGAACTGACTGGCGTAGGTGGCCAGTTCGTCCATCTGCCGGCGCACCAGTGGCATGACCGCCACCGGCGCTATGTTGAAGCTCATATGCCCGGCAGTGATTTTTTGGATATCGAGTATGTCGTTGATCAACAGCAATAAACGGTCAGTGTTATTGCCGGCAATAGTGACGACCGATTGCATTTTGTCGTTCAGCTCACCCAGCGCACCCGACCGCAACAACCCCAGGGAGCCGTGAATAGAGGTCAGTGGCGTGCGCAATTCATGGCTCACCGTAGCGACAAACTCGCTTTTCATGGTTTCAGCGCGGCGGCGCTCGGTAATGTCTTCAAAGGTGGCAATAGCAAAACTCGCCTTGCCGCGCCAGTCCAGGCAGGGTTTACCCCAAATTTGCAGGGCGATACGGCGCCCGGCCACCAACACTTCCACATCATCCACCTTGCCCTGCTCACCCTTGAGTGCGCGCAGCATAGGCAAGTCTTCCAGCGGATAAAGAGTATCGCTACCCGCACGATAAAAATTGCCCAGGTATCTGACGCCCGGTTTATCGGAAAGGCCCAGTAACTCACGCGCTGGTGCGTTGGCAAAGGAAACCCGCGCGTCGCTGTCCAATACCACCATAGCGGCAGGCATATCCTCCACCCACTGCTGAAAGCGATGTTCAGTCTCACGCACCAGTGACTGGTGATACAAAATGATGGAGCGCACTATGACCGCAATACACAGCGCTGTACCTATCACCATATTTACCCAGGAGGCAGGATGGGTGTTGTAAACATTCAAATCCGCCCTGGTGCTTAACTGGCCGGATGAAAAAGCCAGCATAAACAACAAGAGCACAACTAAAACGGCAATCCCCATAATCACGCCGTGACGCAGGTTATAAACCGCGCCCGTGACCACAGCCCCCATCAACAGCCACCAAAGCCCGGCGGATGCCAAACCGAAATTGATTACGCCGCTGATGCCCACCCCCCAAAACACCGCCACCAATAACGGCGCTTTGTAGCGCACGGACAAGCGTTTACGGTTAAGTGCGATCAATAACACAGCGACAGCCAATACAAGGTGCACCCCATATAAGGGCAACCAACCGGTGAACTTGATGCGAAACAGAGAGAGCGGAACCAGAACCAAGGTCAGCCAGGCAAGGTTGCGCCAGACCTGATCGAGAAATTCGTGCCGCAAGCGCCCCAAGCCATGAATGTTTGTCCAGCGATCCACATCTACCCCACTTCTACGCGCCATCAAGCACAACAACATTGGTTATCTCAGCCTAGACCAGAATGAGCCGATTGCCTTGGCGCCCAATATAACAATGGCATTCCGGTAGCCTTTTCCTTAAATCAAAAATAACTAAATTAGATATTGCTAATTTAATAAATACTAATACAATCTATTCATGAACACGAGGAGCTACTTCATGGCTATAGCTGCAATCACCACCAACCCTTTATCCGAGCTACAACAACACGCCCAGGCCGCCGCTGCGCTGCTCAAAGCCTTGGCCAACGAAAACCGGCTGATGATTTTATGCACCCTGATGGCAGGCGAAATGTCGGTCGGCGAGCTAAACGAACAGGTGCCACTGAGCCAATCCGCCCTCTCCCAGCATTTGGCGAGTTTGCGTGAAGCGGGTTTGGTGGCAACGCGCAAAGAGGCGCAGACGGTGTTTTACCGGGTGCAGGGCGATGAAGCTCCCAAAGTGATTGCACTGCTGCAATCCATTTACTGTCCGCCGGGCTGATGTATCGCACTAACTGTTTAAAACCTGACTCACCATTTTTCACCAAGAGGTAAAACCATGAGCCATAAACGTATCCACCCCGTTGATTTGATGACCAACAAAAGCGCCGATATGTGCATTTTGGATGTGCGTACCGCCGCCGAAGTAAAAGCCGCTGGCCTGCCCGACTGCTTGCATATCCCGCTGCATGAATTAACGCCAGCGCGCCTGCAGGAAGAAATCGCCAAGAGCGGCAAAAACGGCAGTGCGGTGTATTTGCTCTGCCAAGGCGGCAAGCGCGCCGAAATGGCGGCCGATCAACTTAAAGGCCAAGTTAATGCCGAGCTGGTAGTCATTGAAGGCGGCATGAACGCGGTTAAACAGTCCAACATTCCGCTTGCGGCCACTGGCAAAAAAGTAATTCCGCTGGAGCGCCAAGTACGCATCGCCGCTGGTTTGTTGGTGATTACCGGCGCGGTATTGGGCACTTGGTTTAACCCGGCGTTTTACGGTTTATCGGCCTTTGTGGGAGCGGGTTTGATTTTTGCTGGCGTCACCGATATTTGCCCAATGGGTATGCTGATTGCCAAGGCTCCTTGGAATAAATAAGCACCTTGGAATAAATAGCGCGAGCTGTTGATCACCTCACCTGAGGAATAAACGTGTTGCTGCTGATTGGTTTATTGATTGGGTTAATTCTCGGCCTGACCGGTGCTGGCGGCTCGGTGTTTGCGGTGCCGTTGTTATTACTACTCGGCGGTATGTCTATGGCAGATGCTACAGGCATCTCCTTGGGTGCAGTTGCCGCCACCACTATTTACGCCAGCCTGCGCAATAGTGTCTCGCGCAAGCAAGTGCCGCTCTTGTGGAAGCCGGGTTTGATTCTGGCCTTGAGCGGCGCGCTCACCGCGCCACTGGGTAAATGGTTGGGCATGCAGTTGGATGAACTGTGGTTAGTCAGTGGTTTTAGTTTGTTGGCGGCGATCATCGCCGTGCGCATGTGGATGAGCGCACGCAACAATCCGCAGGCTGCAAGTGTGGTGCGCGCCGGTAATTTTGCGGCAATACCCAGCCCTGATCATTTATGCAATTTGAATCCCACTGGCCAATTTGAACTGCGCCCGCGCTGCGTAACCGGTTTATTAATTGGCGGTTTAGTAGTTGGGCTGTTATCGGGTTTGTTCGGTGTTGGCGGCGGTTTTTTAATTGTGCCGCTACTGCTGGCCTTAAGCGCGGTGAGCATGGCGCAGGCGGTGAGTACATCGCTGTTTATTATCGCGCTGATTAGCAGCTCAGGTTTTATTAGCCATGTGGCACTGAGTGAAAACCAACATTGGAATTGGTTGTTATTGGTAGCCGCAGGCGGTTTGGTGGGCATGATGATCGGCCAAGCCGTCAGCCACAAAATTGCCAACGTGTGGTTACAGAAATTATTTGCGATTGGTTTGTTAGTCGCAGCAGGAGCAATGTTTTTTTCAACAGCACTTACCCCCTCCTAACCTCCCCCTTGGCAGGGGGAGGAATTAAAAGCTCCTCCCCCTCCATGAGGGGGAGGCTGGGAGGGGGTCAACTCCTCCCCCTGCCAAGGGGGAGGCCGGGAGGGGGTAAAAAAATGCGAGGCACTTATGATTTTCCGTCAACTCTTTGAGCGCGAATCCAGCACTTACACCTATCTCATCGCCTGCGAAAAAACCCGCAAAGCGGCGTTGATTGATACAGTAAAAGAAGAGCTGCCCAAATACGTACAACTGCTGCAAGAGTTGGATTTAACGCTGGTTTACGCGCTGGATACGCACACCCACGCCGACCACATTACCGCCGCTGGTGCGCTGCGCGATTTAACTGACTGCACCACGCTCTTGGGTGAAGAAGCTAATTCCACTTGTGTTTCCCACGCCTTGCGCGATGGTGAAAAAATTCAGGTGGGTGAATTAACGCTTACGGCGATTCACACCCCCGGTCACACCGATGACTCCTATACTTATCACTTAATTGATGGCGATGAGCAGTATTTATTTACTGGCGATACCTTATTAATTCGCGGCACCGGCCGCACCGATTTCCAAAACGGTAATGCGCGCGATCAATACGACAGTATTTTTGGCAAATTATTAACCTTGCCTGCAACCACCTGGGTTTACCCCGGCCACGATTACAAAGGCTGGACACGCAGTACCCTTGGCGAAGAAAAAGCGCACAACCCGCGTTTGCAAGTAAAAGATGTCGCGGCTTACGTGGAGCTAATGAACAACCTGAAATTGCCCAATCCAAAACTCATGGACATAGCCGTACCAGCCAATCGCGCTTGCGGTAACAATTAAACAGAGCCTTCCACAGGATTAGCAATGAATAGCAAACTTTTGGCAATGATCGGCGCAGTGATGTTGTTATCCGCCTGCAGCAAAGAATCCCCTGTGCCTGCAGCGGCAAAAAATATTCCCGAGCTGGAAAGACTCACGCTGCAAGCACAAATCAGCCCGCAAACGGTGACATACGACGGCGTGATTGAAGCGATTAACCAAGCCACCGTCTCGGCGCAAACCTCTGGCCGCATTGTGGAAATACCGGTGGATGTGGGCGATTTTGTGGCCAAGGGCGATTTAATTATTCGCTTTACCGACACCGAACAAAAAGCCCGCGCCGCCAGTGCGCAAGCGCAATTCAATGAAGCTCAAGCGCAGTTCACACGCATGCAGGAAATGCTCAGCAAAAAATTAATTGCGCAAGCGGATTTTGATAAAAGCCAAGCTGCGTTTAAAGCGGCTGAAGCGGCGCTGCGTGAAGCCGAACAAAACCTTGCTTACACCAGTATTTATGCGCCCTACTCCGGCATTGTGGTAAGCCGCGCAGTCAATGTGGGTGAAACCGTGGCACCGGGCAAACCACTGATGACTGGTTTGTCGCTGGAGCAATTGCGCGCGCAAGTGAATATTCCGCAGCAACACATAGGCCCGGTGCGTAAATACAAACAAGCACAAATTTATTTAAGCAGCGGCGAGATATTGCACAGCAGCGAGCTGCGTATTCCACCCAGTGCCGACCCGCAAACCCATTCGTTTAGTGTGCTGGTGAATTTGCCCGAGGGCAATCACGATTTATTTCCCGGCACCTTTGTAAAAATCGCTTTTGTCACTGGCGAGCAGGAGCAATTATTAATTCCGGCGAGCAGCATTAGCCAGCGCGGTGAAGTCAGCGGTGTTTATGCGATTAAAGATAATGCGCTGGAATTTCGCCAACTCAATCTCGGCTCGCTCAACAGTGCTAAACATTACCCGGTGCTGGCGGGGCTTACTGCGGGTGAAACCATCGCGCTCGATCCCATCGCGGCGGCCAATGCCTATAAAAAAATCCACAGCGGGGAGCAATAAACCATGAGCGCTCCGCAAGATTCATCCCATCATTCAAACTTGGGTATTTCCGGCCGTATCGCCCGCGCGTTTTTAACCACGGAAATTACACCGCTGTTAGCACTGACCGGATTACTGCTCGGTATTTTTGCAGTGCTGATTACACCGCGCGAAGAAGAGCCACAAATTAATGTGACCTTTGCCAACGTGTTTATTCCCTTCCCCGGCGCTACGCCAGAAGAAGTGGAAGCGCTGGTGACTAACCCTGCTGAGCAAATCGTGTCTGAAATTGAAGGGGTTGAGCATATTTATTCCACCTCATCGCCCGGCATGTCTAGCCTCACAGTACGTTTCAAAGTGGGCGAACCGCGTACCGATGCAATCGTGCGTTTATACAACGCGTTTTATGCGAACAGCGATTGGCTGCCACAAAATTTGGGCGTCGGCCAGCCGCTCATTAAACCCAAAGGCATAGACGATGTACCTATTGTGGCGCTCACCCTGTGGAGCAAAAATGCAGCGACAACCAACAGCGATTTGCTCAGCGTTGCGCGCGAATTACAAACCCAATTACAACGTGTGCCGGGCACGCGCGATATAGAAATTATTGGCGGTGGCGATAAAACCCTGCGCGTGTTGTTTGACCCTGAACGCTTGGCCGCTTTTGGTTTGGCACTGGACGATTTACGCCGCGCCCTGGGCGCCGCCAACAGCTCACAAGCCGCTGGCACCCTAGTGAGCGATAACCGCGAGATGTTGGTGCAAGCAGGCACTTTTTTATCGTCGGCGGAAGAAGTAGCTGATCTGGTAGTAGGTGTTTACCAAGGTGCGCCAGTCTTTTTGCGCGATGTAGCCAGCGTCAGTTTGGGCGCAGATCAACCCACACACTATGTGACCCATGGCTTTGGTTCTGCATCTGCTGCCTATGCAGATGAAAAAAATAATGCAGATGAAAAAAATAGCGGTCGCTACCCCGCCATTACCTTATCCATCGCTAAAAAACCCGGCGAAAATGCGGTGGATGTTGCTGAGCAAGTCATCACGCGCGTTGAACAACTACGCGGCGTAAGCCTGCCGGATGCGCTGAACGTGAATGTGACTCGCAACTACGGCGCGACAGCAGAAGACAAAGCGCAAACGCTAATTAAAAAATTAATTTTTGCCACACTCTCCGTCATTATTCTGGTGCTGATTGCCTTGGGCAAACGCGAAGCTCTGGTGGTGGGCGCGGCGGTGATTGCGACTCTCGCCATCACTCTGTTTGCTTCCTGGGCTTGGGGTTTTACGCTCAACCGCGTATCGCTGTTTGCGCTGATTTTTTCCATCGGTATTTTGGTGGATGACGCCATAGTCGTGGTGGAAAATATTCATCGCCACATGAGCCAGGGAAAATTATCGCTCAATGAAGCGATTCCACTCGCGGTAGATGAAGTGGGCGGGCCAACCATTCTGGCAACTTTCACCGTGATTGCTGCACTTTTGCCTATGGCCTTTGTGAGCGGTTTGATGGGCCCTTATATGTTGCCCATTCCGATTAACGCCTCCACCGGCATGCTGATTTCCCTCGCCGTGGCTTTTATGTTTACCCCTTGGTTGTATCGCCGTTTGTTTGCAAACGTGAATCACGCAGCGGCACACAGCAGCGAAGAAACACAGAGCCACGGCAATAAATTCCTGCCATTTTTTACCCGCATTATGACGCCGCTGTTAAATCGCGAAGCTGGAAAAAAAGCGCGCCTCTGGTTGCTAGGCGGCATTCTGGCGTTAATTGTGGCCTCTATCGGTTTGGTCGTTGTGCAAGCGGTGATGTTAAAAATGCTGCCCTTCGACAACAAAAGTGAATTCCAAATTGTGGTGGATATGCCCGAAGGCACACCGCTGGAAAACACCCAAACCGTATTGCAGGCACTCGCGGATAAATTGGAAACCATTCCCGAAGTTACCGACTACCAACTCTACGCCGGCACCGCCGCGCCGATTAATTTTAATGGCTTGGTGCGGCAAAATTATTTGCGCCGCGCGCCCTACATGGGCGAGATTCAAGTCAACCTGCTGGATAAACACCTGCGCCAGCGCAAAAGCCACGAGATTGCCTTGGCCGCGCGCGAACTCTTGACGGAAACGGCCAAGGCGATGAATGCCAATGTCAAAGTGGTAGAGGTTCCGCCCGGCCCGCCAGTGTTATCGCCACTGGTTGCCGAGGTTTACGGCTTGAACTACACCCGCCAGCTCGATGTCGCCAAACAGGTGCGGGCCGCGTTTGAAGCCACGCCCGATGTGGTGGATGTGGACGATTCCATCGAAGCGCCGCAAACCCGCTGGTTAATTGCGGTGGATCGCGCCCGCGCTGCGCGCTTGGGTGTGGATCAAACCAGCATCGCCAACGCCATTCGCACCGCCCTGGCCGGTGAGGATGCCGCCTACCTGCACAGCGCCAGTGCCAAGGTCGCTCTGCCGCTGCGCCTGGAGTTGCCCGCCGGTGAAAAAGACAGCCTTGAGCGGGTGCTCGCAATAAAAGTGCGCGCCCAAAACGGCAAACTTATCGCCCTCGCGGAACTGACTCAGGTGATTGAAAGCCAGCGCCAGCAAACGATTCATCACAAAGATTTGTTGCCCGTAGTCTATGTGCTGGGCGATGTAGCGGGTGAAACCGACAGCCCACTCTACGGCTTGGCCGCGATTTATAAACGCATCGCCGAAACCCCGATTGATGGGCAAGTCATTGATCAATTCTTGAACTCACAACCCGAGAACCCGGTCAACTGGAGCCTGAAATGGGACGGCGAATTGCAAGTCACGCTGGATACCTTCCGCGATATGGGCATCGCCTATTCGGTTGGCTTGGTGATGATTTATTTGCTGGTGGTGGGCATGTTTAAAAGCTACTCGGTGCCGCTGATTATTATGGCGCCGATTCCGCTCACGCTAATCGGCATCATGCCCGGCCACGCTCTGCTCGGGCAGCAATTCACCGCGCCGAGCATGATCGGCATGATTGCCCTAGCCGGCATTATTGTGCGCAATTCCATACTACTGGTGGACTTTATCCAGCAGGAGGTGCGCAGCGGTAAATCGCTGGAGGATGCCACCATCAGCGCCGCCGCCGTGCGCGCCCTGCCCATTGGCCTGACTGCACTGGCAGCCATGATGGGCGGCTTTTTTATCCTCGACGACCCGATTTTTGGTGGGCTTGCGGTGAGCCTGATTTTTGGTCTGCTGGTGTCCACCCTACTGACTTTGGTGGTGATTCCAGTGGTGTATTACGCCTATCACTATCAAAAAAGCTGACCGTCTCTCTCAACCCAAATCACCCCTCCCGACCTCCCACTTCTTAAGGGGTGGAGCACAGTTCCCTCCCCTGCCAAGGGGAGGGTTAGGGTGGGGTTATTAAAACCCCCTCCCAACTGCCCCCGCCCCCTTATTAAGGAGAGGGCTGGGGTGGGGTTATAAAGCCAAGTCTGCTAGAATCGCCGCCACAAAAAATCCTCTAAGAGAACGCAACCATGCTGATTGAAGCACCTATTTCCCTTGGCGAATTAATCGACAAAATCACTATTTTGGAAATCAAAGCCGTGAACATTGGCGATGCAACCAAACTCAAAAATGTGACTCACGAGTTGAATATTCTCAACGCCAAGGTTGAGCAATTATTGGATGACGCTGGCCAAGCCAAACTGGCACCGCTCAAACAAGCGCTTAAAGACATCAATCAGGAATTGTGGATTATTGAAGACGATATTCGCGATTGCGAATTTGCCAAAGATTTTAGCGATAAATTTATCCAACTTGCACGCGCTGTGTATGTCACTAACGACAAACGCGCCAAGGTGAAAAAAGACATCAACCTGGCTTTTGGTTCCGAATTGATCGAAGAAAAATCTTACAAAGATTATCAATAAGCCGTTCCTGTTTTAGCTGCAATGAAGACTTCGCCCATGCGCATACTGCTTGTCAAAATGTCCTCCATGGGCGATATCTACCACACCTTTCCTGCGATCAGCGATATTAAAAAACAATTTCCCGACGCCATCATCGACTGGGTGGTAGAAGACAGTTTTAAGGAAATTGTGCAGTGGCATCCACAGATCAACCAAGCCATTCCCATTCAGTTGCGCCGCTGGGTAAAACAGCGCGATCAACACAGCTGGCGGGAATTTAAAACCTGGCGCAAAGCGCTGCAAACCCAAGCCTATGATTATGTGATTGACGCGCAAGGCTTGTTAAAAAGCGCACTGATCGCAAAATGCGCCATTGCAACTAGCGGTGTGGATGGCTACGACAAACACTCTGCACGCGAGCCCATCACCCATTGGTTTTACAAACGCACGCACAGCGTCGACAAAAATCAACATGCCGTTGAGCGCACACGGCAGTTGGTGGGCAAAGTATTGGGTTACCAGCCTGAGCCGGCTTTGAATTTTGGTATCAATCAAAACTTTACCCATATTCAAAAAAATCCACGCAAACTGGTTTTTATTATTGGCACTAGCTGGGTCACCAAACTCTGGGCAACCAGTGAATGGCAAGCGCTCACGCAAATGGCGCTTGATGCGGGTTTCAGTGTGGAAATTATTTGGGGCAGCAGCGATGAGCAGGCCATAGCCGATGCCATCATCGCCGCCTGCCCGCAAGCCACTCGCCCGGCGCAGCGTTTATCCATCACCACGATTGCGGAAAAGTTGGTGGAGGCCGCGGGCGTAGTTGGTTTGGATACCGGCTTCTCTCATTTGGCCGGCGCCTTGGAAACTCCCACCATCGCACTCTACGGCGCTACCTCGCCCACCAAAGTGGGGTTAATTGGCGAGCACACCCACAATTTACAATTAGACGAACCATTGGATTGCATGCCCTGCCACAAACGCCAGTGCAAATGGTTGCCGGAAAATAGCCGCGATACCCCAGCATGCATGACGGGAATAAAAGCCGGGCAAGTCTGGCTATTACTGCAAAACAAATTATCTCAGTGTTAATTCTGCTTTTTTGATTCTGCGCCAAGGAAAAACGCTATGCACCTAACTCATCTGGAGGCTCCCCTCAATCAACGCAGCTCTCGCCGATGGCTGGCGGCATTTGCACTTTTGAATGCATTGGTAATGACCGGTATTACGCTTAGCCATAGCCAATGGCCTGACGCCATAAGCGGTCAGTTTTACCTGGTACTGGGTATGCTGATTCATTTTTCCCTGCTGTCTTTTTTGGTTGTACTGCTCACCATCAGCCTGGCGTTTATTCTGCGGGCGCAAAAATATTACGCCGCTATTGCAGTGAGCTTATTTACCTTGGCGCAAATAATTATCGTCACCAATGTAAAAGTTTTTAGCCTGTATCATTTTCATATAAACGGCATGGTGCTGAATTTATTGTTTAGCGGCGCACTGCTGGAGAACATAGCCTTCTCATGGTCCATGTGGTTATCGGTGGGCGCCATACTGCTAGCATTGGTATTTGGACAAACCCTGCTGCTGCTACTCAGCCGTAAACTTTCCCAGTTCCATCGATTTACCAATCGCCACCATCTTGGTTTTTTCCTCACGACCTATATTGGATTGCAATTAATCAGTGGGTGCGCGGATGCCTTCGGCTGGAATCAAATTACGGCACAGAACCGTTACATTCCCTGGATGCCAACTACAACCATGCGCTCTTCGCTGGAAAAAATGGGCTTTGAAGTGGTAGAGAATACCGAAGGTTATAATCTGCCTGACACCACCGATGGATTGCAGTACCCACGCACTGCACTGCAATGCAAAACAGAGCAACCGCTGAATATTCTTATGTTGGTAGTTGATTCGCTGCGTGCCGATCAATTGACTGCCGAAGTAATGCCCAACAGTTTCAAGTTGCGCGATAAAGCACTGGTATTTGACAACCATTACAGCACTAGCAATGCCACCCGCTATGGGCTGTTCAGCATGATGTACGGTATTTCCGGCAGTTACTGGAAACCGATATTAGCGGCAGAGAAAGGCAGCGTGCTGTTTGATCTAACCTTGGAACGTGGCTATCAGCATTTTATTTACGGCAGTAGCACACTGACTTTTCCGGAATTTGATCGCACTATTTTTTCTGAACTTCGCACCCAACTACAGCAGGGAAATGCCAAATCCAGTGCAGAAAATGATTTGGATATTACCCGGCGATTCATCACCGACTTACAACAATTACCTTCCGAAAAACCGTTTTTTGGTTTTTTATTTTTTGATGCGCCCCATGGTTTTTCCATTCCAGAGGACTATCCACATCGTTTTGAGCCCATGCTCAAACAAGTCAATTACCTGGAGTTGAATAATGATTACAACCCCGAACCATTTTTAAACTTGTATAAAACAACTGCCCACTATGTGGACAGCTTGATACAAACCGTGATGGATGAGCTTGCACAAACAAATCGCCTGAACAATACCTTGGTCATTATCACCAGTGATCACGGTCAGGAATTTAATGAAATGGGGAAAAACTTCTGGGGCCACAACAGTAATTTTAGCGTTTGGCAAACCAAGGTTCCGCTTATGCTGGTATGGCCAGGCCGTGAAGCCATGGTTACTACTACACTCAGCTCCCATGAAGACCTGATACCTACATTATTAAGCGAAGCATTCGGATGCGCTAATCCAATAACCGATTACTCCACTGGCTATTCTCTGTTTAACCTACCCGGTAATGACCGCGGATTGTTAATGGAATCCTGGACTGACAGAGCCATTCGTCATGGTGAATATTTATTCCTGATCAATCCTCTTGGTGGCGTAGAAGCGGTCGATAAAAACTACGAGCCTGTAGATGATCAGGAACTTCCACCAGACGTATTAGCCAACACCATCGAACACATGTCGCGCTTTTTGAAAGCCAAATAAGTAGCCACCCAAAAACTGGATGCCCCCATGAAACCGCAAAAAATTGGCGTAGTTATCACCACCTACAACCAACCCAAATGGCTAAAAAATGTATTGTTTGGCTATGAGGCGCAACGTCACACTCACTTTACCGTGATCATTGCCGACGATGGCTCAGGGCAACCAACACGGGATGTTATAGAGTTTTTTAAGGCACGCGGCAAATTGCGTATTGAGCATGTGTGGCATGAAGATAAAGGCTTTCAAAAATGCCAGATACTCAACAAGGCCATCGCACAAACCGATTGTGATTATTTAATTTTTACCGATGGCGACTGTATACCCGAACCCGATTTTATCGGGCTGCACGAAGCACTGGCACAACCCGGTTATTTTCTGTCGGGCGGTTATGTAAAACTAACCACACCAGTTTCAGAAAAAATTACCGAGACAGACATAGCAACGGGGGTCATTTTTAATCTGGACTGGCTTAAAAATGCAGGCCAACCCAGCAGCCATAAATTATGGAAACTGATTAAAAATAAAACCATTAAAGCGGTTCTCAATACCATTACACCGACCAAAGCCACCTGGAATGGTATGAATAGCTCCACTTGGACAGCAGATATAAAAGCTTGTAATGGTTTTAACGAAGACATGCAATACGGCGGTTTGGATCGCGAGCTGGGTGAGCGTTTATACAACCATGGACTCAAGGGCAAACAAGTTCGCTACAGCGTGAATTGCTTGCATCTGGATCACCCGCGCGCTTACGACAACCCTGAAACCTGGAAAAAAAATTACGCTATTCGCAATGAAGTTAAACGCACCGGCAGATACTGGGCAGAGAACGGAATAATAAAAACATCTGCAGCGGAGACTAGCCTTAAATGAAACTTAAGGAATTGCCCGGATCACTCTGGACTGCCTGGAAACTAAAACAACTGGCACTCAAAGATTTGAACCCATCGGAAAAACCAGAAATACCGGTGATCATTTCACTGACGTCCATACCGTCGCGCCTCGACACACTGTACCTGGTAATCCGCAGCCTACTGACGCAGTCATATCGCGCTGAAAAAATTTTGCTGTGGCTGCATAAAGATTTGCAATCAAAAATTCCCGCCAGCTTGAGAGTGCTTGTGGGTGACACTTTTGAAATTCACTATGTCGATATGACTTGTTCGCATCGCAAATTGGTGCATAGCCTTGAGCGTTACCCGGAAAAAATTATTGTCACCTGCGATGACGATCTAATGTATGAATCAACCTGGCTGGCGCGGCTGTATCAGGATCATCTGCACTATCCGGAAAAGGTAATCGCCCACGAATGCCGGGAAATTGCCTATGACAACCAAGGTAAGTTATTACCTTATGACCAATGGAAAACCCAAACAATGCCCGGTGTCAGCTCAAACTGGATGATGCCAATTGGTTACGGCGGTGTACTTTATCCACCTGGAGTGCTGCATCAGGATGTTACCCGCGCCGATCTTTATCTGGCCTTGGCGCCCCGCGCCGATGATTTGTGGTTTAAAGCCATGTCCTATTTAAATGGCACTCTGACACAGCGCTCCCAGCAGCCTGGACAAAAACCTACACCTATTGCCGGATCACAAAAAGTATCACTCAAACACACTAATGTGCGCGAAAATGGCAACTATGAACAATGGAAGGCCATCTGTAATCACTATCAAATTCAAGGCCGATAATTCAGCCCATATCAATATAAAATTTTATGACAGAAACTATCGGCAATTATCAAAGTGAACTAGCAATTGCATTCCAGTTACCCGAAGTAACTGCACAGTTAAACAATATTTCTATGCTGCTGGATAAACCGGTGGCACAACGTATCTCCAATGGCCCGGACTATGTTGTAAAAACTGAACTGTTGGTTAATCAAAAACCGCTCAGCATCACCATCAAAGTATTTAAACGGCAGAACTGGTTAAAAGATTGGCATGACTGGAACAAAGGCTCAAAAGCCAAACGATCATTTGACGCTGCAAGTTTTTTGCAAAGTAATGGCATAAGCACACCCGCACCTATTGCCTGGCTGGATCGCTGGGAAGGCAAGCGTTTACTTGAAAGTTACTATCTGTGTATGTATGAACCCGGCATCAGCTTTCGCGATGCGCTCTCCGATATTTATTACAACCAACGAGACAATGCACCATTAATGGATTTGCTCCAAGTGGTAGCGCCTGCTATTCGCGCTATGCATAATGCTGGTTTTATGCACGGTGATATGGGCAATCAGAATATTTTATTGCCACGCGATGAAAATGGTGGCTGGCTTAAACCGCAATTTATCGATTTAAATCGCGCCAAATATTCAAATAAGGTGCTTACACAGGAACAACGCGCATTTGATTTGGCTCGCATCGCCCTGCCCGGCGCTTATCTAAAAATATTTAAAACGATTTACAACAATCACGAAGATTTTCCGGCAGATTTTGATCGCCTTGAGCAAAAAGCAAGGCAACGTTTTTGGAGCCATCGCCGTAGCGGAAAATGGCGTCACCCCATACGCCATTGGAAAAGCAAAAAGCTACCTAAAGTCAAACCAGTGTATCCACCAGTACAAGATATATGGCTGTGGGATGAAAAATCGGCGCAACCCATGATTGTTCCAGGGCGCCAGGAAAAACATGCCTACCGCAATTGGCGTTATATGTTCTCAATGGTGTGGCAAGGTCTATGTGCAGCGCCAACTATTTACAGCACTTACAAAAAATTATTAGCCCAAAGTTACAACACACCTGTAGACATGAGCGGGCGCATTGGTATTGCTTTACACCCTCACCCCGACTACATAGAAACAGAATTAAAACTGCTTGAGCAATTAGGCAATCCACCCGTGCTCATTCGCTTTTGCCACCACGAAACGCCCGTTGAGTGGAACAGAACAATTGCGTTAGTAAAACACCTGCGCAGTAAAGGTATTGAGGTGATGCTTGCTGTCTTACAAGACCGACAAGCCTTGTTACAGCCTGAATCCTGGAAAGATTTTTTAACATTAATTATTGAAAATATCGGTGCGGATGTTGCCCACATTGAAATCACCCATGCCAGCAATCGCCTGAAATGGGGAATTTGGAGCAGCGACGAATATCAGCAGCTAATGGCGCCTGCGTTAGAACTACAACAGCTTTTTCCACAGATTAAGCTCACCGGGCCAGCTTGCATCGATTTTGAATATCTACCGGTTATTGCAGCTTTGGCTACACATCCCAAAAATCAACCACTGGCAGCGCTCTCGCATTTACTTTATGTGGACAGGCGCGGCGCCCCCGAAAGCACTCAAGGGCATAAATTTTCGACTTTGGAAAAATCCGCGCTACTCAAAGCATTAGCGCAATGGTCAGACCGCTGTGCAGATAAAATAATTGTGTCGGAGGTCAATTGGCCGGTAAAACACACGGGAATCTGGTCACCCATCGGCTGCCCCTATGAAACCCCCAAATGGCGACGCGAACAACCCGGCGAAACTGATGACGACTACGCAAATTACATGCTGCGTTACTATTTAATAACACTCTGTTCAGGACATGTGGAGCAAGTATTCTGGTGGCGCCTCTCCGCACACGGTTACGGATTGGTTGATGACCTTAACAATTTCACCCCTCGCCCGGCGTTTAATGCGCTTCGCCAACTCCTGCAGCTTATTGGCAATGCCCGATTCACCAGAAAACTAGCCACTGAGAGCAATCTATATGCGCTGGAGTTTGATACTAAGGATAAAAAAATCACTATCGCCTGGACAATAGACAATTCAACGTCAGCTGTTCCAAGGGAGATTCATTACGACTATATTTTGGATCGGAATGGAGAACCGCTGCCCACGGCAGAAATTTCTGGCACCCCCATTTATTTATGCCTAAAGCGTTAGTCTGTAGTGCCAATAAAAAATGCTTAAATCAATAAATCATCCAATTTTCCAACGCGCTTATCCAGCCAGTTAAAAATTAACTGGCGTTTTTCTTCGGGCGCCGTTTCAATACTCTGCACACAAGCAAAAATAATACTCTCGTTTTTATCGGCATTATTTAATTTCATTTTGATGCGCAATAAGGATTGATCAGCAGGTTTCAGCTGCACATTCACAGGCGCTGTATTTACTACCGCAAGGTTATTTTTTAAATGAAAATGTGACGACAATCCCTCGGGGACATACTGATCCGGAACCCGCAGATGCGCCTTAATGTTTTTCGACATAGCCTCTGGGAATTGTAAAAACAGCTCATTCCAAGTGGATTTCTTCCATGGGTGAGGCACATGAGGAAGACGGAAATACCGGCTTTTAAAACCGAGAAGTTCAGCGCATTGCTGTTGTAGTCCCCAAAAACTAATACGATTTTTCTTTCTCCCCCCACCCAAGAAATTGCGCAGAGCCTTGAACACTTTGCTCCCCGGAACAGAAGCACTGAGCCTCTTCCAGCGACCGCGAAGAATCACTTTCCCATTGCTAAAAAAATCGTCAGGCGATACTGGACGGACGATTACAAAATCATCATTAAAATATATGAACTGCTCAGCTAATCCGGGTATACGCCATAACAAGCTGCTGATAGCCATACTATTAAAACTAGGTAAACAGTCTTCGTGGCCAGCAAAAATTTCCGAATGATCGACAACCTTCACCTTTTTTTCAAAAACACTTCCTGTAATTTTATCCATTAACGAAGGCCGCTGGTTATCAGTCACTATGTATATGGTCCGCAACCAGGGGGCAAACTTCAGCAGCGAAGTCAGGCAATAGTCTATTTCGCCAGCGTTATGGAAACGTGTCTTGCTTGCCGCCGCAGGTCTGACGCTGCCAATCGAGGCCAAATAATTATTCAACTTTTCAGCGTGCACAGGATCAGCGCCATCGACCCATAAAATAACCGCATCTATTGCTTCATTAACGATTGTTTCTGTCATAAATCATCCACATCAGATGCCAAAAAATAATCGCTATATTACACCATGACCGAACTTTGCAGCCGGCAAATAAACCCGGTTTTGGTGGGACTAAAGCGCTCAAAAGGCTATAATCACCGGCAAATTTTTAGCCATTTTCGCCAACATGAACTTGTTAGCGACAGACCGAGAGAGCCCAAATCGCTATGGAAAAAACCTACGAACCCCATGCTATTGAACGCCAGTGGTATCAAACCTGGGAAGCGCAAGGCTGTTTCAAGCCCGCCGGTGAAGGCAACCCCTACTGCATTATGATTCCCCCGCCCAACGTTACCGGCAGCTTGCACATGGGCCACGGTTTTAACAACGCAGTTATGGATGCACTCATCCGTTATCGTCGTATGAAGGGCGATGACACTCTATGGCAAGTTGGCACTGACCACGCCGGCATCGCCACACAAATGGTTGTCGAGCGCCAACTAGCGGCACAAGGCGTGAGCCGTCATGATTTGGGCCGCGATAAATTTCTGGAAAAAGTCTGGGAGTGGAAAGAACAATCAGGCGGGACTATTACGCGTCAAATTCGCCGCTTGGGCTCATCGGTGGATTGGAGTCGTGAGCGTTTTACCATGGACGATGGTCTATCTAAAGCCGTACAAGAAGCCTTTGTTCGTCTTTATGAAGATGGATTGATTTATCGCGGCAAACGCCTGGTAAATTGGGACCCCAAACTACACACCGCCATTTCCGATCTGGAAGTGGAAAACCACGACGAGAAAGGCTCGCTGTGGAACCTACGCTATCCCCTGGCCGATGGCGCCACTACCGCAGAAGGTAAAAATTATCTAGTCGTTGCTACCACTCGCCCGGAAACCATGCTGGGCGATAGCGCTGTTGCGGTTCACCCGGAAGACGAGCGCTATAAATCTCTCATCGGAAAATTTGTATTACTGCCATTAGTTAATCGTTTAATTCCTATTATTGCCGATGATTATGTTGATCGTGAATTTGGTACCGGCTGCGTAAAAATCACCCCTGCGCATGACTTTAACGATTACGAAGTTGGTAAACGCCACAATCTTCCACTGATCAATGTGCTGGACAAAAACGCGGCCGTATTATCAACAGCTCAAATTTTTAATTTGGATGGCAGCCTCAATACCCGATTGGATGGCACCCTACCCGCACAATACGCGGGACTCGATCGTTACGAAGCACGCAAACAAATTGTCGCAGCGTTTGAAGCAGCAGAATTGCTAGAAAAAATTGATGATCACGCGTTAAAAGTACCACGCGGTGATCGCTCAGGTGTGGTGATTGAACCTTGGCTCACCGACCAATGGTACGTAAGCACCAAACCCCTGGCAGAGCCGGCCATTGCTGCGGTGGAAGACGGAAGAATCCAATTCGTACCCAAACAATACGAAAATATGTACTTCTCCTGGATGCGCGATATTCAGGATTGGTGCATCAGCCGTCAGTTGTGGTGGGGGCATCGTATTCCCGCGTGGTATGACGCTAGCGGCAAGGTTTATGTAGGGCGTAACGAAGCGGAAGTGCGCAATAAATATAAACTTGGGAATGATGTAACACTGCACCAAGATGAAGATGTTTTGGATACCTGGTTCAGCTCAGGCCTCTGGACTTTCTCTACGCTCGGTTGGCCAGAGCAAACAGAATTTTTGAAAAAATTTCACCCAACTGATTTGCTGGTAACTGGCTTCGATATTATTTTCTTCTGGGTAGCGCGCATGATTATGCTCACCATGCATTTGGTGAAGCATGAGGACGGCACGCCGCAGATTCCGTTTAAAACCGTTTATGTACACGGTTTGGTGCGCGACAGCCAAGGCCAAAAGATGTCCAAATCCAAGGGCAATGTACTCGACCCGCTAGACATCATCGACGGCATTGATTTGGAAACTCTGGTACAGAAACGCACCACAGGCTTAATGAATCCCAAAGACGCCGCAAAAATCGAAAAACAAACACGCAAAGAATTTCCCGAAGGCATTCAAGCCTACGGCACTGATGCGTTGCGTTTTACCTTTTGCTCACTCGCCTCAACCGGCCGCGATATAAAATTTGATATGGGTCGCGTAGAGGGCTACCGCAATTTCTGCAACAAAATCTGGAACGCCACACGCTATGTCTTGATGCATTGTGAGGGGCAGGACTGCGGACAAGATGGAGCGACTGATTTTGAATTATCCCTAGCGGATCGCTGGATCATCAGCAAATTGCAATTGGCGGAAAAATCCGTTGCTGAACATTTGGATAGCTATCGTTTGGATTTGGCGGCGCAAGCTATTTATGAATTTATTTGGAATGAATACTGCGATTGGTATTTGGAATTATCTAAGCCAGTTATCTGGAATGCGGATGCCACCATCGCACAGAAAAAAGGCACTCGTCGCACCCTGATTCGCGTGCTGGAAACGATTCTGCGTTTGGCACATCCGTTAATGCCGTTTATCACCGAAGAAATCTGGCAAAAAATTAAGCCTCTCGCCGGCGCCACAGGTGAGTTCATTATGCATGCGCACTATCCGCAAGCTGATGAAAGCAAAATCGATCAGCAGGCACTGAAAGATGTCGAGTGGTTACAAGCAGTTATTTTGGGTGTGCGCAATATTCGTGGCGAGATGAATATATCGCCCGCGAAAGACATTGCCGTACTATTCAAAAATGGCAGCAGTGAAGATCAACAGCGCCTGCTTAGCAATCAACAGTTCTTGAAAAAACTAGCCTCTTTGGAGAGCGTGACCTGGCTCAATACGGGCGATGTAGAGCCAATGTCAGCAACAACTCTGGTCGGGCAAATGGAAATACTCGTGCCCATGGCTGGGTTGATTGATAAGGATGCGGAAATCGCACGTCTCACCAAAGAGAGCAATAAGCTGATTCAGGATATTGAGCGCACCGAAACCAAACTCAACAACCCAGGTTTCGTCGCAAAAGCACCTGCTGAGGTCGTAGCTGCTGAGCGCAATCGCGTTGCTGAACATAAGATCGCCGTAGAAAAGTTACGCGAGCAAATTCAGAAAATTAGTGCGCTCTAGCAACTAGGTATATCGCAATATCAAAAAAACCGATGACTCGCGTCATCGGTTTTTTTATTGGCTCAATCATAAGATCGTAGGTGCAGGCAACACACACAACAAAAGATGAAAGGTTTGCACCATTAAATAATCATTAAAATTGACAGGCAAAAAAAATCCCAATCGTAAGATTGGGATTTTTGAATTCAATGGCGGAGAAGGGGGGAGTCGAACCCCCGATACCCTTTTGAGGTATGCTCCCTTAGCAGGGGAGTGCCTTCGGCCACTCGGCCACTTCTCCACGTCCACCTCAGCAAATCTAGCTCTGCCTCAGTAGGTGCGGCATAATACCATAATTCTCTAAAAATCAAAGTCTTGAGAAAGAAATTAGGACACAAAAACAAAAAAATTAAAACTTCTTGCCAATGCCTGAACTTTTTGCTCAATAAAAAACCAGACTCCAAAAACAGCTACGCGGCGAATGATTTCTCATATCGCCGCGCAATTGAAAAACAATAAAGCGTAAAACAATTAATTGTCTTGCTCTTCCTGATTTTGCTTTTCACGCTGAATACGCTGGTAAATTTCTTCGCGATGAACTGCGATATCTTTAGGCGCATTGACACCAATACGAACTTGGTTGCCTTTCACACCCAAAACAGTAACAGTAACTTCGTCACCTACCATCAAGGTTTCGCCAATACGGCGAGTCAGAATTAACATTTTTAATCTCCTTCACTCATCCTGTAAGAGCCCGACTTAGACACCCCTTGCCACCACCGGCCTCCGAACACCCCCTATCGCGTCCTGACAACCAAGTGCCTGGAATTAAGTATTGACTACTTTTCGCGAAAGGGAAGAAAACCCTAACATTTTTCCGCCTGCAGCTATCACAGACAAAATAACTCATACACCTTAACTAAACCGTTATTCTAGAAAGCTTAGCCCCTTACGCGGCTTTCTGACGGTTCGGCATCCAAACCAAAAGCGGTGTGCAGACTACGCACAGCCAACTCCAAGTAACGCTCATCAATGATCACCGAGATTTTAATTTCAGATGTGGTGATCATTTGGATATTGATACGATCCTCTGCAAGGGCAGTAAACATACGCGATGCGACACCAGCATGTGAACGCATACCAACACCTACGATAGAAACTTTAGCAACCTTGTCGTCACTACGAACTTCACGGGCGCCTATGTCTTTTGCAACTGCCTCTAACACTGACACCGCTTTGTTCATGTCGTTCTTGTGTACAGTGAAAGTCAAGTCAGTGGTGCCATCAGCAGACACATTCTGCACAATAACATCAACTTCAATATTTGCCGCACCGATTGGTGCAAGAATTTTTGCTGCTACGCCGGGAGTATCTGGTACGCCAGCTACGGTTACTTTGGCTTCATCACGGTTAAATGCAATACCGGAAACAATTGGTTGTTCCATAGTTGAGTCTTCCTCGTCGAGGGTAATCAGGGTTCCAGGGCCTTCTTTGAAACTGTGTAATACGCGCAACGGTACTTTGTATTTTCCAGCAAACTCTACGGAGCGAATTTGCAGTACTTTGGAGCCCTGACTCGCCATTTCAAGCATTTCTTCAAAGGTAATTTTTTCCAAGCGACGCGCGCGCTCACACACGCGAGGATCGGTAGTGTATACGCCATCCACATCCGTATAGATCTGGCATTCGTCAGCACTTAGCGCAGCAGCAAGTGCAACACCCGTTGTATCTGAGCCGCCACGACCAAGAGTGGTGATGTTGCCCTGCTCATCGACACCCTGGAAACCGGCAACCACGACAACGCGGCCAGCTTTGAGATCAGCACGCATATTCTCTTCATCAATCGACTGAATACGCGCTTTTGTAAAAGAACTGTCCGTTAAAATACGAACCTGTGAACCTGTGTAGGAACGAGCATCAACACCACGTTTTTTTAATGCCATACACAACAGAGCAATGGTTACTTGTTCACCGGTAGAAACCAAAACATCCAGCTCGCGTGGATCCGGAGTTTCCTGCACCTGCTGGGCCAAACCAATCAAACGATTGGTTTCTCCACTCATAGCGGACAGCACTACCACCATATCGTGCCCTTGCGCACGAAACCCAGCTACCTTATCAGCAACTTGCTCAATACGCTCAATGGAACCGACGGAGGTGCCACCGTATTTCTGAACCAATAAGCTCATTACAGCCAATCCTTCTATCAATTGACGATTGCGATTATTTACTAACTAGATCACGAAAAAGGCGCCAATTAAACACCAGATTGCGACAAAAGTTAACCCAAATGGGCGACAAAAACGGATTAATCCCGTTTGAATCGCCTCAATTTACCTCTATTTCAGAAAATTGCTAACCCATGGCACCACCGATGCAAGTGCTGCATCAAGGGTAGCCAATTCAGTCCCGCCACCTTGCGCCATGTCAGGACGACCACCGCCTTTGCCGCCGATTTGGGCAGCAACATAAGCAACCAATTCGCCAGCCTTGATTTTAGAGGTGATATCCTGAGTTACACTTGCGATGAGAGATGCTTTGCCATCTTCAACAGCAGCAAGCAAGACTACTGCAGAACCCAACTTGTTTTTAAACTGGTCCGCCGAATCACGCAGAGACTTTGCATCCGCACCTTCAAGGTTCAGTACCAGCACTTTGACACCCGCTACTTCAACCGCATTGGACAAAAGATCGCCGCTTCCGGCGGTGGCCAGCTTGGTTTTCAGGCTGGCCAGATCTTTTTCCAGTTTGCGATTCTGGGCAACCAAAGCCTCCAGCTTTTCGATCAGTGAATCACGGTTTGCTTTCAAGCTACGCCCTGCGGCATCCACGAGTGATTCAACATGGTCAAATAGCTCTAACGCCTTGGCTCCGGTGATCGCTTCAATCCGTCGAACACCCGCCGCAACACCTGATTCACTGGTGATGCGCAATAAGCCTATATCGCCAGTACGACTGACATGGGTTCCGCCACAAAGCTCAACTGAGAAACCGTCACCCATGGTCAATACCCGCACTGTATCGCCATATTTCTCGCCAAATAACGCCATCGCCCCTTTGGCTTTGGCAGCATCCATATCGCAAAGCTCGGTAGCTACGGCTGAATTAACACGGATTTGATCATTGACGAGATTTTCAATGGTTTTTAACTGTTCCGCAGATACGGCTTCGAAGTGCGAGAAATCAAAACGTAAACGCTCGGAATCTACCAGAGAGCCCTTCTGGGTAACGTGCTCACCTAATACCTTACGTAATGCGGCATGCAGTAGATGGGTTGCGGAGTGATTTAAAGCAGTAGCCTGTCGCACACCTGCATCTACCCTAGCAGCAACCAAGTCACCCACGGAGATAGCACCCTGCAGCACACGAACCAAATGCAAGTGCGAGGAGCCCTGTTTCTGGCAATCACGCACCTCCACGCGATTGCCCCCCAACTCCAAATAACCGCAGTCGCCAGCTTGACCACCGGACTCCGCATAGAAAGGGGTTTTATCTAGAAGCACAACTCCATCTTGCCCCTCAACCAATCGGTCAACTTTTTTACCATCTTGTAATAGAGCAAGCACATTACCCTGCTCCACCAAACTGCTGTAGCCGAGAAATTCTGTTGCTGGCAAATCAAGACCGGCAGCACTGTAATCCACCTTAAATGTGCCAGCAGCACGCGCACGCGCGCGCTGTTCAGCCATAGCCGCCTCGTAACCCTCTTGGTCGATACTCAATCCACGCTCACGCGCTATATCGGCGGTGAGATCAACCGGAAAACCGTAGGTATCGTAAAGGGTGAACACAACTTTGCCGGGCACAATAGAACCGGATAATTGGCTAAAAGCATCCTCCAAAACCGCCATTCCCTTATCGAGCGTTTTTTCAAACTGCTCTTCTTCCTGTAGCAGGACTCGCTCTATCTGAGTCTGATTTTTGTTCAACTCAGGGTATGCATCCCCCATTACCTCAGCCAAAGCCTTTGCTAGCTTGTGGAAAAAAGGTTGTTTTTGCCCAAGCTGATGACCGTGACGAATAGCGCGACGAATAATACGGCGCAATACGTATCCACGCCCCTCATTAGAGGGCGTAACACCGTCACTGATCAGAAATGCGCAAGAACGAATATGGTCGGCGATAACACGCAAGGATTTATTCTCCATGTCGTGATTGCCAGTTGCCTTGGCTGCGGCCGCTAATAAATGCTGGAATAAATCAATTTCATAATTGGAATGGACATGCTGCATCACCGCTGAGATGCGCTCCAAGCCCATACCCGTATCTACAGAGGGCGCAGGCAATGGGTGCAGAACACCATCGGCGGTACGATTAAATTGCATGAATACGTTATTCCAGATCTCGATGTAGCGATCACCATCCTCTTCCGGTGAGCCAGGAGGCCCACCCCAAATATCAGCTCCATGATCGTAGAATATTTCAGTGCAAGGCCCGCAGGGGCCAGTATCACCCATCGCCCAGAAATTATCTGATGCGTAAGGAGCCCCCTTGTTGTCGCCTATACGAATCAGACGCTCTGCTGGGATGCCCACTTCTTTATTCCAGATGTCGTAAGCTTCATCATCAGAGGCGTAAACAGTCACCCAAAGCTTTTCTGCAGGAATATTCAACCAGTCTTTGGATGTCAAAAACTCCCATGCATAAGTAATAGCGTCCCTCTTGAAGTAATCGCCAAAGCTGAAATTACCAAGCATCTCAAAGAAGGTGTGATGACGAGCGGTGTAACCTACATTTTCCAAATCGTTATGTTTACCGCCTGCACGCACGCAGCGCTGGGAGCTGGTAGCGCGGGTATAGGGACGCTTATCACCACCCAGGAACACATCTTTGAACTGATTCATACCCGCATTGGTAAACAAAAGGGTGGGGTCATTAGCTGGCACCAATGAACTACTGGCGACAATAGTGTGCCCTTTAGTTTCAAAGTATTTTAAAAATGCGTTGCGAATTTCAGCGCTTTTCATAACGATTCCAATAAATGTCTATATAAGCGATCAGTGCCATCAGGCCTGATGTTGTTCGATTTCTTCTGCACTCAATTTGCGCGCTTCATGCTCTAGCATCACGGGAATACCGTCACGAATTGGGTAAGCCAGACCACTCTGCCAGCTGATGAGCTCTTGCCGCTCTGGTTTGTACTCAAGCTCGCTTTTGCTGACCGGACAAACCAAAATACTCAGTAACTTTTTATCTATCATCATCTCAAGGTCGCGATGGGCATTCGGGGGCAGTATCTTACACTGCCTGTTGCTGGCCTGTCTCTAGAGCCTCCGGCTATTGCGACAATTAGACATTCAAGCTGCAACGACACAGTCACTCGGAAGACATGGCGCCAACCAATAACTGCGGATCAATTCGCTCTTCAAACCAGTTCATCCTCCAATCCAAATGCGGGCCAGTTGCACGGCCGGTTTGACCCACTTTAGCGATGATCTGCCCTTGAACTATTTCGTCTCCCTCTTTTACAAGAATTTCACTGAGATGAATAAAAGTTGAAGAAAGCCCATGGCCGTGATCGATAATCAAGGTGCCGCCTGAAAAAAACATATCTTTATGCACCAAGGTCACAAGCCCACCCGCCGGCGCCTTCACCAGCGTACCAACCGGGCGCGCAATATCCACACCGTAATGCGGTGAATTTGGAACTCCGTTGTAGAATCTTTGGCTGCCATATACACCAGTAATACGCCCAGTGAGTGGCCAGACAAACTTCTGCGCAAAAAAAGGCAATGGCAGATCGCCCTTACGCGCATCGGCAGCCATTTTAGCTTCCTGCTTGGCTCGCTCTACTTGATCTGGATCTGGCTCCACAGTTTGCTGCGGCACACCGGTTACTCTCTGGATATTATATTGTCGTTGCTTGACTTGATATTTGTAATCGATCCGTTTGCCCTGCTGATCCAATACCGTTAAGGTCACCTCTTTGGCAGCATCACGCCCCAAGCCAATCACAAATTCATTTTGGGGAGAAAGCTGTAATCTTTTACCGCGATACTCGATCTGCTGGCCCTCAGCCAGCTTGCCGATAATCACCCCACCCTGCTGCCAATTGCCACGCAACTCCAGTGCTACAGCAGGTGAAGCAACCAGAAAAAGCAAATAAAAACAGAGTCCAAAACGCAGCATAGTCTTTACTCCCCCTGCAATAAATTGTGGGCAAAAAAAACGGCAGCCGAGCTGCCGTTTTTTTGAGCACCAAAAAGTTAATCCTCTACACGCAGGATCTTCATGGTGTTAGTGCCACCTAACAAATTAGTGTCACCACTGGAAACAATCACAAGATCTCCTGCGGATAAACCGCCCTGCGCCTTGAGCAAATTTATAGCGCGGGTAAAATCCGCGGCACAAGGCGTACTGTCAGTATCAAAAGCAATTGGCTGGACACCACGGTACAAAGCCATTTTGCGTTGAGTACCAACATGACGCGAGAACGCAAATATTGGCAATTGTGAACCCACACGAGACATCAAGCGTGGTGTACTACCTGATTCAGTGAAGGAAATAATCGCTTTGACGCCATCCAGGTGGTTGGCGGTAAACATGGAAGCAAGGGCAATCGATTCATCAACCGTGGTGAAAGCTTGATCCATACGATAGTTATCGAAACTCGCCGTAGGATGCTTTTCAGCACCCAGGATGATACGCACCATTGCCTCTACTGTTTCCACAGGGAAATTACCAGCAGCAGTCTCTGCAGAAAGCATTACAGCATCGGTGCCATCAAGTACGGCGTTAGCAACGTCGAACACTTCAGCACGGGTAGGAAGTGGGCTATTGATCATCGATTCCATCATCTGGGTGGCGGTGATGACAACTTTGTTAAGCGCACGTGAACGCGCAATAATGCGCTTTTGCACGCCAATCAGAGCAGCATCCCCGATCTCTACACCCAGATCACCACGAGCCACCATAACAGCATCGCTAGCACGAATGATGTCATCCAAGGTTTCATCGTCGGCAACAGCTTCAGCGCGCTCTACCTTGGAAACAAGCCCTGCTCGACCGCCCGCTTCCAGCATCAGCTTGCGCGCGTAGTTCATATCTTCTGCGGAGCGAGGAAAAGAAACGGCAAGATAATCCACGTCGATTTCAGCTGCAGTTTTGATGTCTGCTATATCTTTATCAGTCAACGCCGGCGCAGTTAACCCCCCGCCCTGGCGGTTAATACCCTTGTTGTTTGACAAAGGGCCAGCCACTTTGGTGGTGGTATAAATGCGCGGACCGTCAATCTTGTCCACTTGCAAAACTACGCGACCATCATCCAGCAACAACACATCGCCAGGCTTGCAGTCATTGGGGAGTTCTTTGTAGTCGATGCCCACTTGATCCTGATTGCCGACGTCTCGCTCAAGGCTGGCATCCAGCACAAACTTGTCACCTACTTTCAGGTAAATCTTACCTTCGGCGAAACGTGCAACGCGAATTTTGGGGCCTTGCAGGTCACCCAATACCGCTACAAAACGGTTGTGTTTGGCCGCCAAAGCGCGCACGGTTTCGGCGCGACGCTTGTGATCTTCCGGTGAACCGTGCGAGAAATTCAAACGAACTACGTTTACGCCCGCCAGAATAAGCTTCTCAAGTACTTCTGGCGACTCAGATGCCGGACCAAGAGTACTTACGATTTTGGTACGTCTTAACATAACAGGCTCTCTTATTTGGCATTCATCAATGCGATGGTGTTATCCAACATGCGGTTTGAGAAACCCCATTCGTTGTCGTACCAAGCCAGCACTTTCACCCACTTACCGTAAACTTTAGTTTGCAGTGAGTCGTAATTGGACGAATGTGGGTTGTGATTGAAATCAATCGATACCAAAGGCTCGTCAACAAATGCCAGAACACCTGGCATTTCTGTTTCTGCCGCCTTTTTCATCGCTGCATTAATAGATTCAACGCTTACGTCTTTTTCTACCAGTACGTTCAGATCGACCAAAGATACGTTAATAGTAGGAACACGAACTGAAATACCATCCATCTTGCCTTTCAATTCAGGCAATACCAAACCTACCGCCTTGGCTGCACCGGTAGTGGTTGGGATCATGGATTGGGTAGCTGAACGCGCGCGGTAGATGTCTTTGTGGAAAACGTCAGACAGAACTTGGTCGTTGGTGTAGGAGTGGATGGTGGTCATAGAACCCTGAACGATACCAAAGTTATCGTTCAGCACTTTGGCAACCGGTGCCAAACAGTTGGTAGTACAGGAAGCGTTAGAAATGATGGTATCAGTCGCCTTCAATACATTGTGGTTAACACCGAACACAACCGTGGCATCTACATCAGTACCGGGTGCAGAGATAATCACTTTTTTAGCACCAGCAGTCAGATGTGCACCCGCTTTCTCTTTACTAGTGAAAATACCGGTACACTCGTATACCACATCTACATTCAATTCTGCCCATGGCAATTTGGATGGATCACGCTCGGCAGTGATACGAATTGCATCACCATTCACGAACATAGTGTCGCCTTCAAACTTCACGCTACCGTTAAAACCACCATGAACAGAGTCATATTTGGTGAGGTGCGCATTCAGATGAGCATCACCCAAATCGTTAATGCCAACAATCTGGATTTGATCGCGCTTGCCTGATTCATACAACGCACGCAAAACATTGCGACCGATACGACCGTAACCGTTAATTGCCACTCTAATAGTCATTGCATTCTCCTAAATAAATCTTTGCTGATTCTTTTTGCTGTAGGGACAAAATTGCTTGTGTCCTTGGGATTAAAAAACACAGGGGCGCAATATATGCGCCCCCAGGGGATTATCAGTTAACGTGGCAGGCTGGCTGCTTCACGCGCGAGACGTTCAATTTCGTCCCAGCGACCGGCCTTCATCAGTTCTTTTGGCGCCATCCATGTGCCACCTACACAGTGCACATTAGGCAGGGCCAAATAACTTGGCGCTTTTGCCAAGTCGATACCGCCCGTTGGGCAGAAAGTAATTTGAGGCAGGGGGCCGGCAATAGACTTCAACATTGGCACACCACCCGCTGCTTCAGCCGGGAAGAATTTTTGATGAGTAAACCCTTGAACATATAAGTTCATAGCTTCGGTTGGCGTGGCAACGCCCGCTAATAGCGGTACAGGGCAAGCCTTAGCTGCTTCAATGAGTGCTGGCGTAGTGCCCGGGCTTACTAAAAATGTTGAGCCCGCTTTTACCGCTTTGTCCAAATCAGCTGGAGTAATAATTGTGCCGGCTCCAATCACCGCATCATCAGGCAAAGCCTCTACCATCGCGGTAATAGCATCCAGGGCACAGGGGGTGCGCAGAGTGATTTCCAATACTTTAAGGCCACCATTATAAAGTGCAGTAGCCAATGGCACCGCATCCTCAATACGCTCAACAACCATTACGGGTACAACTGGCGCTATCTTTACGATTTGATCAATAGTTAAAGCCACTGGCATGTCCCTCAATTCAAAAAATTCAACACAAGGCCTAAAGCCCACAAAAATCCAATAACTATTAAGGTGCCCAATAGACTACAACAGGCACCTGTTGCTGTTGTAAAACAGCGCGAATAGGCATCTCACTGACATCATTTCCTGCCTGCGCTGCACGCAATACGGCAAGTTTTTCATCGCCTGTGATCAACAACACCAACACTTTTGAGCGCAACAAACCGGCAAGCGTTAACGTCATTCGCTCGGTAATAGCACCCGTCACTTCGCTTTGTTTGGCGATAATTGCTGCGCAAAGCTGTCCAGAATCCGGCGTCAATGCATCAGCCAAACCCTGAGCATGCGGAAAAAGGGAAGCAGTGTGACCGTCTGAGCCCATACCGAGAATGGTGATATCAAATGGTTGCGCCAATTGCTGGTAGGCGCTTTCGCAGTCATCAAGGCCTTGGGCCGCTGTCTCGGCAGAATTTTTCATGCCCACCAAATTCGCAACAGCCGCTTTATTTTGGATTAGATGTTTTACGGTGAAAGCCTCGTTACTTTTGTCGTGATCGAAATCAACCCAGCGTTCATCTACCAAAGCAACGTAGACAGACTCCCAAGGCAAATCAACTTGGCTTAATGCTTTGTAGAGTGGCTCCGGTGTACTTCCACCGGATACCATGAAAGTGGCCTCACCGCGCTCCTCAACTGCTGTACGCAGAGCAGCTTCACACTCTGCTTGCAAGGCGGCGATCATCTCTGCACGGTTTTCAAATAAACGTTCGGTTACCATTCCTGATCTGCTCCCGAGAGAACTTCATCAATCGAGAACCAGCGACGACGATCACTCGCCATTAATTGTGCTGAAGCCTGCGGGCCCCAGCTACCTGCCATGTAACCATGGGGTTTGTTTTCAGGACGCTGCCAAGCTTCGATAATTGGATCAATCCAAGCCCAGGCTGCGGCAACTTCTGCACGGTGAATGAATAAGCTGGCGTCGCCTGCGGCTGCATCCAGCATTAGACGCTTGTATGCATCTGAATAAAAATCTTTGTAGGTATCGGCAAAGTTCAGGTTAAGCACTACCGGACGCAAATGCGTTTCGTGTTTTTCCAAATCTTTGGAAACCATAATGATCTTGATGCTTTCCTCTGGCTGCAGACGAATAATCAAGCGGTTGGGTGTTGCTGCACCGGCAGACTCGGGGTAAACGCGATGTGCGACATCTTTGTATTGGATAACGATCTCGGCAAAACGCTGCTTCATACGTTTGCCTGTACGCAAGTAGAAAGGGACGTTTGCCCAGCGCGAATTGTCGATGTACGCACGAATAGCAACAAAAGTTTCAGTGTTGCTAGCTTGGCCCAGCTCTTCCAAATAACCGGGAACCATTTTGCCATCCATTTCGCCTGCCACATATTGGCCACGCACTGTATTGTACTTGACAGTGTTGCCAGTCAGCGGGCGCAGACTTTCCAATACTTTTAATTTTTCGGCACGAATACGTTCAGCCGTCATCTTGTTAGGGGACTCCATCGCCACCAAACAAAGCAATTGCAAAATATGGTTCTGAACCATATCGCGCAGCGCACCGGCACCGTCATAAAAACTGGCACGCCCTTCAAGGCCCACAGTTTCAGAAATACTGATTTGCACATGATCAATGGATTTTGCATCCCATAGATGCTCAAACATACCGTTGGCAAAACGTAGCGCAAGGAGGTTCTGTACTGTTTCTTTACCAAGATAATGGTCAATACGGAAAATCGCATCTTCATTAAAGTATTCAGCGATTTGACTATTAATTTCTTCTGCCGTTTTTGCGTCGTAACCCAAAGGTTTTTCTACTACAACACGAGCTTTGTCGGTGATCAAACCAGTTTCATGCAAGTGTTTACAACAAATACTAAACACCGACGGTGGTGTAGACAGATAGAAAACTCGCTGGGAATTACCACCGCTGTTTAACAATTGCGCCAAAGCATCCCAGTGCTCATCTTTTGTACCTATATCCACAAAGACCGGAAACAAGCGTTCTGCAAAATTTTCCCAGTCAGACGCAACAAACTCGTCTGCATTTAGGTGTTTCTCAGCCGCTGCACGCACTTTATCTTTGTATTCAGCAACCATTTGGGTATTGCGACAAGTCGGAATAATACGCGCATTAAGCGGAAGCGAGCCCTCGCGATGAGCGCGGTATAAACCTGGAATTAACTTGCGCAAAGCCAAGTCGCCAGCGCCTCCAAAAATAACAAAATCAAACGCTTCGAGCATGAGGGGTAATCCTGTTTATAAATCTGGACAGTGGTATAGGTACAAAAAATTTGTTGCTTTCCAGCAGGTTTTTAAAACAATAACCCCGAACACAAGTTCGGGGTCAGAATGTTTAACAGCTTACCAGTTAAACACTGTAGCTCCTTCTTCTGCCAAGCCCACCGAGGCGCGGAAGGGAGCAAAGAGTTCACGCCCCATACCATAATGGACATTGGTCAAATCGCATTGCGCCGGTTGACGCTTGGTCAACTCTTCCTCAGACACTAATAACTTCAAGGTACCAGCTTCGGCATCCAGCTCGATCATATCGCCGGTTTGGATCAGACCAATCACGCCACTATCCAAAGCTTCAGGAGTCATATGAATGGCGGCAGGAATCTTACCAGAGGCGCCAGACATGCGACCATCTGTCACCAATGCGACTTTAAAACCGCGATCCTGAAGCACCCCCAAAGGGGGAGTCAATTTGTGCAGCTCCGGCATACCGCAAGCCTTGGGACCTTGAAAGCGCACTACAGCAATAAAATCTTTTTCCAACTCGCCACGCTTAAATGCAGATTGCATCTCCTCTTGGCTGTGAAAAACCATCGCCGGCGCAGTTACTTTGCGATGCTCAGGTTTGACCGCTGAAATTTTGATCACCGAACGCCCAACATTTCCTTTCAATAAACGCAAACCACCTTCTGGTGCAAAAGGTTTGCTGGCGGGACGCAACACTGAGTCATCGAGGCTTTCAGCGACAGCATCCTTCCAAACCAATTCACCCTTTTCAAGGAAAGGTTCCTTGGTGTAATGGGACATACCACCTTCAGCACCCATGATGGTTTTTACATCATCATGCAACAGGCCGGCAGCACGCAATTCACGGATCAAAAAGCCCATACCACCCACTGCCTGGAAGCGGTTAACATCCGCCAGTCCGTTGGGGTATATACGACACATAAGAGGGATTATATCCGAAATGTCAGACAAATCCTGCCAATCGATAATAACACCCGCCGCGCGCGCAATCGCCACAATATGCATGGCATGGTTAGTCGATCCACCTGTCGCCATAAGGCCGACAATACCATTAACCACCGACTTTTCGGTGACTATGTCGGACAAAGTAACGCGGTTTTCCGGTTGAGTAATGCGAGCCAGTTGATGTACGTGGGCGCGGGTCAGCGCATCGCGCAAAGGGGTATAGGGATTGATGAATGTACTGCCCGGGAGATGCATCCCCATGATTTCCATTAACATCTGATTGGTATTAGCAGTACCGTAAAAAGTACAAGTTCCAGCACTGTGATAGGAGGCGCTCTCGGCAGCTAAAAGCTCTTTGCGCCCTACCTTACCCTCCGCGAACAATTGACGCGCTTTGGCTTTTTCAGCGTTGGACAAACCGGGCGTCATAGGTCCTGCCGGGATGAAAACAATGGGCAACTGACCAAATGACAGCGCACCAATCATCAAACCGGGAACGATCTTGTCGCATACTCCCAGACACATTGCCCCATCAAACATATCGTGCGACAGCGCAATCGCTGTGCTCATGGCAATTACGTCGCGACTGAACAGCGACATTTCCATGCCAGGGAACCCCTGGGTAACACCGTCGCACATAGCCGGTACACCGCCTGCCATCTGCGCAGTCATGCCCATCTCTTTAGCAGCAGCCTTGATTGGCTCAAGGTACTCACCATATGGGACATGAGCGGATAGCATTTCGTTGTAGGCGCTTACTACTCCGAGGTTGGGGGCCTGCCCCTCAGCCAAGGCTGCCTTATCTTCGCTATTACAGGCAGCAAAACCGTGAGCAAGGTTTGCACAACCCAAATGATGTCGCGCCGGCCCCGTATTGCGGAAGCGATTTACGCGCGCCAAGTAGGCAGCACGTGCGTCACGGCTCCGAGCGACGATTCGCTCAGTAATTTCAACAAGTCGCGGATCAGTTTTTAACACTTCAGTCATGTGGATACCATTGCTCTATGGGGCCGTACCTACGACAGGCATTATTGCCTGTCGGTGGATGCGCCGGGTACTTTGCCCAGCGCTTGAGTAGTTATTGCGCCAGCCTAGCTAGCTGACTTGGCGCGCTTGTAATAGTCGATCAGGTTACGGGTAGAGGCATCGTGCTTGGTGTTGGTTGCCTTATTAACATCCAGCTCCGGCTGGATACCAGCAGCCAGCACCTTGCCTAATTCGACACCCCACTGATCAAAGGAGTGGATGCGCCAAATGATACCTTGAACAAAGATTTTGTGCTCATAAAGCGCAATCAGAGCCCCCAAGGAAAAGGCATCAACTTTATTCAGCAACAGGGTATTGCTGGGGCGATTACCACGATGAACCTTATGCTCGACAATCTCTTCAATACGCTCGGCACTCACACCTTTTGCGGTCAACTCGCTACGCACTTGATTGGCGTCTATGCCCAACATCAGCGCTTGGGTTTGGGCGAAGAAATTGGCCATCAGCGCATCGTGATGCCCTTCAACAACAAGATTTGGCGTAACCGAGCCAATAAAATCTGCAGGAATGATATCTGTACCTTGGTGCAGCATCTGATAAAACGCATGCTGACCGTTGATACCCACTTCACCCCAAACCAGCGGAACACTGCCGTAGCTGATTTGTTCGCCCGCCCAATTAACGGATTTACCGTTACTCTCCATTTCCGCTTGTTGCATATAAGCGGGAAAGCGGTGCAAACATTGATCATATGGCAAAAGCGCATGCGCAGGATAGCCGAGGAAGTTACGGTTCCAAATCCCTACCAAGGCCAGCATGACCGGCGCATTCTCAGCCAACGGAGCCGTTTTGAAGTGTTGATCCATCGCGTAAGCGCCTTGCAACAACTCGTCGAACAACTCAAAGCCAAGTGACAATACAATTGGCAAGCCAATCGCTGACCAGAGAGAGAAGCGCCCGCCAACCCAATCCCACATGTCGAAAATATTTTCTTCTGCAATTCCAAAAGCAGTTACTAGTTTGCGATTGGTAGATACCGCCACAAAATGCTTGGCAATCGCCGTCTTATCGCCAGCTGCCGCCATAAACCACTGCTCAGCCGTGCGCGCATTAGTCATTGTCTCTTGGGTGGTAAAGGTTTTGGAGGAGATGGCAAATAGAGTCGTTTCCGGGTTTAAGCCTTCCAACACCTCGGCGATCTGCACACCATCGATATTGGAAACAAAGTGCATATTAAAGCGCTTGTCGCTGTATGCTTTCAACGCCTCACAAACCATCAGAGGCCCAAGATTAGAACCACCTATACCGATACTCACTATGTCGGTAATAGTTTTTCCGGTAAAGCCAAGCCAGGCGCCGGAACGCAGCTTTTCACTCAGCTTGCGCATACGCTCCAGCTCGGCATTTACCGCCGGGCGAGCATCGACACCATCAATAACAATCGGATCAACTGATTTATCACGCAGGGCCACATGCATTACCGCGCGATCTTCAGTTGCATTTATATGCTCTGCAGCAAACATTTTGGTCCGCCAAGACTCAACACCCGACTCTTCAGCCAAAGCCAAGAGAGCCGCCTTCGTTTCATCAGTGATAAGATTTTTGGAGTAGTCAAATAAGAAGGGGGTAAGCTGCAGAGAGAACTTGTTAAATCGCTTGTCATCTTCGGCAAACAATTCTTTAAGGTGGCGGTCTTTCATTTGCGCCGCATGGGCTTCAAGTATTTTCCACGAAGGCAGGTCGGTAGGGCGCACGTCAGGCTTGGTCATTTCTACTCCACAAACAATGTTGTATAGGTGATGCACCTAATATAGAGGCGGTTGATTTTTAAACTGGTTCCACTTTTTAGTTTTGATAGCGGTAAAAATCTTACCCCTGTTGCGGAGGAACCTTCCGCAGAATCCGATACCGTTTTGCATCTGCATCCGGGATTTGCACAAGAAATGGAAGTGATGCGCTTCCTACTTTTTACCCTTGGACCCACAGGTCATCCTAGAGACCAGCATTAATGAGCAATTCAGATGCGAAAGCACGAACCTATATGAAAAAATCATTGGGATAATGCAGCACATTAGTGGTTTAATTGCGCTAAATCCCTGCAAAAACCCGCCAAAATTGCCCAACTCGAAAAGGCCGCTATCATAGGCAGATGACCATGGAGTGTCAATTAACGCCAATCCCAGTAGAGCGCATTAAAAAGCACTCCCTTTTAAAAAAAGTGGGAAACTCTCAACAACAACCAAGTGCGCGAGAAACACCTAAAAAGAAGCAGCAAATATTTCCATAATTAAAAGATTAACCGCTCATTTACAACCAGCAATAAATATCAGCCGCGGAGTTACCAACCATGCTTACGGATAAAAAATATTCAACACCTCTGGGTATCATCGAAGGTTTTTTTGGCCGCGAATGGACATGGAGCGAGCGCGAAACTTACGCCGAATTTCTTGCTGATCAGGGTTATGATTTTTATATCTATGCACCAAAAAGTGACAAACACTTACGGCGCATCTGGCAAGAAGATTGGCCAGCAACAACCAAAGAAAAAATATCCAAACTGCGGGGCGTTTATGCGGATGAGCACATCAACTTTGGCATAGGGCTTAGTCCGCATGAAATTTATCTGGGCAATCAAACCCACCAACGCGAACAATTAAAACAGCGCATCAAGCAAATCAATCACCTGCAACCCGATATTCTTTGCATATTATTTGATGATATGCGCGGTGATATTCCCAGCCTAGCGGACATCCAAATTGATATCGTACATGAAGCCGCAGAGCTGAGCTGCGCCAAACGAATTATTTTTTGCCCCACTTATTACAGCTTTGATCCGGTGCTTGAGAAAGTATTTGGCACCATGCCTGATAATTATTGGCAAACTTTCTCCCGTAAGTTAGATAAAAATATCGATATATTTTGGACCGGAGAAAAGGTGTGCTCTAACGCCTACAGCCATGAACATTTATCAGAAGTTGAAATGCTAATAGGTAGAAAACCTTTTCTTTGGGATAATTATCCGGTGAATGACGGCGCCGTAAAATCCAATTTATTGCAGCTTCGAGCATTCAATAAAGCACACAGCCAGCTAGAGGGAAAACTATCTGGTCACGCTGTCAACCCAATGAACCAAGCGTGGCTTTCACGCATTCCATTGGCAAGTTTGCCCCTTGCCTATTCTCAGCAAGCTCTTTACTCACCGGACAACATCTTCCCGCACATAATCAAAGAACTGTGCGGGGACGCGTTTTCACAATGTTTAGCGGAAGATATAAACACACTGCAAGATAAGGGTTTAAAAAACCTTAACCATATAGAACAGCAATACTTGCGCACGCGCTACAGCCAATTTGGCGACAACCCCTATGCTCAGGAAATTATCAATTGGCTAGATGGTGTTTATACCTTTGATCCCGCCTGTCTAACAGAATAATTATTGTTTAAAAATGCGCTGAATCCATTGAGAAATCGACTCAATCTGTTCAGCGCACAAGCTGTGATCTATCGCATAAGACTCATACTCAGGCTTACAACCATTATCACTCAAGAAGCGAAAAGCACGCTGTCCTAATACCTCAGGGACTATATGATCCTGAAGCCCATGCTGAATCAATATCGGTGTTAATTGGTTGGCTGGATTGATTTCAAGACTAGCTTGACCTGCCAAATAACTGGACATAACCAATAGACCCGCCAAAGGTTTATCGAGGCTCAAACCAGCTTGGTATGCCACAGCCCCACCCTGTGAAAATCCGGCCAGTAAAACTCGCTGCGGTGGAATACCACGCGCTATTTCCCGCTCTATCAGCGCTTGTATTTTTTTGGCACTGGCAAGCAGTTGCGGCAAATCTATTTTGCGCTCCAAATTCATTTCCAGAATGTCATACCAAGCGGGCATTAAGTAGCCACCATTTACCGTTACGGGCAACTCGGGCGCATGAGGAAATAAAAAACGAATCGCAAGATGATCCGGCAAATTCAACTCTGATATAACAGGCACAAAATCGTGACCATCGGCACCTAAGCCATGCAACCAAATTACACTTGCAGTAACTGGAGTCTTACCAGTCTCAATTTCCACACAGGATAAATATTCCATCTGCCCCTCACTCAACCACAAGAAGATCAAAAAACACACAAAAAATGCCAAATCAGCAGACAAGGCCCCAAGAAAGTACACTCCCGAGAAATTAGCACTACACTAGGGATAACAAAATAAAATTACCGCTGTCCATATGATGGCAAACAAACGCATCACCGATGCTAAGGAACACTATGAGCAATCTGAACCCAAATCAACCCATTCTCACCGAACCCGGTGTTTATAAAACGGTAGACGCACTTATTTCACCCATCGACCAACTGAACGCGCTCTCCAAAATAGAAGCCGCGAAACTCTTGGACTCCAGTCAAAGCGGACTTTATAAATTATTCCGCAGCTGCTCTCTTGCCGTACTAAATACAGGTAATGACTTGGATGACGGCAAAGAATTGCTGGAACGGTATAAAGATTTTGATATCAGTATTGTGCAGCAAGAAAGGGGAATAAAACTCGCGGTTAAAAATGCGCCGGCCAATGCTTTTGTAGACGACAAAATGATTCGCGGTATTAGCGAACATTTGTTTACCGTTTTGCGCGATGTGATTTACACCAATGATGAAATTAAAGGTAATCCGAAATTTAATTTAAACAGTTCCGAGGGCATTACCGATGCGGTATTCCATATGCTGCGCAACGCCAATTTGTTGCAGCCAGGTCTAGACCCCAACCTGGTGGTCTGCTGGGGTGGGCACTCAATTAATCGCGTTGAATATGAATACACCAAAGAAGTTGGCTATCAACTCGGTCTGCGTAGTCTTGATATTTGCACCGGCTGCGGGCCAGGAGCCATGAAGGGCCCAATGAAGGGAGCAACGATTGGCCACGCTAAACAGCGCATCAATAATGGTCGCTACATTGGCATCACTGAGCCGGGCATTATCGCTGCTGAAGCACCTAACCCAATCGTTAATCAGTTAGCCATTATGCCGGACATTGAAAAACGCCTTGAGGCATTTGTGCGTCTGGGTCACGGCATTATTGTATTCCCGGGCGGCGCAGGAACCACCGAGGAAATTCTTTATATTCTGGGCATACTTTTGCATCCAGATAATAAGGAAATCCCCTTCCCTTTGGTATTCACCGGGCCAGAAAGCTCGGCAGATTATTTTGCCCATATCGATAGTTTTATTGGCAACACTCTGGGTGCTGAAGCGCAATCCCATTACAAAATTATTGTGAATGATTCCGAAGCAGTGGCAAGAGAAATGAGAGAGGGAATCAAAAAAGTCAGGGAATTCCGCAAGCAGAGTGATGATGCTTATTACTTTAATTGGCAGCTGCGGATCAGCCCTGACTTACAGCAACCCTTTATCCCTACCCATGAGAACATGCGCAATCTGGAGCTTCACAAAAACCAACCAGTTAATCAGCTAGCGGCCAATTTACGCCGTGCCTTCTCGGGCATAGTGGCAGGCAACGTGAAAGAAGAAGGCATTTGTGCGATTGAAGAGTTTGGCCACTTCGAGTTACACGGCGATCCAGAAATCATGCATCCCATAGATGAGCTATTGGCCTCCTTTGCACGTGATAACCGGATGAAATTACCCGGTAGGGAATATGTACCCTGCTATAAAGTTATTAAATAAGCCCCAAATAGATATTAAAGTTATACAGTGTAGTCAATGTCTCACAAGAGATAGCGTCTTTGGCGACTATTCTACTCGCCAGCCTGCCAGCATAATGAGCACATCAAGGAAGTAGACAATGATGTGATCTGGCCAAGAAAGGTCAATGGATGCGCCCACCTGTTAGGGACGCGATGTCAGGAGACATCAAGGGATTGCGCTAGCGCAGGAGGAAAGGCGGTCAGGGAATCGAAGGGAATGTCGAGCATATTGACTACTTCTACTAAGGGATAGTATCTGTAAGGGGCCGCATAGCGGCCCCTTCTTATTTCAGGCGCTGTTCTTTCTCTTGTCGTTTTTGCTGACGACGCAACGCAAAAAAATGACTCAGTTGATGCTGACATTCCCGCGCCATAACACCACTGCTGTAACTCACTCGATGATTGAAGTAATTGTTATCCAATAATTGTGACTTACTGACTACAGCTCCCGCCTTCGGCTCGGAAGTACCAAAAACCAATCTCGATATACGTGCGTGCACCAAAGCACCAACGCACATGGTACAAGGCTCCAAGGTGACATAAATACTCGCACCAACCAATCGATAGTTTTGTAATCGTTGCGCCGCCTGACGCAAAGCAACAATTTCAGCATGAGCTGTTGGATCATGACTGGTAATTGGCTGATTAAATCCCTCACCCACAACCTGTCCATCGCAAACAATAACGGCACCTACTGGCACTTCGCCCAATTGTTCACCTTGTGCGGCAAGCGCAAACGCACGGCTCATCCAATATTCATCCTGCGCTAACAGCGAATCGCTATTGTCGCGCTCATCTAAAGAAGTCACGATTGCTGATAATCCAGATGCGGTGCTAAAAACATCGCCATTTCATTTTCATTTGGCTCACGTAAAAAACGAAAGCGCGGAATAGTCTCACCTGCAAATTCTATAGACTCAGTAAACATTTCCAAAGGGCGAACCCACCAGGAATAATCACCATATAAACAGCGATAAAAAACTACAGGTTCACGTGTTTCACTGTGATGCGCAACTTGGAACACAAAATAATCTTTGCCTTTGTAATGACGATACAAACCGGATGGTAATGACATACTTTTATCCTTTTTTAGAAATTCATCAGATAACACCCGATGCTTTTAGATGTTCGATTTGTTCGGGAGTAAAATTCAGCACGTCTTGCAAAATATCCAGGGTATGACTGCCGATATCACCACCAGGCCAATTGGTTACACCCGGTGTTTGCGATAACTTTGGCGCAATCGCTGGCAACTGCAAAGGTTTTCCATTTATTTCCACCTGCTCAAACATTCCGCGTGCGACAAAATGTGGATCGGCAAGCATATCTTTTACGCTATAAATGGGGCCGGCAGGTACGCGCGCCTGTTCCAGAAGCTGCAAAATTTCATCTGCATCTTTGCTCATACACCAGGCAGCCAACGCGTTATCTATTTCCAGCTCATGCTGTACTCGTCCGGCGTTGTTCGCCATGCGTGGATCAGCTGCCATTTCAGGATGCCCGGCCACCTGCATTAATCGTTGAAAAATTGAATCACCATTACCGCCAATAACGACATACTTTCCATTTTTACAGCGATATGTATTGGTAGGAACAATCCCAGTAACCGTTGTACCCGATGGTTCACGCACAACACCAGCACCCGAAAATTCCGGAACCACGGCCTCCATTAAATTAAACATGGATTCATAGAGCGCAACATCCACGATTTGCCCCGCGCCACTGTTATTGCGTTGCAACAACGCAAGTGCAACACCCAATGCCGCATGAATCCCAGAGATGGTGTCTCCAATACTTAAATTGGGGCGAACCGGCGCTTGATTAGGAAAACCATTGACATAACGGAATCCACTTATTCCTTCACAGACCGATGCAAAACCTGGCTTGCTGGCGTAGGGGCCTGTTTGTCCGTAGCCCGATATACGCGCATAAATCAAACCGGGATTGCTGATTTTAAAAACTTCAGGTCCAAGCCCCCAGGACTCCATAACACCAGGCCGAAAATTCTCTATAACTACATCAGCATGCTCAATTAACTGTCGAGCAATGTCTTGCCCTTCCGGTTTTTTTAAATCCAGAGTAATGCTTTTTTTATTTCGTCCAATGCTGCGCCACCAAAAAGAAGTTCCGTTTTCCAATACACGCCAATTACGAATTGCGTCCCCTTCGGGCGGTTCAATTTTAATGATCTCCGCACCAAAATATCCCAGCATACAACCAGCGAATGGCCCTGCAATTAATTGCCCTACCTCAATCACTCGTACACCATCCAGTGGTCGCTGTTTAGATAGATGGCTTTCTGAGCTATTCATGATTTAAATCCAGAATAATTTTACCTACATGTTGATTGGACTCCATGTGACGATGCGCGGCGGCAACTTCATGCAATGGAAATACTGAATCGATGATTGGTGTAATGATTTTGCTGTTGAGGAGCGGCCAAATTTTTTCCATCAATTCGCTTGCAATCACAGCCTTCGCTGAAGACGATTGCGCGCGCAAGGTGGAGCCTGTGAGCGTCAGTCGCTTTAACATCAAGGGCATAAAATCGACGATCACCTTGCTACCATTTAAAAAAGCGATGTTAACTATGCGACCATCTTTTGATGCGGCTGAAAAATTACGCTGGATGTAATCACCACCTACCATATCCAAAATGACCTGAGCACCTTTTCCCTGGGTTATTTTTTTCACTTCAGCGACAAAATCCTGCGTGCGATAGTTTATTGCCTCTGCTCCACAATGCTTTATGGCACTGCATTTTTCCGATGTTCCTGCAGTGGCGATCACCGACGCGCCCAAGGCCTTGGCAATTTGAATCGCTGCAACACCAATTCCGCTAGCGCCACCGTGTACCAACAGGGTTTCCCCCGGCTGCAATTGTGCGCGTTGGAACAGGTTGTGCCACACAGTAAAAAAAGTTTCCGGCAAAGCAGCTGCTTGCACAAAAGAAAAATCAGTTGGCACAGGCAGGCATTGAGCTGCAGGTGCAAGCGAGTATTCCGCGTAACCTCCACCATTGACCAGAGCGCAGACTTTATCCCCCACCTGCCAATTGAAAACGCTTTTGCCACAGGCCGCAATTTCGCCTGCCACTTCAAGCCCCAGCAGAGGAGATGCATCATCCGGCGGAGGGTACAAACCCTGACGCTGTAAAATATCCGGTCGGTTAACACCTGCAGCACAAACTTTGATTAACACCTGGTCAGCAGCTGGAACAGGAATAGGCATTTCTTTTAAATGTAAAACATCAGCATCGCCCGCGGCTGTTGCATGTACATAACGCATTAACACTCAAGGCTCCAGACGAGTGATGGTCCAAGTGCCATCCTCTTGCAAACTGTACTGGAAGCGGTCATGCAACCTATGCGGCCCGCCTTGCCAAAATTCAATTTGATGAGGCTTAACCCGGAACCCGCCCCAGAAGTCCGGCAGTGGAATTTCCCCTTTGGAAAACTTATTTTTCATCGCTTCAAATTGCTGCATAAGCAAGGCGCGTGAAGAAATCGGCCGACTTTGCTGCGATGCCCAAGCACCCAACTGACTTTCACGCGGACGGGAAATAAAGTACTTGAACACCTCCCCCTTAGTTAAGGGTTCAGCTATGCCGCACACTTTTACCTGACGTTCTAGGAAATACCACGGGAAATGCAAACTCACTTTAGGGTTTTGATTCAATTCTTGTGCTTTGCGACTGTTAAGATTGGTGTAAAACACAAAGCCTCTATCATCCAGGTGCTTCAACAACACAATACGCTGTGAAGGTTGGCCACTGGGATCTACTGTTGCTACGGTCATGGCATTGGGGTCAGGAATACCCGATTTAATGGTCTGTTCCATCCACTGTCTGAATTGCTCCAGCGGGTTTTCTGCCAGATCGGTGCGATGCAGCCCAGCCTGAGTGTATTCACGTCGGAAATCATCGAGTTTAAGTTCCATAACAGCTCCTTCAAAGCAATTGGGTAGGCATACTACTTGTCACATGGGGAAAAGCAATTTACCTCATACACAATTTTCAGCGGTTTAAAAGGTTAGGTTTTGGTTCTTAGAGCAAAAGTCATGGAGATGATCAAGGTCTCCAGCTACACTAATACATAAGCTACAACGATGATTAATGCGCCACAACCAATTCTCAGGGCGCAATCCCAGGCAAGAACCCAAAGCAGTAAAACTTATGAGCAATATCGATCCGGTAGTGGGAGTCATTCTGGCAGGAGGTCTGGCGCGACGCATGGGCGGTGGCGACAAATGCCTACTTCCGCTTGCGGGGAAAACCTTGTTACAACGCACACTTGATCGTGCTCAACCCCAAGTCCAAAAACTGATTCTTAGTGCTAACGGCAATAGCTTGCGTTTTGCGCGCACACGCCTGCCAGTAGTTGCTGATATTTACACCAATAATCGTGGGCCACTGGCTGGGATTCATGCCGCCTTGGAGTGGATGCAGAACAATACCCCTAATACACAGTGGTTAATGAGTTTTGCGTCTGACACCCCATTCTTTCCTTCAGACCTGGTAGAAAAGCTTTTGAATGCGGCAACCACTAAGGATAAATTCCTTGCAGTTGCCAGCTCTCTGGAGCGCAGGCATCCGACTTTTGCACTCTGGCACATTTCTTTGAAAGACGCTCTTGCGCAGCAATTATCGCAGGAACAAGTTCCTCGCCTTCAAGATTGGATTGAAGCTCAACATACCGTAGAAGTTAACTTTGGTGCAGCTGATTACGATCCTTTTTTCAACATCAATACCCCACAGGATTTATACGCCGCCGAACCTATGGTCCCTTTAGTCAAATAGCCGCTTCAATTCCTGCAACTGAAAAACCTGTTATTCTCTGGCGCTGTTGAATGTGGCAGGTACAAACTATGGCATGGCGTGTTTTGTGTGTAATCCAATTTTGTTTTCTTTTGGTTATCTACACTTATCTGGGCTTAACGCCTCATCCAGAAAAATCAGTTCCCGTCTTCAATGATTTATTAATGCATTTTGCGGGCTACGCTGTCGCAGCAATATCCATTAGTTTCGCTCGCCCTCGCTGGCCCTATTGGCAACAAGCACTGTTGTTAGTGCTTTACTCAATTGCGATTGAAATTGCCCAACACTTCAATCCACCGCGCACCTTTAGCGGCGCTGACATAATCGCCAACGCCACGGGAGTGATTGTAGGCCTCTGCCTAGTTGTTGCCGGCAAAAAGTATTGTCCATGGTTCCGGCATTTACTTTTTTGGAAAAACTGACAAACAAACTATTTCGTCCAGGAAAATTGCTGCAGTAAAAATTCATGAATAATCACAACAGAAGGCTTTAACCAAGGATCAAACAACCAAAAGGAGTGAGGTGAATCCGGAATCTGCGAAACCTGATAAGGAACTCCCATAGGCCGCATTTTTTCTATCATTTCTTTATGCCCGAGACTGAATCGTGGCTGGGCACTGATTAAAAATAATATTGGCGGCGTATCTTTATCGACATAAAAAATAGGCGATGCCTCACGCCACAAATCTTGTTTTTCAGCGTAACGTCCGCCAAACCAAGCGCCCGCTGCCGATGGATTTTTACGCGGATCATCTTCATAAAAACGTGCAGCTTCCGAAGTGAAATCAGAGAGCCCGTCAATATTAATAATCGCCTGTACATCACTGGAAACCGCTGAGCGTTTCATTTGCGGATCAAACTTTTCCAATCCTTTTGTTACGCCGGCCAAACTCGCGATTTGACCACCGGCAGAGCCGCCCGCCACTGCAATCTGATTTGGATTGACACCATATTTTTTTGAATTTTTCCGCAACCAGCGAATAGCGGCTTTTACATCATGAATGGCTGCAGGATATTGCACTTCATCCGACAAACGATAAGTGATAGTGGCAGCAACATAACCGCGTTCCGCAAGCCCAATGGCCATAGGTGTAAAATTGGTGCGATAACCCGAGCGCCAACCACCGCCATGAACCAACACAATGCCAGACACAGAACTCGCTGCTGGTCGTTTAGGTAAATATAAATCCAGTTGCAGTGCACGCTTGCCATAACGCTGGTAGGTAATATTTTTTATCTCCATTACCGATTCAGGGACCGAACTGCTGGCAATACCAATGAATGGATAATCGCCAACGAGTTTTTGATAGGTAGTTTCAGGGGTATAGGTATTAGATGGGTCATTAACCTGGGTAATAGTTTGACAACCAACTAGTGACATCAGGCAGGCTACAAAAATAATTCTATCGATTAGGTTCATTGTTATATCGCTCATACAAAGAAATGAAGTGACCGAACAAAACCAAATAGCCGAATTAACAACAAAGAGGAGTGATGAAACAAGCGAGGGATATTTATCTTTTTTGTCTCGCTAGACCAAATTGTAAAAATAAAAGGGTCAGCATTTGCTGACCCTCTGTGTTACTCATTTACTGCACTGGATTACAACAACAGGCGACGCAAATCACCAATCACGGATACCAGATAAGTCATAAAACGACCGGCATCCGCACCGTTAACAGCGCGGTGATCGTAGGACAACGACAGTGGCAACATATTGCGTGGAATGAATTCTTTGCCATTCCAAACAGGTTTCATTTGCGCACGTGACACGCCCAAAATACCCACTTCAGTTGGTGCGGAAACCATTGGGGTAAAGCCATTACCGCCCATAGCGCCCAAGCTGGAAATGGTAAAACAACCACCCTGCATTTCAGCTGGGGTCAGTTTGCCATCGCGCGCTTTTTTGGCGAGCACGTTGATCTCGTCGGCCAATTCGAACAAGCCTTTTTTGTCTGCATTGCGTACCACAGGAACCAGCAAGCCATTCGGTGTATCCACAGCGATACCAATGTGGACGAACTTTTTATGCACAATGCTCTCACCGTCCTGGTGCATGGATACATTGAATGAAGGTTCAGCCACCAACGCAGCAGCCACGGCTTTTACGATAAAGGGCAGTGGAGTCAATTTGCTGCCGCGCTTTTCCGCCTCGGCTTTCATGCTGTTACGGAAAGCTTCCAGGTCGGTAATATCAGCATCGTCAAATTGGGTGATACGCGGAACATTCAACCAGCTGCGCGTCATAGCTTCGGCAGTCAATTTCTTGATTTTGCTCATTTTGACGATTTCAATTTCGCCAAACTTGGAATAATCAATCACCGGTAATGCAGGTATACCAGAGCCACCAAACGATGCACCGGATTGAGCGGCTTGTACAATAGGTTTTACATAGCCGCGAATGTCATCTTTTAACAAACGTCCACGTGGGCCAGTACCAGAGACTTTGCCCATATCCACACCCAATTGACGCGCCAATTTACGCACCGCAGGGCCTGCGTAAACGTCACCCGTTTGCTCTACTTCTGCGGCTGGTGCTGGAGCAGGTTTGGCTGCTTCTGTTTTGGGGGCAGGTGCCGGAGCAGTGGCAGCAACAGGTGCAGCTTCAGATTTGGCTGGCGCAGGTGCTGAACCACCGGCTGTTGCCAATACACCAATCAGTGCACCTTGCGATACTTTGTCACCCACTTTTACGGCTAAGCTAAGAATCTTGCCGGCAGCTTCCGCTGGAATTTCCATTGAAGCCTTATCGGTTTCCAGAACGATGAGTGAATCACCAGCGGCAACCTCATCACCCTCTTTTACCGAAATCTCGATAACTTCTACACCCTCTGCACCGCCGATATCTGGAACCAGCATTTGCACTTCAGCAGTGCTAGCAGCAGGAGCTGCTGCCGGAGCGGGGGCTGCCGCTTGTGGTGCTGCAGCTTGCGGCGCAGGAGCAGCTTCGCTTGCACCCTCGGTTTCTACTTCGAGTAATAAGCTGTCTTGGGAAACTTTATCGCCAAGATTCACTTTAATAGCGACAACCTTGCCTGCTTTATCGGCCGGGATCTCCATTGAAGCCTTGTCGGTTTCAAGCACGACAATTGAATCACCTTCGGCGATAACATCACCCACTTTTACGGAGATTTCAATTACTTCAACGCCTTCGGCGCCGCCAATATCAGGCACTTTAATAGTTTGAATTGCCACTGTAGTTCCTCACTAATCGGTTATTTCTACATTTGATAAATGTTTTTGACGAGTACAAACAACATCGCCCTCTTTGTGAGAGGGCGATGGTTTTATACGCTCATCGGATCCGCTTTTTCAGGATCGATACCAAACTTCTTGATGGCTTTAGCAACCACGTCGGCCTTAATCTTGCCTTGGTCAGCCAGAGATTTGAGTGCCGCAATTACTACAAAGTAGCGGTTAACTTCAAAGAAATGACGCAGTTGGGTGCGGGTATCACTGCGACCAAAACCTTCTGTACCCAACACAGTGTAGTGACCGGGAACATAAGCCCGCAGCTGCTCTGAGTAAGTTTTCAGGTTGTCAGTAGAGATAATAAATGGGCCCTCGGCACCTTCCAATACCTGTGTGATATATGGCTTGCGTGGAGTCGCCGTAGGGTTGAGCATATTCCAACGAGTTGCGCGCTGACCATCACGAGTCAGTTCGTTCACGCTGGTTACACTCCATACATCAGCTTCTACATCAAATTCGTTGCGCAGGATTTCTGCAGCAAAACGCACTTCACGCAAAATGGTACCGGCACCCATCAATTGCACGCGATTCTTGGCTTTACCAGCGCCCTTCTCTAATTGATAAATACCCTTGATGATGCCCTCTTCTGCACCTTCTGGCATATCGGGATGCTGGTAGTTTTCATTCATCAATGAAATGTAATAAAACACATTTTCATTGTCATGGTACATGCGCTTCATGCCGTCCTGAATAATAACCGCCAGCTCATAAGCATAGGTTGGGTCATAGGAACGACAGTTAGGAATGGTGTTGGCAAATACATGACTATGGCCATCCTGATGCTGCAGACCTTCGCCGTTCAAAGTGGTACGACCAGCGGTAGCACCCATTAGGAAGCCACGCGCCTGCGAATCACCCGCAGCCCAAGCAAGATCACCAATACGTTGGAAACCAAACATGGAGTAATAAATATAGAAGGGGATCATCGGCTTTTTGTAGTTACTGTAAGCCGTTGCCGCTGCAATCCAGGAAGCCATGGAGCCCGCTTCGTTAATGCCCTCTTCGAGAATCTGGCCAGTGGCAGATTCGTGGTAAGACATCATTTGGCCGGCATCATGGGGAGTATATTTTTGACCTTCGGATGAATAGATACCGATAGTTTTGAACATACCTTCCATACCAAAGGTGCGCGCTTCGTCAGGCACGATGGGTACGATTTGCTTGCCGATATTCTTGTCTTTCACCAGAGAGGACAAAATGCGCACAAAACTCATGGTGGTGGAAATTTCACGCTCACCGGTGGATTTCAATTGCGCGGCAAAGGCATCCAGCGCGGGAACGAGCAATGGATCAAAGCTGGCGTTACGCGATGGAATAAATCCTTTAAGTTCCTTGCGACGGCTCTTCATGTAATGCATTTCAGGGCTGTCTTCCGCCGGGCGGTAGTAAGGAAGTTTCGGCAGGTCTTCGTCGCTAATTGGCAGTTCAAAACGGTCGCGGAATTTTTTCAGGCTTTCAATATCCAGCGCTTTTACCGAGTGAGTTTTATTGATGGCTTCACCGGATGTACCCATACCGTAACCCTTCACGGTTTGAGCCAGAATTACGGTCGGCTTACCTTTGGTGTTTACTGCTTGGTGGTAGGCGTTGTAAACCTTGTGGCTGTCGTGACCACCACGTGCAAGCGCCATGATCTGGTCGTCGGTCATGTCTTTGACCAAGTCCAGCAACTCCGGATATTTACCGAAGAAATGCTCGCGGGTATAGGCGCCACCATTGGCTTTGTAGTTTTGCATTTCGCCATCTACAACTTCGTCCATGCGCTTTTGCAATAAACCGGTTTTGTCTTTGGCGAGCAACTCATCCCAGCCGCGCCCCCAGAGAACCTTGATCACGTTCCAGCCAGCGCCGCGGAACACACCTTCCAGTTCCTGGACGATTTTGCTGTTGCCACGCACAGGCCCATCAAGGCGCTGTAAGTTACAGTTGATCACAAAAATTAGATTGTCCAACTTCTCGCGGGTAGCAAGGGAAATTGCGCCCAAGCTTTCCGGCTCATCGCACTCACCATCACCCAAAAATGCCCACACCTTGCGGTCAGTCGCCGGAATCAAACCACGGGCTTCCATGTAACGGTTAAAACGCGCTTGATAAATGGCTTTGATTGGGCCCAAGCCCATGGATACAGTCGGGAACTGCCAGTAATCGGGCATCAACCAAGGGTGCGGGTAGGAGGACAGACCGCCGCCATTTACTTCGCGACGGAAATTATCCAGGTGGCTTTCACTCAGACGACCTTCTACATACGAGCGGGCATACATACCCGGTGAAACGTGGCCTTGGAAATAAATTAGATCGCCTGGGGTATCGCCATCATTACCGCGGAAAAAGTGGTTAAAACCAACATCGTACAAGGTAGCGGATGAAGCAAATGAAGCTATGTGGCCACCCAAGCCCTCATCGTTGTCATTAGCTTTCATAACCATCGCCATAGCATTCCAGCGGATGATCGAACGAATTTTACGCTCCATGGCATTATCGCCAGGAGACTTTACTTCTTTGTCGACAGGGATGGTATTGATATAGGGAGTCTTGATAGAAGAAGGCTGCTCAATGCCATGATTGACAGCAGACTCGGACAGGGACTTCAGGATTTCTGCGGCGCGATCTTTTCCCGCATGACGAACAACTGACCGAAGGGCGTCTAGCCACTCTTTTGTTTCAATGGCATTGATATCTTGTTGCATTCAAATCTCCTCAGCTGTACGCAGGTGCGCACATCATGTAGCAGTAGTATCTAATACAGGAATTTGGATCTGGGCTTCATGCAAAAACAGGCGAAAAGTAAAAAGTGCTGTAATTTCATGGAGTTACAGGAGGAACATTCCTTTTACTTGTGTAAAAAATCCACGAATTCTTGCATAAGTGTGAATTTTTTACCAGCCCTAGCCAACACGGTAACACTCTGGAGGGGCACAACTTTAGTGCACAGATCGCTGTAACAAGGTGGTCATTCCGAATGAATCCAAACAGAATCGGGGCCTCGCGACAGGGCTGGCATTATTACCTAAGGTTTGTGTTTCACCAAGCGATTGACAGTAAAAAAAATGATAATTTTTAGCGCGAAATTCACTCAGATTCACGCACAAAAATGCAGCACAAGAACACTTTTATGCCTCAAAAAAACACACTCATTTACTCAACCAACATGCGTTGTAACGCTTTGCGGTAAGCCGCCAAACTTTGAACTTCCTCGAACTTATCCCGCTCTTCAACGCCTCCTGATGTCAGCCATAGGCGACGATTTTTATTTAAAAATACTCGATCATAAAATTGAGTCAGTGACTCGGGAGTAATTTTGGCAACAGCAGCCACCAATGCTTCACGACGAGCAAAGGTTTCATCATTTGTGATGATAGACGTCCAGTAACGCTCAGACTGTTCTTTGAGGGAGCGCGCAGGTTCCTGTAACTTTTTTATCAATGACTGTTGATTCAAGGTGAAGTTATCGGCGAGCACCCCGGCTTGCTCATCTAAAAAAGAATCTATATGGGCAATGATATTTGTTTCACTGGCCCCAGGAGACTGTACCACGAACAAACTATTCTCAAGATTTAGCGAAGATGCGGATAAAATGCCGACAATATAGCCAAGTTGCTTTTCCGTTCTTAATTGATGATAAAAAGCCGGCTGCAGCAATTGCCTGATTAACATCATATGTGCAGCATCTTCAGCTGAAGCAGAAGGCCCCTGGACAAACAATTCAACAATTCTGTCGCTGTGGCCCAGAGTTTGAGTGTAAAGCCAAGGTTTAGTGGAATCATTGGGTAACATCAACTGCACCATTGGAGGTAACTCCCTTCCTGTTCGCCGCCCCAATAATTCATGCTCTACTAACACTGCGAGTTTTAATGCTTCTGCGCGAAAATAGTTACCGTAAAAAAGCGCATCAATTTTTGCATCAATTAACTGGCGACTAACAAACTGGTTAAACTGCGCAAAATTTTTATCTTGCAACCCATCTATAAGTTCTTGTGTTGACCAGAGCGGCTCAAGGTGCATGGCAGGAACCTGCTGTGCAATAACCTGATAAGGAAGATCCTTGTTTTTATTGCGCCAGTTGCGCAGTAAATTTTCTTTTAACAATACAAAACGATCCTCTTTGAATCGCCCCAAGTTTATTGCACTTATGAGTTTATTCATCAGCATTCCCTGCCGACCTGAATAACCAAAAATACTTAAGTCATAACCGCGACCATTTGCCGTTAAAGTGTAATCAATACCGGCCAAGCTAGCAGGATAGGCAAATTCATTTAATTGATCCATCGCCAGTGCAGCAAACAATTCCGCCAGCGCTGCTCCCTCAGCGCTGGTTGCAACTAACGGAGATTTGATGCGCAAGTTTATCTGCGCACGCGGTTGTTTAAATTTACGGTCCTGAGCAAACCAGGTACGCATGTGATCATTTAGATAAATAATCTTTGGTCTCGAATCAACCTCTGCATCACGTTGCTCAAGCATAGAACCTGCTTTTACAGAAAGACGCTTGGGAATGAACAGGTTTTTTTCCGGCAAAAACAATTCCTGCTGCACCGTAGGCTTGAGTTCAAGAATTTCAGGGATCTGCATGCGCAGTGTAAAGGGTGCGGCATAGAGGCGGGAAACGCGATAAGCCTGAACTTCAGGTGCACTGAGCACAAGCAACAGGTTATTGCTATTTAAAAACGACAAGCTTTTTTCAATCACATTTGAGTCGAAATCAGCATACATAAAGTCGCCCCGAAGGATATCGCGCGGCTCATACTTACTCATTTTTTGGGCGAAGGCGCTTACCGTTTCCATGGGGGTCTGTTTTTCTTGAAAATGGAAATCCAAGCCAGCTAACTGCTGAAGTTCGGCGTAACGCCAGGACGAGACGCCACGCGATTTAAGCTGTTCAATAGAGTGAAAGACCAACGAAACAATTTGATCTCGTGCCCTTACTCCCTGTGGGGTCAGCTGAATAGTCAACTGGAAAACAGCGTCACTACGACTGTGCAGAGTGGTTCCTGCACTTATACCCTCTGCCCACCCAAGCCGCTTTAACAGGGATAACAAGCTGCCCCGCCCTTCATGTCCGAGCATGTGCGCAATGTAAACGTAAGGCTTCTGACGATATAGAGGATCAGGACTGGGAATGGGAAAATTGAAGCTAAGCTGACGCAGTTCCTTTTCAGGTTTAATTTCCAGGCTTGCGGGCAATGTCGATGCATCAAACAGTGGTGGATAATTGCCAACGAAATCAACATCACGTTTTTCAATCGCACTAAAGCCGTCTCTTACCATAGACTCCAGTGCATTTAATGATTCAGTTCCCAGCACCACCAAACTCATCAAATGCGATGAATAATAGCGTTCATAAAACTGAATCATGTCATCTCTAACTAACTGATTTTCTCGATCTGCAAGCGTAACCAGGTTGCCTACCGAAAACTTGGCGCCAGGATGTGCCGGATTGAATAACTCACGATAGACATCCCACTCGCGCCGTGAATCATCTTTAAGCTTGGCGACATATTCAGAATGAACAGCATTGCGCTCGCGTTCTACATATTCTGCAGAAAATAATGGCGCCACAAAAAACTGTGCAAATCTATCCAGTGCAGGAGCCAATTTTTCTTTGTCTATTTCAAAAAAGTAATTGGTATTTTCGGCGGCAGTAAATGCGTTATAGCGCCCGCCATGTTGCGAAATAAATTCCTGATACTCGCCAGCTCTGGGGTACTTCTCAGTTCCCAAAAACAACATGTGCTCAAGAAAATGTGCAAGCCCAAGGCGATCAGCTGGATTTTGATTGGCGCCAACCTGAATATCGAGTGATGCTGCAGCTTTCTCTGCTGCAGGATCGGAAATTAACAACACCCGCAATTGGTTATCTAAAATCAGATAACGATAATCTCGCTGGTCATTTTCGCTTTTAACTACTGTGAGAGGGGTATTTGTAGCCTTGGGGGAATCATTACCCTGGGCGTTGAGCGCAGGACACGTAACCCCCATAACAAGGGCCAGCAACAGCGCAAGCCAGGCACTTTTTTTGATGTTGTAACAGCATATTGGCATAACAAGCTCACTTCGGCATTCGCAGGCTCCATTTATATGGGCCTCCTAAAATGACTGCTACTGCAACTGTGCAGCGCCGATAAAAACAAATAATTTGAAGTCTGGCAAAACTGTCTTCAGGTATTGGGAACTTTCAATAAATAACAATAAACAGCATCACGCACTGCATGGTCACAAAGTTCTATACCACTAATCTTCGCATAGGCATGAAAATCACGCACCGAGCCGGCGTCTGTCGCCAAGACTCTCAACACCTGCCCGGGCTGCAGATTACGCAGAGCCTGCTTGGCTTTTAGCAGAGGTAAAGGACAGAGCAGCCCTCTGGCATCTAGATCTGCATCTACAGGCAGGATAAAACAATCAGTTGTGTCACTCAAAGCGCAGTATCCCAATCTGAAAACCCGATTTTTCAAGCCATTTGGCCCGTTGTAACGCCTGGAGCAGTCCAGATTCCAGAAACCAGTGCGCCCAGACAATACAAAAGTTCGCATGGAGAGCGAACCCCTAAGTGCAACAGCGGTCATAAAAGGTTGCTAACCTAGTCTTTACGCGCCAAAAAGGCTAGAGTTGCGCCCTGTTTTTTGCTTGGCAATTCATTCTGTAGCATCGACTCTGGAGCCGATAATTACTGTGTTCACGCTCTTTCAACGCCCTCTGTTTTTACTAAAACGCGCGCTTGCACCTGTAGGATTTGCTCTACTACTGGTCTGCGGCCTGATTGTTAACCCCTTTGCCGTCCGTGCTGAAGTTGAGCTGCCAAGCTTGGGCGACACCAGCTCCATCATGATTTCACCTGCACAAGAGCGAGCCTTGGGGCAGCGCTGGCTTAGAGCTTATCGCAGCCAGGTACCAACCTCATCAGACCCTCTGATTATCAATTACCTCGAACAGCTTTTTGCCCGACTGTTACCCCACAGCCAGTTGGATAATAAGCAAATCGACCTGGTTGTTGCGCAAAATAACACGCTCAACGCGTTTGCAGTGCCTGGCAATATCATCGGAGTCCACACCGGGCTTCTCAATTACGCCAAGACCGAGAACCAGCTCGCCGCTGTGCTCGCGCATGAGATGGGCCATTTGAGCCAGCGTCATTACGCACGCCGCTTGGAACAACAAAAGAATATGATGATGCCAATGCTCGCGGGTATGCTTGCCGGCCTTGTGCTAGCGGCAAACAGCAATAGCGACGCAGGTGTCGCGGCAATTATGGGCACCCAGGCAGCGGCACAACAGGCCTCTTTGGCCTTCAGCCGTCAAAATGAACAGGAAGCAGACCGGATTGGCATGCAAACCATGGTTCAGGCAGGCCTTGATCCCCATGCAGCGGGTGATATGTTCGAAGAAATGGTACGCGCCAATCGCCTCAACCGCCGCCCACCAGAATACCTATTAACTCACCCGGTCAGCGAAACCCGTGTAGCGGATGCCCGAAACCGCGCTATGCAGTACGAACGCAAACCTGCTGAAGATGACTTGGAATTCCAACTTATGCGCAGCCGTGTCCGTGTGGATGCAGAAGAGACACCACAAATAGCAGCGCGTATGTTTAAAAGTGAGCTGGATAAAGAATCTGCTTACCCTGACGCCAGTCGCTATGGGTGGGCCCTTGCGCTGACCAAAGCCAGTCAGTTTGATGCCGCGCGTGAAGCTTTGGCACCCTTGCTGGAAAAAGAACCCGAACGGGTGACTTATCAAATAATGCGTGCCGATATTGAGATTGCCGCTGAGCGTCACAAGGCCGCATTGGAGATTATTGAAGCCCAATTGCAAAAACATCCAAACAGCCATCCACTGATTATTCGCCATGCAGAAGCATTAATGAAAGCTGGCATATACCAGCAATGCGCTGACATCCTTGATCGCTATTCACGCAAGCGCAGCAACGATGACTATGTCTGGTATCTGTTGGCAGAGGTGAACGGCTTGGCAGGTAATATTCTGGGCGTTCACGAAGCGCGCGCCGAATATTTTATTCTAAATGGTGTTTACGACCGGGCGCAGATTCAACTGCGAAATGCGCTTAAGCTGACACAGGGTAATAGCTATCGCACTGCCTTGGTTGAAGAGCGTTTGAAATATGTGGAGGCGCAACTGCAGTACCAAGGGTTTTAGGGCATTCATTAGTCCGGCTGTTTAACCCAACCCGACTCTACCAGCCATTCGCTGGTATTCACCGCCGACATGGGCTTGCCGATGAAAAACCCTTGGGCTTCATCGCACCCCATGTCATTCAGGCGTTCCAATAAAGCCTCGTTCTCCACACCTTCGGCAACAACCATCAACCCCAGATTGTGGGCGAGATGAATCGTAGAATTTACAATCAATTCGTCCTGTAGATCTTCAAGCATATTGCGTACAAAAGAACTGTCGATTTTCAGGGTTTGCACTGGCAAACGCTTCAAATATGCCAGCGACGAATAGCCCGTACCAAAGTCATCAATCGCCAAATGCACCCCCAAAGCATGTAAGGCATCAAGGTTGCGCAGGGCGCGGGCAGGATCAGTCATTATCGAACTTTCCGTAATCTCCAGCTCCAAACGACCTGCCGGCAATTGGTATTTCAACAACAAACGCTCTACCAGCTTGGGAATATTGTCATCCATCAAATTGCGTGCCGAAAGATTCACTGCAATGCTCAGCGGCATTCCTTGATCCTGCCACAACCTACATTGGGCGATGGCCTTCTCCAAAACCCAGGCGGTAAGCTGGTGAATGAGAGTGGTCAGCTCCGCCATAGGGATAAAATCTGCTGGCGAAACAAACCCTAATTCAGGATGAATCCAGCGAATTAGCGCCTCAAAACCGTAACAACGCTTTTCATCCAACAAGATTTTAGGTTGGTAGTAAAGGCACAGCTGATCCTCTCGAATCGCTCGCCCTAATTCACCGATAATGGACAAGCGCTTGGTTGAATGAGGGTCATAATCGGCACTGTAAATCGCCAGCCCTAACATTTGGCTCTTGGCGTAATACATGGCGATATCGGCATATCGCATCAAGGTGTGCTGGTCCTGCGCCTGCTGTGGCGATATTGCGATGCCAATACTGGCGGATATCTGGGTGGTAAAACCATCGAGGTCAAACTCCTGGGAGAGTGCATCCAGTAGCCTGTGACCAAACACTACTGCTTGATGGGTACTGCGAATGCGCGGTAAAAACACGGCAAACTCATCCCCTCCCAAGCGCGCCACAGTGCCAGGCACCTCCGACATTTCATTGGCGAGGCGAGGCCCGATCAACTGCAGCAGGTGGTCACCCACATTGTGACCCAGGGTATCGTTTATCTCTTTGAATCGATCAAGGTCGATAAGTAAAAGCGCACTTATTTGCTCTGCTCCGCGCTGCTCGAAACAGGTTTGCATATCGGCATACAGTTTTTCGCGGTTGGGCAAGGCGGTGAGTGAATCGTGATAGGACTGATAGCGGAGTTTTTCTTCGTAGCGGCGGCGTGCGGTAATATCTTTAGTGGTTCCCCAAACCCGTTTGAGCTGCCCCTGCTCAACTATGCCCGTACAGCAGATCTGGAAATAAAAATTTTTACCGCGTGAATCCTGACGAACAATGTCATGATCCACCATCACGTAATGGTTTTTTACAAAATAGTGAATATCGAAGACGTAATTCCTTGAGCCACTGTCCATCAGGCCCGCCCCCAAAATATCATCCAACGAATTGACACCCAGCATATTGATAAGGACTTTATTGGCCTCCACCAGCCGCGCACTTTGCGCAATTTGCCTCACCTGCTGCTCAAATTCCATATCAATGGCGACAGGAGGCTGCATGTCGTAGCACCAGATCGCCTCAGAGCTATTGGTGATAAATGCCTTATAGCTAGCTTCACTCTCCTGCAATGCGTCACGTGCGCTTTTTTCACGGGAAAGATCCTGCAATTGCACCAACACATAAGCAACCTGCCCTTGGCGATCCGGCACAGGTGTAAAACTCACCCGAAAATGAAGCTGCTTGTTACAAATAAAACGACTGCGATGAATGTTGCCCAGCGTATAACTCATCTCCAACGCTTGGGCTTTTCCTTGGGCATAAACCAACTGCATGATCGGCCCCAGCTCAGTATTCGCACTCAGCTGACGGTCGCGAAAAATAGAGTAAACACCGATTGCCTGTTCTGCCTGACGTGGAGATAGATACAACAAGCGCTCACAAGCCGGGTTGATATTGACTATCACGCCCTGTTTGTCAGTGATAAAGCTGGGGATGGGACTCTCGGAAAATAAACCTGATAAAAACGGCAAAGCATACTCATCGCTGGGTTTTGCTAACCAGTTAGGGGTTGAGGTATGCATAGTGACCGCACTTGCTCCCGAAGCTAAAAAATCTACCTACCGAAAGCAAAGTGTAGACAAGGATTTTTTATGCTGCGGAAGAAACGGCGGTGTAAATCACATTTATTCTCAAATATGAGGCATTTAGCGCCACAAAGAAGATTGAAACGCCAAGGGTTGACTTGGGTCAACATCAGTAATGAGGCGGACGCTCATCAACTAGCTCGCCGCCGGGCTGCGCGGCGCTTTGACTAAGCTCATCAATACGCTGCACCAACAATCGCAATTGCTGCTTTAGCTGGATTATTTCAGCGTCCTGGCGAGTGATTACTTCATTGAGTTGCGCCAGAGTATCCTCCTGATAGGCAACGCGGGTTTGAACATCAATTAACTGCTCTTCAAGATCTATCATTTTATTGCTCCAGCAACTTATAGGTCACATCAATCAAACGCACGGCGCGCTCGTCAATTAACACACTTTGCCCCATGCGATGGGTGACATAACCAAAACCCAAGCCTGCATCCGGGTCGGCAAAACCCAGGCAACCACCGGCGCCAGGGTGACCAAAGGCGCGCTCACCCCGCCCGTAACGGCAGTCGGGGCGATCCTGCTGGGACAGCATAAACCCATGACTAAAGCGCAGCGGCAAACCGAGCGTGCGATCCTGCTCGAAGGTCTGCTCTTGCCAGCACAGAGGCAGTACAGCATCAGCCAACAGCGGCTGCGCTTGATTTGCCAAAACACCGCTCTTAACCACGGCACCGCCATTAGCCAAGGCGCCATAAATAGTCGCCAGCGCACGGGCATCGGCATGGGCGCCAGCGGCCGGTATTTGTGCTTGGCGCCACGCCAGTGAATTGGTCGCGGTCATCAAACTAATCGGGTTAGCAAAAGCGCGATTGGTCACACCGCGCGGGTCAGCTTTCATAAGTTTGCCGAGCATAACGCTATCGGCACCGGTGGAGCTGGGAGTAGCCCCCAAAGGGCGCTTGAGGGGGCCTGTATCGGCAATCTGGTCGAGCAGCGCGTCTGGTACACCAAAATGACAATTCACGCCGAGCGGCTGAGCGACCCGAGCCTGAAAGTAATCGTTAAAACTGGCATAACCACTGGCGCGTTTCACCAGCTCGCCCAAAATCCAGCCAAACAAAAACGGCGAATAGCCCTGCGCGGTATCTGGCTCCCACCAAGGCGTTTCAGCCGCCGCCGCGCTGGTCATGGCCGCCCAGTCAAAAATTTGCTCATTGGCAATATGCTGATGAAACGCCGACACACCCGCGCGATGGCACAACAACTGACGCAGCGTAACACTCGCTTTGCCCGCCTGCGCAAACTCCGGCCAAACCTTGGGGATGGGTTCATCCAACAGTAATTTGCCCTCGGCAACCAGCTGCAACACACAGAGCGCCACCAGCCCCTTACCAGCGGAAAAGATATTAACCAGCGTATCATCTCGCCAATCTACCCGCTCCAAGCCCACAACCTTGTTACTGCGCTGACCCGCCCAGAGGTTTACCACCAACTCCCCGCGATGCACCAGCGCCAGCGCAGCCCCCTCCTCGCCTTGGGTGAAATTGTCGGCGAAGACATCTACCAGTGGCTGCCAGCGGGCAGCCCAATGACCTTGTATTTGCATGATGTTCTCTGTGGTGATGAGCAGCGATAATGTCGGCGCGCATTTTAACAGTGAGCAGCGCTAGAATTACCAATCTATTAATGGGGATAAATCACCAAGATGAGCAAAGACAAAAACTCCCGCCTGGTCTATTCCACCGAGACTGGGCGCATCACAGAGGAAAAACCGGCGGCTAGTATTCCGCAGGGTGATGGCATAGTGCGTATTCGCCGTGAAACGGCCGGGCGCAACGGCAAGGGCGTGACCACTATTACCGGTGTACCGCTCGCTGAAGCCCAACTCAAAGACCTCGCCAAAGCCTTGAAAGTCAGCTGCGGCGTAGGTGGTTCACTAAAAGACGGGGTGATAGAAATTCAGGGCGACCAGCGCGACAAGATCAAAACCGAGCTGGAAAAACGCGGCTTTACCGTAAAACTCGCGGGTGGTTAAGGTGGACGAATTTCCCTTTGACCCCCAACTGCTGAAAGAACTGGTCACCACACCCATGCCCTACGGCAAATACGCCGGCCATGTGATTGCTGATATTCCTGAGCATTATTTGATGTGGATGGGGCGTGAGGGTTTCCCTAAAGGCAGGCTTGGCCAGCTGTTGAGGTTGATGTATGAAATCCGCTTAAATGGTTTGGAGCCCCTGCTCAAACCCCTGCGCTGATTCTTTACCCAGCGCCAGCAGGCTGGCCTGCATCTTGCTAAATCTCTGTTATCGAACCAATAACGTCGATTTACTGACAGAGGGGCACCGCACAATGGACAACGAACTGTTTTTACAAATCACTGATACTTCACTCAAAATTGGCTTGGGCGCGCTTATCGCCGCCGTTACCGCTTGGGTAGTGCTGCGTAAAGCCAACAATCAGCCCATTACTAGCCCGCGCGACAACCGTCGCCTGCAAATACTGGAAGAAGTCTCTACCCAAGTCGGCACGGTCACCCATATTTTCGCCAAGTACTCGTCGCTGGTGGTGGAGTCCATCCAATTCGGTGAGCGTTGGCCGCAGGCGCGCCGCGCCGAGCTGGAGGCGGTCAACACCGAGCTGGTGGATGAGTTTAAGAAACTCGCCGAAGCCGAAGCCAAACTGTTGATGCTGGGGGAGAAAAACCTGGAGCGCAGCCTGCGTTTGTATGGCGCCAAGATTGCGGTTTACCGCAAGCAGGTCTACGTGGGGCGCAAGGATATTTCGCTGGAGCAAATTACCGCGCTGAAAAACACCATAGTGCAGGTGCGCGAGCAGTTTTATGACATGCTCAGCCGCAAATATGACAGATTATTGGCGAATGCATAGAAACAAACCAAAACCGTCAACTTTTTGAACTACTATCATCCACTCGATCTACGCCCGCTCTGCGGGCGTTTTTTATTGCGCGCTAATATGCTTTGATGCAGCTTAAGGCGCACACTTATCAACGATGGCACTCATGAAACTGGCACTGATTAAGAGGAGATTGATATGCTGCGTCACCTTTTTTACTCACTGATTACAGGGGTCATTTTGATCATGTCTCACCCAGCTACTGCCAACGAAATCTGGATTGATGTACGCACCGCAGAAGAATTTAATGCCGGCCATTTGGAGGGTGCAGCTCATATCCCGTTTGAGGAAATCGCGGCGCGTATTGGCGAAGTCACCAGCGACAAAAACGCCAGTATCCGCCTTTATTGCCGCACCGGTCGCCGCTCTGGCATAGCCCAGGAAACCCTGCAAGCTATGGGTTTCACCCAAGCGACTAACGAAGGTGGCTATGAGGAGCTACTGCAGCAACGCGCAAGTCAGTAAGCGCGCAAATTAATGCTGTCTCGCCAGCCGCGATTCTGGGACAATGGCGGCTGGTTTAATTCCCCCGATTGCAGTCCCTATGAACACCGCCAAACACCTGTTTTCCTACCCCAAACCCAAGATCCACGCCCAGGCTAAAACCTATAAGCCAGCACCTTTCCTGCCGATGAGCCGTGCGGAAATGGACAAGCTTGGCTGGGATAGCTGCGACATTATCATCGTTTGTGGCGATGCCTATGTGGATCACCCCAGCTTTGGTATGGCGGTGATTGGACGGTTTTTGGAATCCCAAGGCTTTCGTGTGGGCATCATCGCCCAGCCCGATTGGAAAAGTGCCGAGCCGTTTAAGGCGCTGGGCAAACCCAACCTTTTTTTTGGGGTTAGCGCGGGCAACATGGACTCCATGATCAACCGCTACACCTCGGACTTACGCCTGCGCTCGGACGATGCTTACACCCCCGGCGGCATAGGCGGCAAACGCCCCGACCGCGCAGTGACCGTGTACAGCCAGCGCTGCAAAGAAGCTTATAAAGATGTGCCGATTGTGTTGGGCGGCATAGAGGCCAGCTTGCGCCGTATCGCCCAGTACGATTACTGGAGCAACGAAGTGCGCCGCTCGGTATTGATTGATGCTACCGCCGATATTCTGTTGTACGGCAACGCCGAGCGCGCAATCGCTGAAGTAGCACACTCGCTCGCGGCAGGCAAAAGCATTAAAGAGCTGGATAACATTCGCGGCACCGCCGTTATCAAAAAAGAGCCGCCAGCAGGTTGGACGGAAATCGACTCCACCCGTATTGATTGGCCGGGCAATATCGACAAACTGCCCAACCCCTACGAATACCAGCACAACAGCAAGTCAGTGGTGGATGCCGCGCAAAGCGATATCAACAATTCGCAAATTGGCTTGCGTCAGCTCGACCCGGAAAAAATGGCCGAGCAAATTGCCACATTAAACCCCGAAGCTGCCGAACAACTCAAAACCATTGGCTGCCCGGCTCAGGGAATGGAAAGCGAAAAAGCCTTTGATCCCAACGAGCCACAGCCCATTCGCATTATTCCCATGCCGCTGCAAAACCGCAGCGAAATGCTGGACGCCGAGAAGGTTTATGTGCGCCTGCCCTCCTTCGATAAGGTGCGCAAAGATCCCATTTTGTATGCCCATGCATCGCGCGTGCTGCATCAGGAGGCCAATCCATTTAATGCGCGCCCCCTGATTCAAAAACATGAAAACCGCGAAGTCTGGATAAACCCGCCCCCTATTCCGCTGGAAACCGATGAATTGGACGGTGTGTTTGATTTGCCTTATGCGCGTGTGCCGCACCCGGTGTATGGCAAACAAAAAATCCCCGCCTACGAGATGATCAAAACCTCCGTCAACATCATGCGCGGTTGTTTTGGCGGCTGTACCTTTTGCTCCATCACCGAACACGAAGGGCGCATTATTCAAAGCCGCTCGCAGGAATCCATTCTCAAAGAAATTGAAGATATCCGCGACAAAGTGCCAGGTTTTACTGGCCATATTTCTGATTTGGGTGGCCCCACGGCGAATATGTATCGCCTGACTTGTAAAGATATGCCGACGCTCTCCAAATGCCGTCGTTTGTCTTGCGTTTACCCTACTATTTGTAAAAACCTCACCACCAGCCACAAACACACCACCAATTTATATCGCGCGGCGCGCAAAATTCGCGGTGTAAATAAAGTATCGGTTGCTTCAGGTTTGCGTTATGACCTGGCGGTACTGGACCCGGAATACGTAAAAGAATTAGTTACTCATCACGTGGGCGGTTATTTGAAAATCGCCCCGGAACACACCGAAGAAGGTGTGCTCGCACAGATGATGAAACCTAAAATGAGCAGCTACTACGAATTCAAACGCATGTTTGATAAGTTCTCCAAAGAAGCTGGCAAAGAACAATTTTTGATTCCCTATTTTATTGCCGCGCACCCCGGCACCCGCGACGAGGACATGCTCAACCTCGCGCTATGGCTGAAGAAAAATAATTTTGAAGTGGATCAGGTGCAAACCTTTTATCCATCGCCCATGTCCTTGGCTACCGCCATGTATGTGAGCGAGCGCAACCCGCTGAAAAAACTGACTTACAAAGCTGGGAAAATTGCGATTCCACGCGGTATTGAACAGCGCCGTTTGCAAAAAGCGCTATTGCGCTATCACGATCCGGCTAACTGGCCGATTATCCGCGAAGCCCTGCGCGCCATGCGCAAGCCGCATTTAATTGGCAGCAGCGCCTCTGCGCTGATTCCCGACGAGCAGAGCGAAGCGCGCAGCAAACCGCGCGGCCACAACCCTAACGCCCGCACGCAACAGCAAAAACCGCGCACTGGTAGCGCTGCAAAACCTCACGCAAAACCAGCAGCAAAAGCCTTTGGCGATAAATTTGAAAGTGCGAAGAAATTTAATCAGCAACAGACCGCACCAGCCAAGCCAAGTGTCAAACCGGTTAATGGGCGCAACACGCCCAAAGTAGCAACCAACGTAAAACCCACAAGCAAGGCGGTAAATAAAAATAACCGCCCCGGAAACGCCAATAAACCCAACAAACCTCGCTAGGGTTCAATCGCCCATAAAAAAACCGCTGATTGGTATCAGCGGTTTTTTTATGGGTTTGGTTTGTGTGTTACAGGCTTAGTTGCCGTAGCTCATCAAACGCTGGTAGCGGCGCTCCAACAAAGCATCAATCGGCTCTTTGCTTAAACGATCCACTTGGGCAATTAAACGCTCTTGCAGTTTTTTCGCCATTTCATCAATGTTGCGGTGCGCACCGCCCAATGGCTCAGGAATAGTTTCATCCACAATACCCAAATCTTGCAGCACCTTAGAAGTGACGCCCATGGCCTGCGCCGCTTCCGGTGCCTTGGCAACGGTTTTCCAAATAATGTTGGCGCAGCCTTCGGGCGAAATCACAAAGTAGGTGGAGTACTGCAGCATATTCAGCTGATCGCCCACACCAATTGCCAGAGCACCACCCGATGAACCTTCACCGATCACCGTACAAATAATCGGGGTGCGCAAGCGCGACATAACCGCTAGGTTCTGCGCGATAGATTCAGAAATACCGCGCTCTTCAGAGTCGATCCCGGGGTAAGCACCGGGGGTGTCGATAAGGGTGAGTACTGGCAATTTAAAGCGCTCGGCCATTTCCATCAAACGCAGGGCTTTGCGATAACCTTCAGGGCGTGGCATACCAAAATTGCGCATGACTTTTTCATGCACACTGCGGCCTTTTTCTTCACCGATCACCATCACTGGCTTGCCATCCAATCGGGCAACACCGCCGATAATCGCCGCATCATCACCAAAATGGCGGTCGCCATGCAGCTCATCAAAGTCTTCAAATACACGGGAAATGTAGTCGGAGGTATAAGGGCGCAGGGGATGGCGGGCAACTTTTACGATATCCCACGCGGTCAACTTGGAGTAGATGGTTTCAGTGAGTTTGGTGCTCTTCTCGCGCAGCTTGGCGATCTCGTCGGCGATGTTCACATCGGAACTATTGCCAACCAGTTGTAATTCTTCAATTTTGCCTTCGAGTTCGGCGATGGGCTGTTCAAAATCCAGATAATTCAGATTCATAGCAAGCTCGTGTTCCGGGTAAGGAATTACCATTTTGACTTGGAGAGGGAGTGCAACTACCTGAGTTTGTTGGCTTTTTGACCATAACCTGAGCAGGCACAATTGGGTCGCTACCTTACGCGAAATGGGCGCTTTAGTCGATCTTTTCGAGTGAAAATGCCGCTGGAGCTGAGTGGGACAAAAGGTCGCACGCACACAACAGCGTGCGACATTTATCATATGGCGAAGCAGATGACCAAGGTAGGACTAAGTACCGGACATGACATTACTGAATATCGCGAGAGCTAATCACGAACTCGGGTGAATCACGCCGGGGAGAAAAATAACTGCCATTGTTATCCCGCAAAGCCTGAAGGATGCAGCGGCGATTAATTAAACCAACCAACTTGCCATGCTCCACAACCGGGTAATTTTTAGGTTTGTTTCCCAACATGGTTTCTGCAATCTCCAGAATGCTGGTATTTGGAGTTACACATAGCACGTCCCGACGCATGATGCGGGTCACACTATCAGACTCTTCCGCATAAAACGCGCTGTTGAGCATATCTTTAATACAGTCCTGTTCGGATACGAAGCCAATAACACAGCGCTCCTCATCTACCACCGGCGCCCCAGTCACATTCCATTTGAGCAGGTGCTCAACCACATCGCGCACACTGGCACTTGCGGAAATCGCTTGGGCATTTAACTGCATATAATCTTTCACCAGGATCGACAGCATGGTAGTTACCTCCAGACGCTGATTAACACAGACTTTTGTTATCTCTTTTTTAGTCTAGTTCGATCAGCACAAGCTGAAAGATATAAATAATTTAGGCAGGATTTTTGTTAGATCACAAAGAGCTAAAGACTTTTCAGTTATCAATACACCAGTTTCACTTTGTCGCTTCCATATGCATCGCGTAAACGCTGGAGCAATTCATCTTCCGGGCGGATATTCCACTCATTGCCAAAACGCAATTGCGCGCGGGCATCACTGCGCAGGTAATCCACCACAATTGCGCAGCGAGCGTCCTGCTGGGGTGATTGGCGGTAGGGGTCGAGTATCTCGCTCAAATCACGGCTGAAGCTTACCGGCAGCAAACCAGACTCCAACTCCAACCACAATTCGCGCACTTTTTCCTGACGCACATCGGAGAGCAAACGAATATTGTCGGCGCTCATTTTTAACATGCCACTGAAATCGTCATAGCGCACTTGCCCACTTACCACTAACAAACCATCTTTGAGCAGTAAATCGCGCGCCGCATGAAATACTTCTGCAAATAGAGTGACATCCATGCGACCAGTGCGATCATCCAGCGTCACTATCGCCATGCTATCGCCCCGTTTGGTTTTCACCACCCGCTGGGAAATCACCAAACCTGAAATTGTCTGGCTACCTTTTTCCGGTTTGAGATTGGAAATCCGCGAACTCACCAAGTGAGTTAATTCACTTTCATATTCATCAATGGGGTGACCAGTCAAATACAAACCGAGGGTTTCTTTTTCGGCGTTTAAACGCTCTTTCATCGTCCAGGTGCGTACCCGACGAAAATCCGCATAAACATCCTTATTGGAATCGTCACTGGTCATGACCGCACCGAATAAATCCATCATGCCGGCATTGGTATTGGCCATAGCTTGTTCAGCGGTTTTTACCGCTTCGCCCATGGCGGCAAACATCACTGCGCGGTCGTGATCAATATTGTGCTGCGGTGTGTTGGCGGTTGGGCCTAAATTGTCTGCCGCACCGGAGCGAATAATGGCTTCCAGCGCGCGTTTGTTCACTTTGCGCGGATCGACGCGCGCGCAAAAATCAAATAAATCCTTGAATGGACCGCCTTCGTTGCGCGCTGCAATAATGGATTCAACTGGCCCCTCGCCCAAACCTTTAATCGCACCCAAACCATAAATAATGCGACCGGCATCATCGACGGTGAAATGAAACTCGCCGGAGTTTACATCCGGCGGCAGGAGTTTCAATTTCATGGTGCGACATTCTTCGATAAAGGTAACCACCTTATCGGTTTTATCCATGTCCGACGACATAGTCGCCGCCATAAAATGGGCGGGGTAATGTGCTTTTAACCAAGCCGTTTGGTAGGACACAATCGCGTAAGCGGCCGAGTGGGATTTGTTAAAACCATAACCGGCAAATTTTTCCACTAGGTCAAAGATCTTGATCGCCAATTCAGGATCAACGCCCTGATTTTTTGCGCCCTCTTCAAACACCGCGCGCTGCTTGGCCATTTCCTCCGGTTTTTTCTTACCCATGGCGCGACGCAACATATCTGCACCACCCAGGGTATAACCGGCGAGCACCTGCGCAATTTGCATTACCTGTTCTTGGTAAACAATGACACCATAGGTTGGCTCCAGAACCGGTTTTAAACTTTGATGCTGGAATTTTGCATCCGGGTAGGCAACTTGCGCACGGCCGTGTTTACGGTTGATAAAGTCGTCCACCATGCCCGACTCCAAAGGGCCCGGGCGAAACAGTGCTACCAGTGCAATCAAGTCTTCGATGTTGTCGGGTTGCAAACGCTTGATCAGGTCTTTCATGCCGCGCGATTCCAATTGGAATACCGCAGTCGTTTCAGCGCGTTTTAATAATTTGAATGTTGCTGCGTCATCCAGCGGAATGGCGCTGATATCCAGCGGCGGCTCACCTTTTTTGGCGCGCTGCTTGTCGATCATAATGCGCGCCCAATCAATAATCGTCAGGGTGCGCAAACCGAGGAAGTCGAACTTGACCAAGCCCGCCTCTTCCACATCGCCTTTATCAAATTGCGTGACCAAACCACTGCCGGTTTCGTCGCAATACAGCGGAGAAAAATCGGTGAGCTTGGTAGGTGCAATCACCACACCACCGGCATGTTTACCCACGTTACGCGTGAGGCCTTCAAGCTGCACAGCCATTTCCCAAATTTCGCCAGCGTCAGCATCCTGCTCGATAAATTCTTTGAGTTGCGGCTCTTCTTCCAATGCTTGTGCGAGAGTCATGCCCGGTGTGGGCGGAATCATTTTGGAGAGTTTGTCGGCAAGACCGTAGGACTTTCCCTGCACCCGCGCCACATCGCGCACCACCGCTTTTGCAGCCATGGTTCCGAAGGTAATAATTTGGCTTACTGCATCGCGACCGTAGTTATCTGCCACGTAGGAGATCACCTTGTCGCGGTTATCCATACAGAAGTCGATGTCAAAGTCGGGCATGGAAACCCGCTCAGGGTTTAGAAAGCGCTCGAACAGCAAATCGTATTGCAGTGGATCAAGGTCGGTAATTTTTAACGAATAAGCCACCAAAGAACCAGCACCTGAACCGCGCCCCGGCCCCACGGGAATATCGTGGTCTTTGGCCCACTGGATAAAGTCCATCACAATCAGGAAGTAACCGGGAAACCCCATTTGGTTGATAATATCCAACTCAAAATTCAACCGGTCTTCATAGACCTTGCGTCGCTCAACATAGTCAGCCGCGCTTTTATCCAGAATGCGCTCCAGGCGCGCATCCAAACCTTCGTGAGAAATTTTGCGGAAGAACTCCGCTTCGGTCATGCCTGCAGGGACAGGATATTCGGGCAGAAAATATTTGCCCATTTGAATGTTAATGGTGCAGCGTTTGGCAATCTCGAGTGTGTTAGCAATGGCTTCGGGAATATCGCTAAACAGCTCTGTCATTTCTTCTGCAGAGCGCAGATATTGTTGGTCGCTGTAGCGACGTTCGCGCCGTGGATCGTCGAGTGTGCGCCCTTCACTGATACAAACCCGCGCCTCGTGAACTTCAAATTCACTGGCTTTTAAAAAACGCACATCGTTAGTTGCCACCACTGGGCATTGCATTTCTGCCGCTAGTGCAACCGCAGCATGTAGATGATTTTCATCGTTTTCCCGACCAGTGCGCTGTAATTCCAAATAAAAGCGATTGGGAAAATCCTGCATCCAACCTTGCAATAACTCTTTTGCCTGTGCAGCACGCCCCCCCAAAAGCGCCATGCCTACATCACCCAATTTGCCGCCGGATAACGCTATAACACCCGCATTAAACTCTGTAAGCCATTCACGCTGCAAATAAGCAATGCCCTGCTGCTGCCCCTGACGCCAAGCGCGCGAAATTAATTCAATGATATTTTTGTAACCCTGATCATTCATCGCAAGCAGAGTAATTAGCGTAGGCTTGCCTTCGGCTTCATTGCTGGTAATCCAGAAGTCACTGCCAGCAATAGGTTTAATGCCCGCGCCCTGTGCTGCCTTGTAGAATTTTATAAGACCATAAAAATTCGTCTGATCAGTGATAGCGCAGGCAGGCATATTCAACTCTGCAACACGCTTAACTAACGCTTTAATGCGCACCAAGCTATCGCTTAGCGAAAACTCAGTGTGTAACCGCAAATGAACAAAATTGGCTGCCGGCATAATAATTTTCTTAAGCAGAAAAACTGAATTCAGAACAAGGCTATTTGTTCTATTTTGACTCTGACAGGCGCGTAGGATTGTCGATGAATAGGGGTAATCCCCAAACGCTCAAGTGCTTCCATATGCACTTTGGTTGGATAACCTTTATGATCTGCAAATCCATAACCAGGGTAAACTTTATCCAACTGAATCATTTCGCGGTCGCGAGTGACTTTGGCAAGAATAGATGCGGCACTAATCGCGGCGACACGGCTATCACCTTTCACAACAGCTTCTGCTGTATATTTCCATTTTGGTAACTTATTGCCATCAACCAGCACGTGTTCGGGTTCTATGTGCAAGCCCTGTACTGCTCGAGTCATTGCCAACAAACTGGCTTGCAAAATATTCAGGCTATCTATTTCTGCAACAGAAGCGCGCGCAATACACCAGCTCATGGCTTTTGCTTGAATTTCATCGAATAAAAGTTCGCGCTTTTTTTCTGTTAGCTTTTTGGAGTCGTCCAAGCCGCTAATTATTTTGGCCGGGTCGAGAATAACCGCAGCAGCAACTACATCACCAGCCAAAGGCCCACGCCCTACTTCATCACAACCAGCACAAAGCACTCCTTGATAAACACTTACAAATGGTTCTATCACGATTTGACCTTTTATTAGTTGGTAGTTCTTGTAGGTGAATTGAGCAAACTGGCAATAGCATCGGCCGCTCGAGCACTGGCATCGCGCTTCAACTCAAGGTGCATTTGTGCAAAGGTTTCGCTAAGAGCAATTGCCTCGTCCGGATTTTCAAAATAATGCATCACCGCAGCCGATAAAGCTTGGGGCGTTGCGTTATCTTGTAAAATTTCAGGCACAAGTAGTTTCTGCGCAAGCAAATTAGGCAAGGATATCCAAGGCGATTTAACCAGCCAGGATAAAATTTTATAGGTTAATGGTGCCAGCTTATAAGCGACAACCATTGGCTTTTTGAGCAACAGAGCTTCCAGCGCAACAGTGCCAGAAGCCAATAAAACAACATCTGCTGCTGCCATTGCTTCATGGGAATGACCATTGATTAATTGGATTGGATAATCCACATAATCATTTAATTCAATATGTAGCTGCCGATATCGATCAGGACTGGCGGCAGGAATAATAAACAACAACCCAGGATCTTGCTCGAGACAATACACTGCAGACTGCATGAACAACTGCCCCATGCGCTCAACCTCACTCGCACGACTACCCGGCAAGAGCGCAATAATACGTCCTTCTGTAGGCAACCCCAGTATTTTTCGCGCTGCAACTTTATCGACAGCAAAAGGAATCTCATCGGCCAAATGATGTCCGACAAACTCAACCGGAACATTGTGTTCCTGATAAAATTTTGCTTCAAACGGCAGTAGTGTGAGCATCAAATCAACGGCGCGCGCAATTTTAAAAACACGCTTTTGCCGCCAAGCCCAGACAGATGGGCTGACGTAATGAACTGTTTTAATATTTCTTTCTTTGAGGGATGCCTCGAGTGGAATAGTAAAATCCGGCGAATCTATTCCAATAAAAACAGCAGGAGGATTTTTGATAAAATGCTCACGCAAAAATTTGCGAATCCGCAACAACTCAGGCAAACGTTTTAGAGGCTCAACCAAGCCCATTACTGCCAAACGATCTTGGGGAAAATAAGAATGAAAGCCCAGCGCCAACATCCGCGGGCCACCGATACCGGAAAATTCTGCGTTGGGAAAGCGCTTGCGCAGCTCCTGAATTAGGGCAGCACCGAGTATATCCCCGGAGGCTTCTCCGACAACAATACCAATATGTATGTGATCAGACACCAAGCCCTCCGGTTTTTTACTCAATGCAAAGAGAATCGCAAGCGAAAATTCTAACGAACAATACCGCGTGTAGATGTATTTAGTGAGTCTATTAAGACTTGTAACGCAGGCGATCCAGCAGCTAAGGGATTTAATTCGGCCAAAGCTTCATCCAACGTCAAACCCCGACGATAAATAATTTTGTAGGCTTTGGTTAGCAGAGTGATATCGTCTTTGGTAAATCCCCTACGACGCAGACCTTCAACATTGATGTTTTTAGCCTCCGCAGGGCTACCATTAACCATAACGTAGGCAGGTACGTCCTTTCCTATCGCGCTTCCCATTCCAGAAAAACTATGTGCACCAATTTTGCAAAACTGATGCACAAGAGTGAAACCACTTAAAATGGCCCAGTCACCAATATGGACATGCCCAGCGAGAGCTGCGTTATTCACTAAAATGCAGTTATTGCCAATTACACTATCGTGGCCGACATGAACGTAGGCCATGAGTAAATTATTATTGCCAATTGTAGTTTCACTACGATCCTGAACTGTTCCGCGGTGAATGGTTACACCCTCGCGAATCACATTGTGATCGCCAATTACCAAACGTGTTGGTTCGCCCTTGTATTTTAAATCAGGAGTATCTTCGCCTATGGATGAAAATTGATAAATACGATTGTGCTTTCCAATTTTTGTTGGTCCTTTAAGCACAACATGTGAGGCAATTGTTGTGCCCTCATCAATTTCTACATCAGGACCAATAATTGTCCAAGGGCCAACTTGAACATCGGGAGCAAGCTTGGCATCAGGATGAATAATTGCAGATGGATCTATCAAAATGCTTTCTCGTTGAATGTCTAGTTGTTGTTAAACCTTGCGGTCAGCACACAAAATTGTTGCTGAAGCGGCTAATACACCATCAACACTTGCCTTACACTCAAATTTCCAAATACCGCGCTTTTCAGAAATAACCCGTGATTCCAGTTGCAAACGATCACCCGGTACTACTTGTCGTTTAAAACGCACATCATCTACACCAGCAAATAAATAAATAGACCCATCCTGTGGCTTTTTATTCATAGTTTTAAAGCCGAGGATACCAGAAGCTTGAGCCATGGCTTCAAGAATCATTACTCCTGGAAACACCGGGTTTTGAGGGAAATGACCATTAAAGACTTCCTCGTTAACGGTAATATTTTTGTAGGCGACAATTGATTCACCTTCAATCAACTCAACAACACGATCCACGAGCAAAAATGGATAGCGATGTGGAAGATATTCACGAATCTCGTTAACGTCCATCATGGTTTAACCCCAAGAAGAAATAGAAATTATATGTACGCTTATTCGCGTTCAAGTTTTATTAAGCGCGTAGCTAATGAATCTAACTGACGAAAGCGGGCGGCATTTTTACGCCAATCTTTAGTTGGCGCCAGTGGTGTTCCCGATGAGTAAGAACCCGCTTCGGTGATCGAAGCAGAAACAAAACTTCTTGCAGTAACATGAACTTTATCGGCCAAGCTAATATGACCCACAATGGCAACAGCACCGGCGATGGTGCAGTTAGCGCCTATTGTCGTGCTCCCAGCAATAGCAGAATGCCCGGCAATAGCCGTGTTTTTACCGATACGAACGTTGTGGGCAATCTGAACATGATTGTCGATAATTACCCCATCGGCAATCCAAGTATCATCCAAGGCTCCACGATCTATACAGGTGCAAGCCCCAATCTCAACATTATCACCAATTACAACTCCACCGAGCTGATGGATTTTAAGCCAACCATCATCCTGTGGAGCAAAGCCAAAACCATCAGCCCCTATCACACAACCACTATGTAATATACACCCGCCACCAATGGTAATGCCGTGATAGATACTGACATTCGCTGCAACCCGGGTGTTAGGTCCAATAGAGCTATCATCACCAATATAGCTGCCAGAGCCGATTATAACCCCATCTGCCAAAACTACCCCTTTGCCAATCACAGCATTTGGACCTACCGAGGCTGTATTAGCAATAGAACAGCCGTCACCAACAACCGCAGAAGGATGAACCCCCGCTTCCGCTGTCGGGACAGATGAAAACAAAGCCGAGACTCGGGCATAGTCCACGTAAGGTTTTACAGAAACCAGTTTGTTACCCGCAAATTCATGTTGCAGATCAGGATGCAAAATAACCGCACCGGCATTGGTGGAGCCCAAGTACTTTTTGTACGCAGGATTAGCAAGAAAGCTGAGGCTATTAGCCTCAGCTTTCTGCAATGTAGCCAAAGCACTTATTTCATGCGTTGGATCACCAACTAGCTCAGCACCCAAGTACTCCGCCAATCCCAGCAGTGAATAAGTGCGTGTCACCATTTACTCGCTTTGATTATTTAGCTTTATTCAAAAGTTCGGTCACTTTTGGAGTCAAATCATTTTCTGGCTTGGCCATCATTACTGACTTGGCATCAACAATCATGCTGATATTCTCAGACTCAACCAATTGCTTAACCACGGTTTCCATTTTTGGACCCAACTCCTGCATGATTTGCTGCATCAATGCCTGCTGTTCGCCTTGAAGCTTTTTACCCTGGAATTGATAATCCTGCCCCAAGCTTTGTAATTTCTTTTCACTTTCGGCACGTTTTTCCGCACTCCAAGTCATACCGTCTTTCTGGTATTCAGTTTGCAGTGCTTTGATATCTGCAGCAAGGCCATCAAGTTTTGCTTTTGCAGCCGCAAAATCAGCACTCTTTTGTAATTTCTCAAATTTAGCTTTTGCAGCAGCTGTAGCCATCACAGCCCCTGTTGGATCCAATACAACTACCTTCCCCTGCGCAAAGGATGCTGCAGAAACCAAAGATAAAGCAATTACAGCAAACATTTTCTGTGTAACAGTCACAATCTATTCCTCTGGATAATTAGCCCAAACAATTATTATTAAAACGTTTGTCCCAACGAAAATTGGAACACTTCGGTACGATCGTACTCATTTTCCTTAAACGGCTCCGCGATACTGAAAGTCATAGGGCCGAATCCTGAAATCCACGTCAAACCAAATCCTACAGATGCATTAATTTTACTCAAATCGACATCATAACAATTCAACTGTGTTGCGCCGCAATGTGTGTCAAAGACATTCCCCGCATCGACAAAAAATGTAGTTTGTAGCGAGCGCTGATCTTTGATAAACGGAAGTGGGAAGAGTATTTCTGCCCCGCCCTGAATCAAAACATTACCACCGAAGGCGCCACGTGTCCTACCAACCAAATTATTGGTATTGGCGTTGGATAATAAAACTCCCTCATCACACGCGATGTTAGCATCGTAATTACCAGCATCCGGATCGCTGCAGAGAACATAAGCAGGATTACTCTGCTCGCTCGCTTGTGCAATACCATCACCGTTTACGTCATCCCAAACAGTATTGGCAACAATTGCTTCTCGAATATAAGTACTGCGAGGGCCCAACGTATTACGCTCGAAACCACGAACAGATCCAAAGCCACCTGCATAATAATGTTCAAAGAAAGGTAACTCGTCCAAATCACCATAGGCTGCGGCATAACCTATACGGGTATGAAGACGCAATGTTAGCGCGCGCGTCAGAGGTTGGAATATTTGACCATTGTAGTTAATTTTGTAGTACTGCAGGTCACCGCCAGGCAATGACACTTCTATACCCAATTGCTGCGATGCGCCACGGTTCGCAAGAATACCGCGATTGAGTGTTGACCTTAACCAATAAACGCTGGCTTGGGCATCATTGAAAGTATCGCCGTAGATATCCAGAAAACCGGGCGTACCCAACATGCTTTCATCGACAGATTTAATTTCAAAGCTACCTAATGGATAGTCGAGTCCCAGTCGTTTGCGCAGAGTTAATTCATAATTTTCATCCTGGCTTATATAGCCATAATTGGGATTCCAGAAAGGTGTCCGAATAATTTCCTGGGATGAATATGAAGTGTAATCAACGTTTAAACTACGTAGACCTATATCAAAGCCTATACGCTCAATATCGGAGATGGGGTAGCCAAAGTTAATTTTTCCGCCGTAAACGTTAGTACTGTAAGGTGTAATATTGTATGAGCCGTAGTCACTCTTGGTGTAATACAAACTCAAACCACGACTGACACCATCGGGAGTAAAATAAGGATCGTTATAATTAAAGTTATAGGCGGTTTGATAACGGTTGTGACTAAAACTAAATCCAACTTGTTTTCCCGTACCGAACCAGTTGTTTTGCTGAATGCTCGCAGAGAACAGCAAGCCGGAATACTGGGCATAACCTACTTGTAGCCCCATACTACCTGATGGCTGCTCTTCAACAGTGTACTCAACATCGATTTGATCTGAGGTTCCAGGAACTTCTTTATTTTCTACTTTAACTTCTTTGAAGAAACCTAAACGCTCCAAACGAACTTTTGAGTGCTCGATTTGTGCAGAGTTGGCAGAGCCACCTTCCATTTGGCGCATTTCGCGGCGCAGTACTTCATCCACTGTTTTAGTGTTACCGCGGAAATTAATGCGATTCACATAAGCGCGTTTGCCCGGATCAATGAAGAAGGTAATTTTTACCGTTTTATCCGCCTCATTACGCTCAGGCATGCCTTCGACTTTAGCAAAAGTATAACCTTCATTACCCAAACGTTTGGTCACGTACTCTTCAGATGTAGTCATCAAAATCTGGGAAAAGATTTGATCCTTTTTCACAAGAATCATGCTGCGAATAATATTTTCATCAATCGCAGGATCACCAGCCAACTCTATGCCATTAACGCGGTATATATCGCCTTCGGTAATATTTACAGTTATAAATATCTTGGACTTATCAGTGCTAAGCGATATTTGGGAAGAATCAATTTTAAAATTCAGATAACCGCGATCCAAATACCAGGATTCCAAGCGTTCCAGATCGCCTTTTAATTTCTCACGATTGTATTTGTCGTTGCCGGAAATCCATGACCACATACCAGTAGTTTTCAACTCAAACAAATCAACCAAGTCTTCTTCTGTGTAGCTATGGTTACCAACAATGTTGATTTGCTTGATACGAGAAGGGCTACCTTCGTCGATCTTCACCAGAACTTTTACCTGGTTGCGAGGCATATCTTCAATTTCAATATTTACACTAGCACCATAACGCCCCTGATTGACGTACTCGCGCTGCAACGCCTGAGTAATACCTTCAAGAGTGGCGCGCTGGAAAATTTGCCCTTCAGATAAATTGTTGTCTCTGAGGCTGTCCATCAAGTTTTCAGTTTTGATGGCTTTGTTACCTTTTAATTCGATTTTGTTGATGGCCGGGCGCTCCTTGATCACTAGCACCAATACATCTCCATCACGCTTGATTTCAACGTCGGAAAAATAACCTACTTTAAATAATTCACGAGTTGCGCTCTGAATATCAGCTTGTGTAAGCACATCACCAACCCGAATTGGCAAAGCACTAAAAACAGAACCTGCAGACACACGTTGCAGTCCCTCCACACGAATATCACTTACACGGAAGGTCTGTGCATAAGCCGTACAGCACAGGATCAGCCCCAGAAAACAGCCAATAACTCGCATCGAAACTCGCATCATAGAATCTTTTCTAATCGTAAATGAATGTTGGCTACGGCTCGGCACAGCTGCCGATTTAAAGCCGCATTATGTCGTTATACAGCGCTAGCACGCTTAAACTGATGACCAAGAAGAGTCCAACCTGATACCCCAGCATCTGCACTTTGTCGGACACCGGTTTTCCCTTAATTACTTCAATAAAGTAATAAAATAAGTGACCACCATCCAGCACAGGGATAGGTAAAAGGTTAAATACCGCGAGGAACACACTCAGCAGAGCGACAAAACCAATAAAGCTCCTCAGGCCACTCTCGGCAGAAGAGCCCGCCACCTTAGCAATGGTTATCGGTCCACTCAAGTTTTTCGTGGAAATTTCCCCAAGAATCAATTTTTTGACTGATAAAAGTACAAAGCCGGATGTTTCCCAGGTTTTATTAACGCCGGCCACAAAAGCGCCAAACACGGTATATTCATAGGTGCGAATCATAGATTCGGGAATTGACCCAGCCTGCGCACCTAACCCCACCCATCCAACAGTGTGCTGCCCGTCCTTGATAGCTTGCGGTCTCAGTTCGATACGCAATTCGGTAGCCTCGCGTTCAATCAGTACAACCATGTCTCGTTCGGGATGGGTGCGTACATAATCCACCCAAAACTGCCAGTCGCTAATGGCTATATCATTCACTGCAATTAATCGATCCCCTACCGCAAACCCTGCAGCCTCCGCCACACCACCGGCAACAACCTCGCCGATAACTGCAGGTATCTCTGGCAGTCGAAGCTTGATCCCCAAACCAGCCACAGGATCGGGGTCAGTAGAGTCGCGCAGCCAATTATCCAACCGGCCTTCAGACTCATAAGTAAAATGCGAATCTGGATAGGCCACACTGAAGGCTATGGTTCCTGTTTCGCCCAGTCGATTTAACAGCGCCTTATTAAGTGCCTGCCAGGTAGGCGTTGGAATAGCATCCACAGAGAGGATTTCTTGACCAGCCTCAAGACCGGCTTGCGCAGCGATTGAACCCGGCTCCACACTGGCTATTTGTGGAATCAAATCGCGCTGTCCTTGCAGCAGCAGCACCCAGAACAACAGGATCGCCAAAAGGAAATTAGCAATAGGGCCGGCAGCCACAATCGCAATACGCTGCCATACGGTTTTATTGTTGAACGCCATGCTTTGCTCATCGCTATTCACCGGCGCTTCGCGTTCATCCAGCATTTTGACATAGCCACCCAAAGGCAGGGCTGCAAGCGCATACTCAGTACCCTGTTTGTCACGCCAAGACCAGAGCACCTTGCCAAAACCAATAGAAAAGCGAAGTACTTTGACTCCACAACGACGTGCCACATAGAAATGACCAAACTCGTGGATAGACACTAATATCAGTAGCGCAACCACAAAAGAAAGGACTGTCTGGATCAACGACATGAGAACTGCCCTCGGATAAACATCACCAGCTGTTAATCAACTGACTCGCCATGGCGCGCGCCTCAGTATCGGCGCTTTGAACCTCTTCCAGACTGGTTGGTTCAACAGCGACCAAGCGACTTAGTACTTCTTCATTCAACTGCGCAATTTGGTCGAAGCGAATCTGGCGAGAGAGGAAAGCGGCAACAGCCACTTCATTGGCGGCATTGAGTAACGCCGGTGTCGTGCCCGATACATCGGCTGCATTTTGAGCCAAACGCAAGCAGGGAAAGCGCAAAAGATCCGGTTCACTGAAATCGAGACGAGCCGTCGCAATGATATCCAGACTAGCTACACCAGACTCCATTCGCTCGGGCCAAGCCAAGGCGTGTGCAATAGGCGTGCGCATATCCGGGTTTCCCAACTGGGCCAGTACAGAGCCATCTATGTATTCCACCATAGAATGAATGACACTTTGGGGATGGATCACAACCTGAATCTGGTGTGGCCGCGCGTTAAACAACCAACAGGCTTCGATCAATTCAAGCCCTTTATTCATCATAGTGGCAGAATCAACAGAGATTTTCTGACCCATACTCCAATTTGGGTGAGCGCAAGCCTGTTCGGGAGTTACTTTTGCCAGATCACATGAAGGTGTATTCCGAAATGGCCCTCCTGACGCAGTCAACAGGATTTTTCTTACACCACTGGACATTAAACCTCTGGCTAGATAGTCACTGCGATGATTGGGCAAGCACTGAAATATTGCGTTGTGCTCACTATCAATAGGCAAAAGCACTGCACCACTTTTTTGAACTGCCTGTGTAAACAAGCCGCCGGCCATTACCAAAGCTTCTTTATTGGCGAGTAATACTTTTTTTCCAGCATTGACTGCAGCAAGTGTTGGTAATAAGCCTGCGCCCCCCACTATGGCCGCCATAACTGTATCCACTTGTTCATGGGCAGCTACAGCTTCCAAAGCAGAAGCACCTTGCAGCACCTCCGTTTCGCAGCCCTGACGCTGCAACTCAGCAGTCAAGTTGGCTGCCGCTTTTGCATCGTTTAATACAGCGTAACGAGGCTGATGCTGCAAACACTGGGTGGCAAGTAATTGCCAGCGGCGATCAGCCGTCAAAGCAAATACCTTGTAACGATCTGGATGGCGGGCAACAACATCCAATGTGCTTACCCCAATAGAACCTGTGGCACCAAGAACCGTAATTTGTTGAAGCTGGAGAGACATATCACAGCCCTGCCGGGGAGAATGCGCCAGTTCCAAGAAGCGCCAACGCGAACACAGGGGCAGCGGCTGTTACCCCATCTACCCGATCCAATATTCCACCATGCCCTGGCAAAATAACCCCGCTATCTTTGATACCGGCATGACGCTTTAACATGCTCTCTAATAAATCACCCAACACAGAAATAAGACTCGTAGGCACTACAAGCACCAGTATCAATAGAAGATCCACATCCAGAGACACACTTAGCACAGTGGCAAGTAAACAATTGGCGATCAAACCACCCGCAAAACCTTCCCAGGTTTTTCCCGGGCTAACCGCCGGAGCCAGTTTATGCTTACCAAAACGCTTACCCGCAAAGTAACCACCGCTATCAGCCATGGCAACAATCAACATAAGCAACAGCACTAACCAAGCCCCGGCCTCCTGCTGACGCACATAGACCAAGGCAACCCAGGTAGGAATAAGAACCAGCAAACCCATCAGTAGTCGCAACACTTTATGTCCCCACAAGAGCGCACTGGATGGATAACCTTGTACCAATAACAATGCTAAAGCCCACCAAACACAGCCGCCAACCAGCAACTCTTGAATGGATGCCCGGTTTAAATCAGGGCTCGCCTCACCTTCAAATCCCAAATATGCGGACACACAGAACAGCGCAATAAAATTGAACAATACATATAGGGCGCGCTGCCAGCGTGCCGAAAAACCGGCAAGGCTTGACCACTCCCAAGCACCAACAAGCACAACAGCACCGATAAAAAACGAGAAATAACCCGCAGGCAATCCAAACAAGGCAGACACAAAAATGACCGCCAAAATCAGTGCTGTAATTACACGCTGCTTAAGCATTAAGTGCACCTGCATGTATTTGATCGCCCGTCATCCCAAAGCGACGCTGGCGCTCATAGAAATTAGCAATGGCTTTTTTCAACTCTTCACCATCAAAATCAGGCCAGAGCTTGTCACTAAAATAAAACTCAGCGTAAGCAGACTGCCACAAAAGAAAATTACTGATGCGCACTTCTCCGCCTGTACGAATGAGAAGATCCAACGGCGGCAAATCAGCTAGACAAGTGTGGGCGTGCAAGGTCGTTTCATTAATGCAATCAAGGTCAAGACTGCCATCACTCACTTGCTGTGCAAGCTTTTTTGCTGCTTCAGCTATATCCCATCGACCGCCATAATCTGCAGCGATAACCAGTGAAGTTTTACCACCGGCAGTAAGCTCCTCAGCCGCCACAATGGCTTTTTGAATCGCGGGACTAAAACGCGCGCGATTACCAATAACACGTAGCGCAACGCCTTTTTTTTTCAAGGCTTTGGCTTCATTTTTAAGGTAGAGATGAAAAAGTGACATTAATGCCTCCACCTCTACTGGAGGACGACGCCAGTTTTCACTACTGAAAGCAAAAACAGTAAGCACCTCTACTCCTTGATCCTGGCAAGCAGCCATTACATCGCGAATACGCTCAACACCAACCTTGTGACCAGAAACACCTGCCATACCGCGCTGTTTGGCCCAACGATTGTTGCCATCCATAATGATCGCCACGTGGCGAAGACGATTTTCAGTCACGCGTAGTCTCCCAGCGACAAGCCAATACCGGATTATCACCGATCGCCTGTTATTTGTTTTTGTAATGAAAGTTATGAGTCTCGGTACAGGAAGCTGGATCGCCTCCACAGTCGAGAGGCGCCCAGTAAGAGGATGCGAACTAAACTGCCATCAAATCAACTTCTTTAGCAGCCAGCGCCTTGTCTACTTCAGCGATATATTTATCGGTAATTTTTTGGATGTCATCCTGTGCGCGACGCTCATCATCCTCACCAATTGCCTTATCTTTCAGCAAGGCTTTGATATCACCTAACACATCGCGGCGCACATTACGCACTGCAACACGGCCATTTTCTGCTTCAGCGCGCGCTTGTTTGATAAAGTTTTTACGGGTTTCTTCTGTCAACATGGGGAGGGGAATACGAATCAAACCGTTGTTGGTGGATGGATTCAACCCCAAGTCGGATTTCATAATGGCTTTTTCGATTGCAGGCACCAAGTTACGCTCCCAAGGGCTAACCGACAGCGTGCGCGCATCTTCAATGTTGATATTGGCCACTTGACTGAGGGGCGTAGGGCTACCGTAGTAATCGACCATAATGCCATCCAGCAGGCTTGGGTGAGCACGGCCAGTGCGGATTTTATTGAAGTTGTTGCCCAGTGCTTCAATCGCTTTTTTCATGCGCGCTTCGGCGTCTTTTTTAATATCGTTGATCATGATTTATCCTCTTCAATCAAAGTACCTTCGTTGCTTCCAACTACAATATTCAACAGAGCGCCCGCTTTATTCATGCGGAATACACGCACTGGCATATCGTGTTCGCGACACAAACAAATTGCCGTCAGATCCATTACCCCCAATTTTTTATCAAGTACTTCATCGTAAGAAAGACGGTCATACTTGGTTGCTGTGGGGTCTTTTTTCGGATCCGCAGAGTACACGCCATCCACTTTGGTAGCTTTGAGCACTATATCTGCATCCACTTCAATCCCGCGCAAGCAAGCGGCGGAATCAGTGGTAAAAAATGGGTTACCCGTGCCGGCAGAAAAAATCACAACTTCGCCCGAATTGAGGAAACGCACCGCCCGACGACGATCATAATGCTCTACCACTCCACTCATAGGAATGGCAGACATCACACGCGAAGAAATATTGGAGCGCTCAAGCGCATCGCGCATTGCAAGGGCATTCATAACCGTGGCCAACATACCCATATGGTCGCCTGTTACACGATCCAGTCCAGCCGCACTCAGTGCCGCTCCACGAAACAAATTGCCACCACCAATCACTAGCCCTACTTGAACACCGATGCCCACCAACTGACCAATTTCCAGGGCCATTTTGTCGAGCACTTTGGGGTCTATACCGAATCCTTCTGTACCCATCAACTCTTCACCGCTGAGTTTCAACAGAATACGCTTGTACTTTTTATCTCTGGGGCCGGACATAAATGCTCTCCAAAACAATGAGTTAGCCGCAAATGCCCACACCTGTCGAGGGGCCGAAAAATCGGTGCAGTGTAACAGAAAAAAAGAGGCCGGGTGTTGCCACCCGGCCTCTTTTTCGTGCCAACTCTCACCCTACACAGGCGATAAATTAGGCCTTACTAGCAGCAACCTGCGCAGCCACTTCAGCCGCGAAGTCCACAACCGCAACCTCGATACCTTCGCCCACTTCCAGACGCACAAAGCTCTTAACAGTGGCGCCAGCCGCCTTAGCGAATTGGGCAACAGTTTGCTCAGGGTTTTTAACAAAAGCCTGATCAACCAAACTAGCCTCTTTCAAGAACTTACTGATACGACCAACAATCATTTTCTCAACGATTTCTGCTGGCTTACCAGCCATATCTGGCTGCGCACGGATAATTTCTTTTTCTTTCTCAACAACGTCTGCAGGCATTTGGTCAGAGCTGACCACTTGCGGGTTAACTGCCGCTACGTGCATAGCAACGTCTTTAGCGGTCTCTTCGTTACCACCTTCCAACTGAACCAATACCGCGATGCGGTTGTTCAAGTGCAGGTAACCACCTACAACACCACCTTCAACCAAGCTAATGCGACGAACGCTGATCTTCTCACCAATCTTCTGCACCAGCGCTTCACGAGCAGATTCCAACTCACCAGCCATAACCGCTGCAACGTCGGTTTGTTTGGTAGCAAATGCCTTGTCCAATACAGAGTTTACAAACGCCAGAAAGCCTGCATCGCGCGCCACGAAGTCAGTTTCAGAGTTAACTTCGATCACTACGCCGTAGCTATTGTCCGGCGCAACCTTGACGGCAACAACGCCATCAGCAGCAGTGCGACCTTCTTTTTTGGCAGCTTTCAAGCCAGAAACCTTACGCAGGTTTTCGATAGCCAGTTCAATATCGCCATTGGCTTCACCCAAGGCTTTTTTACATTCCATCATGCCCAAACCGGTACGGTCGCGCAGTTCTTTTACCAAAGCAGGAGTTACAGCTGACATGGTTGTATCCTCTATAAATGTTCAAATTCAAATTTGAAAAAAGGGGGCCTAGCCCCCTCTTTCGACAACTCTGCGCTCGCAAGCAAGCTAACAAAGCTTTATGGTCGTTTGATTACGCGATTACTCTGCAGCGCCTTCAGCAGCTACATATTCATCTTTGTTTGGCACAGAAGAAGATGACTTGGAACCTTCCAAACAAGCATCAGCGATAGCAGTTACGTACAACTTGATCGCACGGATAGCGTCGTCGTTACCAGGAATTACGTAGTCAACACCTTCAGGATTGCTATTGGTATCAACGATACCAATTACAGGAATACCCAACTTATTAGCTTCCTGAATTGCAATGCGCTCGTGATCAACATCAATTACAAACATTGCATCAGGCAAACCAGCGATATTCTTGATACCACCGATTGAACGCTCAAGCTTTTCCATGTCGCGGCTGCGCATCAGCGCTTCTTTCTTGGTCAACTTGGCAAAAGTACCGTCTTCACTCTGGGTGGTCAGCTCTTGCAAGCGACGGATAGATGCACGAATGGTTTTGTAGTTGGTGAGCATGCCACCCAACCAGCGATGACTAACAAATGGCTGGCCAGCACGGATTGCTTCTTCTTTGATGGTCTTTTGCGCGGCGCGCTTGGTACCAACAAACAGAATCTTTTTCTTTTGAGAGGCCATTTGTTGAACCAAAGCCAAAGCTTCGTTGAACGCAGGCACAGTGTGCTCAAGGTTTATAATATGGATTTTGTTACGCGCACCGAAGATGTACTTACCCATCTTTGGGTTCCAGTAACGGGTTTGGTGACCGAAGTGGACACCTGCGGACAACATATCACGCATGCTTACTTGTGGCATTTTAGTATTCCTACTGGGTTAGGCCTCTACATACCCCGCTAACCAACCATCATGATCGCAAATAAGAGCGAGCATTGGGCACCCAGGCTTTGCGTGTCGGTATATATGTGACGTTTGAAAATTAAGTGCTTTAAAACAGTGTTTTCTTTCCGTGGGTGTTACACCCAGCAAAAAGAGGCGCGCTTTATAGCACAAAGAACTGCCAGAATAAACCAATAATTACACTTTACCGCCTTTCAGCCCGGCGCTTTCATGACCCAACCCCCTAGCCAAAACAATATCCACTTGTATACTAGTAACCCAATTACTCATCCGTTTTTTACAGCGAGATCATCATGAAAGAAACCTGGCGCTGGTTTGGCCCTAAAGATACCGTCAGCCTGGAAAGCATCGCACAAGCTGGCGCAACTGGCATTGTCACATCGTTGCATCACATTCCAACGGGCGCAGCCTGGCCCCTGGAGGAGGTACTAGCGCGAAAAAAAATGATTGAAGCTCAGGGACTTGAATGGTCGGTTATCGAGAGTATTCCACTCCACAACGACATCAAAACCCGCACTGGCAACTTCCAGCTTTATATAGATAACTATAAAGAATCAATCCGCAACGTGGGCGCTGCCGGCGTTTACGATGTTTGTTACAACTTTATGCCCGTGGTGGACTGGACACGCACCAACCTGAATTACACCCTGCCCAATAACGCCCGCGCCCTACGCTTTGAAATGAGCGACTTTGCCGCTTATGACGTTTATATATTGAAACGCCCGGGGGCAGAGCAAGATTACCAGCCCGATGTACTCATCAAGGCCAAGGCGCGCTTGGACGCCATGAGCACCGAAGAGAAGATCCTGCTTGAAAAAAATATCATTGCCGGATTACCCGGTGGTGAAGGTTCCTATGATCGCGAAGGCATTCGCGCCGCCATAGCGCAGTTCATTCAAATGGGCGATGAAGGCATGCGCGCCAACCTATTTACTTTCTTGCGCGAAATTATCCCAGTCGCCGAAGAAGCCGGGGTGCGTATGTGCATCCACCCCGATGACCCGCCCTTTTCCCTTTTTGGCTTGCCGCGTGTTGTTTCCACCGCGGATGACGCACGCGCACTGCTGAATGCCGTGCCTAGCCCCTCCAACGGTTTGACCCTCTGCGCCGGATCCTACGGCGCTCGTTGCGATAATGATTTGGTTGCCATGGCGCGCGAATTTGGTGAGCGCATCTATTTTGTGCATCTGCGCAACATCAAACGCGAGGCTGACGGCTCCTTTTTTGAATCCGACCACCTGGATGGCGACAACGATATGGTCGGCCTTATAGATGCCCTGCTGGAGGAAGAAAATCGCCGCAAACACAACGGGAGCAAACTGCCCCCTATTGCTATGCGCCCTGATCATGGCCATTTAATGGGCGATGAGATTGGCAAACCCGGCATCAACCCCGGCTATTCCTACGCAGGCAGAATGAAGGGCCTTGCCGAATTGCGCGGGGTAATCCATGCCCTTACCAGCCTGCGTGCACGCTCTGCACAGCACTAGAGCCATCACCTAGCTGAAGCGGATAGAGCGAATCTATCCGCCCCCTTTCACTCCGTGCAAATAAGCATCTGCAACCACCTTACCCCCGTTGATATAAAAATCAGACTTCGACTATTGCCCCCATAAAGGATTGATTTTGGTCAAACCGGCATGGAATCGTTTAGAATATGGCATCTTTTTATCCACCTCGCGAGATTGCCTGAATTCATGTCCGTTACTATCAAAACCCCCGATGAAATCGCCAAAATGCGCATTGCCGGCCGTATGGCAGCTGAAGTATTGGAGATGATTGGCCAATATGTGCAGCCCGGTGTCACTACTGCCGAACTCGATAAAATTTGCCATGACCATATAGTGAATGTGCAAAAAGCGATTCCCGCCTGCCTTGGCTACCGCGGCTTCCCCAAATCCATTTGTACTTCCGTTAATCAGGTGATTTGTCACGGCATTCCCTCCGAGAAAAAAGTGTTAAAGGCCGGTGATATAGTCAACATAGACGTCACTGTGATCTATGAGGGCTACCATGGCGATACCAGTGCCATGTACTTTGTGGGAACCCCCGCCCCGCATGCAGAGCGCTTGGTACAGGTCACCCAGGAATGCATGTACAAAGCCATCAAGCTGGTGAAACCCGGTTGTCGCTTGGGCGACATAGGCCATGTCATCCAGCAACATGCAGAAGCTAATTATTACTCGGTGGTACGCGAATATTGTGGGCATGGGATTGGCAAAGTATTCCACGAAGATCCGCAAATTCTGCACTACGGCCGCCCTAATACCGGCATGGAATTAAAAGAAGGTATGTGTTTCACCATTGAACCCATGATTAATGCCGGCAAACCCCAAACCAAATTAAAAAGCGATGGCTGGACAGTGGAAACCAAAGACGGGCGACTCTCTGCTCAATGGGAACACACCATGGTTGTTACTGCCGATGGCGTGGAAGTGTTAACTGCTCGCACCGGCGAAGTGTTTTAATTTATGAGTATCTCCGACTTTATCGCGCGCGTTTTTAATAAGCCTACCGCATCAACACCTGCAGCCAGTTCCACTGAAACAGGTGCAGAGATTGCAAACATCCACAAACCTTTAACGATGGATGAAGTACCTTATTTCGAACGCCCCCTGTTCTTTTTCGACCAGAGCCGTTTTCGCCGTGCGCTGGCAGAAAAGCCAATCATCGGGGTATTCAAAGACGCGATAAATGCGGCCAGCACTCAAGCTAACCGTCGTTTTATCGAAGGCGAAGATATTCGCAGCTTGGTATACGAACGCGCACTTTTTATCGACTGTATATTGCACTATGCCTGGCATCAGTTTCGCTGGCCAGCCCGCATCAGCCTGGAGGCCGTGGGAGGCTTCGGTCGCGGTGAACTGCACCCGGGTTCAGACATAGATTTATTGATTTTGCATCACCCGGATGTATTTGAATCCTGCAAAGAAAATATCGAAAAATTCCTGACCTTGTTATGGGATATAGGTTTGGAAATTGGCAGCAGCGTGCGCACAGTAAAACAAACCATTGAAATAGCGCGCACCGATATTACTGTGGCCACCAACATCATGGAATCGCGCACACTGGTGGGCGACACATCACTGCGCCACGAACTCATGCAGGAAGCTGCACCAGATAAAATTTGGTCGATAGAAGAGTTTTTTAGCGCTAAATATCAGGAACAATTGGATCGACACAAAAAATATAACGACACCGAATACAACCTGGAACCCAACATTAAAAATGCTCCCGGCGGGCTGCGTGATATTCAAACGATCAACTGGGTAACCAAACGCTATTTTGGTGTGCGCACAATTAAACAACTCGAAGGTAAAGGGTTTTTCACTGACGAGGAGTTCTCGCTATTAAATTCCGGCGAAGAATATTTGTGGCGCGTGCGCTATGCACTGCACATGATTGCCAAGCGCCCGGAAGAGCGGTTGCTGTTTGATTATCAGCGCGAAATTGCCAAACTTTTTGGTTACAGCGATAGCCATGAAGGATTAGCGGTTGAACAATTCATGCATAAGTACTATCGCACTGTACTGGCACTGCGAGAGTTAAATGATGTGGTGCTGCAGTTTTTGTCGGAAGCCATTCTGCAAAAAGGGAAAACCAAGAGTGTTGTTTCGCTGAATGAACGTTTTCAGTTGCGCGATAATTATATTGAAGCAACCCACACTTACGTCTTTGAAGAAAACCCGTCTGCGCTGCTGGAAATATTTGTGCTCATGGCACAAAACCCGCAAATTCAAGGTGTCCGCGCATCGACTATCCGCTGGATTCGCGAAAGCCGCCATTTAATAGACGACAGTTTTCGCAGCAATCCCAAAAACACCCAATTATTTATTAAGTTGCTACAACACCCGGAGGGTTTGGTAGAACAATTAAAACGCATGTCGCGCTACGGCATTCTCGGTTTATATTTGCCTGAGTTTGGGCAAGTAACCGGCCAAATGCAGCACGATTTATTTCACATCTACACGGTTGATGCACACACTCTGAAAGTGGTGCAGAACATGTGTAATTTTCTACTGCCTTCAGCGAAAGAGGAATTTCCTGTCGCGGCAACTATTATGAACCGCTTACCCAAATTGGAGCTGCTCTACATCGCTGGTTTGTACCACGATATAGGCAAGGGCCGCGGTGGTGATCACTCCACCTTAGGTGCGGTAGATGCCGAAGAGTTTTGTGTGCGCCACGGAATTTCTCCGCGCGAGACTCGCCTTATTTGCTGGCTGGTAGAAAAACACCTACTCATGTCACAAGTGTCGCAAAAACAGGATATTTCAGATCCCGAAGTCATTCACAAATTTGCACTGACCGTGGGCGACCAACTGCATCTTGATTATCTTTATTGCCTCACCGTAGCCGACATCAACGGCACAAATAAAGAATTGTGGAATACCTGGCGTGCAAGTTTAATGCGCAATCTGTATTTGGACACCCGCCGCGCCCTGCGTCGCGGCTTGGAAAACACAGTCGATAAACACGATTTGATCGAGGAAACCCAACAGGCTGCAATTCGCAAACTAGCGCGTAAAGGTTTGAGCAAAGAGCAAGTAATTGCGCTCTGGGGTGATATGGATGAGGACTATTTTCTGCGTGAAAATTTTGTCGATATCGCCTGGCATACCGAGGCCATTGCCGCACGCACCGACGACAAGCCACTGATATTGATCAAAAAAACCACCAGCAAAGAACTTGCCGGTGCCACCCAGATTTTTGTGTACAGCAAAAATCAAAAAAATGTTTTTGTAGCTGCGGCAACCGCACTGAGCTTATTGAACCTCAGTATTCAGGACGCGAAAATTTATTCATCCAAATCCGGCTACACCATAGACACCTTTTTTGTGTTGAATGAAAACGGCGAGCCTTTGGGCAACAACCAAACGTTGCTCAAAAAAATCCAGCAAGCTTTGCTGGAAGAGTTAAGTCTGGTGGATAACTATCGGGACGTTATCGGGCGCCGTACACCGCGCCGGCTGAAATACTTTGCTTCACCTACCCGCACCTCCATGAGCACCGACACCATTCGCAACTGCAGTGTACTGGAGGTTATCAGTCCGGATCGCCCAGGCTTACTTGCCTGCATTGGGCGTATTTTTATGGATTACGACATCCAACTACTCAACGCTAAAATCGCTACCCTTGGCGAACGCGTGGAAGATATTTTTTTCATCGCCGACAACGACGGTAAACCACTGAGTGATCCGGCGCTGTGTGAAAAATTACAGCAGGAAATTCGCGAGCAACTCGATAAGCGCGTTGATAAACACTAATTATTGTTGAATTGATTATGAACCCGGATTTAGACCTGCTTCACCCCTACCCCTTTGAAAAATTAGCCTCGCTCAAAGCTGCGGTCAGTGCACCAGCGGCACTGAGCGACATTATGTTATCCATCGGGGAGCCAAAACATTTGCCGCCGGCATTTGTGCTGGACACTTTGGTAAGCAATTTAAATAAATTATCCAGCTACCCTACCACCAAAGGGCTGCCAGAGTTGCGCACCGCCATTGCCAACTGGGCGACAACTCGCTTCCAGTTAAATGTGGGCAGCTTCAGTGCAGAAAAACACGTTTTGCCGGTAAATGGCACACGCGAAGCACTATTTGCATTTGCGCAGGCCATTGTTGATCGCCGCCAAGGGCAGCCCTTGGTGGTATCACCTAACCCCTTCTACCAAATTTATGAAGGCGCGGCGCTGTTATCCGGTGCTGAACCCTATTTTTTAAATTGCACACCCGACAATAATTTTATTCCGGATTTTGCGGCCGTACCTGCCGAGATCTGGAAACGCTGCCAGTTATTATTTATTTGCTCACCGGGCAACCCCACCGGTGCAGTCATGAGTTCGGAGCAGCTAAAACAAGTCATAGCGCTTGCGGATCAATACGATTTTGTTATCGCCTCTGATGAATGTTACTCAGAACTTTATTTTGACGAACAAAACCCGCCGGTAGGTTTACTGCAAGCCTGCGCCGAATTGGGGCGCGATGATTTTGCTCGCTGTGTGGTATTTCACAGCTTGTCCAAGCGTTCCAACCTGCCCGGGCTGCGCTCCGGTTTTGTGGGTGGCGATGCAAAAATTCTGGAAAAATTTTTGCTCTATCGCACCTATCACGGCTGCGCCATGCCAGTGCCCACCCAACTGGCAAGTATGGCCGCCTGGCAGGATGAACAACACGTGATCGACAATCGCAGGGCTTACCGCGAAAAGTTTGATGCGGTGTTAAGCATTTTGGATGGCTGTTTGGATGTGCAAAAACCGGATGCCAGTTTTTATCTCTGGCCTAAAACGCCGATTAAGGGTGAATTATTTGCCCAGCAATTATTTGCCCAGCAAAAAGTCACGGTGTTGCCAGGCAGTTATCTCGCGCGCGCCGCAAACGGCATCAATCCCGGTGAAGACTATGTGCGTATGGCACTGGTGGCACCACTGGCCGAATGCATAGAAGCCGCCCAGCGCATTAAGGCGTTTGTGCAATCGCTATGACTGACGCGGTAAAAAACCTGAATAAGGCGGAGCGAGTTGCGTTTATTTTGCAGCGATTGCAAACACTCTACCCCAACCCGCCTATTCCACTGGATCACAAAGACGCTTACACCTTGCTCATCGCTGTACTGCTGTCAGCGCAGTGTACGGATGAGCGAGTTAACACCGTGACACCGGCGCTCTTTGCTTTGGCCGATAACCCCTTTGCGATGGCACAGGTGCCGGTAGAAAAAATTCAGGAAATTATTCGCCCCTGCGGATTATCGCCGCAAAAATCCAAAGCGATTTCGGTGTTATCCAAAATATTGGTGGATGAACATAAGGGCGAAGTACCACAAGATTGGGACGCCTTGGAGCGTTTACCCGGTGTGGGCCATAAAACGGCCAGCGTAGTCATGAGCCAAGCCTTTGGTGTACCGGCATTTGCGGTGGACACACACATTCATCGCCTCGCGCAGCGCTGGGGCTTAACCAACGGCAAAAATGTGGTGCAGACCGAAAAAGATTTAAAACGGCTGTTTCCCAAAGAAAGCTGGAACGATTTGCACTTGCAAATTATTTATTATGGGCGCGAGTTTTGTTCCGCACGTGGCTGCGACGGCACAGTGTGTGATATCTGCAGAACCTGTTACCCCAATCGCAAAAAACCAAAAATTGTCTTAAAACCCTAACCCCTCCCTAACCCTCCCCTTAACAATGGGAGGGAACAAATCCGACTCCGCATTAGGTTGGGAGTAAAGCCCCTCCCCCTGGCAAGGGGGAGGCTGGGAGGGGGTAAAAAAATTGAAGAATGACTATGACAACTTTATACGGCATTAAAAACTGCGACACAGTCAAAAAAGCTCGCACCTGGCTGGATCAGCAAGGAGTGGATTATCGCTTCCACGATTTCCGCGTTGATGGTTTGGATGCTGCGCAAGTGCAGCGCTGGATTGCTGAGCTGGGCTTGGAAACACTAGTGAATAAACGCAGCACCACCTGGAAAGAACTGAGCGATAGCATCAAAGAAAATTTTACAGCAAGCACAGCAGTAAACATTATTGTGGAAAACCCCACCTTAATTAAACGCCCGCTGCTGGATACCGGCACCCAAAAACTGCTCGGCTTCAAGCCTGCCGATTACCAAACAATGTTTAATTAATTATTTAGCCAATAGGATAAAACCATGACCCAACTTTACGCACTCGGTTTAGGTATAGGCACCCAGAACAGCAAGGGTGAATGGCTGGAAGTGTTTTACGCGCAACCGGTATTAGCACCTTCTGAAGCCAGCGCCCGAGCGATTGCTAATATCGTAGGCTATAGCGAAGGCAATCAGGCGATTGCCATCAGCAACAGCCAAGCCAGCGAAATCGCACAGGCATTAACTATTGCCGGCGACAGCGCACAAGCAGAATTGGCCAAAGCCTTGGCAAGTAGCAAACGTCCACTGGTTGCCACTTTATTGGCGAGCGATACCAACCCCGCGTCTGTACCTGAGGGTTATTTAAAATTACATTTGCTGTCGCACCGTTTAGTAAAACCACACAACACGATATTGGCTGGTATTTTTGGTGTGTTGCCGAATGTGGCCTGGACTAATCAGGGTGCAATTGATGTGAATGAATTGCCCGCACGCCAATTACAGGCGCGCTTGAATGGCGAAGAACTGGAAGTATCCTGCGTGGATAAATTCCCTAAAATGACCAACTATGTGGTGCCTAAAGGTGTGCGTGTTGCGCACACAGCGCGCGTGCGCTTGGGTGCTTATTTGGGTGAAGGCACCACCATCATGCACGAAGGTTTTGTGAACTTTAATGCCGGCACCGAAGGCCCGGCAATGATTGAAGGCCGTATTTCTGCCGGCGTATTTGTAGGCGCTGGCTCTGATTTGGGCGGCGGCAGCTCCACCATGGGCACCCTGTCTGGCGGCGGGAATATTGTTATCTCCGTTGGCAAAGAATCCTTGATTGGCGCCAACGCCGGTATAGGTATTCCACTGGGCGACCGCTGCAAAGTAGAATCCGGCCTCTACGTGACCGCCGGCACCAAAGTCGTGGTACTGGATGACGCCGGCAACGAAGTAAAAACTCTGAAAGCGCGTGAATTGGCAGGCGTATCGGATTTAGTATTCCGCCGCAATTCGATTACCGGGCGTGTGGAAGTTGTGACCAACAAAACAGCATTGCAATTAAATAGCGCGCTGCACGCCAATTAATGCACACCAATTAATAGGCAAGTTCAGCAACAGCGCAATTCATGAGGCACCCTGGGGTGCCTCTTTTAATTAACCTACCATCACGCAACAAACAGCGTGCAACACAGAGGCGATAACGATGGGCGCACAGTGGAAAGCAAAACACAAAGAGGAAGCAGCTAACGCCAAAGGCAAGCTGTTCACCAAACTCACCAAAGAAATTATGGTCGCCGCGCGCAATGGCGCCGACCCGGACATGAACCCACGCCTGCGCCTTGCTGTTGAAGCGGCTAAAAAAGCCTCCATGACGCGCGAGACCTTAGAGCGCGCCATTAAAAAAGGTTCAGGTCAATTGGATGGCAACATCAATTACGAAAAAGTAGTGTATGAAGGTTTTGCGCCGCACCAGGTGCCGGTGATTGTTGAGTGCCTCACGGACAATGTGAATCGCACCATTTCCAATATTCGCGGTTTATTCCGCAAAGGCCAGTTGGGCACCTCAGGTTCAGTGTCTTGGGATTTTGATCACCTGGGCATTATTGAAGCCACGCCTGCCAATAAAGATGCCGATGTAGAAATGGCGGCGATTGAAGCGGGCGCGCAGGATTTTGAACAAGACGATGATGGCACTGCCACTTTTTACACCGACCCAACGGATTTGGACATGGTGCAGAAAGCCCTTCCCGGCCAAGGTTTTACGGTGGTGTCTGCCAAACTGGGCTACAAACCTAAAAACCCGGTGAGCCTATCTGGCGAAGCACTGGACGAAGTAGAAGCCTTCCTTGCTGCGATTGATAATGACGATGACGTACATGAAGTTTATGTAGGTCTGGCAGGTTAAATAAAAATTATCTCGCCCAAACAAAAGCCCGGCAACCTGCCGGGCTTTTGTTTATTAGCAATAGCTGTTTTTTAGGCAACGCATGCTTTGCAGATAGCACAATAAATTAATTACCCAACAAGCCTTTAGTTGCCTCCTGCACAACAGTGTCTACCGGATTCGCCGAAGTAGGCGCAGCATTTGCGGCATTATTAGGTGCAAGTAACCCAGCGCGATTCACACCTACAATACGCTCATATTCGTATTGGCTCAGCATAAAAAACTCATTGCGATCACTGCGTTTTACAAAATGACCAGCATCGGTTTTTATAAACTCATACTGCCAATTACCATCACTACTTTTAACCGCCAGACGGAACACTTCGCCCTCGGGTTTCTGCTGTGCCACTGACTCCACTTGCAGGCTAGCGATGGCGCTAACTAAAGCACCGACTTTTGCCGCATCCAGTGCCGCATCTGCATTATTTTGCAGTGACCATTGATCACCTTGCTTTTGCAACTGGTAATCACCCGCCGTGATATTGGTGAGATTGTTTGTCGCCAGCAATGATTTATTCAGCCAGTCATCCGTTTGTGTACTCGCATCCAAGGTACTCAGAGACACAGCATAAACTTGATTATCCTCAGCGCGGCGCAGGTGTACTTTTTTAAAACCAGGCGAGCTACCTAGATAAAATTCCGCGTGCAATTTATCGCCCTCGTACAGGCGCAGTTTGCGTTGAAACTTTGCATCGCCCACGTCAAAACGCTCATGGCTGCTGCCGGTATTGGCAACAGGCCAAGTCAACCTCAGTGCGGCTAACTTATCCAAAAGCGCTGTGATTTTTTCATTGTCTACCGGCAAACCGGACTGGGTCAGTTGCCAGCGATTCGCGGCTTTATCCAACTGCACATTGGTACTGGCATCCGCAATTTCTATGCGATTAATCAAATTCGCGGACACCGGCAACAAGGGCACCGCGGCGGGTGCCGCGCGCATATTTTTTTGATAGGCAAAGATACCAACCACCAACAGGATTTGTACAAATAACAACGCCCACAAACGGCGCTGCCAACGCAGGGAGACAGCGGCACCGCTATTTTCTTCCAGCTGTGCAGCGCTGGCTTGCGCGGCGTTAATCGTGACTGCTTGATTCATAGTTCACCTCGTTCTACTGCGCTGTGAATAATTAATTAGCCAGCCATTGCTGGTACTGCTGTTCGCGACGGCGTTTTAATTGCCGCTGCACCAAACCAACCACCAGCAGTGCAGCCAGTGCCAAACCGTAATTCAAATATTCCCAGAAGGCTTGGGTGGATTGCTCCATGCTGGGCAGGGTGCGATTGAAATTACCGCGCGCGCGGATGCTTACCAAGCCTTCATCCTCCAGCGCCCAATCCACTGTATTGGCTAACAGCTGCACACCATTTAAATACTGGCCACCGGTTGCCATACTGGTCATAGAAATCACCGCATCGCTCAGGAAATCATTGGAGCTGAATAAAATAATGCGCGCAGAATCCGGTGAACGCTGAATAACACCACTCACTGTTTGCGCACTATTGTTTTGCTCATTAGCCGTATTGTTTGCAGCGTTTGCCGCTGTATCGGAGGCGGTATTTTGTTCGGCGTTATTGCTCAGGAGTGGCGAATTTTTTCCAGCAAAATAAGATTCAAAACGCCCCTGACTAATCACGCCCAATAGATGCGATTTCTGCTCGCCTACTGGTAAATAAGGCGACACACCACTGGCGCTCACCTGCGGCACTATATTCATATCGCCGCTTAACCAGGCTTGGTCTGAACTGCGCAACAACTCGGTAATGCGACGCCCTTGTTGTTTGGTTTCATCCAATACAATCGGCGATGCCCATGCCATGCTCGCCTGCGGCAAACCGCTGGTGATGGGATTGTCTGCATTCAAACCCGGCGCGCGTATATCCACAAAATAGGGGTAATCGAGCATGCGCATTTCCTGCACGCTAAAACCACCCAGATTGCGATTCACAGGAACCGGGAAAGGCAGGTTTTGTTTATCCATCACCAATTTTTCTTCGGTGGTAAAACCGTGATGCGCGAGCCACTGCTGCAAACCACTGTTGTGTTTTTGCAAACTCAAACTGCGCTGGCTGACAGAGGCGCTGTAGGGCGAGCTGGCCATAATCACGGTGCCGCCTTGCATCAGGAATTGATCCACCGCGAACAGCGCTTTTTCATCCAACTCTTTTGGTGCGGCCAGCACTAATACGTCGGCCTCACCACTGACTTTACCGTCGGTCAAATCCTCGCGCTGCACATTTAATTCGGCGCCGAGAAATTCGGCCAACTGATTAAATTGCGGGCCACTACTGGACGCTCCGTAGTAACCACCCATATCGGGTGCGGGTGTTACCAATGCAATGGTTTTAGTAAAGCCTGACGCGAAACGTTTTAATGCCGCATTAAAGTTGCGTTCAAAACTCGCTGCGCTCATATCATCCAGCGGGATTTGCACCAACTGGTCGCCCTGCCCCAGAGTCATGTAAAAATAAAAACGATCATTGCTAAGCAAACTGGTGGCCATGGGGTTAAAACCAAAATCTTGCGCAATACGCTGGCCTAACTCGCCGCCGTTGGCATCCGGGTCAAGAAACTCCACTTGCAAACGCTCGCCAGATTTTTCGCGCTGCTTTTCCAGCTCACTGCTAATTTGGGTTTTAAAGGTTTTTAAACCATCGGGAAGGCGCTCATCGGCGGAGACATAGGCCGTGAATTTTACCTCGCCCTTAACTGTGTCAAATAAATTGCCGCCGGCTTGGTAGCTGTGCAGCACCTTTTTAATGGCACGGGTTAGATCATGCTCGGGGTTGCGCAGCTGCACATTTAAATCGGTTTCACTGCCGCTTTTTACTTCAATCAAATCGCGGAAGCTGAGCACTTGGTACTCATCGCCATACTGCACCAGCACATTAAAGTAAGAGTTCACCAACGAAGCCTGGTAGCGATCAGAAATTTGGAAAGGCACAGGTTGAATGGCGTATTTCTGATTTGCCTCCTGCTCCAGTTCCGGGTCGCTGACCGGATCTACAAATTCCACACGCACCAGGCCCTTACCTTCCACCTCATACTCTTTCATTAAGTCTTGCAGCTGCGGCACCAGTGGCGATAACAGCGGGTGCGTTTTGCTACTGAAATAGCCGCGCAATAACAGCGGCTCTTGCAGCAGCTGTAAATAGTGCTCAGTGGCAGATGAAATGGAATACTGATTGCCGCGAGTGGTGTCGATACGCAAATTGTTGATTTGCCCCAGCCACAAATTTGCACCCAGGGCGTTTACCAATAACAGCGCGGTAATGCTGCGCCAGCGACCGTGATGGATTTTATTGCCGGTAGCGGCCCAGCGCTCGCGCTCCAGCGCATAGGTATTGAGCGCGAGGAATACCAACATCAGGCTGATATAAAAATACAAATCGCGCAGATCAATTACCCCGCGGGCAATGGAATCAAAGCGCGCGCCGGTGGCCAGTAAACGTAAATACTCTGCAGCACTGGTGCCCATAAAATTGGTGATGGCAGAGCTACCTAATAAATAAAACACGCCGCACAGCGCAACCGAACTAATCAAACTAACAATTTGGTTATCGCTGCGCGCCGATACAAACAAACCAATACTTAGATAAGCAGCGCCCAAGAGTAAGGTTGCCAAATAACCGGCAAACACAGGACCCCAATCCAAATCACCGAGCAATGCTACGGTAATAGGCAGCGGCAAAGTGATCGCCAAGGCAATAACCAATAACATTAAACAACCTAAAAATTTGCCCACCACAAAATGCCAAAGCGGCACGGGTTGGGTGAGCACATGTTCTAACGTTCCGGTGCGGCGCTCTTCACTCCACAAGCGCATGGTGAGTGTGCTGCACAAAAAAATCAGCAACAGCGGCATCCACTCAAACAATGGACGCACATCAGCAATATTGCGTGCAAAAAATGCTTCGCCCCAGAAAAACGCAAACAGACTCACCGCTGCAAACGCGGCTAAAAATAAATAGGCGATGGGCGATGAAAAAAATAATCCAATTTCTTTTTTGGCAATTTGTACCATGGAATGATTAGGCTGCACGATTCACCTCCGGCACATGGTGTTTACTGGCTTCAGCGTTATTAAGGTCGCGGAATAGGCTTTCCAAATCGCGCACTTCCGGCTGCAACTGATACAACTCGGCATTGGCCTGCAGCACTGCCCGCGCAACCGCTGCAGCGGTGTTGTGTACATTGGCTGCATCGCCTAATTGAATGCGCAGCTGTTCACCATCATTGGCCTTGCCAAGAATATCCACGGCTTTTACGCCGGTCAGTTGGTTGAGCGCCTGCTGAATATCGGCGGCGGGTTTGTTGGTGGTTAGCAAGAGTGAGCGAGCGCGACGTAAATCCGCCAGCTTTTCATCCAACACTAAACGGCCGGCGCGCATCATGAGTACGCGATCACAGAGTGCATCCACCTCTTGCATAATGTGGGTGGATAAAATAACTGTCGCCTCTTTGGCAATGCTGCGAATCAACTCGCGCATTTGCAGAGTTTGTTGCGGGTCAAGGCCGTTGGTGGGTTCATCCAGAATTAATAGTGCCGGGCGACCGAGTAAGGCTTGCGCCACGCCAACACGCTGCTTGTAACCGCGCGACAAACTCGCAATGGGTGCCAGCAATTTATTGTTAATGTCAGTTGCTTCAATCACGCGCTTAATTTCGCGCTGCTTTTCTTCGCCGCGCAAACCCTTGAGTTCAGCGGCGTAATCCAAATAGGCCGCCACGGAAAGCTCGGGGTAAATGGGCAAGTTTTCCGGCAGGTAGCCGATTTTTTGTTGCAGAGTTTTTAAATGCTCCTGCAAGGCTAAACCTTGAAATTGAATGCTGCCGGCACTGGGTTCCAGGTAGCCGCTTAACATTTTCATCACCGTGGTTTTACCGGCGCCGTTGTGGCCCAGTAACCCCACAATCTCACCCTTGGCGATTGTAAAACTGACCTCATCGGCCGCCACAAAATCGCCGTAGGCTCGCTTGAGTTTTGACACTGCCAGCATAAAAGCCTCCAGATTAATGGACGAAATTAATCAGAAAAAATCAGTCAATAAAATGTAAGGGAGAACCCCTGCGTTAACTCTGGCGAGCAGCGGGTGGTGGGCGCGAGGCGCGCACAAAAATTCGGGAAGGGAATTGATTAATCGGGTTATGGACAGAATTCGCGTTAACAATAAGGTTCGCGTTATACATTGTTTTTTCCTCAGTAACGGGATTAGCCCCACAAAACAATCGTAGCCAACGAAGCTGCCGCCTTAGATAGGGACGGCATAAATAAAGTTCAAGGATGCTAATTAAAAAATTTAATCTATTTGGCTGATCTATCCTGACACCGGGGTTCAGCGGCACCTTTATTAATAATCTACAGACAAATAAATATTGATAAATTCGATTTATTTCAGCCCTCGTCTTTATAAAAAATTAATTTGAAATAAAAAATCAATTTAAAAAAACCAGCTGAAACAAAATCCATAAGCCTTGAACTTATGAACAGGATACCCAGCTAAACATTAACCGCGCTTATTGATCCAACACAAAAAAGTGGGAATCAAATAGCGCTAGGCTGTTACTGACCCTTAACAATGGAGGTGTTTATGAACAGATCACAACTCAACCCTTGGAACTGGTTTAAACATGAAGATGCCGGGCAACAAACATCCGGCGCCATCAATACAACCAGCGATGATAAAAATAGCGGCACTGATAGCCACCCTATGGTGCGGCTACAGCGGGAAATTGATCGCTTGTTTGATTCAACCTTCCGCGATTTTAATTTGCCCTCACTTAACAGCCGCTGGCCCAAAGATGGCTTGTTTAATATCACCAATTTTCAAGCCAAATTAAATGTTGCCAGCGATGACAAGGCTTACCACATCAGTCTGGAAGCACCGGGCCTGACTGAAAAGGATATCAGCCTGGAAATTAACAAAGGCGTGCTGACCATTCGCGGCGAGAAAAAAGCCGAGAGCGAATCCAGCGATAAACATTACTATCGTATGGAGCGCTCCTTTGGCAGCTTCCAGCGTTTGCTCACCTTGCCGGAGGATTGCAATCAGGAAGAAATAAAAGCCTCAATGAAAAACGGTTTGTTGGAAGTGACTATTCCACGCAAAGCATTACCGCCTAGCGAAAGTAAACGCATCGATATTAATAGCCATTAACATCAGCTTCTTGTTTTGTTAGCCCCTTCCCAAGGGGCTTTTTTCTCTCTGCCTATAGCGCCCAATTGCTAGAGCCACTCGCGGCAAACCTGTAGAATCCCGCCATTACTGCGCTGCCAGTCATAGTTGCTTAGGCGCTATTTGCTTGCTTGCGCCATCTTTCTATTTTTACGCCTTTTGGAATTTGCCATGACTGCTGTGCTCACTCCCACCTTGCAACTTGCCACCGATTTAATTCGCTGCCGCTCGGTAACCCCCGAGGACGATGGCTGTCAGGAAATGATGATTCGCCGCTTGGAAGCGATTGGATTTAGCACCGAGCGCTTGCGTTTTGGCGAGGTGGATAATTTTTGGTGTATTCGCGGCAATGACGGCCCGATTCTCGCGTTTGCCGGCCACACCGATGTAGTGCCCACTGGCCCGGAAGCCAATTGGAACAACCCGCCGTTTGAACCAAAAATTATCGATGGCATGTTGCATGGGCGCGGCGCCGCCGATATGAAAGGCTCACTCGCCGCGATGGTGGTCGCCTGTGAAAATTTTGTCGCCAAGCACCCCAATCACCAAGGGCGCATTGCGTTTTTAATTACCAGTGACGAAGAAGGCCCCTCCATTAATGGCACAGTGAAAGTGGTGGAGTGGCTGGAGGCGCACCACACCAAAATCACCTGGTGCATTGTGGGTGAACCTTCCAGCACCAAGCAGGTGGGCGATGTGATTAAAAATGGTCGCCGCGGTTCGCTGGGCGGTATTTTGAAAGTGAAAGGCATTCAAGGCCACGTCGCCTACCCTCACCTTGCCGACAACCCTATCCATAAGCTGGCACCGGCTCTGGCTGAGCTGACAGCAGCGCACTGGGATAACGGCAATGAGTTTTTCCCGGCAACCAGTTTTCAAGTCTCCAACATCAACGGCGGCACTGGCGCGACCAATGTGATTCCCGGCGAAGTAGAAGTGATTTTTAATTTCCGCTTCTCCACCGAAGTGACCGATCAACTCTTGCGCGAGCGCACCGAGACAATACTCAATAAACACCAACTCACCTACGACCTGCAGTGGGTCTTGAGCGGCCAGCCCTTTCTCACACCACGCGGCGACCTGGTCAATGCGGTAGTGAGTGCAATCAAAACCGAAACCGGGCTGGATACCGAGTTATCGACCTCCGGTGGAACCTCTGACGGGCGTTTTATCGCACCAACGGGTGCCCAGGTTGTGGAGCTGGGGCCGATTAACGCCACCATCCACAAAGTAAACGAATGTATTAGCGCCGATGACCTGAATACACTGACCGCGATCTATGAGCGCACACTTGAGCAGTTGCTGGTTTAACAGGTAAAGAGCCAGGAACCCACAGTGAAAAAGCGCGCAGAACACAATGTAAGAAAAACCGACACCGCAAGCTTGCCGGGCAATTGGCGGCAGACAGTTTTTTGGCCGGTGTTTTTTACTTGCCAGTTAATCAGCCTCGCGCTGCTCAGCTGGCACTTGCTCGCGCAATTTCACTTCGCCTACCCCCTTGGTTATCAGCTACTGGGGCTTGACCAGCACATTGCTGAGTTCGCGCCGCAAAATCGTTTTAAAGACGACTTTGAGTTCACCAGCAGCGAGGAACACTGGCGACTTTTTGGCGAGATAAGCGATGCCGTACAAAACAGCGGCAAGGGGTTGGGGGCCATTCACTATGGGTTGGCAAACGGCCAGCACACACCACTTATGCACGAGGCTGAAATTGTCCACCTGCAGGATGTGGCCAATTTAATCGATAGATTTTACCTGCTCGGCCTGATCAGCCTGGTGCTATGGCTGGGCATGATTGGTCTGGCGCGCTGGAAAAAATACCTGCCACCGACAACCAAAAAAGTACTGTTGGGCTTTTTAATAGGTGCAGTGGTGGCAGCAGCAGTGGTGATGCTGATTGGCCCTACCGCCGTTTTTTATTGGCTGCATGTGCAAGTATTTCCCGAGGGGCACCAGTGGTTTTTTTATTACGAAGATTCGCTGATGACCACCTTGATGAAAGCGCCGGATATTTTTGCGTTTATCGCCCTGCTGCTGGTGGCACTGCTGATTATATTCTGGTGTATCAGCACTTATCTTACTAACCGCCTGCTTAATTCCCGCCGCTAACCCCAAACGCAGCGCAAAAAAAACCGCAGCCAGAGCTGCGGTTTTGCGTAGCGTGAAAACTTAATTAAACGCGACGACGAGCCACAAACATAGACAGCAGACCCAGTATTAACAGCAGAGCAAGGTTTGGCTCAGACACTTGAACCGCAGGCTCGCCTGAACCCCACAAGTGCATATTGGACAAACCACCGCCACCACCTTTTGGCATGTGCTGGTAAGACCAGGTGCCTGAAGTGTTACCTTCGCTGATATACCAAGCAAAATGATCAGGGTCGTATTTTCCGTTTCCAACATGGATAGATAGCGCGGCTTTACCGTATACAGTCCAGAAGCTGCTATCGATAGCCCAAGTACCAGAGATTGGACCAGGACTTCCCCAAACACCATTGAGCAAGGTCAAGGTCAAATAACCGTTGACCAATGTACCCGCAGTACCGTCTGAACCTGCAATTCCACCCAAATGAACCCAATCGCCGCCGAAGTAACTCTCGATATCAGATTCTTTGGTATTGCCCGAACCAATCCCACACAACTCTGCCGAGGTCAGCGTGGCGGTACGGTATTGGTTACCACAGGTGATGGTGCCAGCAGACGCCACCATGCTCCACAGGCTTGCTACAACAACTACAACTCCAGATTTGATCAATGACTGCAACACGGCGGTCTCCTTTAGGTTTGAATTAGCAAAGTGTGATAGAGCACACATTTTTTGAATTTAAAGCACACAGTGTGCCAAAATAAAATTTTGGCCTAATAGCGTGATTTCAATAACATTTTTAGTTATCAAGTGGCGCGTATATCATCATGAATGTAAATTTATCCGACATAATAAAATTTTTGACGCCAAAAGCCCGACTTAAACCAACCGCAAATTATCCCGTTTATCGCGACTTCAATTGCCGGGGTTTAAGCTGGTAAAACGCCCAGACCAATAAGCCACCTGCCAACAATACAAAGAAGGGAATCTGCCACAGGAGCGCATTGCGCAGCGCAATGCCTTCAGGTGAGTCAGGTAGTACTGCCAACAGCGATGCAAATCCAACACTGAACAAGCCATAACCCAAATTAAAAATCAGCCCTTTTACCGACAAAACGGTAGCGCGGCGCGCTGAGTCAGCTTCCTGGTGCAAGACTCTGCTCACGGTAAAACTCAATAACCCCATAGTCGCCATTAACAATAAGGCGGGAATCAGCCCATAAACCGGCCAAGCGGGCACCAAGGCGAGCAGGCCCATCAGGGTGAGCAGCGCAATCAAAGCTAAATTGCCGAGCATGGAAAAACGCGCGTTCAAACGCTTGGCGATGCCCGGCACAAACCAGCCCAATACCCCTGAGGCAGCACCCAAAAAACCATAACTCCATTCAGGTAATTCAATCAGGCGATAGTAGCTGCTGGTGATGGTCGCAAAATTGCGCACTATGGAATCCAGCAGCACCCCCACCACAATCACCACCAGCGTTTTAGGGTTAGTCAACACCCAGCGAGCGGTGCTCAGTGTGAGCCTAAATGCATGCGCCAGTGGTGAAGCGGCCGTTGCATGGGGCGGCTCCACCATGCGCAGGGTAATGAACAAACACACCACCGCTTGCAACAACACCAGGATCACGGGAAGCCGCTGTGCGGTTGTCGTTTCTATATGCCAAACCTCAGGCAATAACAGATTCACGGCGCGCGCATCGTAGAGTAAACCGCCCAAAATCATCGCCACCACATAACCGAGCGAGCGCCAGCGCATGACTTTGGCGAGCAGGTGATCCCAGGTTTGGGCGCGCTGATGTTCGGGCAGCGAATCATAGGCCAGCGCTTCATCGGCACCACTGGCACAGGCCTCCGACAGGCCAGAACAAATACGGTTGATTATGCAAAACACCAGCAGCAAGATGCCTGCATCGCGCGGGGCAAATAACAGGCAGAGCATTTCGATAATCATTAGCACCGATGCTGCAATTAACAAGCGGCGCCGCCCGATGGTATCTGCCAGTGCACCAGAGGGCACTTCAAATAAAAAAATGGTGAGTGCCCAGAGTAAATTGAGCATCACAAATTGATCGAGTGTTAAGCCCAGGTCGATAAATAAAATCGCCAGCACCGGGTAATAGGCGCGCGCAGAAAAAAACACACTGAACAACACAAACCGATTGGCGTTTCCCGCAAGACTTGCACTCATAGAGTTCCTGAAAAAAGTCGATATCTAAACAATGTTAATCCAATCGGATCAGCGTTCCTGTTGCAGCGCTTTGCTCAGCCGCTAATAGCAACTCAACACCCAACAAGGATTGCTCAGGCAAAAACGCGAGCGGCGCCGCGCCCTGAATAGCGGCGCTAATGTTTTGATAATACTGTTCATAGCAACCGCGCTGGCCAGCAGTGATTTCACGTTTGCTTTCAGCGCCATTGTGGTGGTGAACAACCGCATAATTATCTTCACCCGGTTGCGCCCAACCTTGCATGCCCGGCAAAGTGCCGCGCATTAATTGTGCTTCTTGCACGTCCTGCCCGAATTTTAAGAAGGAACCCTTATCGCCATGAATAGTAACCGTTGCGCCTTTTTCACTCACGTAAGTATTGGAGCGCAGCAGTACCCGCATATCGGCGTAGTGAAAACACACAGTAAAATAATCGGTAGCAGCTTCAGCGCGGCGCAGGCTGCGCATATCGGCGTAGACAGCTTGGGGTTTGCCGAACAAACACAGCATGGAATCCACCATGTGAATTCCCAAATCAAACCAGGTGCCGGAGCCGGGCAATTTGTCCTCTTTCCATTTTTTGTGAGTGATATTGGTGCGATAACGATCGTAATGCCACTCCACTTCAACAATGCGCCCAAGCAGGCCGGAGTGGATAATCCGTTGTGCATCCAGATGATCGCTTTCCAAACGTTTGTTTTGAAACACCGAAAGCACTTTTTGCTGTGTCTGTGCCAGCGCGATTAATTCCCTGCCCTCTTGCAAACTCAGGGTAAAGGGTTTTTCCACCACCACATGTTTACCCGCAACTAATGCCGCTTTCGCCATGGGGTAATGCAATTCATTGGGGGTATTCACCACTACCAAATCAATCTCCGGGTTGGCGATAATTTCTTCAAAGGTTTTAACAATCTGTACGGCCGGGTAATCCAGCAAAGCGCTGGGTTCACCGCGCTGCAAAATGCTGTGCAAATGCAAATTGGGTTCGGCGCTAATGAGCGGCGCGTGAAAAACCTTGCCCGACATACCGTAAGAACAGAGCGCAACATTTAACATAAGCTGTACCACAAAAGTTGGAAGGCGGATTTTTGTTTAATTGCCCCGCGCGCGCGGTTTTAATTTGATATACACACGGCGTTTAACACGGGCGACAAGTTTGTTGTGCTCATCCAGAATATCCACGCTGAATTCGGGAACATATTTTTCGCCACTGGCTGTTTTGGCGCGAATATCGGCGAGTATTTCGTCAGTAATTTTAAACTGTGCATACACGTGGGTTTTACCGGGGGCGATAAAATCAATCTCGGCGTGTTTGTCCCATACAAAATAATCCTTACCCAAACTATGCATCAGCAACAGCATGTACCAAGGGTCGGTCATGGACATCAAACTACCGCCGTATTGCACCCCTACATAATTGCGGTTGTACCAGCGCAATTTCAGGGTAACGCGCGCTTCGCGGTAATCTGCTGCGAGATAAGTGACTTTAATGCCGGCAAAAAATAAGGGCGGCCAGGCATTTACCATCCACCTGAAAAGATTTGCTTTCATTTAAACCACCCGTTTGCGGGGAATGATAACAACACCGTCTTCACGGCAATCCACATAGGCACTAATGCCATACACCTGCTGCAGATTTTCATTGGTCAGCACCTGAATTGGTTCACCATCGGCCAGAATTTTTCCGTGATGCATTAATACCAGCCGCGAACAAAACCGCGCTGCCAAACTTAAATCGTGCAAGGCCGCAAATACCGCACCGCCCTGCTGCGCATGTTCGGCCAGCAATTCCATAACATGCAGTTGATGGTAGGGATCCAGCGCGGCGATAGGTTCATCGGCCAAAATAATGTTAGGCTCGCCCGCAAATACCCGTGCAAGCAACGCACGCTGCAACTCCCCACCCGAGAGAGTAGTGACTATTCGATGGCGCAAGGTTTGTAGCTCGGTGATATACAGCGCATGTTCAATTGCCTGTTTATCACGCGCGGATTTACCACTCATCGGTTTGTGCCAAGGCGCGCGCCCAAGTCCCACCAAATGCTCAACCTGCAAGGGCCAGGCAGGAATTTCTTGCTGTGGCAAATAGGCCAGTGTTTGTGCGCGCTCGCGTGCAGCAATAGTCGCTAAAGCCTGTAGTGTGCCAGTGCCATTTAGCGCTAAATCTATTGCGCCTGAATCAGGCGACTGCAAACCCGCCATGATCCGCAACAGCGAACTTTTACCCGCTCCATTGGGGCCGATTAACCCCACAAATTCCCCTGCGCCGATACTGGCACTGCATTGTTCAAGAATGGAGTTGCCATCGCGGGCAAATGAAATATTTTTTGCACTTAACAGTGAAGTCATATCAAGCCCAGCGAGAACGGGTTTTTAAAATTAAAAATAAAAAAAACGGAGCACCTATTAACGAGGTAACCACACCAATTTTTAATTCACGGGCGCTATCGAACTGGCGCACCAAAATATCCGCGAGCACCAATAACAAGGCACCACCCAATGCACTGGCCAGCATTAAGCGCCCGGGGCGATAACCCACAAACGGGCGCAGTAAATGTGGAATCACCAAACCGATAAAACCAATCGCACCACTCACTGCCACACAGGCACCCACTGCAATGGAAATACCCAACAATAAAATGCCGCGCTCGCGATGATTATTAAAGCCCAGGGAGCGCGCACTGTCTTCGCCCAGACTGAGCGCATCTAAAAAACGGCTGCGGCTGAGCATCATCACCCAGCCAATCGCGGCCAATGGCAGTGCGATACTCACATGGTCAAAATGGCGATTGGCCAGTGAACCTAACAGCCAAAAAACAATTTCCTGCATGGCGTACAAACTGGGCGCAAAATTTAACGTCACGGCGATTAGCGCCACCATAATCGAACTCATCGCCGTGCCCGCAAGAATTAATGCGAGCATGCTGCCGTGTAACCCAGCTAACACATACACCATGAATAAGGTAAACAACGCACCAACAATCGCGGCACCCGGCAACCAATACCAAGCGCTGGCGGCAACGCCAAAATAGAGCGTACAAATTGCACCAAAGGCGGCACCACTGCTCACCCCCAATACGCCCGGATCGGCGAGCGGGTTGCGCAGCAAACCTTGCATAGCAGCGCCGCTCATACCGAGGGTTGCCCCAATAACCAGCGCGAGAATTAAACGCGGCAAACGAATCTGCCCAATGACATTCGCCGCCAGTGTGGCATCACCATTAAAAAAATCCCGCAGCCCTGCCACTACCGAAATATCAGCAAGGCCGGTATTGAGCGCAAGCACTGCAGCTGCCACCAGCGCGATAAGCAGCAGGCCACACAATAGTGGAAACGAAAGATGTGTTCGCAAATTCACCCTTGGAAAAACCTCTTGTAATTTATTTTGCCAACTCTTGTTGGAGCACACCGGCCACATCACCAATAACCGATGCTGCACAACCGGATAAGCCTGCCGGCAATCGCACTATTTTAAAATCAGTATTCGCCAACGCCGGATGGGAAAGATATTCGCGCGCTAACGAAAACGAGCGATCCTGACTTTCTTCTACAATCAAGATGTGCGGTTTGGCGCTGAGCAACAATTCCAAATCCAGCTGGTTAAAACCATACATGCCGCGCTCTGCAGCCAAATTGCGCAAGCCGGCAAGCTGCATTAGTTCGTGTTCCAAAGTACCAGCGCCAATGACCACACCATTGGCGGAATACCAAAAGGCGGTGAGCGGTTCACTGCCCGTGTTTAAGGCCTGTAGCGCACTAATTTGGCGATTAATCTTATTCACCATCAGCTGCGCTTTTTCACCGGCTCCCACCAAGTCTGCCAACTGGAAAATTTGGCTATTAATATCCGCCAAGGTGCGCGGTAAGGGTAAACGCTCTACGCGTTGATCCAATTTTTTTAACAATTCAATCGCATTGGGCGCATCAAACTCACCCGCCAAAATAATATCGGGTTTCAGCGGGACAATTTCTTCTGCTAGACCGTGATTCAACGACAGAGTTTTTACTTGTTCGGCAATGGGCGACCAGATGGGATCGGCCGTGAGATAACTGATGGACACCAAACGCTCCTGCGGTACTAATTCCCACAGTAACTGATCGATGCAAATATTAAGAGAGGCGATGCGCTCAGGTACGGCCTGCGCATGTGCTGCAGCGGATAAAGCAAAAAATAAAAAACCCAGCGCCATCACGCTGGGCTTTTTTATCAACCCGACAACACAGATTGAAAACAGGCGCATCAAAGTGGATTCAACCAGGCAGCGCCGCGCACGCCGCTGGAGTCGCCATGAACCGCTGGCACTATGGGTGTGTCGCACTCACCGCCAAACACATAGCGGGGCAAACGTTTGGGCAGCTCGGTGTAAATTGCCGCGATATTGGATGCGCCGCCACCCAGCACAATAACGTCCGGATCGAGACTATTGATGATGCTAGCCAGACCGCGTGCCAGTTGATCGTAATAATTTTCCAATACTTGTTGCGCAGTCAATTCACCATTTAATGCTCGCGCAACAATCTCATGGCCTTTGATTTTTTCACCCGCGGCAAATTCATAAGAGCGACACAACCCCGTTCCCGACAAAAAAGTTTCCATGCAGCCGGCTTTACCGCAATAACAGGGGCGCGCATTTAATGTTGCATCGCTCGCCCAGGGCAGCGGGTTATGGCCCCACTCACCGGCAACACCATTAGGCCCCACCAAGGGAGCGCCCTTGTAGGCAAGGCCAGCACCGCAACCCGTTCCCAAAATACCGGCAAACACCAATTCATAACCGCGTCCGGCGCCATCGGTGGCCTCGGAAACGGCAAGGCAATTAGCATCGTTAGTCACCTTTACATCGCGCTGCAAAAAGGCGGACAAATCTTTTTGGAAAGGCTTGCCATTGAGCCAGGTGGAATTGGCATTTTTCACAAACCCGGTTTTGCGCGAAACAGTACCGGGAATACCTATACCAACCGGTAAATGAGTTTGGCCGGCAGCCGCTTCCGCCTGCGCCACCAAACCGGCGATATCGCGCAAGGTCGCTGGGTAATCATCGCGCACTGTCGGAATTCGCGTGCGGAACAGTTCCCGGCTATCGCCGTTGAGTAGAATCACTTCAGTTTTGGTGCCACCCAAGTCGATGCCAATGCGAAATTCAGTCATAAAATCAATCCGTTAGCCGGTGTTCATCAAGAGTGTCGAAATTATAGGTGGGGCGCCACAAGTGAGTACAGAAATTAACAATTGAGCCAGCCAAAAAATGGCGATTTGGCCGTTGGCAGCTAAACTCTAGGGCATGTCCACGCATTGAAATATGAGTATTTATGTCCGACACCAACACCACCTCTTCGTCCTCCAGTGGCGCGTCTGCCAGTGAGCGCCGCAAATTTAGTCGAATTTTATTTGATGCCCATGTTGAATTAGCACAGGGGGAATTCCATTGGCGCGCCAGCTTGTTGGATATCTCGCTCAAAGGTTTGTTATTGCAACAAAAACTACCGCCTGAAGTTTCTGTCAAAGATCCGGTTCTAGTGAAAATTTTACTGTCCGACAATACCTGCATCGCCATGTCGGTCACAGTAGCGCATCAACATCATCAGCAGACAGGGTTAGTCTGCAGTTCGATTGATATCGACAGCGTTAGCCACCTGCGCCGTCTGATCGAACTGAATTTGGGTGACGCCGCGGCTGCAGAGCGCGAGCTATCGGAATTAATTAGCGATTATTAATTCCCACTGTCACCCTCTACTTTGACTTGAAGGAACCCCACCATGAGCAATGATGTGAATCAAGACAACACCATGCCAGAGGATAAACGCCGCCATCCGCGTTTCCCGCTGCGCGCTTACGCCGAGCTGCAATATTCCACCAAAACCTGGGAAGCCCATGTACTGGATCTATCTGAAAATGGTGCACGCCTTGCGCTGTTGGATGAGCATTTATTGCAAAAGGGAGATGCGCTGCGCGTGCATGTCGATGTGGAAAATCTAAACCTGGTGGCATCCAACAAAAAACGCCTGGATATACACGGGCGCATTGTCCATGTGCGCGAACATATTCTGGGCTTTGAGTTCCAGCCGGATACACCGGTAGATAAAACCCTGCTGTATGAGTTGTTGATGCTGGTTGAAAACCAATAGGGATAGCGCAGGCAAATCCCCCCAGCACAACCAAGTCCCTCAAAATCACTAGCTGCCAAACAGCCCTTGTTGGTGGTTAGAGCGCGTTGAGGGCTTCCTGTAAATTTTTAACCGCAACCACTTCTATACCCAACTGTTTGTCGCGCGGGGCATTGGCAAAAGGCACTATGGCGCGCTTAAACCCGTGTTTGGCGGCCTCGCGCAAGCGCTCATGACCGCTGGGCACCGGGCGAATTTCGCCGGACAAACCCACTTCGCCAAATACAATTAAATCCTGCGGTAATACCTTGTCGCGAAAGCTGGACACCACCGCCAGTAGCAGCGCCAAATCGGCGCTGGTTTCCATGACTTTCACACCGCCAACCACGTTCACAAACACGTCCTGATCGCCCACCATAATGCCACCGTGACGGTGCAATACCGCAAGTAACATAGCCAGGCGATTCTGATCCATACCCACGGCAACACGACGCGGGTTACCCAGGTGACTGTCGTCCACCAGCGCTTGAATTTCTATCAAGAGCGGGCGTGTGCCCTCCCACATCACCATCACCACCGAGCCGGAAGCGGCATCTTCGGCGCGCTGTAAAAATATCGCCGAGGGGTTGCTCACTTCGCGCATACCCTGCTCGGTCATGGCAAATACCCCCAGCTCGTTAACTGCACCAAAGCGGTTTTTATTGCCGCGCAGGGTGCGAAAGCGCGAATCGTTATCGCCCTCCAACAAGATGGAACAGTCGATCATGTGCTCCAGCACCTTGGGGCCGGCGAGCGAACCGTCTTTAGTGACATGGCCCACCAGAATTAATACGGTGCCAGTTTGTTTGGCAAAGCGCGTGAGGTAGGCAGCGCTCTCGCGCACCTGTGACACGGAACCGGGCGCGGAAGCAATATCCTCCATGTGCATCACCTGAATCGAGTCGATCACCATGACTTTGGGTGTGACTTGTTGGGCGATGGCGCAAATGGCTTCCACGCTGGTTTCACTGAGCATTTGCAGTTGATCGGTCGGTAGCCCCAGCCGCTGGGCGCGCATCGCCACCTGTTGCAGGGATTCTTCACCCGTGATGTACAAGGCCGGCATAGTACGCGCCAAATTGCACAGGGTTTGCAGCAGCAAGGTGGATTTACCGGCGCCGGGGTTGCCGCCAATTAACACCACAGAGCCGGGAACAAAACCACCGCCGAGCACGCGATCAAACTCACCCGTACCACTGCTAAAACGTGGCACTTCGTTGAGTGCAATTTCTGCGAGGGTTTGGATTTTGTTGCCCGAGGCACCGCCGGCATAACCTTCAAATTTTGCCGCACGATTAGCGGGGGTTGGCCCCAAGCGAACTTCACTCAAACTGTTCCATGCACCGCAGTCGGTACACTGCCCTTGCCATTTTTTGTAATCGGAGCCGCATTCATTGCAGACAAACGCGCTTTTGTTTTTGGTGGACATAAGTATTTCCTGCCTGAGTTGCCCTCCTCCCCTCATCAAGGTGGAGTTAACCCCCTCCCAGCCTCCCCTTGTCAGGGGGAGGAGTTGGATTCCCTCTCCTTTTGAAGGGGAGGGTCAGGGAGGGGTTCCGTTGGGGAATTATTCCTGATCTTTGGTGAGGCGCAGGTAGGCGCCCAAGCCGACTAATAACGCCACTGCAGCCACCAACATAAAGACGGCGGAGTTGAGATGGGTTGCATCGCCCAGCAGCGATTTGAACATCAGCAACAGGGATTCAATGGACACGGCAATCACAATCGCCGACATAAACCGGCTGATAGTGCGACGGGTTGAACCTGTGTGATGGATGTCTTTGTGCAGTAACACCTCTTCTTCCAAAATCGTTTTGCCCAAATCAAAAATCGCCAAGCCCAGGGTCACTAAAATCACCGACTGGAACGCCTGAGTTGCGGTATTAGTGTGCTCATAGACCATATCAAACAGGGAACTGCCCGCCGAGAACAACAACAGCGCCGAGACCAGCACCAACATCACACCGATGATGCCGTAGACTACTTGAAAAAACGGGTGCACCACACGGCGCAAGCTATCGCCATTTAAAAAAGTGATGAGTTTTTCCAAATTAAAATTAATCACCAAATAACAGGTTTCACCCTTGTTATCGGTAAAACGCTGCACCGCTGAAATTGCCAATTGATGAGTAGCGCTGGAAAGGTAGGGCTGGGTAACTGTGGCGGCTGCTACGTTTTCACTGGCACGGGTGTAATACACCCGATTGCTGCGGTTTGAACCCAAACCCGGCTCGCGCCGTTTTGGATCTGGCACTGTGGGAGACGCGGCAGATTCAGTAATTTGTACGCCTTTGTCATCAATGCAATAGAGCAGCTCAACAAAGGGATAGGATTCATGCAGACGCTTTACTACAGAATTTAAATGCTCGTGGGATGTATCCATTTTTGCTGGCGCCAGCGACGTCACAATAGATTCCAATAGACGTTCAATTTGCGCTTGGTATTCGTCGTATTTTTCTAGCAGGTAAAGATAATTGCGTGGTGTCATAAGAGTTACTCATCAATAGAACGAGGCAGCAAAAAGGCCGGCAGTTTACCTGAAATTGCCACTCCTATCGTGTAGCAGTTAGTGCGCCACTTTTATAAAGCTAATCAATGAATGGGTTAAACCAGATTCATAAACACCCTGTGCTTAAACAGGTCGGGAAAAAATAAACCCCGGCATGCCGGGGTTTACAATCAAACAGATAAAAAGAAAATTAACTTGAACCGCACTGGTTTAATTAGCGGGCAATTCAATATTGCCCGGCGCACCACCACCCACAGAAACATTGCCATTGTTCAATACAAAAGTTACCACTTGGGTTTGCAACTCAGCGGTCACCTGTGGCGCTCCACCTTCAGGTCGCAGCAAAGATGAATGGCCGCCCGCCGTGTGTTTTACATAACCCCGGCCTAACTGGGTTGCCCCAAGCCCCAGCTGGGTAGTGCCCAGCAGCGATGCCATTGCCTGGGTTCCAGCCAAGGGCGCAACGCTGGCACTATTGGGAATGACCGCATCATTATTAATCTGCTGCACCAACACCGGCACTCCCAAGCGTGCCAGGGTTCGCATGTAGTTAACCGGGTCACCGGTATCCACTGCGCTTTGTGCGGCATACATAAAGCGCTCGTAATTGGTGGTGCCCACCATCACCCCGCTCGCGCCTAAACCACCGTTGATAACCGGTGCAAAGGTGGCTGAGTTCACCAGAATTTGCGCCACCTGTGTGCCGGCACCACTGGTGATAAGGCCTCTGATGGGGTTGAGGTTCGCCGTCAGGCCCACTTGCGCATCGCCGGCTATGGCCAACTGGTTCACCGTGGTGAACACACTGCCCAAAATACCGCCCAGCGAAGCACCAACCACATAAACACGGTTCACATCCAACCCGGTAGTCAGGCTTTCGCGCATTTCATCATTCAGATTGCTGAGGCTGGCATTGAGGTTCAACAAATCCATCACCGCTTGGCGATTGTTGTCGCGGGTATTGGTGAGGTAACCGAGGTTAATGAATTGTGCACCGGAACCATCGGTTGCACCGGGGGTTTCAAAATTCATTGGCGCTGGTGCGCCACCAGAACCGGCGACATTGAAGTGACGCTCTTTGGGAGCATTGCTGCCATAAAGCGCACCAAACGGAATCGCTTGGCTTCGCTCCACGTTCAGCACATTAACAAGCGCACTGTTGGCCGGTACGCCATGCAGGGGTAAATCAATCGCGACGGTGGCGATGCAGCGGCTGGCCAGGGTGTGGCCGAGCGCCAGCACCGACGCGCGATCACTGGTAATACCGTGTACATAAATCACCGTGGGGTAGCCGGTGGCGGCGTAAATCTGCCCGCAGTTAGCGGCACCCGCATAACCGGGAACCCAGCTGTCTTGCGGCATGGTGACTTGTAGCGGCACTGACTGGTCACTGGTTTTCGCCGCAAAAGGATAGCGGTAGGTGACGTTGTAACTGCCATCCACATCCATAGGCACAGTCACACCCAAAGCACTTGCGAGGGTTAAATCCGGTTTCCAGCTGCGCTCCAGGTATTCACCAAAGGCTAAACCTTCAGCAGAGGTCTGGTAATACGGCAGCTTGATATAGCCGGTATACAGCTTGCCCACATTCGCCGCGAGTTGAGCGCTAAAGGTATTGAAATCTATCCCCGTTAACGCCGAGACACCCAAACTGCGCGCCTTGGGTGTGGACAACAACCCCAAGGAGTCCAGCTGCGACACATTGGCCACGGCGGTAGCAGGAGGTACACCAGCACTGATTTGCAAACCAGCAATAGCCGCACGTGGCGCTGCCATAGCAACCATCGGTGCCGTTGGGTCGGTGGTGGTGAAGGTGTAGGTCAGTACCAGTTTGTCTTTAGCGGCCGCTGGACTAAGCGCGCCACCGCTAGCAGCGGCCAGGAAGCCACTCGCCAATGTCTCCCAACCAACAATAGCGTTGCGAACAGGCACCAAGGCTTCTAGGGTGGTGTAGTTGGGGTCGCGCAGGGCGTTGTAGGTCCAGGAGCGGGTAAGCGGCGCATTACTGCTATCGCGCAAGTCATTGGTCAAAGCGACCAAATATTTGGTTTTAGGTTTTAAGGGCTTGAGCGGTCTGATGCGCAGTGTGTTGTTGGTGCCACCATCCAAGGACAGTACCTGCACATCGTAGTCGGCTAAACCCGTAATTCCTGTGATGTTGGCCGGATTCAGCGCATCACCAGTGGCACTAAGCTCAATCAAAAATACCGTTTGGGACGCCACCGCACTCGCGGGGTTTACACCACCACTGATCAAAATATCAAAAAAGGCAGATGTGGAAAAACCGTCCAACTGGTTTACCGTTGCGCGCACAGGATCAGTGGGTGCGCCTAAATTCGCCGTACCATCGGTGGTCGCGGCAGCGGCGAATATGAGATCGGTATTGAAGGGTAAGTCCGAAATAATAGGATCAAAACGTGGATGAGTACCGACTGAATAGGCTTCAGGGCCGCTCGGCGGCGGTGCCTTTTCAGTATCACTTCCCCCACAGCCCTGGAGAGTAACAGTGGATAAAACGAGCGTAGACAGCAGGAACAGATGCGATTTATTCTTCATAGTAGATCCCTGAGCAAGACGGTTAGTGCTACCACTCAAGTCTAGACCTATTTTTTGAAGCTGCGAGCCTGTCAATTACAAGACGTTACAAGCGCATCATCCCTGTGATCAAATTCATAAACCGTTTAAGCACGATTGGCTACTGGCAACCAATATTCTTCCAACCTGAAGTTTTGGGGTTATCTATCCCCAAGGTGGCTAATGCGTAATGAACAAGTCGTAATTAAATAATCAGCACACCTTACCTGTAACATGGGAAGCTTATTGGCGGAGGAACAGGCAATCACCCTGCGCAACTGCCCGCTCGAACGATGACTAGCCGGTAAACGCACTTTCTTATTATCCAGATTAGACCGAAATTTCTGCCAGGTTACCTTTTTCCTCCAGCCAGTTTTTACGGTCACCCGCACGCTTTTTCGCCAACATCATATCCATTACCTGATGCGTGCCATCGTCATCGTCGATGGTGAGCTGTACCAAGCGGCGGGTATCGCGCGCCATGGTAGTTTCACGTAGCTGCAATGGGTTCATCTCACCCAAACCTTTAAAACGCTGAACGTTGGGTTTGCCCTTTTTATTTTCTGCAGCAATGCGATTAAGAATGCCGTTTTTTTCGCCTTCATCCAGTGCGTAATAAACTTCTTTGCCAATATCGATGCGATAAAGCGGCGGCATAGCCACAAAAACATGACCACGACGAACCAAAACCGGAAAATGTTTTACAAAGAGTGCACACAACAAGGTAGCAATGTGCAAACCGTCCGAGTCGGCATCCGCCAGAATACAAATTTTGTGATAGCGCAGCTCGCTCAGATCTTCACTGCCGGGGTCCATACCTATGGCGACCGAAATATCGTGCACTTCCTGGCTCGCTAAAATCTCACCGGAATCTACTTCCCAAGTATTCAGGATTTTTCCACGCAGCGGCATGATGGCTTGGAATTCGCGGTCGCGCGCTTGTTTTGCTGAGCCACCCGCCGAGTCACCCTCTACCAAAAATAATTCACTGCGAGCCGGGTCGCCGCTGGAGCAGTCGGCTAATTTGCCTGGCAACGCCGGGCCCTGGGTCACACGTTTGCGCTCAATTTTTTTACTGGCGCGCACACGTTTTTGCGCATTGCTAATACAAAACTCTGCAAGTTTATCGCCATCTTCTGTGTGCTGATTGAGCCACAGTGCAAACGCATCTTTCGCAATACCGGAGACAAACGCCGCCGCTTCACGCGAGGTTAAACGCTCTTTGGTTTGGCCGGAAAATTGTGGGTCGGCGTGTTTGTAGGAGAGCACATAACAACAGGCATTCCACAAATCTTCCGGCGCGAGTTTGATGCCACGCGGAATTAAATTGCGGAACTCACAGTAATCGCGCAGTGCATCCAACAAACCTGTGCGCAAACCATTCACATGGGTGCCGCCCTGCGCGGTGGGAATCAGGTTCACATAAGATTCCTGCACCAATTCGCCGCCATCCATAAGCCACTGCACTGCCCAGCTCACAGCTTCTGTTTGACCGCTGAAATCGCCCACAAAAGGTTGCTCTGGCAGGGTTAACCATTCCTGGGTGGCACCGGCAAGGTAATCTTTTAAACCATCTTCGTAATACCAAACATCTTTTTCGCCCGTCGATTCATCGAGAAAGGTCACCGTCAAACCAGGGCACAACACCGCCTTGGCACGCAGCACATGGCGCATGCGCGTTACGGAAAATTTGGGTGAATCAAAATAGCTGGGGTTTGGTAAAAAATGAACACTGGTGCCAGTCTGACGCTTGGGGCAGGTGTCGATAATTTCCAGGTCACTGGCTTTATCGCCATTGGCAAAACCCATTTGGTAAACATTGCCATCGCGCTTGACGGTAACAATTAATTTTTCCGACAGCGCGTTTACTACCGACACCCCCACACCGTGCAAACCACCGGAGAATTGGTAATTTTTATTGGAGAATTTCCCACCGGCATGGAGCGTACACAAAATAACTTCTACACCGGGTTTGCCCTGTTCAGGGTGAATATCCACCGGCATGCCGCGGCCATCGTCAATGACAGTAACGGAATGATCTTTATGCAAAATAACATCAATGGTTTTCGCGTGGCCGGCGAGTGCCTCATCCACCGAGTTGTCGATAATTTCCTGCGCCAAGTGATTTGGGCGCGTCGTTTCGGTATACATACCGGGGCGTTTTTTTACCGGGTCTAATCCCGTGAGTACTTCAATATCTTCTGCGGAATAATTAGCCATTTTATTTTCAATTTACCGAATGGTTTAAATAAGGCTGGGCCATGCAATAAAGGCCTAGTGATTAAAGAAGCTTAGGCAATCTGCAAAAAAACGCTCAAAACCCTGGAACGCATGATCGCCCCCTGCTTCGATAGTTTGTTTGCAGCCTGCATATTTTTTTACCGCTTGGCGATAATCGAGCGTTTCATCACCCGTTTGCACCAACAGCCAATAATTAGTCAGGCGCGTGGGTTGCACATCGACCGCAATAATTTCATCGATATGCTGCACCGTTAGGCGGTAGCTATGATCGGTGTGATAACTTTTCAGGTCAACCTCTAAATAGGCCGGCATAAAGTCCTGCGGGCGCACCGCCGGATTAATCAGGACTGCGCGCAAATCATATTTTTCCGCGAGCCAGGTTGCCCAAAATCCGCCCAGCGAACTGCCCATTAAATAGACTGGCCCAGGCAGAAGCGACTCGACTAATCCCTCCAGTATAGTTTGGGTTTCGGCTGGGTAAGGCGGCAGCTGTGGACAATAGAAATTGATTTCAGGATGGTAGCGCGCGAGCCATTGGGCTGTTTGCTGCGCCTTAAAAGAGAGTGGAGAACTTAAAAACCCATGGATATAAACCAGTGACGCCACGGGAATTAATAGCCTGCAGATTTGTAGTCAATCACGTATTGTTTATTGGTAACCCGCGTAATTCCCGTACTAAAGCTGCCGTTGTCGTTCAACTCAAACCAGCGATAGCCAGGCATTTGGGTGTCTACCGTAAAGTTGTCGCAACCAGGTTTAAATTGCACGCAGGTTGATGGTGTCGCCAACAGTGCCACACCTTTGCGCTGCTGCTGAAATTCCTGATGAACATGCCCCCAGGTCACCACTTTAACTTGCGGATGTAGGTCTATCAGACCAAATAATGCTTCAGCATTGCGTACTATGTATTGATCAATCCAGGCACTACCCACCTGTACCGGCTGATGGTGCAAGCAGACAATCACATGTTTATCGCGGTATTTTTCCAGTGCGTGCTCAAGAAAATCCAACTCGCTGGCAGCTAATTGGCCATACACCTGACCGGGCACACTGGAGTCCAACAAGACCAACAGCCAACTGCCCAGTACTACCAGCCGGCTCTGAATACCCAAGCGATCTTGATTCAGCGCCATCAACTCGGCCGAATCGTGATTGCCCGGTAGCCAACTTAACGGCTGGGAGAAATAGCGACGAATGGTATTTTCAAAACGCTGGTAACACGCAGCGTGGGCTTCGCTGGCAACATCGCCGGTGCACAATAGATGATCAAAACCGGGTTCTGACGTCTTAATAAGCTGTAAAACGTCATCAAGACTCTGGTCAGTATTAAGCCCCAAGAGGGTTTCGCTCTGCTGCGCACCCAAATGGCAATCGGTTATCTGAATCAGACGCACTGGCGGCTCTCATCCTTTGATAGTCGGGTTTAGTAGTTGGTTGGGTTATTTTTGTGGTTAACCTTGCAACAATTTGGCCGCTTGAACGATGACTGAAGCGTCAAATCAATTGCGATGTTATCACCAACAATATACGCAAGGGAGTTACTGCACCAGCATCAAAACAGAAAAATGAGGTATTCAGAGGCCAAGAAGTGTAAAACCTGAATATTGATGTGATCCAGTCGACATTCCATTCAAATGTCGATGCGTTCTATTTGAATCTCAATGGCAGACCCGATGCCTGTCCCTGCTCCAGGCAGAGACTCAACCACTCCCCCAAAAATCGGTTGAGCTGGTACTTCTCATCGCTTTGATACATAGATTGATTAGGATAATCGTAGCGCGGACGCAAGCGCTTGTGCCCTTCCCAAGCAAGCACCTCGGCAAGCTTGGCATCGTGATACATACGCAGGGTCAGTTTGGGCATAGTGAGCCATTCCGAGCCTCCACCTACAACCGTTCGGCTGAGTTCCAGTGTGGTGGTATAAGGTGAACGCTCGGTAATTTTAAGTAGATGCAACCATTGCTGTTGGCCGCGCGCCACCATAAAGCGAATCTCATCACCGGGGTTCTGCGCAACTAATTTGCATAACCGCAGGTAGTTGGCTTCGCACTCTGCCATTTGCAAAGGTAAATCGACCTTATAACGCTCTTTGTAAGTGACGTATTCGGGCTGGGCCTTGGCAACACGCAATGTGAACATAGATACCTGAATGAAAAGAAACTGCGAGGAAATTGTCAGCTGTTTTTCGCAAGTGATTCAACAGCAGTCATCAGAAGTGTTAGTCACTGCCTGCACTAAGTCAATGCTTTAAAAAATTTATTCTCCCGCCACTTGCAAACGCAAACGCAAACGATCGCGATTCATTTGCAACCATTGCAGACAAATTAGCGCCGCTGCGTTATTAAACGCACCGTTTAATAACTCCGCAAACACATCATCAGCAGCGAGCAGATGCACTCGTATATCCTCACCTTCTTCCGGCAAACCATAGACACCACCGGCTTGACTCAGGTCGCAAAGGCCGCAATATAAATGTAATTTTTCATCGCAGCCGCCAGGGCTGGATAAATAATTGCAAATGTATTCCATCGCATAGGGAGTTACATTTGCCTCTTCCATTAGCTCGCGTCGCGCCACCTCCTCCGGTGACTCACCCGGCTCCAACATTCCTGCAACCACTTCGTAACACCAAGGGCCATTGGGTTCATCCAAGGCACCAATACGAAATTGCTCGACTAAACCGATCAGATCCAGCTTGGGGTCATAGAGCACAACCGCAACCGCTTCGCCGCGCACAAATAATTCACGGCCAATTTCTTTGCCCCAGCCACCCTCAAATAATTTGTGGCGCAAGAAAATTTTCTCTACGCGAAAAAAACGTTTGTACATTTCTTCCCGGCGAATAATTTCTACATCGGCGCGAGTAAATTCAGGTTTTTTGATCATAATTTTGTGCGTAATAAATGAATAAAAAATTACCCCTCCCCTGCCCTCCCCTTACCAGGGGAGGGAGATTTAGCTAAACCACTTACCAAGGAAAAAGGCTTGATTAGCTCCTCCCCCTGACAAGGGGGAGGCCGGGAGGGGGTACTGTTTGCGTTAAACTTTGTGATAAATCTCTGCGCCTGCTTCCAAAAATTCTTTGGATTTTTGTTTCATCTCGGCCTCGACATCAATCATTTTAATAATGTCCTGATCGCCAATCACAGAAATATCCGTGCCGTTTTTAGCGGCGTAGTCGCGCACTTCTTGGGTGATTTTCATGGAGCAAAATTTAGGCCCGCACATAGAACAGAAGTGAGCTACCTTGGCGGATTCTTTAGGTAGAGTTTCATCGTGATAAGCGCGAGCGGTATCCGGATCCAGGCCCAAATTAAATTGATCTTCCCAGCGGAATTCAAAACGTGCTTTGGACAGTGCGTTATCGCGCAGCTGTGCCCCCGGATGGCCCTTGGCCAAATCCGCTGCATGCGCCGCGATTTTGTAGGTAATGATGCCTTCTTTTACATCGTCTTTGTTGGGCAGACCCAAGTGTTCTTTTGGCGTCACGTAACAGAGCATGGCGCAACCGTACCAGCCAATCATCGCCGCACCGATACCGGAAGTAATGTGGTCGTAACCTGGTGCTATATCGGTAGTTAATGGGCCAAGCGTATAAAAGGGAGCTTCGTCACAAACCTCTAATTGTTTTTCCATGTTTTCTTTAATCATGTGCATAGGCACATGGCCTGGGCCTTCAATCATGCATTGCACATCGTGCTTCCAGGCAATTTTGGTGAGTTCACCCAGGGTTTCCAACTCGCCGAATTGCGCTTCGTCATTAGCGTCAGCAATGGAGCCGGGGCGCAGACCATCGCCCAGAGAAAAGCTGACGTCGTAAGCCTTCATGATTTCGCAAATTTCCTCAAAGTGGGTGTAGAGGAAATTTTCTTTGTGATGCGCCAAACACCATTTGGCCATAATAGAACCACCGCGCGAAACAATACCGGTGACACGTTTAGCCGTGAGCGGCACATAGCGCAATAACACACCGGCGTGGATGGTAAAATAATCCACACCCTGCTCTGCCTGCTCGATCAACGTATCGCGGAAAATTTCCCAAGTTAAATTTTCTGCAATGCCGTCTACTTTTTCCAAGGCTTGATAAATAGGAACAGTGCCAATCGGTACGTGCGAATTGCGAATAATCCACTCGCGGGTTTCGTGAATATTTTTACCAGTGGATAAATCCATCACCGTATCAGCGCCCCAGCGTGCACCCCAGGTAAGTTTTTCTACTTCTTCTTCAATGGAAGAACCCAGTGCAGAGTTGCCGATATTGCCGTTAATTTTCACCAAAAAATTACGGCCAATAATCATCGGCTCTAATTCCGGGTGATTGATGTTAGCCGGAATAATCGCACGGCCGCGCGCGACTTCAGCGCGCACAAATTCCGGCGTAATTTCATCGGGAATGCTGGCACCAAAACTCATGCCCTTGTGCTGCTGCCCCAGGTTTTTATATTCAGGCAGCTCACCCAATTCACGCGCCTGTGCCAGCGCCATGTTTTCGCGGATGGCGATGTATTCCATTTCCGGTGTGATGATGCCTTTTTTGGCGTAGTGCATTTGCGACACGTTCATGCCCGGTTTGGCACGGCGCGGTTTGCGCGTGAGGTTAAAGCGCAAGTGCGCAAGTTTGGGGTCATTCAACCGCTCGTTGGTAAACTGTGAGTGGCTGTCCTCCAGAATTTCTGTGTCATTGCGCTCTTCAATCCATGCTGTGCGCACATCGCCCAAACCGGTGCGCAAATCAATTTTTACATTCGGGTCAGTGTAGGGACCGGAAGTGTCATAGACACGCACCGGTGGATTTTTTTCGCCGCCAAAATCCGTTGGCGTATCAGCCAAGGTGATTTCACGCATAGGCACGCGAATATCCGGGCGCGAGCCCTGTACATAAATTTTTTGCGAACCGGTAAAAGGTTGTACCGAGGCTTTATCCACCTCGGCAGATTGACTCAGAATTTTTTCGACGCTGGTATTCATGGTGTCCTCGGTATTAATAAAATTTATAAAAATGATGAACAGGACCTGCACCCTGCCCTATGTGTAATTTTTCAGCATTCAGTAACGCTTGCTGCAAATAATTTTTTGCTTGTTGAACGGATTCACTGAGTGAATATTGTTTGGCTAAACCGGCAGCAATAGCAGATGCCAAAGTGCAGCCAGTGCCATGGGTATTTTTGGTTGCCAAACGCGGCGCTGAAAACGCTTTAACTCCTGCCATTGTGATCAGCAAATCAGTAGCAGACTCACCTTCACCGTGCCCTCCTTTCATCAGCACAGCCTTGGCACCCAGCGCGAGAATTTGCTCGCCTTGTAATTGCATTTGCTCTACATCCGTCGCAATAGGGGTCCCCAACAATACCGCCGCCTCATGCAGATTGGGGGTCACCAAAGTCGCCAGTGGAAGTAATTTTTCGATAAGTGTTTGAATAGCATCTTCTGCCAATAAACGATCACCACTGGTGGCAACCATTACCGGGTCCAATACCAACGGAATCTGCGGATAAGCAGTCAGGGTTTCAGCAACAGCAGCGATAATATCAGCCCTTGCCAACATGCCGGTTTTTATTGCGGACACATGAATGTCGCTTAACACTGAAGTGATTTGCTGCTGCACAAACATCGGCGGAATCGGTAAAACACCTTGCACACCTTGGGTATTTTGAGCCGTCAAAGATGCTATAGCACTGGTGCCATAGACACCGAGCGCTGAAAAGGTTTTTAAATCGGCCTGAATACCCGCACCGCCACCGCTATCACTGCCAGCAATGGTAAGCGCGATGGGAGTTAACTCGGCAGGACTTTGCAGTGGGTGATTCATTGACATTCCGCGATAGATGAATATTGAGTCAAGGCGCGGAGAGGAGAGAGGGAAACCGGGTCACTGTTGGTGCACCTCTTGGGGGCAGCAACAGCGATGATGCAACATGGAAGGCTCTCGTTCCCTACGCCGGTACTAACCGGATCAGGTCGGCGGGTATATCTCAGCTGTATTGCTGGCTTATCGCCTACAAGCAGCACCCCGACAAGAAAAACCGCAGTCTATTGAACTTGGAGAAGGGAGTAAAGGAACCTTTTGGATTAAGCGCAGGGCTGCTTCAGGGTCAAGCCCTCGTGTAATCACGAGGGCTTGCAGCAAGAGTAGGGCTACTCTGATTTTTCTTGCGACTTCAACAATCCAAGCTTGCCGGCAAGCAAGGCAGTTGTAGGTGCCTGAATCAAAATGGTGCCCAGAATAAAGATAAAGGTAATCGCGCCTACCACATCAATACCGGGCACTTTCATGCCCGCCAAAATACCCACCAAAGCCGCCGGGATCACACCGGTTTCGCGCGTCCAGCTCATAAATACCAATTCTTTCCAGGTCCATTTAGCGCGACGATCTGGCCCGGCACAGATGAATACCGTGAGCGGACGAGCGATGAATATAAAGATAAATAGCAGCGCCAAACCAACGCCCAGGTATTCTTTTAACAGATGGAAATCCACCTGCGAGCCAAGCAGGATAAAAATAAACATGCGCATCAAGAGTGCGGTATTTCCTACGTAATCCTCCAAGTATTCATGTTCGTGGTGATCGAGCGGTAAATTAAAAGTCTCTTTGTTTCCGATCATCACACCGCAAGTAAACACCGCCATAAATCCGGACGCGCCAATTTTATCCGCCAGCAAATACACGGTAATCACCGCCAGAATAATTACGAAAGGGGTAACCTCGCGGAAAATACCAAAGCTGTTGTGTGCCATCAAAAACGCTGCGCTATAACCAACTATGGCACCAAGCACCAACCCCATGCCGGCCTCATAAGCCAGCTCACCGAGCGAATGCGTAAGGCTAAAACCCTCGCCTGTACCCATAACATAAGCGACTACCGCAAAAGTAGCAATTGCACCCATAGCATCGTTGAGCGCTGATTCGCTCATTACGGTCTGGGACACACGGTCTTTAATTGGAACCTGTTTAAAAATAGGCACCAGGGTTGCGGGGTCAGTGGATGCAGTCAATGCCCCCAGCACTAATGCAATCCCTATGGGTATTCCAAGCCACACACCGGCATAGGTAATAATCGCACCGGTAATCAAAACACCGAAAGTGGCAATAACGGTAAGAGAAATCCAGATTTCTTTCAGCACCGCAAAACGCAAAGTTGCCCCACCTTCAAACAACAAATAGCAAGCACCAATGGTCAGAATTAACTGATTCATGGTGGAGTCGGCAGGCACGTGCAAAATGCCGCCAATAGTAGGCCCCAAGCCTATTCCGATGAGCAAAAACAGGACTATATCGGGGACTTTAATCTTTTTGGCAATTACGCCCCCCAACAGCCCGGTAAAAATAATGATCCCGACATACATGAGATCGAGTTTGGCTATCTCTAATGACGACATGAACAAGCTCCACAGATGGTTAAAAAGTGTTAATAAATAAAAATGCGTGGATACTGACAGCTAACAGCCAAAAACTTTATAAATTGTGTGTAAATTCAAGTTTATGGGCGCTTTTATGTTTTGCTGGCCATAAAAAAACCGGAGCTATTGCCCCGGTTTTTTATCATCACCATTCACGGTCAGACGCTATGGCCAAAGAGCGATGTTGCTATTAAGAGTGCGACTATATAGCCAACGGTGTAAGCGATAAGCACTAAAGGCGTGTAGCGCAAATAGGCACCAAAAGTCAGACCTTTCACTTTGCTCATTGCAATGATACCGGCAGCTGAACCAATCGCGAGCAGAGAACCACCAACACCCACACCATAGGTCAACGCCAACCATTCAGAAGTGGGCAGCACCGGCTCAGACTTCAACAAAGCGGCGGTGAGCGGCACGTTATCGATGAGCGCCGAGAACAATCCCATCAAATAGTTAGCATATTGTGGGGCAAGCTGAGCGTAGAAATTGGTCAACAAATCCAGGGTGCCAATTTCTTTGAGCATGCCTACTAATAGCAATATGCCGAGGAAGAACAACAGGGTTTCGTATTCGATCTGACGCACGTACTCCAGAATACGAATTTCATGTGGATCCATATCCATAAAGTGGCCGATAAAGAACATGATAGAAAGGCCAGTTAAAAAGGTAAGCACCGGCGGCACACCAAAAAAGAAATTGAACAACATGGTGCAAAGAATGGTGGAGAAAAAGGTACCTACAATCGCCCAGTCCATTCCAGTGAAGACTTTTGTATCTTTCTCGATGGTGACATGACCGGAAATACCGGGAAACATAAGCAAGGCCAGCACCATCACACCAGCAATTGCCGGCAACCAGAGCACAAGTAATTGCGGCATAGTGACGTGGCCAGAGAGGAAAATCATCAGTGTAGTTACATCACCGGTGATCAAGGCTACACCACCGGAATTCACAGCAAATACCACCAACACAGCCAGTTTTATACGGGTGCGCTTATCAACATCAAATGCATGCACCAAACCAAGTGTCACCAAAGTTGCTGTCACGTTGTCGCACACCATGGAAAGCATCATCGCAAATAATGCAACCAACAACATCAAGTTACGCAAGCTCATCTGTGCCGGACACAAGCGCTGCACCACAGACTGCACAATTCCCTTGGCATTCAGGTAAGCCACAAAGGTCATGGTGGCCATCAAAAACAACCAGAGCGTGGCAATCTCCAGGAGGTTGTGATTCAACTTCTCCAGCATTACCTCTTGCTGCTCGTGGCCGCCCGCAAACATAAACATAACCAACCAGGACAAACTGCCAAAAAACAGTGTCGTTTTCGCTTTGTTGATATGGATCACCTCTTCCAATACCACCCCTAACAGGGCGAGTACGGCGAAGATCACCAATACAATTTCAATGGACATAGTCATAAAAGACCCTTTTGGTAGTGAAAAAACCGGTGGCAACGCATCTATTTGGCAAAAACACTTCGTATTTCATGGCGCTGTTGCTGGCCTGCAACTGGCAAGCCGGCAACGCCGCTCTTAATGACGACATAAAGGTAGATTGCAGCCTGACTGTATCAGTCTGACTCTATATAGAAGGGGCAAATGAACCCGGCGCGATGCAAATGGGCGCGCATGATAAAAGTTGGCTCAGGGGGAAGCAATCAAGCCTAACGAAAAAGCTGCCAATTCCTGAGAAAATTCGTTATTCGACACAAAAGTTGACCCCGCCCCGAAAGCCGGATTTCTACAATTTTAGTTCGCCTGAATCCAACTGCAGGTTTATTGCATCTAAAAAGTCACCATGGAGCGTAGAGTCGCGGGAAGGGCTTTTTAGCGTTAGCTATCAAAGGTATGGAAAGGTAAACACCGGGAGCTAGCTTACATTTGTAACTTCCGGCGGTAAGCGAGACGTTTTACCCTTTTTAACTACTGAACCCTTGTTCATTTCTCGACCCCACGGCGGCAAGCAGCTACACTCCTGCGACTTGCCACGATGCACCCACACCCGTTTTGATTCAAGCCAACCGGCACAATACAGCGGGTGTTGAACTGGAATTTCTAACCTGGACTTTGGAAACCCCTATGAAAAAGACCAAGCTCTACCTGCTCGTCAGCCTGTTTTCGCTGACGCCATTTACGGCTAATGCCAATAGCCTGTTAGATGTCTACGAACTTGCACTACAGAATGATGCGCAATTAAAAGCAGACAAAGCCAAATATGAAGCTGGTGTGGAAAATCGCACCATTGCGCGCGCCAACCTATTGCCACAAATCAATGCCAATGCACAGATTTCCAATTCCGATATTGAAACAACAGACAATCTGACCAATACCAGCCTCAAAAACGATACCGACAGCCAAAGTTGGGAAGTCTCCTTGAGCCAGCCGCTGTTCAATATGTCTTACTGGTACAACTACAAGCAGGGTGCAAAACTCAGCGAGCAGGCTGAAGCCCAATATGGCGCAGATCAGCAAAGCCTCATTGTGCGTGTTGCCGAAGCCTACTTTAATGTGCTGCGCTCAGTTGAAACCCTGGAAGCAACTATTGCGGAAGAAAAAGCCCTCGCCAAGCAACTTGAGCAAACCAAACAACGTTTTGATGTGGGCCTGACCGCCATTACCGAGGTGCATGAAGCCCAGGCTGCATTTGACAGTGCACGCGCCGCGACCCTGGTTGCACGCGGCAACCTGAGCATCAACTATGAAGCATTGGAAGTATTGACCGGTAAGCCAGAAGATCAGGTTGCACCGCTCTCGCCCAAATTTCCCGTGGTAGCACCCGTCCCCGCCAACCGCGCAGACTGGGTAGAGTTCTCCCTGAAAAACAACTACAACCTGAAAGCGTCAAAACTGCAGGCTGATGCTTCGCTGCAAAATGCCAGGGCAAACAAATCCGGCCATCTGCCGACACTGGGCGCTAACCTGGGTTATTCCGATAGCGATACCGACAGCGACAACGGCAGTCAAATCGGTGGCCCAAGCGATATCAGCAGAAATGGCACTACCGTTTCACTGCGCCTTGATGTACCTATTTATAGTGGCGGCGCCACATCGGGCCGCACGCGTCAGGCTTATGCGCAATACACTCAGGCACAGGAACTTTACAACAGCACCCAGCGCAACGTAATTCAAAACGCCCGAGCGCTTCACCTGTCAGTAGAAACGGATGTTGCCAACGTGCAGGCACGTAAACAGGCCATAGTCTCCAGCCAGTCAGCTCTGGAAGCCACTCAATCAGGTTACGAAGTTGGTACACGCAACCTGGTAGAAGTGTTACTTGCACAGCGCAACCTTTATCAGGCTCGCCGTAATTACTCTGATGCGCTTTATACCTACGTTATCAATACCATCAAACTACGTGAAGTGGCCGGTATGCTGACCCCAGCTGATGTGCAGGAAATTGATAAGTGGTTATTGGACGATGCGCTGGTGAGCCGCAGCCAATACGAAAACTAATTACTTTTTTATTCGCCAAATGAAAAATGCCAAGCCGACATACCGGCTTGGCATTTTTTATTTCCGTCATTGATACAAAAACCAACCAATAACCACCGCCCACAAAGCTACAAGAATTTACTGATGTGCTCGCAGGTTTTTGCCAAGGCGCCGCGATTTTCTCGCGCCACACGCAACGCCGCCGAACCTCTGCGCTCACGCTCATCGGCATTCTCTAACAACACCTGAAAGGCTTGTGCCAATTGCGCAGCAGATCCCACTGTAACAAGAGCTCCAGCCTCGCTCATTAACTGTGCCACCTCCGCAAAATTAAAAAGATGTTCACCACTCAATAAAGGCAAACCCCAAGCCGCTGGCTCAATAAAATTATGCCCGCCGTTTGGCACCAGGCTCCCGCCCACAAAGGCGATATCGCTCGCACCAAACATCAACAACAATTCACCCATGGTATTACCCAGCAAAATATCTGCAGAATCAGACCAATGCCCCTCACTGCGCCGCATCACCTGAAAACCACGCGCTGAGCACAGCTGCCCTACTCGCTCAAAACGCTCGGGGTGACGAGGCACCAGAATCAGAACCGTTGATTGAGTCTCACCTGCGCGAGCACGCAAGTGTGTAAAGGCATCCAGAATAATTTCATCTTCACCTTGGTGAGTGCTTGCGGCAATCAAGATTAATCGCCGCCCATTTGATGATAATTGTTGCTTTAACGCACCAGCGCGCTGACGCAAATCGTCGGTGAGTGATAAATCAAATTTAATATTCCCCGTCACAACAGCTTTTTCAGCTGGCAACCCAAGGGCAACAAAACGATTAGCATCAACTGAATTTTGAATTAATGCGGTGGACAAGTTGCCCAACATCGGCGCGGTTAAACCAGAGAAGCGGGCATAACCTCGGGCGGATCGCTCCGATAGGCGCCCATTGATTAGCAGCGATGGAATAGCACGTTTAGCGCAGGCGGCCAGCGTGTTGGGCCAAAGCTCTGTCTCCATCACCAAATACAGTGAAGGCTTGATGCGTGACAAAAACCGATTGATTGCATCCGGCACATCGTAAGGTGCATAAACATGAAATACCGAATCACCCAAGGTAGTGCGCACTCGCTCCGAACCTGTTGGGGTAGTAGTTGTAATAACTAACAACAGGCGCTCATCCGATTGCAACTGCTTGATTAACGGCAGTGCCGCCAAAAACTCACCCACAGAAACGGTATGCAACCAAACAACTTTTTTATCCGTCTGTAACGGCGAAAAAATACCAAATCGCTCAGCCCAGCGCCGGGCATAAGCTGGGGCGGCAAAAGAGCGCCATAACAGGCGCAGTAAAATAACGGGAAGCAGCGAATAAAAAATAACGGTGTACATTAAACGCATAAAAGTGTCCGAACATCAGCAGAGCCACAAGAATAGCAAAGATCACAGCCCTCCCAAAAGCCTCAGCCTGTCCAATGGACTATTAACCCCAGAAAAATGCTGACCCAAAACATGCGTGTAAATCTGGGTAGTTTTGACATCATTATGACCGAGCAACTCTTGCACATTTCGAATATCACAACCAGCTTGAAGCAAATGCGTTGCAAATGAGTGACGAAAACTGTGGCAAGTAACGCGCTTACGATCAATACCCGCTGCGACTACGGCTTGCTGTAATGCCTTACGCGCAACCGAATCATGCAGATGATGCCGACACAACTGATGCGTGACTGGCTGTTCAGAATAACTAACCGACGGAAAAATATACATCCATGCCGGCGAACGAAAAGCGTTTGGAAATTTTTTTGCTAATTGATGAGGCAATGACGGGCCAATACCACGCTGATTATCCTCTCTTTGTAACTCAAGAGAGCGCTCGATTAATTCACTTAACTGCGGCACCAATGATTTCCCCAAAAGAGTTTGCCTGTCCTTATTACCTTTAGCATCGCGCACACAGATAGAACCCTGGGAAAAATCAATATCTTGAACTCGCAAACGTAAACATTCAGTAATGCGTAATCCGCCCGCATACAACAACTCGAAAATCAGTCGGTTTCGCCCCTGCATCTGCGCAAAAATTAGCAATATCTCCTCCTGGCTCAAAACGACAGGCAAATGCCGCTGCTTAACAGCGAGGGTAAAACCCAAGTCACCCAACTCTTGTTTGAGAATTTTTGCATACAAAAACACAAGCGCATTCAGAGCGACCTTCTGGGTATTCACAGCGACATTTTGTTTAACCGCAAGCCAGGTCAAAAATGCCTTAACTTCAACAGCTGCCATTTCCGCTGGATGCCGTTTTTGATGAAACAAAATAAATTGCTTAATCCAATAAATGTAGCTTTTTTCCGTGCGAATGCTGTACCCCCTCAGCCGAATCTCACCTCTAACCATTTCCAAAAATGGACTTGATAATGACACCATAAAAAAACTCCTTTTTTGAATACTATTGGTTATATATACAGTATATTATTAGCCACTCCCAAGAAATGCGCAAATCCACTCTTTACGTTGCGCAATATCCACCTTTCAAATTTATTAAATACCCACTATATTCAACTACTTAACTGGGCGGACGCGTGAAATTTTCTATTACGCACCGCTACAAACAAGCATGCACACTTACACCCCACACTGCTAAAAAAGATCCCATCAAAAGCTCATATGCTTCAATGGGTTACTATCTTTTTAAGATATCAGCAAGAGGAGGAATAACACGCATGCGCGGTATACAAATGTTAGGCATCTTAAAAATGAACACCGAAGAACGACTTAAAATATGGCGATCCTTGTCAGATCTATTTTTGGATACCGAAATAGAAGATTCAACATTTAAGTATATTGCGCGTACTGTTTCTGAAAGTGAGTTTTCTTTATCTGAAGTCGAAGATATTCTTTGGTACGAAGTTTATCCCGTTCTAGAAAGTAATCTGCGAAGTGTTTCGGGTGTGTGGGAAGGCTGGTCGGATGCTTGGCTGCTTCAAAATCTACCGGCTGCGGTTCGACCAACAGCCATACATGGAGAACCTTCCATAATAAAAGAAATAAAACGTTGCTGGTTTTTAGTGGCTGAAGCGTATGCAAAAGAAAAGGCCTAACAAAGTGGTCAAACACCGTTCCGCTTCTCTCCACTGGACAGAATTTAAGTCGCGGCTTTGTGGTTTTGCTGCGCAAAAGTATTCCACAAAGCCACAACTTAAATTCTGCCGTTTACCACGGCGTTAAGCAAAGAAGGAAAGTAATGATTATTTATATAGATATGGATGATGTCCTTTGTGACTTTTCTGGGGAGCATAAAAGAGCTTTGGAGAAAAACCCTCGTATGGCAATCCCACAGTCTCAATATGGTTTCTATCAAAAATTAACCCCATTAGAGGGAGCAATAGAAACAGTCAAAGCACTCTATAATTCAAACGAATATACTCCCTATATTCTGACAGCTCCTTCAACGAGAAATCCATTTTCCTACACCGAAAAGAGAGTGTGGATCGAAGAAAAATTTGGTTATAGCTTTGTGGAACGTTTAATTATTTGTTCTAATAAGGGACTTCTTAAAGGAGATATTTTGATTGATGACAATAATTCGGGGCGTGGTCAAGAGCACTTCGAAGGAAGGCTAATTCATTTTGGTAGTCCTCAGTTTCCAAACTGGGAATCTGTTAGAAACGAACTCAATATAAATGCTTAACAAGGCGTTGCAGCATCGTTCCGCTTCGCTCCACTCCACTGGACAGCTTTTAAGTCGCGTCTTTGTGGTTTTGCTGCGCAAAAGTATTCCACAAAGCCGCAACTTAAAATCTGCCGCTGAACTTAACGTTATGCGTAGCAAGTATTGGAGACCATAATATGGAAAAAGTTTTATTGGTTACTGGTTCTAGCTCGGGTATTGGAGCTGCAGTTGCTGAAATGGCGGCAGCTTCCGGTTACTCTGTTTGCATCAATTATCGAAACAACACTCAAAAAGCAGAAGAGTTAAAAGAATCCATAAGTATTCATGGTGCGCGTGTTATTACGGTTAAAGCTGATATAAGCACAGAGTCTGGCGTGCTTCATTTGTTTAATGAAATTGACACAAGGTTAGGTAGAATAACTCACTTGGTAAACAATGCAGGAGTTATAGCTCCAATTAAACGTTTTGAAGAAACTTCATTAGAAAAACTGCATGAAATATTTTCAATTAATGTTTATGGCAGCTTTCTATGCGCCCGTGAAGCTGTTAAGCGAATGAGCACAAAAAATGGTGGTAGCGGTGGAGTAATAGTGAATCTATCATCGGTTGCTTCTAGGCTCGGGTCGCCAAATGAATTTATTGACTATGCAGCATCTAAAGGTGCTATTGACACATTTACAATTGGTTTATCTAAAGAAGTTGCGGAATATGGTATTCGCGTAAATGCAGTAAGGCCTGGTCTAATTCAAACGGAAATGCATTCACATGCAGGTGACGCTGAACGTCCTGAAAAGTTGAAAAACTTTATTCCAATTAAGCGGGCGGGAACATCAAATGAAGTTGCAAACTCTATTATGTGGTTGCTGAGTGAGTCTGCTAGTTATGTCACAGGTGCGCTGCTAGACGTTTCCGGTGGCCGTTAATCTGCATAACAAGTCGTTGCAGCACCAGTCGCTACGCTCCTTGGACAGTTTTTAAGTCGCAGTTTTATGGTTTTGCTGCGCAAAAGTATCCCATAAAACCACAACTTAAAAACTGCCGCTGAACTCGGCGTTGTAAGGTAATATTTTAGTTTTGTCATCGCACTTGGTGAGTGTCATGAAGAAATGCGGTTGCAGTTTCTAGTACATCACCTGCCGTCCGGTCTAACCTCTGGTCGAGTGCTGAAAGTTCACGTAGGTTGCACTGCTGTGCTAAATTCGCCGCAGTGTTAACCGAAGTTGAAATGGAATTACAGTGAATCGCGCTCGGCTACAGCCCCATCACGTCCGCGCGCTGAAATTTTAGGTCGGCGCGGTTTTCGTAAGAGTTTTCGCGCTGTAGCTACACCTAACGTCCTGCTTACAACCAGTCGTTTAATACGCGCACTTCGTGCGCTGGGACAATTTGTAAGTTGCGCGTTTGGGCTTTAGTTACGGAAAGCTTATCGCAAGCGCAACTTACAAACTGCCCATTAACTAAGCGTTAGGCAAAGCATGAAAGAACAGAATCGTGAATTCAATATTGTAAAAACAGGAACGTTTTTATATAACGAAATTGTTGAGTGCGACATCCGAATAATTTATAGCAAAGTACGGTACGGCACAGGTGACTATGAAGATTCGCCAGAGTTTGCTAATGACTCAGTACAGGACACTTATTATTTGGAGTATGGTTCAACAACTCAACGCGGTGTTTATAATGCTGGCAGCGCTGGTTTTTCATCAATTGAAGAAGCAAAAAAAGAAGCAGAATCCGCTGTTGGTTTTGGGCATACTGTGAAATGGAAATAGGTTTAACCTATTTGCACTAAGGTTAATGGCTAGGTTCGTTTATTATTATTTTAAAAGAAGTTCTAATCAGAATATGTGCAATTAAATTAATGCCTAACAAGCGACTGTGGTAGAAAATCAATACCTGAAACGCAAATTTAGTTAGCCTGCCACTCGCAGTTATCCCGCACCATAGCGTTTAAAATCGTCATCATTT
>NZ_JBHRTF010000015.1:0-121671 GCF_042646205.1 Cellvibrio fontiphilus | reverse complement strand
TTGATTCACCCAATCGCGATGGAAGACGGCCTGCGTTTTGCTATCCGTGAAGGTGGTCGTACTGTTGGTGCTGGTGTAGTTGCCAAAATCATTCAGTAATTGAAGGCTAATAAAAAGCGGGCCCTTGTGGCCCGCTTTTTATTTTGGTGGGCGGCTTTTCTGGTTGGTTGATCAATAAACAATGCTTTTATTGTTTATTTGTTGACAGGTCATAAAACCGCCCTTAGAATTGCGCCTCCTTTTGCCGGGGTACTTTTACTCTTGCGCATTGGAAGTTCTTTAAAACAAACAATTGGAGTTTGGTTCACATGCAGAATCAACGCATTAGAATTCGCCTGAAGGCTTTTGATCACAAGCTTATTGACGCCTCTACACAAGAGATCGTTGAGACAGCAAAGCGTACAGGTGCTCAAGTGCGCGGTCCGATTCCGCTGCCGACTCGTAAAGAGCGCTTCACTGTATTGATTTCCCCGCACGTTAATAAAGACGCGCGTGATCAATACGAGATCCGTACACATAAGCGTTTGCTGGATATTGTTGAGCCTACTGAAAAAACTGTTGATGCACTTATGAAGCTGGATTTAGCTGCTGGTGTTGAGGTTCAAATTAGTCTCGGCTAAGTAAATGTTTAAGGTTCGGGCGCACTGGGCGTCCGAACTGTGTAACGCTCTGAAATGGGCGGCCATAGCGGGTAAAAGCCCCGTACACTAAGAGGTTAGTAAAATGACGATTGGTATTGTCGGCCGCAAAAGCGGTATGACTCGTGTATTTACCGATGATGGTGTTTCCATTCCTGTCTCTGTGATTGAGGTTGAGCCTAATCGCATCACTCAGGTTAAAAGCGTAGATACTGATGGCTATTCTGCTGTGCAGGTTACTATTGGTACTCGTCGCGCCTCCCGTGTTACCAAATCCGAGGCTGGTCACTTCGCCAAAGCTAATGTTGAGGCGGGTAGTGGTGTTTGGGAATTGCGTAACGAAGCTCAAGAAGCTTTCGAAGTTGGTTCAACAATCACTGTGGATGTTTTCTCTGCAGGTCAAATGATTGATGTTACTGGCACATCTAAAGGTAAAGGTTTTGCTGGCGGTATTAAGCGCTGGAACTTTGGTATGCAAGATGCGACTCACGGTAACTCCCGTTCGCACCGTGTGCTGGGTTCTATCGGCCAGTGTCAATCTCCAGGTCGCGTATTCAAAGGCAAGAAAATGGCTGGTCACTTGGGTGCTGAGCGTGTAACCGTTCAAAACCTTGAGATCGTTCGTGTCGATGCTGAGCGCAATCTGCTTCTTGTTAAGGGTGCTATTCCTGGTGCTCCAGGTGGCGACGTTATTGTGCGTCCTGCTGTTAAAGCGCGCACTAACGGTTAAGTATCCGAGGGGAATCGACCATGGAATTAAATATTGTTAGTCCCGGTGGTGCCCAAGGTACAGTTTCTGTATCTGAGGTTGCCTTCGGTAGAGAGTTTAATCAAGATCTGGTGCATCAAGCTGTTGTTGCCTATATGGCTGGTGCCCGTCAGGGTACTAAAGCACAGAAAACTCGCGCAGAAGTTTCTGGTGGCGGCAAAAAGCCATGGCGTCAAAAAGGTACTGGCCGCGCTCGTGCTGGTACTATTCGCAGCCCAATCTGGCGTGGCGGTGGCGCTACTTTTGCTGCTAAACCGCGTAATTTCGAGCAAAAGCTTAACAAGAAAATGTACCGTGCTGCTCTGCAGTGCATTCTGTCAGAATTGAATCGTCAGAATCGTTTAGTTGTTGTTGAAAGCTTTGATGTTGATGCGCCGAAAACCAAAGCACTTGTGCAAAAGTTGGCTCAATTTGATCTGACTGATGCGCTGATTGTTACCGAAGAAATGAGCGAAAATCTGTTCCTTGCTTCACGCAACTTGTACAAAGTTGGTGTGATTGATGTTCAAGGTGTGGATCCAGTAAGTTTGATTGGTTTCGACAAAGTAGTTGTAACTGTGCCTGCTCTGAAAAAATTTGAGGAGATCCTGGGATGAACCAAGAACGCATTTATAAAGTGTTGCTAGGTCCTGTGGTTTCTGAGAAGTCAGCTGCAGCCGGTGAGACTGGTAATCAAGTTGTTTTCAAAGTATTGGCTGATGCCAATAAAGTGGAAATTAAAGCCGCTGTTCAAGCGCTGTTCAACGCTAAGGTTGAATCAGTTCGCGTATTGAACGTTAAAGGCAAAACCAAGCGTACACGTTATGGAATCGGCAAGAGAAGCGATTGGAAAAAAGCGTATGTACGTCTTGAGCAAGGTCAAGAAATCGACTTTGCGGTAGCTGAGTAAGGGGATTGTTGCAATGCCAATTGTAAAATGTAAACCAACCTCTCCAGGTCGCCGCTTTGTAGTAAAAGTCGTCAATCCGGATTTGTACAAGGGTGACCCCTTTGCGCCACTGCTGGACAAAAAGTCTAAGTCAGGCGGTCGTAACAATACCGGTCGCATTACTACTCGCCATGTTGGTGGCGGCCATAAACAACATTACCGTGTAGTTGATTTCCGTCGTAACAAAGACGGCATCCCTGCAACTGTCGAGCGTATTGAGTACGATCCAAACCGTACAGCTTATATTGCGCTCGTATGTTATGCAGATGGTGAGCGTCGCTACATCATTGCGCCCAAGGGTTTGAGCGCTGGTGACAAAATTGAGTCGGGCAATACTGCTGCTATTAAAGTCGGTAATGCTCTTCCAATCCGTAACATCCCGTTGGGTAGTGTAATTCACTGCGTTGAATTAAAGCCTGGTAAAGGTGCTCAAGTTGCTCGCTCTGCTGGCGCGTCTGCCCAGTTAGTTGCTCGCGATGGCGCTTATGCCACCTTGCGTTTGCGTAGCGGTGAAATGCGTAAAGTGTTGAGCGATTGTCGCGCAACCCTCGGCGAAGTCTCAAACAGTGAGCACAATTTGCGTTCGCTGGGTAAGGCAGGCGCAAAACGCTGGCTTGGTATTCGTCCTACTGTTCGCGGTGTTGCGATGAACCCTGTAGATCACCCAATGGGTGGTGGTGAGGGTCGTACCTCTGGTGGTCGTCATCCAGTTTCACCATGGGGCGTTCCAACTAAGGGTTACAAAACGCGCAGCAACAAGCGCACCGATAACATGATTGTTCGTCGTCGCGACAAGAAATAAGCGCCGACTTAACAGCTGAATAGAGGAAGAGACAGTGCCACGTTCACTGAAAAAAGGTCCTTTTATCGATCTTCACCTGATTAAGAAGGTCGAAGCTGCGATCGCGAGTAATGATCGTCGTCCAATTAAGACTTGGTCGCGCCGTTCCATGATTATGCCGGAAATGGTGGGTTTGACTTTGGCTGTACACAATGGGCGTCAGCATGTTCCGGTCCTGGTTAACGAAGAAATGGTTGGCCATAAGCTTGGCGAATTTGCAGCAACCCGCACTTATCGTGGCCACGCCGCTGATAAGAAAGCGAAAAAACGCTAATCGAGGTATACGATGGAAGTAGCAGCAAAATTAAGCGGTGCTCGTCTGTCGGCGCAAAAAGCGCGTTTGGTTGCCGATCAAATTCGCGGTAAAGGCGTTGAAGACGCGCTTGATATCCTTGCATTCAGTACCAAAAAAGGTGCAGCGATTATCAAGAAAGTGCTCGAATCTGCAATTGCAAATGCCGAGCACAACGAAGGCGCTGATGTTGACGAGCTGAAAGTAAAAACGATTTTTGTAGACGAAGGTGTAAGTCTGAAGCGCATCAAACCGCGCGCTAAAGGCCGTGCTGACCGTATTACAAAGCGTACTTGTCATATCACCGTTAAAGTAGCCGATAAGTAAGAGAGCGCGTTATGGGTCAGAAAGTACATCCAAACGGTATTCGTCTGGGGATCATCAAAAAGCATACTTCTGTTTGGTATGCTGATGGCACCGATTACGCAGACAAACTCAACATCGACTTGAAAGTGCGTGCGTACATTCAAGATAAACTCGCTAGTGCGTCAGTTAGCCGCGTTGATATCGAGCGCCCCGCTAATACTGCGCGCATTACTATTCACACTGCCCGTCCAGGTATTGTGATTGGTAAAAAAGGTGAAGATGTTGATAAGTTGCGCGCTGAAGTAAGCAAGCAAATGGGCGTGCCTGTTCATATTAATATTGAAGAGATTCGCAAGCCCGATTTGGATGCAGCTTTAGTGGCACAAGGCGTGGCTCAGCAACTTGAACGTCGCGTAATGTTCCGTCGTGCAATGAAGCGCGCGGTACAAAATGCAATGCGTCAGGGTGCTGAAGGTATCAAGATCCAAGTGGGTGGTCGCTTGGGTGGTGCCGAAATTGCTCGTAGTGAGTGGTATCGCGAAGGTCGTGTTCCTCTGCACACTTTGCGTGCAGATATCGATTATGCAACAGCAGAAGCGAGCACTACCTACGGTATCATTGGTGTGAAAGTGTGGATTTTCAAAGGCGAAGTTATCGGTGATGTTACTGAAACCGAAGCTGCGTCCAAGAAAAAAGCCGCTAAGTCCAAGTAAGGGGTACGCATCATGTTACAACCTAAGCGTACAAAGTTTCGCAAGCAGATGAAAGGCCGCAACCGCGGTCTGGCCCAGCGTGGCTCCAAAGTTAGCTTTGGTGATTTTGGCTTGAAAGCAACTGGTCGCGGTCGCATTACTGCGCGTCAAATCGAGGCTGCACGTCGTGCGATGACTCGTCACGTTAAGCGTGGCGGAAAAATCTGGATCCGTGTATTCCCGGATAAGCCAATTACAGCTAAGCCACTCGAAGTTCGTATGGGTAGCGGTAAAGGTGGTGTGGAGTACTGGGTAGCGCAAATTCGCCCAGGCAAGGTTCTCTATGAGATGGATGGTGTTAGTGAGCAGTTAGCTCGTGAAGCCTTCGCACTTGCTGCAGCCAAATTGCCAATTACAACAACATTTGTTAAACGTTCGGTGATGTGATGAAAGCTTCAGAACTCCGCGAAAAATCCGTCGAAGAGCTGAATGGCGTCTTGTTGGAACAACTGAAAGAGCAGTTTAAGTTGCGTATGCAAGCTTCTACTGGCCAGTTGAACCAGTCGCACTTGTTATCGCAAGTTCGTAAAGACATCGCTCGCATCAAAACGGCGCTTAGTCAAAAGGCAGGTAAGTAACGATGACTCAAGAAACTAAAGTGGCTCGTACACTGACTGGCAAAGTTGTCAGCGATAAGATGGATAAAACCATCACCGTGTTGATTGAGCGTCGTGTTAAGCACGAGCTTTATGGCAAATACACCACTAAATCATCCAAGCTTCACGCTCACGATGAAAAGAATGAGTGCAAGATGGGTGACATTGTGACGGTATCAGAGTCGCGCCCCCTGTCGAAAACCAAGACCTGGTCTTTAGTGAAAATTGAAGAGCGTGCCTCAGAAGTCTAAGACTTCCGCGCTTTTGTAAGTCAGTTTCGGAGACGGACGATGATTCAAACAGAAAGCTACTTAGATGTTGCTGACAACAGCGGTGCTCGCCGTGTCATGTGCATCAAGGTTCTTGGCGGCTCTCACCGTCGCTATGCGGCGGTTGGTGACATCATCAAAGTTACTGTTAAGGAAGCGATTCCTCGCGGTAAGGTGAAGAAAGGCCAAGTAATGAAGGCAGTTGTTGTGCGCACTAAAAAAGGCGTGCGTCGTCAAGACGGTTCATTAATCAAGTTTGACGATAATGCTGCCGTACTGCTGAATAACCAAGATGCTCCGATTGGTACCCGTATTTTCGGACCTGTAACTCGTGAGTTGCGTGGCGAGAAATTTATGAAAATCATTTCTTTGGCTCCAGAAGTGCTGTAAGCACTTCATGCTGAAGAGTCGAGGGCAGATAAATGCGTAAAATTAAACGTGATGACGAAGTGATTGTTATCGCCGGACGTGACAAAGGCAAGCGCGGTAAAGTTGTTCGCGTATTGGCTGAAGATCGTTTGATCGTAAGCGGCATTAACATGATCAAAAAGCACCAAAAACCTAACCCTCAATTGGGTGTTGCTGGTGGTATCGTTGAAAAAGAAGCTGCGATTCATGCTTCTAATGTTGCTATCTATAATCCAGCAACAAAAAAAGCTGACCGCGTAGGTTTCAAAGTGCTTGAAAACGGCGACAAAGTTCGTGTTTTCAAATCCAATGGCGAAACCCTAGGGGCGTAATGAAACATGGCTAGGCTAAAAGAACTTTACGTTAAAGAACTCGCCCCCAAACTCAAAGAAGAGTTAGGTTTGGCGAACGTTATGGAAGTGCCACGCATCACCAAAATCACCTTGAATATGGGTGTTGGTGAAGCAACAGGTGACAAAAAGATCCTGGATAACGCCGTTAACGATCTGGTAAAAATTGCTGGTCAGAAAGTGGTTGTAACTAATTCTCGTAAATCAATTGCGGGCTTTAAAATCCGTGATGGTTGGCCAATTGGTTGCAAAGTAACTCTGCGCTCAGATCGTATGTACGAGTTTCTTGATCGTCTCATCACTATTGCTATTCCTCGGATTCGCGACTTCCGCGGTATTAGTCCAAAGCAGTTTGATGGTCGCGGCAATTTTTCTATGGGTGTGACCGAGCAAATCATATTCCCAGAGATCGATTACGACAAAGTTGATCGTCTGCGTGGTCTTGATATTTGTATCACTACCACTGCTCGTACAGACGATGAAGGTCGTGCATTGTTGAAAGCATTTAACTTCCCTTTCAAAGGTTAAGGTGACGTCATGGCTAAGAAATCTATGATTGCACGGGAAGTTAAACGTGCAGAAACAGTGAAAAAATTTGCTGCCAAGCGTGCAGAGTTGAAAGCGATCATCGTCAGCCCTTCATCAACTGAAGAGCAGGTATGGGAAGCTCAAATCAAGCTGCAACAAATGCCACGTGACGCTAGTGCATCGCGTCAGCGTAATCGTTGTCGTGTAACTGGTCGTCCACACGGTGTTTACCGCAAGTTCGGCTTGTGCCGTCATAAATTGCGTGAAGCAGCTATGCGTGGTGATGTCCCCGGCTTGGTTAAGGCCAGCTGGTAAGCCTCGGCTTAATCTTAGGAGCAGAATCTGATGAGCATGCAAGATCCAATGGCAGATATGCTGACACGTATTCGCAACGCGCAAAACGTGGGTAAAGCATCTGTAACCATGCCCTCTTCAAAATTGAAAGTAAGCGTGGCGAAAGTACTCTCTGACGAGGGTTACATTAACGGTTTTACTGTAAGCGAAGGCGCCAAGCAAGAACTTACTGTTGACCTGAAATACTTTGAAGGCAAGCCAGTTATTGTTGAGCTTGACCGCGTGAGCCGTCCAGGTTTACGTAATTATGCTGGTAAATCAGCGTTACCTACCGTTCGCGGTGGTTTGGGTATCGCAATCGTTTCTACCAGTAAAGGTGTAATGACTGATCGTGCTGCACGCGCCGCTGGCGTAGGTGGCGAAGTCCTCTGCACAGTATTCTAATTGGGAAATCGTCATGTCACGAGTTGCAAAAAGTCCGGTTGAAGTACCTGCTGCAGTGACTGTCACTCTTAACGGACAGTCACTGTCCGTTAAAGGCAGCAAAGGTACATTGGCGCTGCAAGTTCACGCGAGCGTAGAAGTTAAACACGAAAATAATGTGCTTACTTTTGCTCCACGTGATGGCGCCAAGCAGTCTGATGCGTTAGCAGGCACTACCCGTGCCCTAGTTAACAACATGGTATTTGGTGTTAGTCAAGGCTTTGAAAGAAAGCTTTCATTGGTTGGCGTTGGTTACCGTGTTAAAGCAGAAGGCAATACTGTAAACCTGTCTTTGGGTTATTCACATCCGGTTAACTACGTTCTTCCACAGGGCGTATCGGTTGAAACCCCAAGCCAGACTGAAATTGTACTGAAAGCTGCTGACAAGCAATTGCTTGGCCAAGTGGCTGCAGAAATCCGCGCATTTCGCGAGCCAGAGCCTTACAAAGGTAAAGGTGTTCGTTATTCGGATGAAACAGTACTGCGTAAAGAAGCTAAGAAGAAGTAGGGCTAGGATATGAGCGATAAGAAGCAAACTCGTCTTCGCCGTGCACGCCGTGCCCGCGCTAAGATTCGTGAATTGGGTGTAACTCGTTTGACGATTCACCGTTCTCCACGCCATATTTACGCACAACTGATTTCTGGTGATGGTGCTCGTGTTCTTGCGAGCGCTTCCACGCTGGATAAAGAATTGCGCAGTGGTAAAACTGGTAATGCTGAGGCAGCTAAAGCCGTTGGTGCTCTGATTGCTGAGCGAGCTAAAGCAGCTGGTGTCACTCAAGTTGCATTTGACCGTAGTGGTTTTAAATACCACGGTCGCGTTAAAGCTCTGGCAGACGCAGCACGTGAAGGCGGATTGGAATTCTAAAGGTGAGATATGGCATACGCTAAGAAAGAAGAAGACAACAACGAAGGCTTGCAGGAAAAATTAGTCCAAGTTAATCGTGTTGCTAAAACTGTTAAAGGTGGTCGTATCTTTCAATTTACTGCTCTGACTGTTGTTGGTGACGGTAATGGTAAAGTAGGGTTTGGTCGCGGTAAGGCGCGTGAAGTCCCGACTGCAATTCAAAAGGCGATGGAAGCAGCTCGTCGCAATATGATCACAGTTGAATTGAATGGCGATACCATTCAATACCCAACTAAAGGTGTTCATGGTGCGTCCAAAGTTTACATGCAACCAGCGTCACAAGGTACTGGTGTTATCGCAGGCGGTGCAATGCGTGCCGTTCTCGAAATTGCCGGTATTCAGAACGTTCTTTCCAAGTGCTACGGTTCTACCAATCCGGTTAACGTAGTTCGTGCTACTTTTAATGCGTTAAAAGAAATGACTTCTCCAGAAGCTGTTGCTGCAAAACGTGGTAAAAGTGTCGAAGATATTCTGAACTAATCGATTTTTCGATTACTAGATGGCGGAATTCACCATGTCAAAGAAAATGATTAAAGTGACCCAAGTTAAGAGCACTGCTCATCGCTTGGAGAGCCACAAGGCCTGTGTAAGAGGCTTGGGCTTGCGTCGCATCCGTCACACTGTTGAAGTAGAAGATACTCCATCAGTTCGTGGGATGATTAATGTAGTTAACTATCTGGTAAAGGTAGAGGGAGAATAAGATGCGTCTGAACACCCTTAGCCCGGCACCGGGCAGAATTCATGCCAAAAAACGTGTTGGTCGTGGTATCGGTAGTGGTTTAGGTAAAACTGCTGGTCGTGGTCACAAAGGTTTGAAGTCTCGCTCAGGCGGCTCTGTAAGACCAGGATTTGAAGGCGGTCAGATGCCTTTGCAAATTCGTTTGCCCAAGTATGGTTTTACCTCCCGTGTCGGTCTGGTTTCTGCAGAAATTCGTTTATCAGAATTGAATGCTGTCGAAGGTTCTATTGTTGATATCGAAACATTGAAGCAAGCTGGTCTGATAAGCTCTGTCATTAAGCGTGCAAAAATTTTCGCTTCCGGCGAAATCAATAAAGCTGTCACTGTTAAAGGCCTGTCTGTATCAAAGGGTGCTAAAGCAGCGATTGAAGCCGCTGGCGGAACAGTAGAAGAGTGACGAGGCGCGAATGGCAACTCCAGGTAATCTGCCATTAGCAAATCAAAGGGGCTTGGGCGAGCTATGGGCTCGCCTGCGCTTTTTGTTTTTGGCAATAGTGATTTATCGTATAGGTACTCACATACCCGTACCGGGCTTAGATCCTGAAAGAATCGCAAATTTATTCAATCAGAATCAAGGCACCATACTTGGCATGTTTAACATGTTCTCTGGCGGTGCATTGGAAAGAATGAGTATTCTTGCGTTGGGTATCATGCCTTACATCTCTGCATCGATTATCATGCAGTTGCTTACAGCAGTTACTCCATCGTTGGAGCAGCTAAAGAAGGAAGGTGATGCAGGTCGTCGCAAGATAAACCAGTACACTCGCTACTTCACTGTTGTTCTTGCAACAGTTCAGGCCTTGGCTATGGCTGTTAGTTTTTCGTCATTTGCTTTTGGTGGTGAGCCTACTTTTTCTTACTACTTCATTGCGGTAGTGTCTTTAGTGACGGGCGCTGTCTTCATGATGTGGTTGGGTGAGCAGGTGACTGAGCGCGGTATCGGAAATGGAATTTCAATGCTTATCTTTGCAGGTATTGTTGCTGGTATGCCAAGTGCGATTGGACAGGCATTCGAGAGTGCGCGTCAGGGTGACTTACACATCATTGCATTACTGATTATTAGCATCCTTGCTATAGCAGTAATTTGGTTCGTGGTTCGCATTGAGCGTGGTCAGCGTCGCATTACCGTAAATTACGCGAAGCGTCAACAGGGCAGACAAGGGTATGCTGCACAGAGCAGTCATTTGCCTTTGAAGATTAATATGGCTGGCGTTATTCCTGCAATTTTTGCCAGTAGTATTTTGTTATTCCCTGCGTCTATTGCCCAATGGTTTGGTCAAGGCGGTGAGGGGGTAGTAAATGAAATGCTGCAAGAATTAGCATTGGCTATTGGTCCTGGTCAGCCGTTATATATTCTGTTCTTTGCTGGATTAATAACATTTTTCTGTTTCTTCTACACGGCATTGATGTTCAACCCGAAAGAAGTTGCAGATAATTTGAAAAAGTCGGGTGCATATATTCCAGGTATTCGTCCTGGTGAGCATTCCGCTAAGTATATCGATAGCGTTCTCACTCGTTTAACCGTAGTTGGCGCTATCTATATGTCGGCAGTTTGTTTGCTGCCTGAGTTCCTTGTAGTTGCCACTGGCGTGCCATTCTACTTGGGCGGTACCTCACTGCTTATCGTAGTGGTTGTGGTAATGGACTTTATGTCTCAGGTGCAGGCTCACTTGATGTCTCATCAATATGAATCATTGATGAAGAAGTCAAATTTGAAAGGATATGGCAGCGGTAACGCTCGCTAATCCGCGATATTGAGGTTGAATCATGAAAGTTCGTGCTTCTGTTAAAAAGATTTGTCGCAATTGCAAAATGGTTCGTCGCAACGGTGTTCTGCGGGTAATCTGCAGCGTTGAGCCGCGTCATAAGCAGCGTCAAGGCTAATATTTAAGTCTGTGCTCAAATAACAGGCTGGCGTCCTTAATGGGGGCCAGCCTGATTGTTTATAAGACTATTAATATAAGCAACTGGGGGCGTTGACTGTCGTTGGGTGAGAAATTGCTCAGCTATTGCTTTATGGTGTCTTAGCAGCTATTCTGCGCGCCTTTTGTTTAGGGGCGAGGGTGGCGCTTATGCCGTCAACGCTGCAATTTAAGTGTTACTGGAGTAATTTGAATGGCTCGTATTGCTGGTGTAAACATACCAGATAACAAACACGCCGTTATCTCGTTGACTTACGTTTATGGGATTGGTCGTACCTCGGCTAAGCAAATCTGTGCTGCCACTGGCATTGCTGAAGATGTAAAAATCGGCAGTTTGTCAGAAGAGCAAATGGATGCTGTCCGTGCTGAGGTTGCTAAGCGCACCGTAGAGGGTGACTTGCGTCGTGTAATATCTATGAATATTAAGCGTCTGATGGATCTGGGTTGCTACCGTGGCTTGCGCCACCGTCGTGGTTTACCGCTCCGTGGTCAGCGCACAAAAACGAACGCTCGTACCCGTAAAGGCCCACGTAAGCCTATTAAGAAGTAATTCTTGCTTACGTCTTTCATTCACTTACGGTAACAAATTAGTAGGAAGAAGTTGCTATGGCGAAGCCAAGTAATAAAACCACAACCAAGAAAAAAGTTAAAAAGACCGTGATCGATGGCGTTGCCCATATTCACGCTTCTTTTAACAATACCATCGTGACTATCACTGATCGCCAAGGTAATGCACTTGCCTGGGCTACCTCCGGTGGATCTGGTTTCCGTGGTTCACGTAAAAGTACACCTTTTGCTGCACAGGTTGCTGCAGAGCGCGCTGGTGAAGCGGCAAAAGAGTATGGTTTAAAAAATCTCGACGTCGAAGTTAAGGGCCCAGGCCCGGGTCGCGAATCAGCTGTTCGCGCACTTAACAATGTTGGTTACAAAATCACTAACATTACTGACGTAACGCCGATTCCTCACAACGGCTGTCGTCCGCCGAAGAAACGTCGCGTGTAAGGGGATTAGAGAATGGCACGTTATATTGGACCTACCTGTAAGCTGTCTCGCCGTGAAGGCACTGATCTTTTTCTGAAGAGCGGTGCTCGTGCGTTAGACTCTAAATGTAAAATTGAAACTGCACCTGGACAACATGGTCAACGCCGTGGTCGTTTGTCTGATTACGGTGTGCAGCTGCGTGAAAAGCAAAAAGTTCGTCGTATCTACGGCATCCTTGAAAAGCAATTCCGTGGTTACTACAAAGAAGCTGCTCGTCGTAAAGGCGCTAGCGGCGAAAACTTGCTGAAGTTACTGGAATGCCGTTTGGATAACGTTGTTTATCGCATGGGCTTTGGTTCAACTCGCGCAGAATCACGTCAACTCGTTTCTCACAAAGCAATCAGTGTAAATGGCAAAACTGTAAATGTTGCGTCTTTCCAAGTGGCGGCTGGTGATGTTGTTGCTGTTCGCGAAAAAGCTAAGAAACAATTGCGTGTTCAAAACGCACTGAACTTGGCTGGCCAACGTAGTAATGTTGAGTGGGTAGATGTTAACAGTGAGAAAAAAGAAGGCGTATTCAAGCGCATTCCTGATCGCATTGATTTGCCTGCTGACATCAACGAGAACCTCATCGTCGAGCTTTACTCTAAGTAAGGGACGAACCGCTAACAGGTATTGCTATGCAGACTGCAGTAAACGAATTTTTAACTCCGCGTCATATCGATGTTTCAGAAAGTGGGCCAACCCGCGCACGCGTGGTTTTGGAACCATTGGAGCGTGGCTTCGGGCATACTTTAGGCAATGCATTGCGTCGTATTTTGCTCTCTTCTATGGCTGGTTGTGCCATAACTGAAGTGGAAATCGAAGGCGTGTTGCATGAGTACAGTGCCATTGAGGGTGTTCGTGAGGATGTTATTGAAATCCTTCTGAACCTCAAAGGTGTTGCTGTAATTATGCATGGTAAGGATCACGCAGTTCTTACTTTGACCAAAAAAGGCCCCGGCGTTGTGACTGCTGCTGATATTCAGTTAGATCATGATGTGGAAATTAAAAACCCAGATCATGTGATTGCTAACATTACTGGCAATACTGAATTGAAAATGCGCTTAACCATCGCACGTGGTCGTGGCTATCAGCCAGCTGACAGCCGTCGTCGTGATGATGATGAAAGCCGTGCAATTGGTCGCTTGCAGTTAGATGCCTCTTTTAGCCCTGTTAAGCGTTTGGCTTACAGTGTTGAAAGTGCTCGTGTTGAACAGCGCACTGATTTGGATAAGCTGATTTTGGATTTGGAGACCAACGGTACCATTGATCCGGAAGAAGCTATTCGTCGCGCAGCGACTATTCTGCAGCAGCAACTTGCTGTGTTCGTTGATTTAGAAGGTGAAAAACAATCAGCTCCAGAGCAAAAAGAAGAGGCTATTGACCCAATTCTGTTGCGCCCTGTTGATGACTTGGAACTTACCGTTCGTTCAGCAAACTGCTTGAAAGCGGAAAATATTTACTACATTGGTGATTTGATTCAGCGCACAGAAGTTGAGCTGTTGAAAACGCCAAACTTGGGTAAAAAATCTCTTACCGAAATTAAAGACGTTCTGGCTTCACGCGGATTATCGCTCGGTATGCGTTTGGAAAACTGGCCACCAGCGAGTTTGAGAAACGATTAAAACCCGAAGTCGCCTACATGGTTTTGTAACCGGTAGGCGGCTTTTATTATTAGTTCGCCTGTAACTCACTTCGGTGCAGGTGATTAACGAGATTGCTGTTAGCAGTCCTTTCTGAAGGAATTTTGTCATGCGTCATAAATTATCTGGTCGTCAATTAGGCCGCAATGCTTCACATCGTAAAGCTATGTTTCGCAACATGGTTATTTCTTTGGTTGAGCATGAATTGATTAAAACCACCTTGCCAAAAGCAAAAGAGCTGCGTCGTTTTGCTGAGCCGCTGATCACTTTGGCAAAAGTGGATAGCGTTGCAAACCGTCGTTTAGCGTTCGCGCGTTTGAATAGCAAAGAAGCCGTAGGCAAGCTGTTCAGCCAGTTAGGCCCACGTTACAACGCTCGCCCAGGTGGTTATGTGCGCATCCTGAAGTGCGGTTTCCGTGCTGGTGATAAAGCGCCAATGGCTTATGTTGAGTTAGTAGATCGCCCAAGCAAGTCTGTAGAGGCCGCAGTAGAAGCTGAATAAGTTGAGCCTTAAGCGATAAATAAAAAAGCCAAGCATCACTGCTTGGCTTTTTTATTTTCCGGTATTGCGAATTCCATATTTGTTTAAACCAGGCGGCGAACCAGCAGCTGCTTCGCCGTTTGCGTTTGAGGCTTAAGCTTTTTTCGTTTTGGTAGTTTTGGTGGTCGATGTTTTTGCGCTTTTTGCTGGCAGGCTCTTGAGCATTGGCTTCAGGAACCGACCAGTATGTGAGTGCTCCATTTGGGCGATATCTTCAGGGGTGCCCGTAGCAATAATCTGCCCACCGCCGCTACCACCTTCAGGGCCTAGGTCCACGATCCAATCAGCGGTTTTGATGACATCCAGGTTGTGTTCAATAACCACAACGGTGTTGCCGTGATCGCGCAGACGGTGCAACACGTTTAGCAGCTGTTGGATGTCATAGAAATGCAAGCCGGTGGTTGGCTCGTCCAATATGTACAAAGTTTTACCGGTATCGCGTTTGGATAACTCTTTGGCCAGTTTTACCCGCTGGGCTTCGCCGCCCGACAAGGTCGTTGCGGATTGCCCCAGGCAAATATAAGAAAGCCCCACGTCGATCAGTGTTTGTAGTTTATTGGCAATCGCCGGTACGGGGTCAAAAAAAGCGCGGGCATCTTCTATGGTCATCTCCAATACTTCATGGATGTTTTTGCCTTTGTACTTCACATCCAGAGTTTCGCGGTTGTAGCGTTTGCCCTTACATACATCACAGGGCACATAGACATCGGGCAGGAAGTGCATTTCCACCTTGGTGACGCCATCGCCCTGACAAGCCTCGCAGCGCCCGCCGCGCACGTTGAAACTGAAACGACCCGGTTGATAGCCACGGGAGCGCGATTCCTGTGTGCCGGCAAAAAGTTCACGGATAGGTGTGAATATGCCGGTGTAGGTGGCGGGGTTGGAGCGCGGCGTGCGCCCAATGGGGCTCTGGTCTATATCCACACACTTATCGAACAGCTCCATGCCCTCGATGCTGTCATAGGGGGCTGGATCGAGAGTAGTCGCGCCATTCAGTGCAGTGGCGGCCAGCGGGTGCAGGGTGGCATTAATCAAGGTGGATTTACCGGACCCAGACACTCCCGTCACGCAGGTCATCAAACCAACCGGAATTTCCAGCGTGACGTTTTGCAAGTTGTTGCCCTTGGCGCCAATAAGACGCAGGGTGTTCTTAGGATCGAAGGTGTGGCGTTTAGTAGGTACCGCGATTTCGCGACTGCCACTTAAGTACTGGCCGGTGATGGATTCTTTAGTGGCCATAATCGCTTTGACGTTACCTTGGGCGATGACCTGACCGCCATGCACACCTGCGCCTGGGCCTATGTCGATGACGTGATCGGCGAGGCGAATGGCGTCCTCATCGTGTTCCACCACAATAACCGTATTACCAAGATCGCGCAGATGGGTGAGGGTTTTCAGCAGGCGCTCATTGTCGCGTTGGTGCAGTCCAATGGAGGGTTCATCCAGAATGTACATCACGCCCACCAGACCTGCGCCGATTTGGCTGGCGAGGCGAATTCGCTGGGCTTCACCGCCCGATAGTGTCTCAGCGCTGCGGTTGAGGGTCAGGTAATTCAAGCCGACATCCACCAAAAAGCGGAAGCGATCGCGTAACTCTTTGAGAATTTTATCGGCGATGCCGGCTTTGCGCCCGCTGAAGCTCAGCTGCATGTAGTAGTCATAGGCATCGGCGACGGGCATTTCTGTGATCTTGGGCAATGGCCGCTCGTCGATAAACACGTTGCGCGCTTCCAGGCGCAGCCTTGTGCCTTCGCAGTCAGGGCAGGGCTGGCTGGATAGAAATTTGGTCAAGTCTTCGCGTACTGAGTTGGATTCGGTATCGCGGTAGCGGCGTTCCATATTGGGCAGTACGCCCTCGAAACTGTGGCTGCGCTTGTACACATCGCCGCGATCATTGATGTAGTTAAACTCGATCACATCCTCGCCCGAACCATAGAGCACTGCCTCGCGCTGTTTGGCTTTGAGTTTCGACCAGGGTGTGTCCACAGCAAAACCATAGTGTTTGGCCAGCGAAGCCAGCATATGGAAGTAGTAGACGTTGCGCTTATCCCAGCCGCGAATAGCGCCCTCTGCCAAGCTCAGGCCAGGGTCTTGAATGACCTTGTCTTCATCAAAAAACTGGTGCACGCCCAAACCATCGCAAGTAGGGCAGGCGCCTGCCGGGTTGTTGAAGGAAAACAGGCGCGGCTCCAGCTCGGTTAGACTGTAATCGCAAATCGGGCAGGCGTGTTTGGAGGAGAACAGGCGATCGGGCGCCTCGCCATCCATATAGCTAATGCAGGCTATGCCTTCGGAGAGTTTCAGCGCAGTTTCAAAGGATTCAGACAGGCGCAGCTTTAGATCCTCGCGCACTTTAAAACGGTCGATAACCACTTCTACTGTGTGTTTCTTTTTCTTATCGAGTTTGGGGGTATCGTCCAGATCGCACAAAATGCCATTGATGCGCGCGCGGATAAAACCATCGCGCTTGAGCTGTTCAAAGATATGCAGGTGTTCGCCTTTGCGATCTCGCACCACGGGCGCCAGCAGCATCAGCTTGGTGCCTTCCGGCAGGGCGAGGGTGGTATCCACCATTTCGCTAATGGTTTGTGCTGCAAGCGGCACCTTGTGCTCGGGGCAGCGCGCCTCGCCCACGCGCGCATAGAGCAGGCGCAGGTAGTCATAAATTTCGGTGATGGTGCCCACCGTGGAGCGCGGGTTGTGTGAGGTGGATTTCTGCTCGATAGAAATGGCCGGGCTCAAGCCTTCGACATGATCCACATCCGGCTTTTCCATCATCGACAAGAATTGGCGCGCATAGGTGGAAAGCGATTCCACGTAGCGACGCTGGCCTTCGGCGTAGAGCGTATCAAACGCCAGAGAGGACTTGCCTGAACCCGAGGGGCCGGTGATTACCACCAGCTTGTCGCGCGGAATATCCAGATCAATATTTTTCAGGTTGTGGGTGCGCGCACCCCTCACGATAATTTTGTCCATCTACTGCGTCCACCCGGGCTTTTGACAAAAAGAAACGGCGAGCTTATTTCGCCGAGGGGCGATTATACGTGAATGCCTGACTGACAGATGTCACCGATATGGATTATTCGGGGGGCGTGAGTCAATGGCTCAATCCCGGATTGTGAGAATCTTTCGGGGATTGGTGGTCTGGCCTCGGCGCGAGTTGGTACACTGTCGCCCCGTTAAAACCTCGCGAAACCTTAAATCCTATGCAAGATCCGGCCAGCTCCATTCAGTATTCTGCTCCCCTGCCCTTCGAGAAAAAGGTGGTCTGGTCGCTGGCGGCGCTTTACACCTTTCGCATGTTTGGTCTATTCATGCTGCTGCCAGTGCTGGCGCTCTATGGCACTGAATATGCCCACCACAGTCCGTTTTTATTAGGCCTTGCCTTAGGAGCTTATGGTTTTAGCCAAGCGCTGCTGCAAATCCCTTTTGGTGTGCTGTCTGATCGTATCGGACGCAAGCCTCTTATCCTGGCGGGGTTGGTGATCTTTGTTTTGGGTAGTGTGGTCGCGGCGCTGGCGGAGTCGGTATACGGGTTGATTTTTGGGCGCTTCCTGCAGGGGGGTGGCGCTATTTCGGCGGTGGTAATGGCATTGCTCACCGATCTGACCTCGGAAGAAAATCGCACCAAGGCCATGGCGACCATAGGCGCGTCCATAGGTGTCTCCTTTTCCCTGGCGATGACCGCTGGCCCACTACTGGCAGCCTGGGGTGGTGTGGCAGCGATTTTTTGGCTGACCGCCCTATTGGGGGCGGTAGGTATTTATATTCTGTTGAAGCTGGTGCCGCAGGTGGCGCCAAGTGTTCGCCCCAAACGTGAAGCGGTTGCTGTGCCGGCGCTGCTGGGTGAAACCCTGTTGCACCCGCAATTGTTGCGGTTGAATGTTGGGATTTTTGTCCTGCACTTTGTGCTCATGTCCAGTTTTGTCGTGTTGCCTCTAATGCTGCAAAACCAATTGGATATACCTCGCAATTACCACGGGTTGATCTATTTTCCGCTACTCGCCTTTGCGTTTGTGTTGATGTTGCCGTTTGTGATCATCGCCGAAAAACGCCGCAAGATTAAAAGCGTTTTCTTGTTAGCCGTAGCGCTGTTGTTGCTCGCTGAGCTGGCGTTGATGTTAGTTGGCGCTAACCGGATTCTTGCGTTGTTGGTGCTGTTTGTATTCTTTATCGCTTTTAATGTGTTAGAGGCGACCCAGCCCTCCATGGTGAGCAAAATCGCCCCAGCGGGTGCCAAGGGTACGGCAACCGGTATTTACTCCACCTGTCAGGTACTGGGCGTATTTGGCGGCGGTGCACTGGGTGGATGGCTGTTGCAGGAGCAAGGCGCTAACGCGGTTTTTTCATTGAATGCGCTATTAATTGTGATGTGGCTGGCGGTGGCCTGGTCGATGAAGCCGCCGCACTTTTTAGCCAGCGTGCTGATTCCCCTTGAGGGCAAAAGCGCAGCGCTTGCCGACCCCCGGATATTGCTGGAAAAGCTGCGCGCCGTGGATGGCGTTGCCGAGGCGGTAATAGTTGCTTCAGAAAATACTATTTACCTGAAAGTGGATCAGCGTCGCGTGGATCGGAAACAATTGGCTGCAATTGTGGACGGCCGCGCAGACGTGTAGAGTGATCAGCGCCCCGCAGGGGCAATAACCCATCAACCTGAATGCCGCCCTGAATAACCACATAAGGCGGATGCTCGGACAATCAAGAGGAATGCACCATGGCTCGCGGTATCAACAAAGTAATTCTTATCGGCAACATCGGGCAGGACCCGGAAGTGAAATACATGCCCTCCGGTGGCGCCGTTACCAACGTCAGCCTAGCAACCTCGGAAACCTGGAAGGACAAAAACACCGGTCAACCGCAAGAGCGCACCGAGTGGCACCGCGTGGTGTTTTTCAATCGCCTGGGTGAAATTGCCGGCGAGTACCTGAAAAAAGGCTCCAAAGTTTACATCGAAGGCTCACTGCGCACCCGCAAATGGCAAGCGCAGGATGGCAGCGATCGCTACACCACCGAAATCGTCGCCAGCGAAATGCAAATGTTGGATGGCCGCGGCGACGGTATGGGCAATAACATGGGCGCAGCGGGTATGGGTGCTGGCGCCATGGCGGGTGGTTTTGATCAGTCGCCCCAATACGCCAATCAACAGCCCAATAATCAGCAATTCAACCAGCCGTATAACAACGCTCCAGCACAAAATGCCTACAACCAGTCCGCGCCGCGTCCGGCTGGTGCCAATCAGGGCGGCAATTTTGGTCAGCAGGGCAATCGTCCGGCGGCACAACAAAACGTTCCACCACAACAGCCTGCCGGTTTTGACTCCTTCGATGACGATATTCCGTTTTAGCCACAGGCGGCTATTTTTGTTAGGCTTGGACAGGGCGCGCTTATAACCGAGCGCGCCCTGTTTTGTATCAGCCCCGCGTTATAAGTCGTGGGTGACAATAAAAATGAAAAGAGATTTCATCATGACGGCATACCCCTCTCGCTTGTTAATCGCGTTATTCTTCGGATTCCATCATCTCCATCGCTGGCATTTTTCAAGTGCTGCTTTTCTGGTTTGTGCCCTGGCGCTTATGGCGCCCCACAGCATCGCTCTTGATGCCACAGCAACGGCAAGTATTAAACTTTGGAATGGTAATAAAACGGCATCGCGCCAGCAGTACGAGCGGGAGATATTGGAGCTGGCCTTGGCGGCTACCAGCCAGCGCAAGGGTGACTGGGTGCTGGAAGAAGATTTAACCGACTACCCTAAAGCGGAAGATGAAGCCAGCGTATTTCGCACTAAGGGCTTTGATATTTTTGGTACTGTGGCGGGCAACGCTAAATTGGCTGGCGAGAAAAAAATTCTAGTGCCCCAGCCTCTAATGAAAGGTTTGCTAGGACATCGCATTTTAATTATTCGCGCGGCCGACAAAGAAAAATTTGCGGCGATCAAAACGGCTAAACAATTGCAACAACTCACCATGGGTATTCCTGCTACCTGGGCTGATGCGGAGCTGTTCCGCCAAAATGGTTATCCCGTAGTAGAGAAAGGGAGTTTTGATGAGCTGTTTACCCGCCTGCAGAACAAAGAGTTTGATTACGTCACCTTCGGTGCAAATGAAGTGGCTGGCGTATTTAAAGAGCGCGCGGCCCAGAGTGGTGCGTTGCTGGTTGATCATTCACTGCTGGTTTATTACCCCTTCCCATTGGTTTTTTATGTTAACCCCAACAAACCTGAATTGGCACAGCGCGTGGAAAATGGCTTGAAAATTATTGCGGCCAACGGTGAACTGGATGCGCTTTTTGATCGTTATTTTGGCAAAGAGTTGGCGGCGATACAGTTTAACGCCAGAACCAGAATCACCCTGAAAAACCCGATATTACCGCCAGAGATGGAGGGGTTTACTCCATCACTTTAAGCGCGTTGCTATACCTATCTTCGAGGCTGGGGTAGTATCAGCCTCGTCAGTTGCAGTAAAAAAATAAGCGACTATCAAAACAACAACAAAAGTAAAACAACAACAAAAGAATCTCAGCGAGGGTCACCCAGTTGAAAGACGATAAACCCACATCCTTTGATATTGCCTATCGCGCAGGTGTATCACAGTCGACCGTATCGCGCGCCCTGCGCAACAGCCCCTTGGTCAACGAAGAAACGCGATTGAAAGTGCAGCAAATCGCCCGCGAGCTGAATTACAAAGTAGATAAAAATGCGAGCAGCTTGCGCTCCCAACAGACCAAAACCATTGCACTTTTATTGTGCGAACATCACGGTACAGGCAACTCACTGATCAACCCGTTTTTTCTGTCGATGCTTGGTAGCATCACGCGCGCCTCGGCCAATCGTGGGTTTGATTTGTTAGTGTCATTCCAGCAGTTTAGTGAGGACTGGCATGCAGACTACGAAGATGCCAATCGCGCCGATGGCATTATCTTTTTGGGTTACGGTGATTACGAAACCTTTGTTAAAAAACTAACCTATCTCACAGAAGTGGGCGCCCATTTTATTACCTGGGGGCCTGTGCTTGAAGGGCAACCTGGCGTATCCATTGGCTGCGACAATTTCAATAGCGCTTACTACGCGGCAAAACATTTACTCGAACTGGGCCGCAAAAATATCGCCTTCCTCGGCGATGTGTCCGAACACAGCCCCGAGTTCGCCGACCGCTACCACGGCTTCTGTAAAGCGCTGCAGGAAGCTGGTATTGCGGTTGACCCTAAACTGCAAGTTGCCGCCGAAACTTCAGAGGCAGAAGGTTACAAAGCGACAATGAGTTTGCTGCAGCGTCGTGTACCTTTTGATGCCGTATTTGGTGCGAGTGACCTTATTGCAATTGGCGCTATGACCGCCTTGGAAGAAGCTGGTTTACACGTCCCGCAAGATGTAGCCCTAATGGGTTTTGACGATATCCCCATGGCCGCCTACACCCACCCACCGCTCACAACAGTCCAACAAGACACGCAATTAGCTGGCGAATTGTTGGTAGAAAATTTATTAAAACTAGTTAGCGGCGAACGCCCTGAATCTTTATTACTACCCGCCAATCTCGTTGTGCGCGGCTCTTGCGGTGCCAAACCTTATAAAAAATAGCGCGAGTTTTTCGCGCTTTTTATATTCTAAGCAACTCAATATTTAAGCCACTTTTTAAGTTTTTCTTTGGCTTGTGCATGTGTAATACCCTCCCATCCTTAATGTCTCGTTCTGCTCTTTTTTTTGATGGACTCCAAAATTGAATCGGTTGAAGATTTTGGTGATGCGCTGCTGGTTGGTTTTTCATAGCAACACTCAATAAATATTATCGATGTAAATGTAGGTTGGCGGTGAGGAACGAACCCCAACATGACCATGTATCCACAACCACCAACACCGAATTCGTGCGTCTTTGTTTTTCTTATTAATGAATCAATGTGCGGTTTGCGATTGCGATTGCGATTGCGAATGTTGGGGTTCGTTCCTCACCCCAAGCTACGAGTTAATTGATTAGTGTTTATTTATCGGTTTCTGGTGATGCAAACAATTGATTGATAATTTCTGAGCAGAGAAAAACTGATTCGATCCCAAAATTATGTATAGATATAACTCCGTGAGCCAAGCTATTTCTCATTTTTGGCAAGTATTCTACTAGTGTCTCTACATATGTCTTTTCTGTCGAAAAATACATCGGCGGTATCAAATGAACTGCCCCAATTCCCTCAATGGATTGGTTTGCATATTTAAAGTTTTCATCTTTCAACAAGTTTTCATCGGCTGCTCGCCTAAGGAGTATCGGAAACTTTTGGTATTTATTTGATGGGTATATTTTCTTTAAAGAAAATTCAACGCTGACCAAAGCCATAAATTCGGCAGTCCCGTTGAATTGATAGCAATACCAAGAGTAAGCAAGTAAGTTGAGTGATGCTGAAAAATGGCTTCGGATGTCCTCTGGTACATTTTCATGAAGTTGTATTTTTGAAATTCGCTCATAAGTTTCTTCCTGAGTTCTTTTTCTCCATTGCTGACTTATTTCATCCCTTACAGGGAAAACCGATTGCCTAGCATCCATTTTGCAAAGTTCATTGAGCGCTTTTAATTTTTCCATAAACTACGACCGTTAGTTAAAAATTTTGATTACAAAAAACCCGAACCATTTCTGATTCGGGTTTTTGTTTTCTCACACCGCGTTTAAAAAATTAAACGTTGTAAGTGGTCGATGCGGTGTTGCCGCCGCGGCCGGTCCAGTTGGTGTGGAAGAATTCACCGCGTGGTTTGTCGGTGCGCTCGTAGGTGTGTGCGCCGAAATAATCGCGCTGGGCTTGCAACAGGTTTGCTGGCAGGCGCGCAGTGCGGTAGCCGTCGAAGTAGGTCAGTGCTGAAGTGATGGTTGGAGCGGGAATGCCGTTCACAATCGCCGCCGCAGCAACACGACGCCAGCCAGCTTGGGCTGCATCGACAGTCTTGGCGAAGTAATCATCCAACAACAGGTTTTTCAATTCAGGATTCTTGTCGAATGCTTCTTTGATGTTGCCGAGGAATGATGAACGGATGATACAACCGCCGCGCCACATCAAGGCGATACCGCCGTAGTTCAAGTGCCAGCCGTATTCTTTGGCGGCTTCACGCATCAGCAAATAACCTTGTGCGTAAGAAATAATTTTTGAAGCGAATACCGCGTTGCGCAAATCATCGATAAAGGCTTTTTTGTCGCCAGTGAAATTCACTGCTGGGCCTTTAATGACTTTTGCGGCTTCAACACGTTCCGCTTTTTGTGATGACAGGCAGCGCGCGAATACTGCTTCAGAAATCAAGGTGAGCGGTACGCCCAAATCCAATGCGATTACGCCAGTCCACTTACCGGTACCTTTTTGGCCTGCGGTGTCGAGGATTTTCTCAACCAGTGGTTCGCCATCGGTATCTTTGTACGCGAGGATGTCGCGGGTGATTTCGATCAGGTAGGAATCGAGTTCGCCTTTGTTCCACTCAGCGAACACTTCGTGCATTTCGTCTGCAGTCAGGCCAACCACTTCTTTCAGCAATTGGTAGGCTTCACAGATCAATTGCATATCGCCGTATTCGATGCCGTTGTGAACCATTTTTACAAAGTGGCCGGCGCCGTTCTCGCCAACCCAGTCACAGCAAGGTGAGCCATCGTCCACTTTGGCGGAGATGCTTTGGAAAATGTCTTTCACGAATGGCCAGGCTTCTGGTGAGCCGCCGGGCATGATGGACGGGCCAGTCAGTGCGCCTTCTTCACCACCGGAAACGCCGGTGCCGATAAAACGCAAACCTTTGCTCGCGAGGTACGCCGTGCGGCGGTCGGTATCGGGGAAGTGAGTGTTGCCGCCATCGATAATGATGTCGCCTGCTTCCAGGTGCGGAATTAATTGTTCAATAAAGTCATCTACCGCTTTACCAGCTTTAACCATCAGCATAATTTTGCGTGGTTTGGCCAGTGATGCGACCAGCTCTTCAATGGAGCGTGCGCCTCGAATGGTTTTGCCTGCAGCGCGACCAGCAATAAAGCTGTCTACTTTTTCTACAGAGCGGTTGTAAGCGGTAACTGTATAGCCTTTGCTAGCCATGTTCAGGATGAGGTTTTCGCCCATCACGGCCAAGCCAACCAAGCCTATATCGGAAAGTGGTTTCATAGTAGTAATAGCCTATCGTTGTGGTTGATGTCCTACCCGGGAGAACATCAGGACAGTTCCGGCAGTAAAGTCACCAGGCTGCGGTCCTGAGGTGTTCAGGGAGCAGTGATTGACCGATTTCAATCCTAAGTAGTGCAGTTCTTTGATGCTAAGTCTGTCCAGCTTGCCGCACTTTTTTGAAGGGTGCGTATTATTCCTGTTTGTGGCGCAAAAAAATAGCCAAGCCGCCCGGCCTTAAGGCTATTTTGGCGATTGTTTTAGCTAATCGTTTATTCGCTGTGTTTGATCTTCCGTTTGCGTCGCCGCTTCGGCATGGCCTGTTGTGCCAGTGCCCAGTCGATATGCTCCTGCACCAATGGCGTGGCTGTGTGGCGTTTTTGCTGTAGTGAGTTAATGATTTTGGCATCGCTCGGTGCATTACCCAGGCCTACGGCGATATTCCTGAGCCAGCCTTCATAACCCACGCGGCGGATGGCTGACCCCTCGGTGCGCGCTAAAAACTCGTCTTCTGTCCAATTGAATAGATCGACCAAATCGCTATCGGCCAGGCCATGGCGGGGTAAAAAATCCGTCTCGCCGGTGAATTGCGCGTACTTGTTCCAGGGGCAAATCGCCTGACAGTCGTCGCAGCCAAAAATCCGGTTGCCGATAGGTTCGCGGAACTCTTCGGGAATCGCACCTTTGTTTTCGATGGTGAGATAGGAAATGCAGCGGCGCGCATCCAGCTCGTAAGGGTGGGGGAAGGCATCGGTAGGGCAGACTTTGAGGCAGGCGGTGCAATCGCCACATTGGTTGGGCTGCTGTGGTTCATCCACTGGCAGTGGGACAAAGGTGTAAATCTCCCCCAGGAAAAACCAGCTGCCCGCTTCACTGTTGATGATCAGTGTGTGTTTGCCCGTCCAGCCCAAACCTGCTTTTTCCGCTAACGGGCGCTCCATGACCGGGGCGCTATCGACAAAGGCGCGGTTTTGGCCTTTGAAGGGATAGTCCTCTGGTAGGGCATCATCAATTTTTTGCGCGAGCAGGCTCAGGCGTTTGCGAATGAGCTTGTGGTAATCGCGCCCCAGGGTGTAGCGGGAAATGTAGGCCTTGGTTGGGTCCTTGAGGATTTTGATTTGCTGCGTATCGCCCGGTAGATAATCCATGCGCACCGAAATCACCCGCACTGTGCCGGGTAGCAATTCCGCCGGACGCGAGCGTTTATTGCCGTGCGCGGCAAGCCATTCCATGCTGCCCTGATAGCCCTTGGCCAACCATTGCTGCAATTTGATCTCGGCATCTTGCAGGTTGATATCGGTAATGCCCAGTTGCTGAAAACCCAGCTCGCGGCCCCAGAGTTTGATGTTGCTGGCAAGCTGATGCAGATCGAGATTGTGGGGCATGGTGGTGGCTTTCATTGAGCAAGATAAGGTGCGTTATTTTGCCTGAAATCAGGCGCCGTTACATTTTTAAACAGTTGAGTTGGCCGGTGTTCAGGCTCAGCCGCTATAGTGCAACGGCAATACATTATTTGGCTGGTTAGCTAATTGGGTTGGTTAAAAAAGGAGTCATCTATGAGCGTAAATTATTTTGCTGGAGTTTGGGCATTGCTGAGTGCGGTTGCACTTTTCTGTGCCAATGTCGCTGCAACACCACTGCCACAACAACCACATGTGTACGTTGAAGGCGCGGCTGAACTGGAGATCGAGCCGGATATGATGGTGTTTACCCTGAGTATCCAGACGGTTGATTTGGATCTTGCCAAAGCCAAAGCGGATGTAGATGCGCGCTCCCGGCTGTTAATCGACACAGTAAAAAAATTCGGTATCAAAGCAAATGATATTGCGACCACCGCGTTAAATATTCGCCCGGAGTATGACTACAAAGAAAACCAGCGGGTATTAACCGGCAATCACGTATCGCGGCAGGTGGATATCAACCTGCGCGATTTAAAAAAATACCCGGACATGATGAAAGCGATGGTGGATGCCAAAATATCCGAAACCATTAACACCCAGTTAACCCTGAGCGACAAAAAAGCGGCCGAGGAAAAAGTCCAGACAGCGGCTATTAATGATGCCAAAGCGCGCGCCAGCCGTTTGGCAAAAGCGCAGGGGCGTGAGGTGGGCGATGCCTGGTCGATTTCTGAATTTAACAATCGCGGCAATGAGCGTTGGGAATTGCGCCCTAACCGCGAATTGATGGGCAGCTCGGCATCGCTGAAGGCGGATGCTATGTCCTTGCAGCGTGTTGCCGGTGAGCCATTTGAACCGGGCGTAATGAAAATCACTGCTCAGGTTTATGTGGTCTATCTGCTGAAATAGGCGAATAAATCTGAAAATGGTTATAAAAAATGGCAGCGCCTTCGCTGCCATTTTTTTTTGCATTCGTTTTCATTGCTTTTTCAGGTGTTTTTTTTGCGCTAAATGGCGCATCGCTCTCTATACTCAAACAGCTACAGCCCAGTAGCTTCGGCAATAAATCACATAAAAGCCGGGGCCTAGTTTTCCTGCTTGAGGTCATTATGTTTGCAACCTGTTCTCGTTCTCGCGCCACAACACTTGTTTGCTGCCTGATGCTTTTCATGGCTCTTGGTGTCGGCGCCAATGCCCAATCCAGTAAACGTATTGTCATTATGCCGGCGTTTACCGATATAGATAATTACTCAGTGAGGATGTTAAAACTCTCACTGGCTCGCGCCTCAACCAAATACGAAATCGTAGAAGACTCCGCGAGTGGACAGCGCACCCAAGGGCGATACATAGAGGATTTACGCGCGGGTCGCATCGATGTGATGTGGGCCGCCTCCGACGCGAGTATAGAAGCGCAGGTGCCGCCGGTGCGCATTCCCCTGCTGAAGGGGTTGTTGGGCCACAGGATTTTCCTGATCCATAAAAACAGCCAGCATAAGTTTGATGCAATCAACACTCTCGATGATTTGAAAAAAATTAAATTTGGTCAGGGGGCTACCTGGGCAGATACCAATATTTTGGAAAGCAACGGGCTGACGGTTGTTAAAACGCAAAAATATGAAAATCTTTTTCATATGTTGGATGGCGGGCGGTTTGATGCCTTCCCGCGCGGTGTGCAAGAGCCTTGGGGCGAAGTGAATAAAATTCCCGGCTTGGAACTGGCGATAGAAAAACGTTTGATGCTGGTGTACAAAATGCCTTTTTATATTTTTGTCGCTCCCGATAACCCCTCGCTCGCTCGCGATATTGAAAGCGGTTTTAATGCGATGATTGCCGATGGAACCTTTGACCACGAATTTTTAAATGACCCCTCCATCAAAAAAGTGATTGAACTGGCCGACCTTAAAAATCGCAAAGTATTTTATTTGGATAACCCCGCCTTGCCCAAAGAGACACCGGTAAATCGGCCGGAGTTGTGGCTGGATATTAATAATTTATAACGTGCTGATGCGCTTGGCTTGCAAGTTGAAACTGCAGGCCAGAAGCTGCGGGCAGGCATAACTGGAGGATATTGGAACATTTGTCCAATATCCTTGTTGAAAAATAGTTATCTCGGAATCCAGTGCCATACAATCGATTCTTGTTGGTCGCTTTTGCTGATGCCTGGCCACGCCAATACTGATCACGCCCTCAGCCTCAGAGGGCAGTGTTGGAATATCCCCTGCGGCGCCAAACAAGAGGCAGTTGTTGGCGCCTGCTCTATCGACAGCGGCTTGTACTCGCGCTTGCCAATAAAAATTATCGCAGCCCAGGCTCATGTTAATTGCATCCACTTGGCATTCACTGCTCAGCCAGTCTATAGCCTCGGTGAGACAAATAGCCGAGCCGCTCATATTGTCATTCAAAATCTTGGCGATGTAGTAAATGACAGGAAGCTGTAATTCACGATGCAAAATACTGACTACCGCAGTGCCATGACCTGTTGCGTCGTCTATTTCCAGCGTTTGTGTGCCGGCTAACCAGGCGCCAAGGTCACTGGTATCGTAACGCTGGATTGTCAGGCGTTTTGCTTGCCAATCGATATTGAAGCGAGCTGCAGCCGCAACAGTTGCGCCAGTGTGTTGTAAAAATTCTTTGGTAATACCGCTATCGATGATGCCAATTTTAAGTGGCAACTGAGTCGCTTGATCGGAAGTGTAAGTCATGGGCGGCTGACTATTCTGTTATTGGTAATCGAGCACTAAACCACTCACAAAACCGCTGCCAGGCAGTGGAGGTCTCGCTAATTACTAACAGCTTTTTAATGTGTGGTTGGGATGCGGGGCTGGCCAATACCGCGCGATAAAGTGGCTGATTAAACGATCTTGTTGGCAGCCCGTTGTGCTCAGTTAATGGTATGGCGTGGACGTCCCGACTGGTGCGGGTGAATGTCGATGGATTTTCAAATTCAACACGTAAGCGAATAGTGTGATCCCTGCGCGCAGTTACAGGTTGTGTTGGTGAGAGGGTTATGCAAAGCATCTCACTTTGCTCCGGCAAGCAACGGCTTTGTTCAATCAGTGTAGCGCTGTGGCTTTGCTCAACCTGGGTATTGCTGGCGAGCATCCACATCAGGCATCCCGGCAGCAGCACAATGATTGTTAGTGCCCAGACTAAATGGCGATTAAAAAAAACACCCCAGTGCGCAGGCTCGGTTAAGTGAGGCAGCTGATGCTGCCGGACGGGGCGATCTTCCATTAGAATTTTTTGAGTAGGTGTGTTGCTCATGCTGTTGGCTCAGGCGTGTTAGTGAGTAGCGGTAGTGATTGCTCCAGCGGAGAATGTGCCGGCCTTACCAAGCGCCCGTTTTCAATCTGGATGCATCTATTCATAAGCTGGGCAATTGCCTGATTGTGGGTAATCATGATCAAGCTGGTGCCGGTGTTGCGCAGATGGTTGACGAGACGTTGGATCACCAGTTTCTCTGTGCCTTCGTCGAGGTGTGCGGTAGCTTCATCCAAAAATACATAGGGCGATTGACGCAGAAGTGCTCGCGCTAACGCAATGCGTTGGCGTTGGCCACCGGAGAACGTGACTCCGCGTTCATTGACGGGAGTGTCCAGCCCGGCGGCCAGATTGCTAATGATATCGTCCAAACCGCAGATGTGAATTACCTGCTGCAGATCTGCGCGATCTTTGCTGTTATCCCAATGCTTGTGTGTACCCAAATATAAGTTATCGCGCAGGCTGCCGTTAAACAGTTCTATATCTTGCGAGACAACGGCAATTTGTCTGCGCCACTGGTGCAATGGAATGTCTTCAAGTCTTTTATTGTTGATAGTGATCTCGCCCTGATAATCGCATTCAATGCGAGTTAGCAAACGCAGCAGGCTGGATTTACCTGAACCACTGGTGCCACTGATGGCAAGCAATTCCCCTGCGGGCACCTCCAGCGAAATATTTTGCAGTACGGGTTCATCCGGCTTGTAAGCAAAAGACACATTGTGAAAGCGAATTGTGCCTGGGGCATCGGCCGCAATTAATGTTGCTGCGGGATAACTTGCCTGCAGACTATTTTGTTCGGGTGCTACATCCAAATATTCAAAAATGCGTTCGAGGTGTACTGCCCAATGCTGGAACTGACTAAAAAAACCAATAATGTCGGTGGCCGGGTAGCGCAGATATCCAATATAAGCGGTGAAAGCGACAAAATCGCCCAGGCTAATTTCACCGCGCATTACATAGTGCCAACCAAACCAGGTGAAAATAGCCAGCGCAAGAATATTCACTAACTTTTCAGTGAGCCGCAGCAGCGCGCTAATACCTTGGGCGCGCAAGTGGGCTTGCAAAATCCGGGTGAGCTGCTGTGAGGTTGTTTGATAATTGTCCGTTTCCAATTGCAGCAATTTTATAGTGGCGATTTGATTCAGCATTTGCATTTGGTTGGCCTCCAAATCGGCGTGGGACTCCACTACATGGCGCCAAGTGTTATGCAGCTTGTTGCTGCTCCAATAAACAATCGCAGCACTGATTGGTAGTGTTAATAAGGCGATTAACGCTAGCTGCCAGTGCAGCCAAAATAAAAAGGGCGGGATAATTAGTAGGTAAATGCCTTGTCCAACCGTAATATTTAGAAAGCTGTGTACGCTTTCCAAGGCTTGTTTTAAATCTTGAAAGCGGCTGGATATTTCACCGGTCTGACGCTGATAAAAAAAACGATAAGGCAAATGTTGTATGTGATTAAAAAAGAGTAGGTGAAACGCACTTTCCAGTTTAATGCTCAAATAATTTGAGTAGTAAGTAAGTGTTGCTTCCGCTAAGGCTGAAGCAACTGAAAAACTGAGTATGCCAATCACCAATAGTGTCATCAGTGAATAGTTGTAATCTGCACCAGCGTGATCAAATAAAAGTTTGGTGAAATAAGGAGGGGCCAGGGTTAACAGTCCGATTAAGGGTGCAGCTATCACACCCTTGAGCATAGCTTTGCGATAAGGCTTGATGAGTGCTAGCAGCCGTAAAAAGAGCTTCAACCCCGAGTCTTTTTTGGATTGCTCATTCATCTTCTTTGATCAGCCTGGTTATTTGTGCCGCTAAGGCATCGGTTTCAGCTGGAATTACATAAAGCGGCAGATCAAATTTATCCTTCATGCGTGTTTTGGCTGTCGTAATTACCTCTTCATCCACTGCAGAAAAATAAGTATCTGTCCAGCGGCTGCCGTGCATTTTTCTTCCTTCCATCATGGCTAGCGCGATTACTTGGGTTGTGATTTTGTGTGCGGAAGCCAGTTCATGAATGTAGGTAATGGACTCCTCAACTAACTTGACTGGTGTATCCACCGCGACGGTTAGCACTAGATATCGGGGAAGGAAAGTATTGAATATAAATGTGGATGCGTTTTGCTCTTTGGGTAAGTCCGGCATGGTAAAAATAATAGAGTTTTGGCCGCCGGTAATAACCAGGTCGTGATTCGCTGCAAGTTGTTTGATTTGGCTTGCTTCATAATCAAATCTATCCTGCTCGCTTAATCCGTTATAGCTACGCGAATAGCCTATGTCTGCACCCAGCAGTGTTCCGGTTGGTTCAGTGGCCCAATGAGCAACTCGCAGGTGTTTTTTTAATGCCTCACGCAAATAGAGTTGAGTGGTAAATTTCCCCTGTACAGTATCGGTGCCAAATACCGCCAGTATATTTTCTGCGCGGGGTTCTCCCGTTGGGTTTGCCGGTGTATGCGCCTCTGTGTCATTGGGTGACAATCCGATGCAATAAAAATGGCTCGCATCCACATTCGGTTCTGGAAAAACATCGAACTCAAGAATGTCATCATAAAGTGAAATAACTGGCATTTTTTCGGTAACTGCGCGGCGCATTAACGCTTTAACAAAAGGAATTTCTGTTTCATAGTTAATCGCGCAGGTGAGAATAATTGCATCGAAGTTCCAGCTATCAATTTTGCTGATGTTATTAATGACGGGAATGTTGCTGGATTCGCTCTGAATATATTCGCTTGCATCGTCTAGTGCGATGGCTTCATCGAACACGACACTCAGCTGGTAAGGGGAGAGCTCTTTGAAGCGCAACAAGCTAAAGAATTCCTTGTTGTATTTAAAGACTGCAACAGTTTTTCCGGCGAGTAATTTTTGTAGTTGCTGGTGTTGGTGAATAACCTTGCTGCTGATTGTTTTATCTTGACGGCGGGGTATAACGTCTTTTTTGCCCCATATCTTCTTGAGCTTCTCATAAAGTGTTGATTGATTATATTTGGGTTTCATTTTTAATTGATTCACTACATACAGCGGTATTCCAAAATGCGGTGTAGTGAACTTATGGGTGTTGCTTCCTCCATCGAGACGGAATTGATAGTGTGAATCCGGCATCATCATAAAAAATTGATGATAAATATGTAAGCCACAAAACTCTGTGTAGTTTGGCTCTATGTTTATTTGTTGCTGGATTTGATCAGAGTTGTGTAGTGTTTTCTCGATCAGGAACTGTGGTGCAGTGTGCGGCTTGATGGGGGTGACATAAATAAAAAGTGTCTTGAATGGATCTACCGGATAAGTGCAAAGCAGCTCGGGTTGTAATTGGGGCAAGTGTTGGATGACTGCTCGATATTGCTCGGCAAAAACCTGGCTCACTAATTCACGCTGGGTTTTGTCCGGATAAATAAACATCAAGTCGCTGCCGGCGAGCTTCTCATAAGCGCGAATCGCGTTTTTATGTTTATCCAGATCGATATTGGCCTCAACAAACTTAATGACGGCTAACATCCAACAGTTGATTGGTTTTAACCAGTGTTCGCTGTAAAAATCTGTCCCCCAGCTTGAATAAAACAGATTGGGGACTTCAGGATATTTATTCATGGTGAGGGTCTTATTCGTCGTTAATTTTATAATTTAATAAATGTTGCAACCAATCCACGCCTTCATGCCACCAGTGACCAAATAGTTCGGTATCAAAAGCCAAAACAAAATTGGATCGGTCATAGGTAAAATCGCGTTTTTGATCAAGAATTTCGATAAAACGTGGTACATCTTGCAGCAGTTGTTGGTGTGCCGCTGCGTGATCGTAGAGGTTCTTTTCGCCAAGCGGAACCTGATGTCCGGTGCCGGCAAAGTATTTGAAACCGGTCCAGATTCCACCCTGCGCTGCCTTGGGTAGGTTTAGCCCAAGGTCGGTAAAATATTCCGGCTTCACGTCTTTACCCATGTCCCGATAAAACTCCCGGTATATCGGATTTGCAGGAAGCGTATCGAGTTCTGACTTCCAGATATGCATGGCAATTCGATAATCATGCACGAGTAATTCCAGGTCTTTATGTTGGTAATGCCCGCTCTTGATGTCGGTATGGTGTACGCCGATGCAGTGTGGTGTTACTGCGATTTTCTTAACCCCTGCATTAATAAAAATATCTTCCAGCCCAGGACGAAATGCGCATTCTGGCAGCCAGAATCCAAACGGTTTTTGTGCAAAATGCTCCTCGAACAATTCAATCCCGCGCCGAATAAAGTGCGCGCTGCTGACATCATTAAAAAATGGCAGGAAATTGTGGTTGGGTGATGATGTCCAGAGTTCGATGTGATCCGGTTTTTGTATGGCTACTTTTTTTATTTCCATAAGCAAATCATGGCTGCGCATAAATTCAATAGCATTGTTTATGCGTGTTAAATAATGAGTTGCTGTGGTCTCAATTAAGCGTAATTGATCGCTGGTAAAGTGCTTTGGGTGGTGTTCGTGCCGATCATACAGCGCCCCATTTTTTGCTCGTTCCAGTTCAAAAAAAGCTATTTTTTGCATGATATCCAGATATTCCAAATAGCGTGGTTTGCATTTGGATAGTTGTTCCATCAAACAAGGTGTTAGCGAAAATATAATTTTCTTTCCGTGCGTATTATCTGGTTTCCAAGAGTGCAGGGCATTGATAAGCGGGATATAGGTTTCCGTTATGGCTTCGAATAGCCAATTCTCCGGTTCATCAAAAATACGATCCCCACCCAACACATAAGGCATGTGAGTGTTGAGTATGATAGTGATATTTTTATTCATTATGTAATCCAGGATGCTTGTGCGCGGGAGTTTTCCCTTTCAAGAAAACTCCCGCGCAAAGGGAGCTACTACTTTGGAAGGTCTTCGGTCGGTACGCCGCCACAATCTTCAAAGCGTGCACTGGAGTTGTACCAGGCTGAACCACCCCAGCAGCAATGGCCTATTACATCATCATGGCCATTCACTTCTTCAATCAGACCAGCGATATCTTGGCTTGTATATTTCATTTTCAGTTCCTTTTTTTGATTAAATTAATGTTGGTTTTTCTCGAAATGAGGAGAAATAAATGCGCATGCCGTAATAACTGCAAATCGAGCGGCGCAATCTTGCTTACATTCCTTGGTGACAAGCATCCGTGTTGTATGATTTTTTTGGAGTGGAAATAAAATGATGAAGTGATTTTATGAGCGTGTTTTTAATCTGCATTGCTACAGGCGCTCGAATTATTTTTGATGTGGGTGATCTTAAAGGGCGTGAGCCTGCAGCTTCAAAGTGCTACATACGTATTCATAATGAAAACGGCGCCATAATGTCGCATGGCGCACATAAGAGAGAGTGTGGCGGGGTGGGTGATGGATTTTAGTTGCTGGGTGCACAACAGCGCGCAATAAATTCTTTCCATTGCAAAATATCGGTGCCTTCTGAATCAAACAGGCTGAGGCCGATTAAATAATCGCTGCTTGTTTCGTATGGGCGGCACCATTTCACTTCGGCGACCAGCAAAAATTGTTGATCGCTCACTGCATCGCGAATGCAGCAGCGCAGGATATTGTCAGTGGGTATGGCGCTTGGTGCTATGGCGCGCAGTCCATTGGCAGAGATGTCCAGGCTGCTACTGATCACCAGCGTGGGCTCTTCATCTGCCGAACTGTCCAGTTCAATAATCACCGTGAGCTGATTGTTCAGGCGATATTCCTGACGTTGCTCCATCGCTGTAGCCGTTTTTTGTGTTTCATTATTGTTCATGGCTTGGTCCTGATTTTCGCAGGTGTTAATTAACATCGCGACGCAAGCCGCGAATGACTTTGGCAAGTTGCTCTTCAAAATTATCGCCGTTACGCAAAAGCGTTAATTCACCGCTGGCCAATTGTTGTATCAATTGCTCGCGGGTGAACTCTGCCAGTTTGCGCCCGACTTGATCGGCAAAAATATATTTTCCTGTGGCGCCAATAATGACCGCCAGTTTCGCTCTCAGGCCTGGTGGCTGGGTGCTGCTATTAAACTCCAGCCAAGCGCCTACCTGTAAATGGTTAACCGCAGTTATTGCCGCCTGCGCGCGCTGCTGTTGTTCCGCCGCTGCTTTGGCGGCCTGTTCGCGGGCCTGGTGTTCACGTTCGACGGCTTGCTCGGCAGCGCGGCGGGTTTGTTCGGCAGCCAGTGCGCGCGCTTCTTCCATGGCTTTGTGAGCCGCGGCTTTGCGCGCTTGCAGTTCGGCCTGCAGGCGTGCCTGTTCCGCTTGGTGCTCGCGTTCGGCGGCATCCATCAAGGCTTGTTGTTCGGCCATAAAGGCGCGCACCAGTGCCTCCGCTTTTTGTTTTTGTTGCAGTAGTTTGGCGGTGACCGCCTGATTGGCTTGCGCAATCAAGGGCGCCAGTTGTTGTTCGATGATGAGTGCGAGCGGCGTCAATACCAGTGGCTGTGCCAGCGCGGTGGAGAGGCACAGCGCAAACTCTTTGGTGGTTTTGCCCATGACTTTGCGGCCGGCGTGATCAACAAATAACAGTTGGTCGATGTTCGCATCCTTTAAAACTAGTTTGCAGCGGATGCCTTCCTGTTGATCGCCGCGCATGATGATCCAATCCCCCGGCTGGATAGCTTCGGTAGCTTGTACCAGCGCTTGCGGCAACCGGGTGTTGGCAAGAGTTTGGACCTGGGGTGGCGGTAGCGGTGCGAAAAGTGCGATTTCCTGGGGGTGCTTTTGAATCGCCAGCATCAGGCTGTGGCTGCAATTATCAACCAATTGTTGATACGCCTGATGGTTGCTGGTGGGCTGGTTCAGGCTGCGCTCCAACTCTGTGAGCAGCGCGGGGATTTGGCTGTAGAGCTGTTGATCATCAACTTTGATGGCATCCAGCGCAAACACTTGCCCCAGAAGCGGCAGCATCCGCTGCCAGTGCTGCCAGAGGGGGAGTGTGTCCAGTTCGGCTGCGGGCGTATTTGAGGCCCAGTACTGCAGCTCGCTTTTGAGGATGGTGGCAATCGCTGTGTGCAGTTCCAGAGGCAGGGGGCGCTGGGCGAGATATTTGTTGAGCAGGTTGATCACCCTGGCTTGCACGGACGCCAGCTTGTGACTGCTCAGCTCGGTTTCGCACAGGCGGCTTTCCAGCAGCGCGGCGCGTTTTTCTTCGGCGCCAAGCCAGCTGAAAAACTCGTCAATGATAGGTGCTTGCTTGCCTTGGGTGTTGTCCGCTGGGAGGGCAGCCAGAGCCGCCAGTAGTGCAGAGATCTTGTCGTAAAACTGTTGCGCCTGCTTACCTTCGCGGGCGTACCAGTGGCTCGCTGCCGGCAGCAAGCGGTCAAACATCTGTCGCAATGGGTGATTGGGCTGGCTATAAAAATGGTCGTCGAGTGCTATGCCTTGCACCCAGTGTGGCTCTATGTTGGTGAACAGGGGGAGCAACTGCATGTCCAGTTGTGGGCGCGCAATCAACTGGCGATAGACTTGGGTTGCCAGCTGCTGGCGCAGATCTTCCGGGCGCTGATTGGTTGCTGCAGAGAGGCAGGCGAGGGCATCACACAATTGGCTGGTGTCGCCGGCCAATATCGCCGGTAGTTCAAAACTGGGCATGGTTGGTATATCAATCTGGCAATTTTAGGGTTGGGTGCGGCCCTCAATATAGCTAATTCACGGCAGCTCTGCCTTAACCCCGATAGGGCAACCTGCGTATAATCGCGCCTTATTATCGCGATCAGTCATCCAATCCCTAGCTGTTCAGGCCAATGCTTTCATGAAAATTACCGCCAGTTCGCCCCTGCTTTATACCGTCGCCGAAACCTATGCCCTGGATGCTGCTGCCATTGCCAGTGGTATCCCCGCTATCCAGTTAATGAAGCGCGCCGGGCGTGCCGCTTACGATCTGCTGATTGAGCGCTTTCCAGCGCCAGCGCGCATCACGGTTTACTGCGGCGCGGGCAATAATGGTGGCGATGGTTACATCCTTGCAGCACTCGCGGCCCAGCGTTTGGTGCCGGTGGTGGTCATTCAGCTCACGCCGCCTGATGCGCTTAGCGGTGAGGCGCGCCAAGCCTATGAATATGCCCTGCAGGAAGGGGTGGTTATGCAGCCTTTTGCAGCGGCGCAGGCACCGGTCGAGGGCATTATCGTGGATGCGCTTTTGGGGATTGGTCTGCGCGATGCCCCGCGCGCCGAGTTTGCTGCGGCGATCACGCAAATCAACCGCACCGGTTTGCCCGTATTCGCGCTGGATATTCCCTCCGGACTTAACGCGGATACCGGCGCGGTCGCCGGTGAAGTGGTGCAGGCGAGCCTGACGCTGAGTTTTATTGCCATCAAACGCGGCCTGCTCACCGGGCGCGGCCCTGCTGTGTGTGGTGAGTTAGTGCTTGCTAATCTGGATGTACCTGAAAAGACTTACGCGGCAGCATCGCCCAGTGCCGAACGTATACAATTGGCAGAGTTGCAAGGGTTGCTCGCACCGCGCGCGGCCGATGCGCACAAAGGCGATTTTGGCCATGTCATGGTCATTGGTGGTGATACCGGTTACGGCGGTGCGGCACTGATGGCGGCAGAGGCTGCTGCGCGCTCCGGCGCCGGATTGGTCAGTATTGCCACCCGCCCCGAACATATTCCCGCCATCCTTGCTCGCCGCCCGGAAATCATGGCGTGCGGGGTGGTATCCGGGCAGGAACTTGAGCCTTTGCTTGCTCGTCCTACTTTATTAGTGGTTGGCCCAGGTCTTGGGCGTTCGCCCTGGTCCGAGCAGATGTTGCAGCAGGCAGTAAAAAGTGGCCTGCCCTTAGTGCTGGATGCGGATGCCCTGAATATTCTGGCGGCGGGCAGGGTGGTTCCTTCTGCCCGGCAGCGCAATGAACAGAGCACGCCCTGGCTGCTGACTCCGCACCCTGCGGAAGCGGCGCGTTTGCTCGGAATCACCACCGCGGAAGTTCAAGCCGACCGTTTCGCCGCCGTGCAGGCGATTCAAACCCGCTACAACGCCACGGTCATCCTTAAAGGTGCTGGCAGTTTGGTCGCCGCCAGTGGCGACAAGATCGCAGTAGTCACCGACGGCAACCCCGGCATGGCCACCGGCGGTATGGGCGATGTGCTCTGCGGTATTCTGGGCGCGTTGGCGGCCCAGGGATTATCCCAACCCGATGCGGCGCGCCTGGGCGCTGTTATCCATGCCTGTGCAGCTGATTTGGCGGCGGAAGATGTTGGCCAGCGCAGCTTGCTGGCGACCGATTTGATCCCCTATTTAGGCGAACTGCTCTGAGGCCTGCTATGGAAACTCTGGTGCGGTTAATCGAGGGTGAAGCGGCTATGGTCGCTTTTGGTGAGTGTTTGGGGCGGGCTTTTGCTGCCCATCAGGGGCCATTGACAGTTAATCTGCTGGGCAATCTGGGGGCGGGTAAAACCACCCTGACGCGAGGAATTTTGCGCGCTTTTGGTCATCAAGGTGCGGTCAAAAGCCCAACGTATACTCTGGTCGAGGTATACGAGTTTGGCGCGCGCCGTGTCTACCACTTTGACTTGTATCGTTTGGGTGACCCGGAAGAGTTGGAGTACATGGGGATTCGCGACTATTTTGGCGACCAGAATCTCTGTTTGATCGAATGGCCGGCGCGCGGAGAAGGTGTGTTGCCAGCGCCGGATGTGTTGATCAATATTCACCCGGAAGGTGAGGGGCGCCGCCTGGAATTGATCGCCGCTGCGCCGGCCAATACCTTGCTGGCGGGCTGTTAGCCATTTTTGTTAGGGGCGCTCATGCTTTTACGGTAGAGTGCCTGCCATTAGCGGCGGCACAAAATCTTGCTTGCTGTCACATTTGTACCAAATAATATTTCATGAGTAGCTTGGTTTTGAGATCGCCTATGTCTGTGGTTCGCTGGCTGAAATGGGTTTGCTGCCTGGGGGTGATGCTCGCACCTCTGGCTTATGCTGCAAAGGTGGACGGTGTTCGCGTCTGGCGCGCGCCGGATCACACCCGCATAGTTCTGGATTTGGATGCGCCTGTGCAGCACAGTCTCACCCTCGCCGGTAACCCTGATCGAATTATTGTTGATGTCGCAAAAACCAGCCTCAAAGCGCCACTCGGCCAGTTGCCTATTGCCGATACGCCCGTGCTGGCGGTGCGCTCATCGGTGCAAACCAATGGCGACCTGCGCTTGGTATTTGATTTAAAAACCAAAGTGGCACCCAACAGCTTTTTGCTCAAGGCTCATGGCGGTATGCACGACCGCTTGGTAATAGACCTCTACGATGAAACGCCAGCCGCTACAGCGGCAGTAACCTCACCGGCTCCCACTGCTGCAAGCAACCCAGCTCCCAGCCAAACAGCAGCTCCAGCGGCCACAGCAACAACCGGCGCACCCACCAAAGTCAGTGCCGCGGCGCAAACCGCTGCAAAACCTGCCCCTGCCCCGCAAGCGTCCAGTCAACCAGTGGCCAAGGCCGACCTGAGTGGTAAGCGGTTTATTGTGATTGCGGTAGATGCCGGGCACGGTGGTGAAGACCCTGGCGCTCTGGGGCCTAATCGCCTGCGCGAAAAAGATGTCACTCTGATGATCGCCAAAGAATTGGTTGCCGCGATTAATGCCCAGCCCGGTTTTACCGGCAAGCTGACCCGCACCGGCGATTATTTTATTCCGTTGAAAAAGCGCCGCGATTTGGCGCGCAACATGAAAGCGGACTTGTTTGTGTCCATCCACGCTGACGCCTTCACCAAGCCCAGCGCGCGCGGCGCTTCGGTATTTGCCCTATCGCGCCACGGCGCCACCTCGGAAACGGCGCGCTTTCTGGCGGAGCGTGAAAACGAATCGGATTTAATTGGCGGTGTGGGTGATATTCGTCTGGATGATAAGGATCAGGTTCTGGCTGGGGTATTGGTTGACCTGTCCATGACGGCAACACTCAACTCCAGCCTGCAGGTCGGCCAGCAGGTGTTGAATTCCATGGGGGGCATAGCCCACCTGCATAAGCGCCACGTGGAGCAGGCCGGGTTTCTGGTGCTGAAGTCTCCTGATGTGCCATCGATTCTGGTAGAGACAGGATTTATCTCCAATCCGGGTGAAGCGCGCAAACTGGCAACCCCGGCTTATCGTAAACAAATGGCGCAGTCGGTGTTTAAAGGGATTCGCCAACATTTCTACCAACATCCACCCGCCGGAACCTATGTTGCGGCGCAAGTTGAGTCGGGCAATGTAGGCGGTTTTGAGCGCCAACATTCGGTAGTGGCGGGTGATAGTTTGTCGGGCATCGCCAATCGCTACGGTGTGAGCATGCAGCGCCTGATGCAGTACAACAACTTGCGTTCCACTACCGTCACTGTCGGTCAAAATCTGAAAATTCCGGCGGCCAACTCGCCTGCCGTGGCACAACAAGCGCCGGTGTCAACGCCCCGTCCGGCGGTTGCAGCGGCGCCCCGTGTGCATAAGGTAGTTGCCGGCGACACCTTGTCGCGCATTGCCAGTCGTTATGGCGTCAGCCCCGGTGCTATCCAGCGTCACAACAACATGAAAAGTACTACGGTAAAGCTCGGCCAGACCCTGAAAATCCCAACATCTTAATCGCCCCGGTTGCCCATGCGAAAAATCAAACTGCTCAGTCCACGCCTCGCCAACCAGATTGCGGCCGGTGAGGTGGTTGAACGCCCTTCGTCGGTCATCAAAGAACTGCTGGAAAATGCTTTGGATGCAGGGGCTACCCGTTTGGAAATCGACGTGGAAGAGGGGGGCATCAAGCTGATTCGAGTCCGCGATAATGGTGGCGGCATCGATAAGGACGATTTACCCCTTGCGCTCAGTCGCCACGCCACCAGTAAAATTTATGAGCTGGATGACCTTGAGGCCGTTGCGACTCTGGGCTTTCGCGGTGAAGCCTTGGCGAGTATCAGCTCAGTTGCGCGCCTCGCGCTTATTAGCAGCACCAACGACGAGAGTGCCGGCTGGCAAGTGGTGGCAGAAGGGCGCGATATGGAAACCCAGGTTTCCCCTGCGCCTCACCCGCGCGGCACCACCGTAGAGGTGCGCGACCTGTTTTTTAATACGCCCGCCCGCCGCAAATTTTTGCGCACCGACAAAACCGAATACACCCATCTGGAAGACGTCGTAAAACGTTTGGCGCTGTCACGCTTTGATGTCGCTTTCAACTTGCGCCACAACGGTCGCGCGATTTATTCATGGCGCGCCGGCGATTCGCAATTAGAGCAAGAGCGTCGTGTCGCCCAGGTGTGTGGCCCTGCTTTTATGGAAAACGCAGTGCACCTGGATATAGAGCGCAACGGTTATCGTCTGTGGGGGTGGGTGGCGCTACCAACGTTTTCGCGCAGTCAGGCCGACCTGCAACATTTTTACGTGAATGGCCGTGCGATTCGCGACAAGCTTGTCAGTCACGCCGTGCGCCAAGCCTATCAGGACGTGCTCTATCACGGTCGTCATCCCGCATTTGTACTCTATTTGGAGTTGGACCCAGCGACTGTGGATGTGAATGTGCATCCCACCAAACACGAGGTGCGCTTTCGCGATAATCGCAACGTGCATGATTTTATTTACTCCAGCCTGCACCACGCGCTCGCCAAGGTGCGGCCGGAAGATACTCTGGCTAAACGCGAGTTGGGCGAGGCAGATGAACTCACCCCTGGCAGTAATCCCTTTGCGCTCGCGACAGCCAAACCTGTTCAGGGTATTGCTGCTGGCGAATTCAAAGGCCAGGAAACCATGGGGTTTCGCACATCCCCGGCGGGGTATTCTGCAGCGCCGACCTATTCATCCTATTCAGGTTATCAAGCGGCAGCGACTAACGCCGGTGCAGTGCGTGAACAGATGAATGTTTACGGTGAGTTACATCGCCCCGCCAGCACCAGCAGTTTTGCTCTGCCGGAATCGCCCAGTGAAGACATTCCGCCTCTGGGTTACGCCATAGCCCAGCTCAAGGGCATTTATATACTCGCGGAAAATGCCCAAGGGCTAATTGTGGTGGACATGCACGCCGCGCACGAGCGGGTGACTTACGAGCGCATGAAAGAATCTTTCCAATGCGGCGGTTTGCAAACCCAGCCATTACTTGTTCCGGAATCCATTGCTGTCAGTGAAAAAGAAGCTGATTTTGCCGAAAACTTTAGTGACGTCTTCAAGAGTCTTGGTTTTGAATTGCAGCGTGCTGGGCCAGAAACCTTATTGATTCGTCAGCTGCCAGTGATTTTGAATCGCGCCAAGGTGGAGCAGCTGGTGCGCGATGTATTGGCGGATTTAATCGAGCATGGCAGCAGCGAACGCATTCAGCATCACATCAATGAAATTCTCGGCACTATGGCTTGCCATGGTTCAGTGCGTGCCAATCGCAAACTCACTATTCCTGAAATGAACGCACTCTTACGCGACATGGAGGCGACTGAGCGCAGCGGTCAGTGCAACCATGGGCGACCAACCTGGCTTTTGCAATCACTTGATGACCTCGACAAACTATTTATGCGTGGGCAATAACATGAACACTGCAGCGCATAAGCCTCCCGTTATTTTTTTGATGGGGCCAACCGCATCGGGCAAAACCGATTTGGCGATTCGTTTGAGCAAATTGTTGCCGGTGGAGTTAATCAGTGTGGATTCGGCACTGGTCTATCGCGGTATGGATATAGGCTCGGCAAAACCCTCAGCCGCTGAACTTGCCGAAACGCCCCATCGCTTGATTGATATCCGCGACCCGGCGGAGCCCTATTCGGTGGCTGATTTTTTAACGGATGCCGAGCGCGAAATTGCGGCGATTCATGCGCAGGGAAAAGTCCCCTTGTTGGTCGGCGGAACCATGCTCTATTTTCGCGCACTGTTGGATGGCCTGGCTGAAATGCCTGCCGCCAATGCACAGGTGCGTGCGCAAATTGAGTGCGAAGCCGCGGAATTTGGTTGGCCTTATATTCATGCGCAACTGACACAAGTCGACCCGCAAACCGCTGCGGAAATACACCCCAACCATTCGCAGCGCCTGAGTCGCGCACTGGAAGTGTATCGCTTGAGTGGCAAAACTATGGCGCAGTTGCGTCAGCTTCAGCATGCGCAATCGCCTGAGAATACATTTTGCGAGCGCTTTAATGTTTGCCAATTGGCGATAGCGCCGCGTGATCGCGCCATCTTGCATCGTCGTATTGCTGAACGATTCAAAAAAATGCTGGTCACTGGATTGGTGGATGAAGTGCGTGTGCTCTACGAACGCGGTGACTTGCATCCAGACCTGCCGGCGATTCGCGCGGTGGGTTACCGTCAAGTGTGGGATTTTTTGGATGGACGAATCGATTACAACGAAATGCGCGAGCGGGGCATTATCGCTACACGGCAACTCGCTAAACGCCAATTCACCTGGTTGCGCAGTTGGTCGACAAGTTCAAATAGTGAACTACACTGGATTAACACGGAAACTGAACAGGGAATTTTGCTGACTCAGGAAGAAATTGTGCAGTGCGCCTTGAATTTTATAGGTCGCGCAGCCATATAATGCCAGAGTGAGAACCCTAGACAGATTTTCATGCATTTCCACCCTCTCCTTACAGTTGTAAAAAGGAGATACCTTTAACGTTTAGGCTTAATGGGTGGGTAATTTTTTAGCTTTCTTTTTTTATTGTCCCGAGGAGAATAAACATGTCAAAAGGGCATAGTTTACAAGACCCTTACCTGAACGTTCTGCGTAAAGAGCGTGTGCCAGTGTCCATTTATCTTGTAAATGGCATCAAGCTTCAAGGCCAGGTTGAGTCATTTGATCAGTTTGTGGTGCTGTTGAAGAATACGGTAAGCCAAATGGTTTACAAACACGCCATCTCCACTGTTGTGCCATCGCGCGCTGTTCGTGTTCCACTCTTGAATGAAGCGGGTGGTGTTGAAGGCGAAGAAGACGAGCAAGCCGAGTAATTTATCAAAACATTTGATACAGGCTCGAGGTCGCTAATTGTTTTTTGATCGTCCCGAATCAGGTGAACTGGCGGTGCTGGTTCACCTGAATTTATCTCATGGCCAAGACGCCGAAGACCCCCGCGAATTTGAAGAGCTGGTGTTATCTGCCGGAGGCGATCCGGTTGCTTTTTTAACTGGCTCGCGTGTTGTCCCCACCGCTAAATTTCTTATCAGTACCGGCAAACTGCAAGAGTTAAAAGAACTTGTTGCTGATCATGGTGCTGAGCTAGTCATTTTTAATCACACCCTAACGCCAAGTCAGGAGCGTAATCTTGAGCGCGAGCTGCAGTGCAGGGTGCTTGATCGTACCGGATTAATTCTGGATATATTTGCCCAGCGCGCCCGTACCTTTGAAGGTAAGCTGCAAGTTGAACTAGCGCAACTGCGCCACAGCGCTACGCGTTTGATTCGTGGCTGGACGCACCTTGAGCGCCAAAAAGGCGGTATAGGTCTGCGCGGTCCCGGCGAAACCCAGCTGGAAACAGACCGTCGGTTGTTGCGCAATCGCATAGTGCAAATTGAACAGCGACTGGAAAAAGTGCGTTCCCAGCGCGAGCAGGGGCGGCGTTCGCGTCAGCGTGCGGCGATTCCAACAGTATCGCTGGTCGGCTACACCAATGCGGGTAAGTCCACACTGTTTAACCGCATTACCGGCGCTGACGTTTATGCTGAAAATAAATTGTTTGCGACTCTTGATCCAACGATGCGCCGCATCGAATTACCGGATATAGGTGCTGTTGTCCTTGCGGATACTGTTGGTTTTATCAGTCATCTGCCTCACCGTTTGGTGGAGGCATTCAAGGCGACCCTTGAGGAAGCGAGTAACTCAACTTTACTCTTGCATGTGATAGATTCTGCTGCTGAAGAGCGCTTGCGTAATATCGAGCAGGTTGAGTTGGTGCTGGATGAAATTGATGCAGCAGACTTGCCGCAATTGCGTGTATACAACAAGGTAGACTTGTTGACTGATACCGAGCCGCATATAGATCGAGATGAGCAGGGTAAGCCCATAGCGGTCTGGTTGTCGGCACAAACGGGTGCCGGCTGTGAACTGTTGAGTCGCGCTATTTCCGAGGTTCTCGGAACTGAAGTAATCTGTGGTTGTTTGGTGTTATCGCCCACTCAAGGGCGGCTGCGTGCAATGCTCTATGCGCAGCAGGCGGTGGTAAGCGAAAATCACCGTGCAGACGGCGCCAGTTTATTGAGTGTACGTGTACCAAAGCATGATTTGTTGCGGATTCTCAGTGCAGAAAGTGTGGCTTTTGAGGATTTGCAGTGGGACGAGTTAGCGGAAATGTCGGAAAGACCGGTTGCTGAGGGATAAGGTTTTAAGTCCCAATTCTGTTTTATTTTCTACGTGGAGAAGCATTATGGCCTGGAATGAACCGGGAAGAGATAAAGACCCCTGGGGGGGGCGTGGTAATAAAAATGGCAATGATGGACCGCCAGATTTGGATGAGGCGTTTAAAAAGCTGCAGGACAAGCTGAATGGCATGTTTGGCAGCGGCGGTTCAGGTGGGCGCTCCTCCGGCGGAGCCAATATGAAGCCTTTGTTCGGTATTTTTGCAGTTGTTGCTTTGCTGTTTTACATAGGCGCGGGTGTTTATCAGGTTGATGCCAAAGAGCGCGCTGTTGTACTTAAATTTGGTGCCTTTTCTGAGATCAAAACAGAAGGTTTGAATTGGAATGCACCGCTGATTACCGACGTATTCATAATTAACGTCACTGGTGAGCGTCAATACCCTTCTCGCGGTCTGATGCTCACTGAGGATGAAAGCATCGTTGAATTGCCGATATCGGTTCAATATAACGTGTCTGACGTCAAGGCCTTTGTCCTGAATGTACGCGACCCTGAAACCAGTTTGCGCCATGCGACTGATTCAGCTGTGCGTCATGTGATTGGTTCGAGTGAATTGAATCAGGTGCTATCTGAAGGGCGTCAGGCGATTGCGGTAGAGGTGAAGCAGCGTTTGCAATCCTACCTGGATACCTATGGTGCCGGCATACAAGTGAACACTGTAAACATTCAGGATGCTCGTCCGCCTGAAGAGGTGCGCTCTGCGTTTGATGATGTGATCCGCGCTAAAGAAGATGAGGCGCGTTTCAAGAATCAGGCCCAGGCCTATGCGAATGGAATTATTCCTGAGGCGCGCGGCCGCGCCCAGCGCATGATTGAAGAAGCCGAAGCTTATAAAGCCGAAGTCGTTGCTCGCGCAGAGGGTGAATCGGATCGTTTTGAGAGCTTGCTTGCTGAATACAAGCGCGCCCCGGAAGTAACCCGCCAGCGTTTATATTTGGAGACTATGGAATCGGTAATGGGCCGTTCTTCCAAAGTGATGGTGGATGTCGAAGGTGGCAACAACATGCTTTATTTGCCACTGGATCGTATGGGTAACCGTCAGCCAGCGGTAGAGCCGCAAGTGCAAACAGAGAACTTCAACAGTCGCACGGTTCAGCCCGTTGAAACGACCAAGCCCCTTGTCCGTCGGGAGATGCGCTAATGTCCACTAAAGGTTTATTTTCTTTGGTTGTGTTGCTGGTAGGCCTGATTGTTGCTTCCAATACCGTATATATAGTGACTGAGTACCAGCGTGCTGTTGTGTTGCAATTTGGTCGACTGGTTCAAGCCGATGTACCGCCCGGTTTGCACTTTAAAATCCCTTTTGCGGAAAAAGTACGCAAATTCGATGGCCGTATCCTGACTGCCGATATGGCGACTGAAAGCTTCTTTACCGTAGAGAACAAGCGGTTGATGGTTGATTCCTACATCAAATGGCAAGTAAAAGACGTGGAAACTTACTACAAAGCAACGGGTGGAGAGGAGATGATCGCAGAGAATCGTCTGGCCCAGCGTGTTGCTGATGGTTTGCGTAACCAGTTTGGTCGCCGCACCTTGCACGATGTAGTTTCTGGTAAGCGCGATGAGCTTATGAGTGAAATCACTGCCAGTATCAATCAGGACGCAGTCAAATCGCTGGGTATTGAGGTGAAGGACATTCGGGTAAAACGTATTGATTTCCCCGCTGAGGCTAGCCAGTCTGTATTTGCTCGTATGGCTGCCGACCGCGAAAAAGAAGCGCGTGAATATCGCTCCCAAGGTAAGGAGCAGGCTGAGGTGATTAGTGCTGATGCCGATAAACAAGTGGCTGTGCTTGAAGCTAATGCCTACCGCGATGCGGAGCGTATTCGCGGTGAAGGTGATGCGCGTGCTGCGGCTATCTTTGCTGAGGCCTACAACAAGGACCCCGAGTTCTACAGTTTTGTGCGTAGCCTGAATGCTTATCGTCAAAGCTTCAGTGGAAAAGAGGACTTGATGGTAGTTGATCCCAAAAGCGACTTCTTCCGTTACCTAAAAGATCCTCAAGGCAAGAATTAAGTTACCCAAGCTTGAGTTAAATCGCCCGCATTTGCGGGCGATTTTGTCTGTGCCCTCGGGTGGAGTGTAATTGACCTACAAATCCTTCAGTAAACAGTGTTAAAATGCCGTAACCGAGCCAATCGCTCGGTTTTTTTATGACCAACTTTCCTTGGTGGTCTCTCGCCGAACCATGGCCAGGTGATCTTGAATAAGATTCCCGGTCAATTTTTTGCGCGCTTACCGGAAATATCCGGATTTGTTTTTTTACTAGAGTCGCTTATGACCTACGCTGATCGCTGGCTATTACCGGATGGGGTAGAGGAAATTCTGCCCGCGGAAGCCAAAGCTATAGATAGTTTGCGCCGCCATTTGCTGGATTTATACAGCACTTGGGGCTACGACATGGTTATTCCGCCGCTTCTGGAATATACCGATTCCTTGCTTATTGGATTGGGGCGCGATGTTGATCTGCTTACTTTCAAGGTAACTGATCAGCTCAGTGGTCGTACCTTGGGCATTCGCGCTGACATAACGCCACAAACTGCCCGAATGGATGCCCATAGTTTCAAGCGCACCGGCGCCAATCGTCTCTGTTATGCCGGGCACGTAGTGCATACCCGGCCGAAAAACCCCTTGGCGACGCGCACTCCTATTCAGGCTGGCCTTGAGTTCTACGGCGAACCAGGCATAGCTGCTGATATCGAAGTAGTATCTTTACTGTTGGAGTCCCTGAAGGTTGCGGGATTGTCGCGCCAGCACATCGATTTGGGGCATGTAGGCATCTATCGTGCGATTGCTACTGACGCTGGGTTGAGCAAAGCGCAGGAAGATGCTTTTTTTGAGTTGTTGCAGCGCAAGGCCACAACCGAGATTCGCAGCTGGGTTGCAGCCAATATTGTGGATGCCAATAAAGCGTTGCTCTTTTTGGCGCTGCCATCGCTCGCAGGCGATAAACAGGTGCTTGCCAAGGCGCGTGAGTTATTTAGTTTGGTTCCGGCTGCCAGTGCGGCTGTGGATCAATTGGCTCAGGTGGCGCAGGTCATTGAACAGCGTTATCCCAGTGCCGAGCTTTATTTTGATTTAGGCGAACTGCGTGGTTATCACTATCTAACCGGCTTGGTGTTTGCTGCATTTGCACCGGGTTATGGAAACCCCATCGCCAGCGGTGGTCGTTATGACCATATTGGAGAGGTTTTCGGGCGTGCGCGCCCAGCAACAGGTTTTGCTGTAGACATTACCGCTATCAGTAAGCTCGGCTTGTTACAGAAAGGACAAGTGACTGCCATTGCGGTAGTTGAAACCGCCGACCCACTGCAGTGGCAAACCGTCCAAACCCTGCGTCTGCAGGGCGAACGAGTGATGGCGGTCAGCGTCAATGCCGATTTGGCGGAGTTAGGCTGCGATCGTCAGCTGGTGTTGCGCGATGGCAGCTACCAGGTGGTAGCCTGTTAAACAAACCCTATTTTTTATCTAGCACAGAGAGTTAAACCAGTCATGGGCAAGAACGTCGTGGTATTGGGCACCCAATGGGGTGATGAAGGCAAGGGCAAGATCGTAGATTTATTGACTGATCAGGTCTCCCTGGTGACCCGGTTTCAGGGTGGTCACAATGCGGGTCATACTCTGGTGATTGACGGCAAAAAAACCGTACTGCACCTGATCCCCTCCGGCATATTGCGCGATGGTGTAACCTGCCTGATCGGCAACGGTGTGGTGTTGTCGCCGGAAGCGCTGCTTAAAGAAATTGAAGGTCTGGAAGCTAATGGAGTGGAAGTGCGCAAAAATTTGCGTCTGTCCCCGGCTTGCCCTTTGATCCTGCAATACCACGTGGCCCTGGATCAGGCGCGTGAGCTGGCGCGCGGCGATGCCAAGATTGGCACTACTGGTCGCGGCATCGGCCCAGCCTATGAAGATAAAGTTGCCCGTCGCGGCCTGCGTCTGGGCGATATGCTCGATATGGATAGTTTTGCCATCAAACTCAAAGCCATTATCGACTATCACAACTTTGCCTTGACCCAATATTACAAAGTTGAGGCGGTCGACTTTGACAAAGTACTGGCTGACTGCAAAGTATGGGCTGCGCAATTAATGCCGATGATGGCAGACGTAACCGAGCTGCTGCATGCCGCGCGCGAAGAAGGTCAGAGTATTTTGTTTGAGGGTGCCCAAGGCTCGCTGCTGGATATCGACCATGGTACTTACCCCTTTGTAACCTCCTCCAATACCACCGCAGGTGGTACCGCCACCGGCTCTGGTTTTGGCCCGCTCTATCTGGATTATGTTCTTGGGATCACCAAAGCCTATACCACACGCGTTGGCTCTGGCCCTTTCCCAACCGAGTTGGAGTGTGAGATAGGTGAATACCTGGGCAAAAAAGGTCATGAGTTTGGTGCTACCACTGGTCGTAAGCGTCGCTGCGGTTGGTTTGATGCCGTTGCGGTACGCCATGCCAATCGTATCAACAGTGTGACCGGTATTTGCCTGACCAAGCTGGATGTGCTTGATGGTTTGGAGACCGTAAAAATCTGTATTGGCTATCAGGATGCCAAAGGTAACCCGATTGTGGGTATCCCGTTTGATGCGGATGGTTGGGCTGACCTAAAGCCCATTTACGAAGAGATGCCAGGCTGGAGTGAGTCCACCGTTGGTGCGCAAAAACTTGAAGATTTGCCAGCCAATGCTCGCGCCTATATCAAGCGTTTGGAAGTGTTGATTAAAGCCCCGATTGATATCATTTCAACCGGTCCTGACCGGATTGAAACCATTGTGCTGCGGCATCCATTCCAAGCCTGATCCCAGGTCTCCTGACGCTCCCCAAAGCCCGCTCCAGTAGCGGGCTTTTTGTTTGTAAAAAGTTTTTTCCCCCATGAAAACGGATGTTCGTTTGGGCAGTTATTGCCCTTACTGCGACAACAAATTTCTTTTTTTTACCCCTGGTGATTGGCGTCAAAAGTGACTTATGGTCAGATTGACACAATAATTGGCATTGGCGTAGGATTGTGACTGTCTCCTCAGATTGCCTACAAGTATGCAAGTTGAAAGACAGGCCTATGCAGCGTTAACCAGTCCCTAATAGTGGGCTGGTGGCTAGAAAGTAAATGTCAAAACGAACCTAAAGATAAATTTAACAATGGGGTTGGCTATGGGTTTCCATAAAAATCAGAAGACCGCACAGCAGCAGAACGTCAAGTTTAAAAAATCTATGTTGGCTATGTGCATCATGGCATTCAGCGTGCCTTCTTTTGCGCAGGATGCGAATGAAGAAAAAGACGCGAGTGTCGAAGAAATAATTGTTACCGGTGTTCGTGCAGATTTGCAGAATGCTCAAGAAATCAAGCGCAATGCAGATACTTTTGTAGATGCTATTTCTGCAGAAGATATCGGCTCACTGCCTGATCGCAGTGTGCTAGAGGCTATGCAGCGTGTACCCGGTGTATCCATTGAACGCTTTGCTGCAGCCAATGATCCGGATCACTTTGGTGTAGAGGGGTCAGGTGCGGTAATTCGGGGTATGTCGCAAACCCGCAGTGAATTTAACGGTCGCGATTCATTCACTGCTAACTCCGGGCGCGGTTTGAACTTCCAGGACGTGCCGCCTGAGCTGATGGCCGGGGTAGATATTTACAAGAACCAAACGGCTGACATGATTGAAGGTGGCATCTCTGGTACCGTGAGCCTGCGTACCCGTAAGCCTTTTGATCAGGATGGTCGCCGCTTTGCTGTGTCTGCGGATGTGACCTATGGCGACATGGTAGAAGAAGCTACGCCAACTATATCTGCGCTTTTCAGTGATCGCTGGGAAACCGATGCGGGTGAGTTTGGCTTCCTGGTTAATCTCTCTGATTCAAAACTGGAGGCCAGTTCCCACGGCATTCAGACTGATCGCTATGAGTTCCGCCGCTTGGAGCCGCGCTTATCTCCGGGCGGTAATGTCCAATTGCCTGGCTTCGAGTATGCCGAAACCCCCTATGTGTATGACGGCAGCTTTTACTTTTCCGGCCCAAACAGCGGTACCGCAAACATTCCACCAGTAGGCACTAAGGGTGTTCTTATTCCCAACGGCGCCAATATGACGATGAAGAATGACGAGCGCGATCGCACCGGTATCGCCTTGGCTACCCAATGGGAAAGTGCTGACGATACGCTGTTGGCAAGCCTGCAGTTTATGCGCTCCGATGCAACACTGGCGTGGACTGAAAATGCAGTTAAATACCAAACGGGTTTCAATACCGATAGAACCTGGGGCGCACCGGGTGAAGAGTATGAGTTCGACGAGAATGGTGTGTTCTTAAACGGATCTCTCGCTGACGTGGCCGACGGCTGGCGTGGTGACGATGACCGTATCCCCCATAACGTTTCTCCGAGTGCAGGCTGGGGTACCTCTCCTGTTTACGCATTCGGTCACCGTTTCCAGGCGGATAACCGTTACAAGAAAACCGAAACTATCGTTGACGACTATGCATTTAATTTGAAGTGGGCGCCAAGCGAAAAATTTGAATTGATTTTTGACTTCCAGCACATCGAAGCAGAAACCAACGATGATGACGTCACCTTGATGTTGATGACCCATGCCATTATGGATTACGACCTCAGAGGCCTGCCTTCATTGAGCATCAGCAACCCATGGGCGTTTGCTACACCAGAAAATCTGGCGGCGCATGCGGCTGACGGTCGCGACTATGCAAACGGTGAAGTGCCTTACTTCCAGAACCCCAGCTCGTACAACTACAACGCCGCTATGGATCACTATGAGCGCAGCGAAGGCCAGTCTGACGCCGTGCGTATCGATGGTACCTATGCTTTTGATGATGGCTTCTTCACTAAAGTAAAAGCAGGTTTGCGTGCTGCCGAGCGCGAGCAAACTGTTCGCAACTCTGCCTACAACTGGGGTCGTTTAGCGCCAATTTGGGATAACCCTGTAGGTTGGTTGGACTCTACTGTGGTCAAAGACACGCCAATGGCTCAGGTTACGACACTTGACTGGAGCGATTTCTACCGTGGCGATGTGGTAAATATTGAAGGCGGCAACAAAATGCTTCACCCAAGTGACGCGCTGGTCAAGGACTACGCAAACTGGGGAACTTACTTTGCGCCACTGTATAACCCAAGTGACAATGACACCTGTGCGGATGAATGGCGTCCTTCTGCGGATCGTGTCCAGTCAGAGTGGGATCCGGTAGCAGGCCGCTGTCTGGCTTCTACTGACTTGAACGGCTTCTTCCGCGATAGTGAAATCAACTCCACCACCGAAGAAAATCAGGCTGCCTACGTTCGTGTGGACTTTGAAACTGATATTGGCGAGCGTCGCGCCTCCGGTAACATCGGTGTGCGTTACGTGCGTATTACCAACGAGACTGCTGGTTTTACGACTTATCCTGAACTGAGACGCAGTGAAAAACTGCCAGCTGATTGGGATCCGCGCAACGTAACGGGTGCTGACTTCGACCTGTTTGATCCCGAGAATGAATTCCTCGGTTCACCTTCCAACTATGTAGATGATATCTACATTGGTTTTGCGAACGATGCCTACACACCCAACGTTGCCAAGCGCACCTACGATGACATTCTGCCGAGCTTTAACTTGAAGGTGGAGTTAACTCCAGAAGTGATAGGGCGTTTTGCGGTATCTAAAGCTATCGCATTGCCGGATATTGGCGATTTGCGCAACTACACCAACATCGGCAGTAACGACGGCTTCACCTACAACTTCAAGGACCCCTACTGGGGACCAAACAATCCGCACCCGGATACACCCATTGATCCCGCAACCGGTGAGCGCCATGTGTCTGGATTGCCAGCAACTATAGATCCGACTACTGGTCAGCCCGAGTTCAATGAAGCCGGTAACCCCGTATACAGAGGCCCTGATGGTGAGATTGTTAACCAGCAGCGCATTGTTGATGCGGATAGTATTACCTTTGGTGGTTGGACTGGTTCATCAGGAAACCCACTGCTTATGCCAATGGAATCCATTCAATACGATGCCTCGTTTGAATGGTACTTCAGCAAAGTGGGTTCATTGACGGCGTCATTCTTCTACAAAGATCTGGAGAATTTCTTCATCAATGGTGCTTACAACCGCGAATTTACCAACCCGGTTTCCGGTGTGACTCAGACAGTATTTGTCTCTGGCCCACAAAACGGCGGCAAGGGTGAGATGAAAGGGTTTGAATTGGGTTACACCCAGTTCTATGACATGTTGCCAGCACCATGGGATGGTTTTGGTATTCAGGCCAACTACTCTTACATTGAAGCGCGCGGTGTACCAAACTCTAATCTGGATGGCGGAACTGATTTTGCCTTCGGTGGCGACATTCCGCTGCAGGGGCAATCAGACCATACCGCCAACTTCGTGTTGATGTATGACAAGAACGATTGGTCAGTACGTCTTGCGTACAACTGGCGTTCGGAATACCTGCTGACCTCGCGCGATGTAATTACCGGCTTGCCGGTTTACAACGATGATGCTGGCTTTATGGATGGATCTATTTTTTACAACGTAACGGATAATGTTCAGGTTGGCTTCCAGGGTGTTAACTTGCTCAATACAGAAACCCGCACCTTTATGCAGGTTGATGATAATCTGAGATTAGGACGTTCGTGGTTCGTTAACGACCGTCGCTACACCTTCTTGGTAAGAGCAACCTTCTAAGCCTTTGTGCTTGTAGCAAGGAGAGCGCGCCCCTAACAGGGCGCGCTTTTTTGTTTTAAAAGAAAATTTATCTACAAAAAATAAATGTGAAACTTATAGGCTAATTACCATCTTGGTCTGGGAGAGTTCTCCTTGAATAAATCAACGATAAAAAAAATAGTTATCCTGGGTGGTGGAACGGCGGGTTGGATGACTGCCGCGGCCCTGTCGCGTTTTGTCAAAACCGAGGCCACAGAAATTATTTTGGTGGAGTCCGCGGCGATTGGAACTGTCGGCGTAGGTGAGGCAACTATCCCGCATATTCGTGTGTTTAATGACATGCTCGGCATCGACGAAGACGAGTTTATGCGCAGCACCCGAGCCACCTATAAATTGGGCATAAGGTTTGATGGGTGGGGCAGTGAGTCCAGTGATTATTTTCATCCATTCGGTGATCATGGATTCCCCATAAAAGGTATTCCCTTCCATCACTACTGGCTGCGTGCGCGTAAGTTGGCTGAGGTGGAAACATTTGATCGCTACTCACTGGCTAATGTAATGGCAGCGAGTGAGCGGTTTATATATCCCTCCGCTAATCAGAATTCTGTCGAGTCTACATTTTCCTATGCCTACCATTTGGATGCAGGTGCTTACGCTCGCTTTTTGCGTGATTACAGTGAAGCGCGCGGTGTGCAACGGGTTGAGGGCGAGGTTGTCAGCGTCACCTTGAATCAGGATACGGGTTTTATCCAGAGCCTTAATCTGGCCGATGGGAAAATTCTGGCGGGTGATTTTTTTATCGATTGCAGTGGTTTTCGCGCGCGCTTATTGGGGCAGGAATTAAAGGTTCCCTTCACCAGTTGGAATCGCTGGTTGCCCTGTGATCGTGCGTTTGCCATGCCCAGCGAATTGACTGCCGATATCCGGCCCTACACCCGCTCCAGCGCAAAGTCGGCCGGTTGGTGTTGGCAAATTCCACTGCAGCATCGCATGGGCAATGGACATGTTTTTTGTTCATCGTTTTGCACCGATCAGCAAGCCGTGGATATTTTGCTGGCGCACGTGCAGGGCAAACCCCTTGCTGATCCGCGTCGAATCGATTTTGAAGCGGGTATGCGTTACCACGCCTGGGAAAAAAATTGTGTGGCCATCGGCTTGGCAAGCGGATTTCTTGAGCCACTTGAATCTACCAGTATTTATTTGATTCAGGTTGGCATCTACAAATTATTAGAGCTTTTACCTATCTCCAGCGATTTTGAACTTGATGCAAAAGAGTTCAATCGTATGGTGAGTGATGAATACGAAAAAATTCGTGATTTTATTATCCTGCATTACCACTTGAATAATCGCGCAGAGGGCTTCTGGCAGCAAACCGCTACCATGAATATCCCTGATTCACTGCAGCATAAAATGGAGGTGTTTAAAGAGAGTGCTTCTGTTGTGGAGTATGACGCCGGCTTGTTTATGCCTCCCAGCTGGCTGGCAGTGTATTTTGGTCAGGGGTTGTTCCCGGAAAAAATAGATTCGCGTATCGAGCAAATATCAACGCACGAACTCTTGCCGCTCGTACAAAAAATTCCTGAGCACTTGCGCCATCTGGTAAAAAAAATGCCATCGCATACGGCAGCGCTACATGCTTTATCAAGTGGGAAAATGGCCGCTAATTCTGTCAAGCCACGGATGAGCCTGTACGGTGGTGCGCGATGAAATCTATAGCCATTATCGGAAATGATATGGCCGCTTGGATGGCAGCAGCGTTTTTCGCCGTGCAGCCGGCAAGTCATCGCCCCAGCATATCGATATTCACCGGCGTAAGCTCTGCCGGCGATAGTTTGATTCAAAATCCAATGCCCGATTTCTCCGGCTTTTTGTCGCTCATCGGCGTGTCTGATCAACAATTTATTTCTGCCTGTGCAGCTACTCCGACTCTGGGGACTTGCTATCACCATTTTCCACGCTATGAGCCGACACCAGGCCCGGATAATTGTTTTTATCATGGTTGGGGCGAATATGGTTCTCCGTTAGGCGCTATAGAGTTTCACCAGCTTTATATTCGTGCAATGCATGAATCCATGGCCTATGGCTTAAATGATTTGTCTGTGGCGGCGCTGGCAGCACAAAAAAATCGTTTTATGCCGCCATCAAAAGATCCGCTATCCATTCGTGCGACCTATGAAACCTCATATAGTTTTCTGACAAAAAACTACATTCAATTGCTACAACAGATTTGTAGAAGTTTGGCGGTTCAGGAGGATAGTCGGCCTGTAGATAAACTGCTGAACCATTCAGGGAGTTATGTCATTGAGTTTGCCAGCGGTGAGCATGCAGGCGCTGATTTTTTGGTAAATACCTGTCCGGTATTGCGCCATCAAATTACACCCTATAATTCCTGGCAGGAGTTTATCCCCTTCACTCAAGTGACACGCAAAAATACTGCGCAAGCGCAGCAGCGCTTGGTGAGTGATGTTGGGTTTGATCACAATCTATGGCGCATAACCCGTTATGCAACCGCATTGCAAGAAACTACCTGCTACGGCTTGCCTGACGAGTCGGTGGGCGAGGAAAGTGCTGATCTTTTTTCAGGCTGCGTAGCAAGTCCGCGTGCTCATCAACTATTACATTTGGGTAGGGCGTTAATTAACCTTCACTCGCCATTGGTATGCGAAGTTGATTTAATTTGGGTGGCATTGCGAATCCTCCAGCAATTTTATCCGGCATGTCCTGATGGGCCTTCTGTGGTGAGTGAGTACAATCAGCGTTTGATTGCAGCTTATGAAAATTTACGCGATTTATCCCAAGCCGTATTTATTCAAACTGAGCGAAAATTTCCTGGTACCTTAACTGTTATTAACCATTGCAAAATATCTTCGCCGCTTCAGCACAAGTTGGATTTATTTGCGCATCGGGGTAAATTGCCGGCTTATGAAAATGAAGTTTATAAAAGGCAGTGGCAGTTGTGGTTGCTCTTGGGGTTGGGGGTGGTGCCCTCCAATGTTGAACCTATCACTTTCCATTTGAGCCAGGCTGAAATGCGCAATGTGTTTGATAGGATTAAAGCAGCTGTTACTGCAGAGGTTGAAACCTGGCCGTCGGTCAAATAAAAAGCGGGAGCTAACCCATTTATGAATAGTTTTATCAACAATCAAGACAATCATATTAAAAGAGTGGTGATAGTTGGTGGCGGTACCGCAGGCTGGATGTCAGCGGCCACTTTGTCCAGATATTTAAAAAATAATAAATATGAAATTATTCTTATTGAGTCCGATGACATTGGCACAGTGGGTGTTGGTGAGGCAACCATTCCCCAGATTCAATTATTTAATAAATCTTTGAATATAGATGAAGATGATTTTATCCGCAAAACTCACGCGACCTTTAAACTCGGTATCGAATTTGTAAACTGGGGTCAGAAGGGCGATAGCTATATTCATGCATTCGGCAGTGTTGGCCATGATATGGAGTCGCTGCCTTTTTACCATTATTGGTTAAAGTTACAAAAACAGGGGCGCTCCAAGGACATTGGCGATTATTGCTTGAATACCCTGGCGAGTAAAAAAAATAAATTTATGCGTTCAATTGATGCGGGTAATTCGCCGTTATCCAATATCGCCTATGCATTTCATTTTGATGCGGGTTTATATGCAAAATACTTGCGTAATTACGCTGAAAATTTTGGTGTTAAGCGTATCGAGGGAAAAATAATTGATGTTGCTCTTGATGAGCAGAGTGGCTTCATTAGCGGTGTAAAACTGGAAAATCATGAAGTGCTGGCGGGTGATTTTTTTATTGACTGTTCCGGTTTTAAAGGTTTGCTGATAGCCAAGGCCTTGGGCGTTGGCTACGAGGATTGGTCGCACTGGCTGCCTTGCGATAGCGCTTGGGCTGTGCCCAGCCAGCGGCTGGACCCCTTGCCATCCTACACCCGCGCTACCGCGCACTCGGCTGGTTGGCAATGGCGAATTCCGCTGCAACACAGAACCGGGAACGGGCATGTTTTTTCCAGCAAGTTTATGTCAGATGATGAAGCTCGCAATATTTTGCTGGGAAATATTCAGGGTGAAAAATTGGCTGAGCCCAGGTTAATAAAATTCACGACTGGCCGGCGTAAAGAATTTTGGCATAAGAATTGTGTGGCTATTGGTTTGGCATCGGGTTTTATGGAACCGCTGGAATCTACCAGTATCCATTTAGTGCAGAGTGCGCTGGCGCGGATTATGGCGATGTTTCCCCATAAAGAATTTAACCAACACGAGATCGACTCATACAACGAACAGGTTGGTTTTGAGTATGAGAAAATACGCGATTTCTTAATATTGCATTACAAAGTGACTGAGCGAAATGACTCGGCCTTCTGGAATTATTGTCGGGAAATGGAAATTCCCCAAAGCTTGCAGAAAAAAATCGATGTCTTTAAAGCGAATGGCCATGTGTTTCGTTTTAATAACGAATTGTTTAATGAAATCAGTTGGGTGGAGGTCATGCTGGGGCAGCGAATGACGCCGCAGGGCTATCATCCACTGGTTGATGTGTTGCCGGAGGAAGAATTTGATCGGCGCATGGCGCAGGTTAAACGTGTCATAGATACCGCAGTCGACTATATGCCTTCACACGCCCAGTTTATCGCGGAGCATTGCGCTAAAGAATAATTGTTCATCGGATAATAGTGAGCGCATTTGGTATGCAACTGCACCCGGATTTTTCTTGTCGTGTTGATTTTATTGGCGATGAGCAGCAGCCTGTTTTAGTCGTGGATAACTTTGTCAGCGACCCCGCTTACTGGGTTGAGCACTGTGCCCGTTATACACGGCTAAATAAAATTGATGCTATGTATCCGGGCTTGCGTGCTGCTGCGCCGGATAGTTATTTGCAGCTGATTTATCACTACCTGCGCGAAGAAATAGGCAAAACTTTCGCGTTACATGAGTCGATGGTGACCCATGTTAAAGCCGATTATTCGATGGTGCTTACACCGGTTAACCAATTAAAACTGGCACAGTGTTTACCGCATTATGATTCTTTAATTTCATCTGAATTGGCAGCGGTGCACTATTTGTGTGGCAGTGATAAGGGCGGTACTGCGTTTTATCGTCATCGGGATACCGGGTTTGAATATATCAACAGTGAACGCACAGCAACTTATTTTGAAAAGTTAAATGCGGGCATCACACAACATTCCTATCCGCGGGCTTATATGAATGGTAGCAACCAGTTGTTTGAACAGATTGCGAGTTATGAAGCGGTTTACAATCGCATGATTATTTATCGCTGTACCAGTTTGCACTCAGGCAATATAGGATCTGATTTTAGGTTTGAAGCAGATCCGCGCAAGGGAAGGTTAACGATCAATACGTTTATTGGCACTACCAATAGAAATTAAACCCAGCCAAGGCTGGGTTTATTCCAGTTAATCCAAATAGGCATCCAGCGTGCGGATGCTGCCATCGTCGTTGTGAATCAATTCGGTCACTTTCATATTGCGCAAATAGGTTTTGCCTCCGGAAATTTGGCTGTCGTGGTAAAACAAAAACCATTTGCCGTCCACTTGTACAATGGAATGGTGGGTAGTCCAGCCCAGTACTGGCATTAAAATAATTCCCTGGTGGGTGAAGGGGCCGTAGGGATTGTCGCCGGTGGCGTAGGCTATGTAGTGGGTGTCGCCGGTGGAATACGAAAAATAATATTTGCCGTTGTATTTATGCAGCCAGGCGCCTTCAAAAAAACGGCGATTGCTGTCGCTGCCCAAGAGTGGGTTGCCGGTGTTGTCGAGGATTTGCACATCGCGTGGTGCTTCGGCAAATTGCAGCATGTCGTCGCTCAGGCGCGCCACTTTGGGGCTGAGTGCAGGCTGGTTACTGGCGGGATATTTATCTTCTTCCTCATAGCTGCCGCTTGCCCAGCGCTGTAATTGCCCGCCCCAAATGCCGCCAAAATATAAATAGTGGCTGCCGTCATCATCTTTAAATACCGCCGGGTCGATACTGAAACTGCCATCCATGGGGGTGGGTTCTGCAGCAAAGGGGCCGCTGGGTGAATTGCTGCGGGCGACACCTAGGCGGAATATCCCGTCTTTATCTTTTGCAGGAAAATATAAAAAGAACTGGCCATTTTTTTCCGCGGCATCGGGCGCCCAGAGTTGGCGGCTGGCCCAGGGAATATCTTCCAGTTTTAGCACCGCGCCGTGATCGGTGACTTCCGCATTGGGTTGGGCAAGGCTATTTTTTGCCATGGAAAAAACGTGGTAATCCTTCATATCAAATTTATCGCCTTCACCGTCGCTGGTGATGCCGCTATCGATATCGTGCGAGGGATAGATATACACGCGATCATTAAACACGTGCGCGGCCGGATCTGCGGTATAACGGTGGGTTACCAGTGGTTGGTTGATAAATTGCTCGGGCTTGGCGCTCGCGGAATTTATCAGGCTTTGGGTGTTTTGCGGTGTTTCAGGTGCAGCGTTTTTATCGCTGCAACCTGTGCCCAAGAGCGCGGCGCCAAGCGCCAGGGGGAGTAATGTTTTGCGGTAAGACATCTGCTGCTCCGATCATTATTGTTTGATAAGTCATGACGGTAACAGCGCTGCTGTTACCAGTGCCAGAGAGTACCATCTTCCAAGCGGTTTACGGGCAAACAGGCGCGTTTGTAAGGGTATTTTGCCGCCAGTTTTTCATCGATGTCCACACCGTGGCCGGGCGTTTCGCCGGGGGTGAAATAACCGCGATTAAATTCGTAAGCGTGCGGAAAAACTTCATCCATTTGTGCGCTGTGGGCCATGTGTTCCTGAATGCCGAAGTTGGGCACCCAGTAATCAAAATGCAGCGCAGCGCCCATACATACCGGCGATAAATCGGTCGCGCCGTGGAAGCCGGTGCGCACGTTAAACAAGCTGGCAAAATCGGCAATTCGGCGCACCTGGGTAATACCACCGGCGTGCACAATAGTCGCGCGAATATAGTCGATCAACTGATTCTGAATTAATTCGCGGCAATCGTGGATGGAATTAAATACTTCGCCTACGGCGAGTGGCGTCGTAGTGTGTTGGCGAATTAATTTAAACGATTCCTGATTTTCCGCGGGCACCGCATCTTCCATCCAGAATAAACGATAGGGTTCCAGATCTTTGCCCAGGCGCGCCGCTTCAATCGGTGTTAAGCGATGATGTACGTCATGCAATAAATGAATGTCATTGCCAAACTCTTTGCGCACCTGTGCAAATACTTCGGGAATAAAATTCAAATATTTTTCAGTGGACCAAATTTCGGTGGAGGGCAAATCCGCATCCGCTGGTTCATAACTTTTATCGCCCTTGGCCACGCCGTAGGTTTTTTCAATGCCGGGAATACCGCATTGCACACGGATCGCCGCATAACCTTTTTCTTTGGCTTTGCGTACAGCCTCCAGTGTGGAATCCAGGTCTTTGCCGTTAGCGTGAGTGTAAGTGAGTATGCGCTCGCGGCTTTTGCCGCCGAGTAATTGATAGAGCGGCATATTGGCGAGTTTGGCTTTAATGTCCCAGAGTGCAACATCAATCGCGGCCAGCGCAGTCATACCCACCGGCCCGCGGCGCCAATAGGCACCGCGATAAAAAAATTGCCAGATATCTTCAATCTGCTGCGGGTCGCGGCCTATCAAGGCGGGGACTAAATAATCCTCCAGATAGGACACCACGGCTTTTTCGCGGCCATTGAGTGTTGCATCGCCAATACCATACACACCCTGGTCGGTAGTAATTTTTAGCGTGACAAAATTTCTGCCGGGGCAGGTCACAATGACTTTTGCATCAACAATTTTCATTCAATGGCGTCTCAAAAAGGGCGGAGTAAAGAGTTGTCTGATCTACTTGTATACTAGTGTTATCCAGTATAACCCAAGGGCTCAGGTTTTTGGCAGTAGTCGTTAAGGATTATTTAAGCTTTGCCAGTTAATATTCCCTCGGTTGACGCGCGCTGCCGGCTTGGTTAGTGTCAGCCGCCCTGCGCCTGTCTGTGTTGATGCTCGCGCAGGCCCTGTGGTTTGGTTGGCTGTATAACCTTTCCTTACGGTTCTTAACCCAATGTCGGGCGGCAATGTTTTAATAGTGACACGTGGTTCGTTTTTACTTTCAATTTTGTCCTCTCAAGGAGATTCGTTATGCGTAAATTAGTATTTGCAAGTTTGGCAATGTTAAGTGCAGCCGCATTTGCCGGCCCGGAGTGTACCAAGGCAGATAAATCCGAGTGGCTGGATCAAACCAAATTTCAGGAGCAACTCAAAGAGCAGGGTTACGAGATCAAAGTATTTAAAGTGACCGATGGCAACTGCTATGAAATTTATGGCTGGAACAAAGACAAACAAAAAGTAGAAATTTATTTTGATCCGGTGACTGGCAAAGTTGTAAAAGAGGAAATTGAAGACTAATGCGCGCTGCCAACACAACCCTATGGGACCCGCTGGTGCGTTTGTTTCATTGGTCGATTGCGCTGATTTTTATCGCCAATTATTTTTTTAATGAAGCGGGTGATGACTGGCACCAATGGCTCGGCTATGTGGCTGTGGCCTGGCTAGTGGTGCGTAGCCTATGGGGATTTATGGGTGGCAAAGGTGCTGCGCGCTGGGCGGATTTTTTCCCTACACCGGCGCGTCTTGCTGTGCACACCAAGGCATTGCTGCGTGGCGAGGCTTACCATCGCATGGGGCATTCACCGCTCGGCGCGTTGGTAATGCTGTTAATGATGTTGGGCATTTTTTTGCTCGGTGTTACCGGCTATATGTTGGAAGAAGTGGATTATTTCTGGGGTGAGCAGTGGGTGGAGGATGTGCACGAGTGGATCGCTAATTCGGTGATGGCTTTAGTGGTGGTGCATGTCAGCGCAGCGCTGTTTGAAAGTTATCGCCTCAAGGAAAATTTACCCCTTTCCATGATTACCGGAAAGCGTCGCCCTTTGGATTAATTTTTTCCGGCGATGTTAAAAAACTAAAAAAGGCCAACCGAATCCGGTTGGCCTTTTTTATGTGCGCTGCGCTGTTATTTTATTTGCGCTGCGCCGCTTTTTAATAACAGCGTTTGTCTTTGATTAATGACCGCAATTAATTACAGGATTTGCCTTCAAGTGCATCGGCAAAACCGCGCAGGGCAGGTTTATCGTTGTAATTGTTGTCGAACAGTAGCGGCCAGGCGATGGCTTCACCATTGTAGGCAGCGGTCGCTGTGGTCAACCAGGTATTAGCGTCGGTGGTGCCCCACACACTAATGCCACCGCGTTGTGCGGCCGGTACTGTATCCAAATAGGCTTTTACAATTTCGCAGTAACGCTTCTTTTGTGCCTGGGCGACAGTGTCAGTAAAGCTGGTGATTTTGTTGCCCGGCCAGCCGCCGCTGTAAGGGTTGTTTACCGCTACATCCAATTCGGTAATTTTTACTTTCAGGCCTTTATCCACCACTTTTTTCATCGCCGCGCTGATGTTGGCAATGCTGGGGAAATCCATAAAAACGTGCATCTGGAAGCCCACACCATCGATAGGAATATTGCGGGTCTGGAAGTCGGTCAGCATTTCAACCAGCTTGGTGGTTTTGGCATTGTTTTGGTCGATGTTGTAATCGTTGTAATACAACACGGCACTTGGGTCAGCGGCGCGTGCGGCCTGGAATGCTTTTTCGATATACACCGAGCTGTTGCCGCTTTTTACATAAAAAGTGGAATCGGTAGTGCGGAAGTTGGCTACCGGAGAGCCGTCGTTGATGGCTTCATTTACAACATCCCAGCTCACCACATTACCCTTGGCTTTGTAATGGGTAACCACCTGCGTCACATGGTCTTCCACTTCGGCGATAAAGTCTGCTGCCGAGCCGCTCCAGTTTTTCATGAAGTTAGGCACTTGGTAGTCTGAGTGCCAAACCAGCGCGTGGCCGTGTACGTTGATGCTGTTGTCTTTGGCGTAATCCACAAAGGTGTCCGCATTGGTGAAGGTGAAGTTGCCATTGCTCGGCTGCAGGTAGCTCATTTTCATGATGTTGCCGGCCGTCATCTCGCCAAAATGCTTTTCCACCACGGCTTGTTCCGAGGTATTGGTCACTATGTTAAAGCTGGGGCCATCGTTATTGGTCACAGCGGCGCCGATCGGGAAGCTGGCGAGTGCTTGCAAACGCGCAACATTGGCAGAGTAAACGCTGCCAGTGCTTGAGCTTTGCAGCGATGAGCTACTGGCTGCTTGTGCAAGGGTAACTGTGACGCTTTTGATGGTTACGACGCCGGTAGGTGTGCCTTTGGCTTGCACGCCGACTTGCACGTCAAACTCTGTCTGATTGAACTTTTTGTCGCTTTCAGTAACGGTGCAGGAGATGGTTGCATCTTCCCCGGCTGTGAATAGCTCATTGCCCGCCCAGCAACCCCACTCGCCGGCCCAGCTGCCACCTTTGATTTGCACCAGTGGTTGCAAGCTGGCGCCGCTGGCTTTGAATTCGCTGCTGACGTTAATCACCATTGTGATAACGGCATCCTCCAGGGCGATAGGTTTCAGCATATCGGTCACTGCGCCTATGTCATCGCCACTGGCATTAAAGCTCACGCCATTACCGCTGTAGGTAACACCGCTGTTGTTGTTGCCATTGCCGCGCCAGCCCGTGGTCATATCCAGAGTTAAGACTGTGGCGCTTGCAGCACTGCTGGAGCTGGCCGGCTGACTGCTCGCGGCTACGGAACTGGGGGCCACTGAGCTGGGCGCAACCGAGCTGAGTGGGCTAGAGCTTGGTGCGGTGGAGCTGGGGGCTTCAGAGCTGGCAGCGACACTGGCAGGTGCGCTGGAGTTGTTGGCACTGGAACTGGAGCTGCCATTGCCGGAGCCGCCGCAGGCACTGAGTGCAAGGGTAAATATGCCGATTGATAAAAGTTGATGAACTTGCTGCATGGTTTTTTTCCTGTGTATTGCTAGTTATTGGTATTGTTCTAGTCAATTAAACCATAACAAAATTTGAGCTGTACACAGCTGGGGAGATGCGGCGGTCGCTTTCGCGATGTTTTTTTCACAATCGGCGCGAAACTGATTTCATGCATAAAAAAACCACCCGAAGGTGGTTTTTTTGGTGGGCGATAGGGCGGTAATTAACCTTCCATTTGCTCCAGTTCTTTGCCTTTGGTTTCTTTGATGTACCACATAACAAAAAATACAGAGAAGAGTGAAAAGAAGGTATAGATGCTGTAGGCACCTGCCAGGCCAATCGCCGAGGCGAGCAGCATCGGGAAGGTCCAGGTGATCAGGAAGTTAGCGCCCCATTGGGCAAGGCCTGCAATCGCCAGGGCAGAACCGCGCATTTGGTTGGGGAACATCTCGCCCAGCATGATCCACACCACTGGCCCCCAGGACATATTGAAAAACACCACGTAGACATTGGCCGCAATCAGTGCCAACAGGCCGTTGGTGGATGACAGCTGTAATTTGCCCGCTTCATCAACCGGTGCGCCGGCAAAAGCGAAAGCCACCAATGCCAGGGTGATGGTCATGCCGATGGAGCCAACCCACAGCAGGGGTTTGCGGCCAATTTTATCGACCAGGAAAAAGGTGACAAAACAGGCGCCGATGCTCACCGCGCCGGAGATTACATTGGTAAAGAGCGCATCGCTTTCAGAGAAACCCGCTGCCTGCCAGAGCACTGAACCGTAGTAGAACACTACGTTGATGCCGACAAATTGTTGCAATATGGCCAAGCCGATACCCACCAACACAATCGGGCGGATTTTGCGGGTTGTTTTGTCCAGTAAGTCGGCAAAGCTGGGTTTGTGGTCGTGGGCCAGGGTGTCATAGATTTCTTTTACTTTGTCGTCAGCTTTGTCGCCATAGAGTTTGCTCAGCACTTGTTTGGCTTTATCGTTTTTGCCATTGGCGACCAAAAAGCGCGGGCTTTCCGGAATCAGGAAGAGTGCCAGGAAAAATATGCCTGCCGGGATCAATTCCATCCAGAACATCCAGCGCCAGGTCTCATAACCCAGCCAGAGAATTTCGGTGGAGCCACCTGCGGTTTCCGCTAATTGGTAATTGCTCAGGAATGAAAAAAACAGCCCGCTGATAATGGCGATTTGTTGGATGGAACTGAGTTTGCCGCGATATTTTGCCGGTGCTACTTCACTGATATAAGCGGGGCAGATGATGCTCGCCGCACCTACCGCCAAGCCGCCAATTACGCGGTAAATAATAAATTCAACCGACCCGGTTGCTATGCCTGAGCCCCAGGCTGAAATGATGAACAGGATGGATGACACCATCAGCACCCACCAGCGTCCGTACTTGTCAGCCCACTGGCCGGCAAAAAAAGCACCAACCGCACAGCCGAGCAGCATGGAGGAAACGCTGAAGCCGGTGCCCATGGAGTCTGAGTTAAACGCTTTTTGCAGGCCGTCAACGGTGCCGTTAATAACTCCGCTGTCGTAGCCAAACAAGAAACCACCGATGGTGGCAATCAAGCTGATAAGAACGACAAACGACATGTTTGTCTGGTTGTTGGTGATGGTCTGATTCATTGGTTATTCCTGTTATAAAAATTATGGTGTTGCTACTGGCGTTGCCTGTCGTTGTGTTTGCCCCTGTCGGGTGATTAACCGGGGCATTGGTTGGATTGAAACGGCCAAGACCTTATCACACCTGATTATTTCCCGGCAGGTTCCCGCGCTAGCTATAACGAGCCGGCATTCTGTTTCCGCAGGGGCTGATGGTGATAAAGGTTAAACGGCGATACAAAAAAGCGCCGATCTGGTGATCCGGCGCTTTGGTGCTGGCGAATACTAAACCATTATGGTTTTGTAGACTATATGGCTGTGGTGGGGTGCTTGATGGCGCTGTTTATATCTCAAACGCGAAACCTGATTCGCTCAGGTGTTTATAGGCTTCGGCGTCAAAGCGGTAAAGGCTGGCCGCGCGGTGAGGTACGCCCTGCTGTTTTTCATTGCAAGGGCTGAGCAGGTTCATTTTCATGATCTTGCGACGGAAGTTGGGTTTATCCAGCTTGGTGTTGAGTATCGCCTCATACAGCGCCTGCAGTTGCAGCAGGGTGAATTTTTCCGGCAGCAGGTTAAAGCCGATGGGTTGATGACAGACCTGGTGGCGCAGCACTTTCAAGCCGTGCGCGACAATCTCGGCGTGGTCATACACCAATTCGGGCAGTTTGTTCACGCTTTGCCAGCTCACATCGGCAGCGCTTTGGCCGGCGACCAGCGAGAATTTGTCGGCGCTCACCAGAGCGTAATAGGCAATGGTCACTACCCGCTCGTTCGGGAAGCGGTCAACCCGGCCAAAGGTTTTCAGCTGTTCCAAAAACAAATCGCGCACGCCTGTCAGTTCTTCCAGCAGGCGATAGGCCGCGTCGCGCAGGTTCTCATCGTAGCGAATCCAGCCGCCGGGCAGCGCCCACTTGCCTTGGTGCAGCGGGTCGGTTTGTTTGACCAGCAGGATTTTTAACTCGTCATTATCCAAGCCAAAAATCAGGTTATCGATGGATAGTGCTTTGATGATGTTGTCATCAAGGTGCGCTGAGTGAGTAGTGCTGAGACTGCCGGGAATATGGTTGTTAGGCACGAGCAATGTCCTCAAGGGCTTTGCATGTTGTAGGAAGTAGCTGGACGCGCTGCGCCCGAAGCGCGGCATTGTATAAGTCATGCCCAAAATGGTCGAGCCTTAGATGTTGGGGCCTATTCCAGGCCCTGACTGACCCGTTTTTGATCCTGACATATAGTCCTGTTGAATCTATATAGGTGATCCTCCCCCATTTGCGCCAGTAAATAGCTTCTGGATTGATAAAAATTAACATCCAGCTTCTTGTTGTCAGATGGACAATAAGATATTCTAATTACATGACTGGCGTTATCTCATCGGTATTGGCCGATGTGCGCCCCTCCGCAGCCTATAAATTGATAAAACAAACGAGTCTCTATGCTGTTTCTTGGTATTGATGTTGGTAGCTCCTCGGTAAAGCTGTCGGTGCTGGATGGCGCCACCGGCAAAAGCCTGGGCGCGCTGTCGCACCCTGAATCTGAATTGGCGATTGCCAGCCCCGCCGTGGGTTTTGCTGAGCAACACCCGGACACCTGGTGGGATTGTGTGCGTCAGGGTTTGGCGCGTTTGGCCGCGCGCGACCAGATCAAATTGGAGCAGATCGATGCCATTGGCATCTCCTACCAAATGCACGGTTTGGTGTTGGTAGATAACCACCAACAGGTGCTGCGCCCGGCAATTATCTGGTGTGACAGCCGCGCTGTGCCGCTGGGTGAAAAAGCCCTGGCTGAATTGGGTAGCGATTACTGTTTTGAGCATCTATTAAATTCCCCCGGCAATTTCACCGCCGCCAAATTGCGCTGGGTGCAGGAAAACCAACCGGATATTTTTGCGCGCATCCACAAAATGATGCTGCCCGGTGATTTTATTGCGATGAAATTATCCGGCGTGATCAACACCACGGCCTCAGGTTTATCCGAAGGCACACTGTGGGATTTCAAACACAACCGTGTTGCCACTGAATTGTTAAATCACTGGGGTATTTCAGCGGATTTAATTCCTGATCTAGTGCCCAGTTTTGGTGTGCAATCCATAGTGAGCGATGCCGTCGCCGCTGAATTGGGTTTGCGCAGCGGCGTGAAAATTTGTTATCGCGCCGGCGATCAGCCCAACAACGCTTTTAGTTTGAATGTATTGCAGCCCGGTGAAGTCGCGGCAACCGCGGGCACCTCCGGCGTGATTTACGGTGTGACCGATCAACCGGCAGCCGATGTGCAATCGCGCGTAAATACATTTTTGCATGTCACCAATACCGAAGCCGAAAAACGCAACGGCGTATTGGTCTGTGTGAATGGCTGCGGCCGTTTGTATTCCTGGTTGCGTCAAACCCTCGGCGAAGCCGGTGCAACTCCCTCCTACCCGCAATTAAACGCACTGGCGCAAGCCGTGCCTGTGGGTAGTGAAGGTTTGTTGTTCCATCCCTTTGGCAATGGTGCCGAGCGAATTTTCCAAAATAAAAATCCAGGTGCGCAATTGCGCAATCTGGATTTCAACCGCCACGGTTTGGGGCACATGGTACGCGCCGCGCAAGAGGGGATAGTGTTCTCGCTCAATCAGGGCTTTGATGTATTGAAGTCATTAGGTGGCAGCTGCGAGGTAGTGCGCGCCGGCAAGGGCAATATGTTTTTGAGTGAGGTGTTTGCACAAACTTTTGCCAACACCACACAAGCAGCAGTAGAAATGTTTGAAACCGACGGCGCCGAAGGTGCTGCGCGCGCCGCCGCGTTAGGCAGTGGTTATTACGCCTCGGCCAGTGAAGCTTTTACCGGTTTACATCGCTTGAATGTGATTGAACCGCAAGCGCAGTTTTTTGCGCAATATCAGGATGCCTACCAACACTGGTGTGAACTTTTGCCGCGTTAAGTGCGCGCAAAAAAACTGGTGCAGTAAGCGAATTTTTTTACAGCAAAACCCAACAAGGTGAACCCTATGAGTATTGTTCTCGGTAGTAAAGAATACTTCCCCGGTATCGGAAAAATTGGTTACGAAGGCGCTGATTCCGATAACCCACTGGCTTTTAAATACTACGACGAGAATCGTGTAGTTGCCGGTAAAACCATGAAAGAGCACTTCAGATTTGCCACCTGCTACTGGCACAGTTTCTGCGGCGCCGGCCACGATCCGTTTGGCCCAGGCACTAAAGTATTCCCCTGGATGGCAACACAAGATCCAATCGCGCGCGCGCGCGAAAAAATGGATGCCGCGTTTGAATTTATCACCAAGTTGGGCACCCCTTATTACTGCTTCCATGATATCGACTTGGTTGATGAAGGCAGCAGCCGTGCAGAAACTTCACAGCGTTTGCAAACCATCGTTGAATACGCCAAAGAGAAACAAAAAGCCTCTGGTGTGAAATTGTTGTGGGGCACTGCCAACCTGTTTTCTAACCCACGCTACATGAACGGCGCTTCAACTAACCCCGATTTCAACGTAGTGGCTTACGCCGGTGCACAATTGAAAGATGCACTGGATGCAACCATTGCCCTGAACGGTGAAAACTACGTGTTCTGGGGCGGCCGTGAAGGCTACATGAGCTTGCTCAACACCGACATGAAACGCGAGCAAGAACACTTGGCGCGCTTCCTGACCATGGCTCGCGATTATGCGCGCGGCCAAGGCTTTAAAGGTTACTTCTTCATCGAGCCAAAGCCGATGGAGCCATCCAAGCACCAATACGATTTTGATGCGGAAACCGTTATCGGCTTCTTGCGTCACCACGGTTTGGATAAAGATTTCAAACTGAACCTGGAAACCAACCACGCGACCCTCGCTGGCCACACCATGTGTCACGACATGCAAGCCGCTGCTAATGCCGGCATGTTGGGTTCACTGGATGCCAACCGTGGCGATTACCAAAACGCTTGGGACACTGACCAGTTCCCTTACAACATCAACGAAACCGTTGAGATGATGTTGGTATTCCTGCGCGCTGGCGGCCTGCAAGGTGGCGGTGTGAACTTTGATGCAAAAGTGCGTCGCAATTCACCGGACCCAGTAGATATGTTCTACGGCCATATCGGCGGCATGGACACCTTCGCTCGTGCGCTGTTGATTGCTGATGATTTGTTGCAAAAGTCACCACTGGAAGGCATGCGTAAAGAGCGTTATGCCTCTTTTGATTCAGGCAATGGTGCTGCTTACGAGCAAGGCAAACTGACCCTGCAACAACTGGCTGAGCTTGGCAACAAAGGTGGCGAAGTCACCCTGCAAAGTGGTCGTCAGGAACTCTACGAAAACATTATCAACCGCTACATTCGTTAATTGCCGGTTCGTTAATCACTGGCTTTTATTCGCTTTTTTTGGTGCGGGCACTGCCTGCACCAAATGCTCTAGCAAAGCCTCTGCCGCTACAGCATCTGCAATTTGCGGGTGTTGCTAGCGGCTTTTTTTGCTTTGTATTTCGCAGACTGTTGTGTGGGCTCTGGTGTCTTGTGCGCGGCTCTTTTATGCTGTTTTGGCAAACCGGCATGACCAGAATCCATCGCGAGCACAAAAGGAATCTCCAGTGAATAAAATCAGCGCATTACCGGAAGCGGCCACATCCTCCAGATTCGCCTCATCCAAATTAACTCTGCCCAAATTGTCAGTGTGTGGCGTAAAAGCTATAGCCCTTGGCGGGTTGATATTTACCTTGGCTGCCTGTGGCGGGGGCAACAGCACAGTGCTTGGCCCCAAGCCGGTGAAAAATGACACCGGCGGGTCATCAGGTGTCTATGAGTCATCAGATAAGTTTGCCAATCTCTGCGAAGCACCGCGCAGCGGGCGCAGCCAATTTACTAACATCGCCTTCCCCGATAAAAGAGGTACGCGCACGGACGAAAAGAACTTTCTGCGCTCCTGGACCAATGAAACCTATTTGTGGTTCGACGAAGTGACGGATCGCTCGCCCACTGTGGCAAGTGAAACCCCGCAAGATTATTTCATGCTGTTAAAAACCAATCGCACTACCAGCTCAGGTGCGCCCAAAGATAATTTCCATTTTTATGAGCCAACGGCGGATGCCGAAGCCTGGGAGGCAGGCATTAGCTACGACTATGGCTATCGCCTGAAAGTTTATTCCAGTACGCCGCCGCGCCGCTTTTATATCGCCTATGTGGAGCCGGGTTCGCCGGCCGCAAATGCCGGCGTGCAGCGCGGTGATCGCGTTATAAAAATCGATAACTACGATTTAATTAATGAAAATAGCGATGCAGGTTTAAACGCGCTGAATGAAGGTTTATTTCCCAGTGTATTGGGCGCCGCGCATAATTTTGAATTGCAAGCAACCGACGGCACCACCAAAAATGTCAGTTTGCAATCTGCCCAAATCGATAGCAAAACTGTATTAAAAACAGCGGTGTTGGACACTAGCACTGGCCCCGTGGGTTATCTGGTGTTTAACACCCACGTGGAAAAATCCCAGGATGAATGGGTTGTTGCCATCAATCAATTACAACAAGCCGGCGTGAGTGATTTGGTGTTGGATTTGCGCTACAACGGTGGCGGTTTGTTATCCATTGCCAGCCTTGCCTCCTACATGATTAGCGGCAGCAATGTTGCCGGTAAAGTGTTTTACGAACAAATTCAAAATTCCAAACAGCCACGGCTGGAGCCATTCCCGTTTTTGGATGAAGGTATTTACGGTTTAAATCGCAACCTGGCTTTGCCCACATTAAATTTAAATCGTGTTTACATTCTCTCCAGTGAATCCACTTGCTCGGCGAGCGAGGCCATTATTAACGGCTTGCGCGGTGCCAATGTGCAGGTGTTCTTAATTGGCGGAACTACGTGTGGTAAACCCTATGGCTTTTACCCGGAACATAATTGCGGCACCACCTATTACACCATCCAACTTAAAGGGGCTAACGCCAAAGGTTTTGGTGAGTACAGCGATGGTTTTATTCCATCCAATAGCGACAACGGCACCACGCGGATTAAAGGTTGCAGCGCAGAGGATGATCTGACCCGCCAACTCGGCGACGCCAATGAAACTATGCTCGCCACCGCACTGCGCTTTCGCGCAACAGGAAGTTGCGCCGCCACCGTCACCCGCAACCTGCAAAAAACGCAGGCCGAAGCGGAGCAGGGGGAATTTATTTTGCCTGAGATACGAAAAATTATGGTGTTGGATAAATAGCGTTAGTGAATTGCAAAAAGGCTTCCCACAGTGGAAGCCTTTTTGTTTGTAGCTAATCAGTTGATTTTTCTAAATGCAGAGTACTTATCAATATGCCTACACAAAAATTAACGCCTGAACAACTTGCCGGGGCATTGGTCGCGCTGAATCAAACTGCAAGTGGTTGGTCACTTCACAATGAAAAACTCACTAAAGAATATAAATTTACTCATTTTCAACATGCCTTTGGTTTTATGACTATCTGCGCTCTTTATTGTGAAAAAGTGAATCATCACCCGGAGTGGAGCAATGTTTACAATCGGGTCAATGTACAACTGACCACGCACGATGCAGGTGGTGTTAGCGACAAGGATTTGGCGCTGGCGCAGCAGATGGATGGAGTCTATGCCTCGCTTTCACGCTGATTGAATCACCAAAAAATAGGGATGAATCACGCGTGATTATTTGAAATACTGCGGCAAATGCTATTCACGGGGCCGTTATGACACCGCTATTTTCACGCTTGTTTATCTTGTTGGTGGCGTTATTTTTTACTTTGCCTGCCAATGCTTTTCCCGCCAAAGGCAAGTTGCTTTATCAATCAAGCATGCGCGATAAAGAATCGGTGGCCAACTGGATAATGGAAGGCAATGCGCAGGTAAAATTTCGCGCTGGTTGGATGGAAATGTTTTCCCCGCAACAATCTGCGCACCATGTGTTTTGGTGCCCGCAGGATTTTCCCGACAGTTTTATCGCTAGCTGGGAGGTACAAAACCTCGCGACTGATGCCGGATTATTGATTGTATTTTTTGCCGCACGCGGCGAAAACGGCGAGGATATTTTTGCGCCCACCTTACCCGCGCGCGACGGCACTTTTACCCAATACACCAACGGCAAGATAAAAAATTATCACATCTCCTATTACGCCAATGTCGCCCATGAACCGGGGCGAGTCCACGCTAACTTGCGCAAAAATAACACCTTCAGTTTGCTACAGTCCGGCAGCGAGGGCATTCCGACCCAATCCACCGCCATCCATAAAATCACCCTGATAAAACAGGGCGCGCATATTCGTCTGCTAATTGATGGGCGCAGCGTGATTGATTACATCGATAACCAATCGCTCATTAACGATGTCGATACCGGCGGCCCGCTGGCCGGCGGAAAAATCGGTTTCCGCCAAATGCAGTGGAGCCATTTCCGCTATCGCAATTTTCAGGTGTGGGGATTAAACGTCGGTGATGAATGATATTGAGCTGCTGAGCCGCGTGGTGGCCAGTATTAAATTGCCGGGCTTTAACGCTCACCTCATGCGGTGCCGACGTGCTTCGGGGGCGGGAGAGCTGAGTGGTATTTCTGGAAAAATGCTGATCAAAATAGAAAATGGTAAACACTTCTACGAATTCGAGTATGCCTTTTCTGAAGCCTAGTGTTGTTATTGCAGTTAATTATTAACTGGTTGCTTGTTTCGCAAGGCTCGCTCCAAAACCAAAAAAACGCCCAAGCAAAAAATTGCTTGGGCGTTTTTATTTATGCCGTTAAATCTTAAAAACTCAAACGCAAATTCAACTTGGCCAAACGGCTGGGCGCAGGGAAGCCTATGTCGGTGTAGTAGGTTTCGTCGGCGAGGTTTTCCAGGGTTAAACCCAGCTGGGTGTTGGCATTAATATTCCAGCGGATGTTGGCGTCGATGCGGTGGTAGGCATCCAGAATTTCTTCTGCGCCGGTGCCGGTGTAGCGGCTTACGGCAAAGCGTTCATCTACGCGCAAATAATTCAGGTTAAGTGACCAGACATTATTGATGGTGTAGTAAAACGCGCTGCCGTAGGTGGCTTGTGGGCGGCCTAAGAGGTGTGTTTCCGAACTGGGCATGTCGATATCGGCATAACTGCCGTGAACGCGCCAGTGCAGGTTTTGCAGCAATTGCCAATTGAGTTCCGCCTCCACGCCTTGGGTTTTTACCGGTGAACGATTAACGTTGGTATTGTTTTCACCATCGTAATCAATCAGGTTTTTGTATTTGTGGTGAAACACACTCAAACGCGTGCTGATTAAATCGCGATTGTATTCAAAACCAGTGTCGCTGGTAGTGACCGTTTCTTCCACTAAATCTGCATTGCCGACAAACGGGTGGCCGAGCGCAAAAAAGCTGGGCAATTTAAACCCTTGGCCCCAGTTGGCAAACCAGGAAATGTTGTCGTTAATTTTGTAACGCGTACCTATGTGGCCCGAGTCATTGGCGGCAACATTATCGGCATCGTCGCGGCGCAGACTGGCTTGTATTAACCAATTATCCGTTGCGTAAGCATTTAAATTAATAAAGGCGCTGTTGATTTCGCGCTCTAATGCAAAATTTAACGGGAACACTTCAGGCGCGAATAAATAACCTTCGCTGATGCCATCTTCACGTTTGGTTTCTAGGCCAATATTTGCCCAGATTTTTTGTTGATCACCGAGGGTATTGATCCAGCTAAATTGGGTGCGTTCAAAATCGATAATGGCGCCGTTGGGCGGAACGGCATCAAAAGGCAAAATGCCGGGTGAAGTTTGGTTTTCATCGCGTCGATACCAGCTCGCGCTGGTTTTACTTTGCCAAACATTATTGACCTGCATGGTCCAGCTGAGTGCTGCACTTTTATCGGTGTATTCGCCTTCATCTAAATCCGGTTGCTGTGCATATTCCGGGCCGCCACTTTGTTCGGGGAAGCTGGTGCGTTCGCCATCAAAATAGCGATAACTAAAATTCAGTGCGTGATTTTCTTGCTGCCAATTCAAGCGGCCTGAAAATTCTTTATTTTTTGCGGTGCTACCGGCAACCGGTTCACCGGCGTCAGTGGTTTGAAGTGTGAATGCGTAACCCACTTGGCCGATGGCGCCACTTGCCGTAACGCCGGTACTGGCGTAATCGTCTTCACCGATACTGGCATTCAAGGTAGTGGATTTTTTGCCCGGGGTTTGGGTGATGATGTGAATGACACCGGCGAGTGCATCGGAGCCGTAAATGGCCGATTGTGCGCCGCGAATAATTTCAATGCGCTCGATGGATTCGATGTTAATACCTTTCAAATCGAATGCGCCGCCACGGGTATTGGTGGGGTCATTTAATTGCACACCATCGAGTAAAACCAATGTGTGGTTTGCTTCGGCGCCGCGCAAATTAATGGAGGTAACTCCGCCGGGGCCACCTTGTTCTTCCACCCATAAACTGGGAATTTGACGCAGGGCATCAATCAAACTGTGATTGCTCAGTCGCAATAATTGCTCTTGATTTAACACCGAGACGGACGAAGAAAGTTGTTCGTTGGTGACCGGGTTGTAACTGCCGGTAATGATTAATTCTTCGGTGGCGGATACTGCGGGCAGGGTGACTAGTGCTGCAATTAGCGGCGTCAAACGGAAGTGTTTCATATAAAGCCTTTTATAAAATTAAAAATACCGATCCATCAGACGTGAAAAAGCCGGATGGCGGTGTTTGCTCTGGGGCTATCCGTTGAGCAAACACCGGTGTCCGGCTTCTACCTTACAAGGTGCAACAGCGAGAAACTATTTTTTCGCTGCGGGAAATTTATAGAGTGTGTAATAAGCCTCCATTTTCTCCGGTGCATCTTTCGCAAACAGTGTTTTGCTGTTGAGGTTGGCATGATACACCCGTGCGGTTTGCTGTGGGTGAACCTTGGCTTGCGCGAGCGAAGCTAAATCTATCTCGATAGATTTGCGGTCAGCACTGATGCGCAGAGCTTTGATGGTTTCTTTTTGCATGCCCAACTCATCCGAACCGTATTCGGCAGCATCGCGATATACCCATGACTCCAGCGCCAGCAGTGATTGCAATTGCTCGGCGGTGATTTGCGCGGCCAGTGGCTGGGTTAATTGCAGGCTAAAGCCAGTGGGTGTTGCCAGCATTTCGGTAATCGCCGGTGCGACGGTTTTGCCATCCCAGACTATGCGTTGCAAGCTCGCGACGTGACCACCTTTCGCCTGCCAGCCGCGACCGGTTTGGCCGAGTAACAGGCTGCCATCTTTCAGGAACAGTGGGCGCATAACGCCGGATTCCAAACCATCGATAAACGGCATCACACTGCCTTGCTCTTTGCCATCCACGCTTTGCACCGCAATGCGCAGCAGGTTGGATTGGGTTTGATCGCCCATCAACATCTGCCCAGCGTAGGGGCCGAACTTGCCTTTGGTGGTGTCCCACGCCGGGTGGCCGGGTGAGTTGGCAACGCGGTTGTGTGGCAGCAGGATGATCGCATCGGCGCGTTTATCGAACATGCTATCGCGGGTTTTTTCTGCCATCTCCGGGGTTACGCCCGGCAGGTCAACCAAGGCCGATGGGTGGCCGTAGTAGGCATCTTTTTCGATCACAAAGATCTTGGAGGTGCTCATGTACTCGCCCTGGTTATCCGAGTACCAGAGGCGGCCGTCCGGTGAGGTACCCAAACCGGCGGGGCTGCGCAGGCCATAAGCCCAGGGGGTGAATTTGCCGTTGGGTTCTACACGAATATTCCAGCCGCCCAAGCCGCCCTCGGTGCCCATGTACTGGCCGCCGGCCTTGTAGCTGGAGCCAGCTTCGTTGTGGGCGAGGTTGAGGCTAATGTAATAGGCGCCATCGCTGCCACGTGCCGGGCCGTGCATATAGGTGTGATAGTTGCCGTGGTAGGAGTGGGCATCGAACAGGGTGTCAAACTTGTCCGCCACGCCATCGCCATTGGTATCGCTGATGCGCGTCAATTCGGCTTTTTGGCCGACAACAACGGTAAGGCCTTTTTTGTCCTCGGCGATTACGCCCAAACTGTCAAAAGTGCCTTCGGCAAACAATTGCCATTGGCCTTTCACCATGCGCCAAATACCGGCGGTGCGGGTGGCGATTACGACTGTGTTGTCTTCCGTCAGGCTTAAACCCAGGGCTTCAAACAATTGCTCGCGGCCAAAATTATCTTTGGGCGGGTAGTAACTTTCCACTTTGTAACCGGTAGGCATATTGGCTTTGGATTCGGTGATTTTTACCGGTTGTTTATAGTGGTTGAACTTCACTACTTCCGGGCGCCAAGGGTTGTTTGCCAGAGTCATTTTGGCGCTCAGGCTGGCGTTGATTTTACCGGCGGGCAAAGTCCATTGTTGGTTGGCGATTTGGCCTTGTTTACTGCTGATGTTTTGCAGTGCATCGCCATTGAGCGCGAAGCTTTGTGGGCTGGCCAGCTCCCCCTTAACGGTGACGGTCACATTGCCATCGGCAGCGATACTGGTCTGGATCTCCAGGGTGTTTTTGCCTACACGATATTTGAAGCTGGGCAGTTGCTGCTTCTGTTTGGAGTCGCGGAAATAACCCAAAAATTGTGCGTCCATCGCGGCCACGCGGGGCAGGTGGTCCTCTTTGCTCTCCAGTGAGGCTTTTACAGTGGCGGCATCGCCATACTGGGCTTCTTTAAAGGAGAAATCGATCACTTCGCCTTTGGCATTGAGTGGCGCCAGCAAAAAGGCTTTGCTGCCCAGGCTGATCTCGCGGCTTTCAAAGCCCATTTTCAAACCCTTGCCACCGCGATTCAAAAACTCGCCGCTCATATCCAAAAAGCCACCTTGCCAGATTTTGGTGATGGCCAGCAGGCGCGGGTCAAAGGTGTAGTTCACGCCCCAAGGGGTGCCAACGTGGATGGCGCGACCGGAGCTGCCAAAACCATCGCTCAGCACCATAGGGCCGCGCTGGATGCGCACTTCATCGCCCACCAAAAATTGCAGGCGGTCTTTTACCGGGTCGTATTCTTCCGCGCCAGTCTGCGCCAGTAGTTTGATGGCTGGGCCTTGTTCGGCGGGCGGGTTCAGTGTGGCCAGGTAATCGCCAATGGCATCGATTTGTACATCACTTAATACCTGGGCGGAAAAGGCGGGCATGATCGGCAAATAGGGCTCGCCTTTTTTGGCGCCACTCTCTGAAATTGCAAGCTGGGCTTCGGGTTCACGCAGGCTGCGGTGCAGGTATTGGCGATCCGCTTTTACGGTAAAACGATGGCCTTCGCCGCCCTCGACCACTTCGCGGTTGCGCGGCTCGCGTTTAAATAGGCCGTAGAGGTTAGGGCCGGTGCTGACACCGCTGTCATCTGCGGACACCAAATGGCAGGCGTTACAGCCTACAGCGCCAAAGGTTTCTTTACCCAGGGCGACAAAATCCACCAGCTCTTTTTCATTGGTGGCTTCGCCGGAATTTTTGGGCACTGTTACTAACGAGAAATCCGCGCCTGCCAGGGTGAAATTGCGCAGCGCCATTTGGCCTTTTTTCACCAATAAGCTGGTGGGGCCGCCGGTGCCTTCCCAAGGAATGCTGGAGCCTTCGCTCAGGCCGGTGCGTATATCGTTAGTGAGCACTGGCTCACCGTTGATGGTGACTTCCAGAATCAGCGCCGGTTCGGTTTTGATGCTCGCCTCGTTGTAGCGCGGGGCGCGGAATTTGGCGCGCAAATGTTGCCACTCGTTGGTGACGTTTTTCAGTGGGACGGCGTAACGGCCTTGGATAAACAACTGCGCATCGCTGCCTTCAGTGACCAAAAACTCCATATCCAAGACCGAATCGCCCAGCCATTCGTGGGCGATCAGGTGCTCGCCATTGCTGGCGCTCAGCGCGAGTATATTGCCTTCTTTACTGTTGGGAGCCAGTTGCAGTTTGTTGCCCACGGCGCTGGCTTTGGTGGTAGTTACCCACGCCTTGTTTTCTTTAAAAAAATCCGCCGGGTTTTGCGCATAGAGCGGCAGGCTGCAGGCGATCAGGGAGCCAAGCAACGCGCTGCGCGAGAGCAATGTGCTTTTTTTACGTAGAGACATGATCAATACCGATACCAATTATGAAAAAAGCGCCGCAGGGTTAGCTGCGGCGCAAAGAAAGTGACAGTTCAGGCAAAACAAAAACTGTCAGCGGACAGATGAAAATCCGGTAGGCCTTAGAGTTTGCGCAGCCAAATGTTGCGGAAACTCACCGGGTTGCCGTGATCCTGCAGGCGGATCGGCGCACAACCGTGGGCTTTGTAAGAGGGCTTGCCAATCCACTCGGTGGCACCCTGGATTTCCACGTGGTTCTGTACCAGCACACCGTTGTGCAGTACGGTCACGTAACCGGGTTTGGCAAGTTTGTCGCCATCGAACTTGGGCGAGGTGAAAATAATGTCGTAGGTTTGCCACTCACCCGGCGCACGGGTAGCGTTAGCCAGTGGGATGGTTTGTTTATAAACCGATGCGGCCTGGCCGTTGGGGTAAGTTTTGTTGTTATGGGAATCCAATACCTGGATTTCATAACGCTCCTGGAAGAACACGCCGCTGTTACTGCGGCCCTGGCCTTCCAGCAATTTGCCATCGGCACCTTTGATGTCGGTGGGGGTTTTCCACTCGATATGCAGTTGCACATCGCAGAAGGATTCTTTGGTGCGTATGTCGCCTTTACCGGCGGCAACGGTCATTGCACCCTTGCCCAGAGTCCAGGCCGCGGCACCGCCGTTTACTGACTCCCATTGATTCAGGTCTTTGCCGTTGAAGAGTACCACTGCATCAGAAGGTACGCCTTTTGCCGGGGCAGAAACTACCGGCGGAACGGGTTCCCAGACTTCGGTTTCTTGTGCCAATTGCCAGGGTTCTTTTTTGGTTTCAGCCGCCATTGCCAGGCTGCCAAATGCACAGGCGACAAACGCAACAGCAGTCGGCGCCAGCGCCTTGGTCAGTAGAGTTTTTTTCATGGTGTGTTTTCCCTTGGGAGTTCAGGTCGTTGTTATGTTTTGTGTGGAGACAGGCTATATAGCTGCTCCCCTGCCAATCAGCGACAGGTTTTACACAGCTTGATCATTTATCTGATAGATGACGTGTTGATTAACACGTCTTAACAGACGCTGGCTGGCAGGTGCATCATGCTGCACCGCCAACCGCGTGGGAGGAGGGTGCAGCGGCCTAGCGAATATCCTGCCGGGCCAGCTGTTCGCGGCCCTGGCAATTTAAAAACTTGGAGGATGCCAGCCAGTGTTTATCAGGATAGTAGGAAAACAGAAATTGGTCGCCCTTGATGGTATCTATCACCTTGCGCGCTATGCCGTTGCGGACCGCCGGGCAGCCGTAACTACGCCCCAAGTGGCCCAGCTTTTGCGCCAGTTTTAAATCCACGTAAGGCGCGCCGTGGAACACGATTGCCCGCTCCATGGCTTTATCGTTAAAGCCTTCCTCCAATCCCTCCATGCGCAGCGAATAGCCGTTCGCGCCCATGTAGGTCTCCTTGGTGCGAAATAACCCCAGGCTGGTTTGCAGGCTGCCATAAGTATTGGAGAAGTGACGGGCAAAGTTTTCGCCGGTGTTTTTGCCGTGGGCGACCAGCTCATGGAACAGCAATTTGCCGCTCACCAAATCAAACACCCAGAGGCGTTTTTGGGTTGAGACCAGCGAGTAGTCGATCATGGTCAGGTTGCGCGCCGGTTCCATGCCGCTTTTGAGCGCGCAATCGAGCGCGGTCAGCGCCATGGAAATAACTTGCGGGTTGGCGCCGGGTGCCGCGCGGGTAAGGCGATCCAGCAAATTTAAAAAGGATTGGTCTTTGCCAAACGCAGGGTGCGTAAAAGGGTTGGCAGAATGGGTTTTAACGAGGTTCTGGTGTTGTGCCTGACCCGCGATCAGGTTTGGACAAAAACCGAGCAAAACGCTCAGGCCGGCCGAGAAAAACAAGGCCTTCAATGGTGAATACAGCATGCACACCCCGGACTATCTGGGTTATTGAAGTTGTAGCGGCCTTGCTCGGTGAATTATGTTTTACCCGATAACAGGGGTAAGATCTTGGAATGCTAGCATCATGAAAAAGCAGCGGCAAATATTAATTGATCAAAAAATATGCCGTTTCTAGACCGTTTTTAGTTTTATTGGGAAATACTTTGTTGTTTTTTAAGCATGCAGGAGCGTTAGTGTTATGCGGTTGGTGTTATTCGCCTTGGGCTTGGTGGCAAGCCTTTCTGTAGTGGCGCAATCAGTAGTGGCGCAATCGGCCAGGGATTCTGGTGCGCAATTGCGCGGTGCGGCCAATGGGTTGCTGGCAGCGGCGTTGGAAACCCGGATTCTGGGGCTGCAAACAGCTGCCGATGACCCGAATGTAGCTCCGCCCGTCAGCCCGGTAGCACCTGCAGTCAGCAGCTTTTATCAGCAGCGCGGTTTTCAGCCGGTATGGACTGAAACGCCCCGTTTGCAGGAGTTGATCACTGCCTTGGAGGGTTTGAGCGCCGATGGTCTGGACCCGGAGGACTACTCCATCAACTTTTTGCGGCAGATGTATGAACTGCTGGCCGCCGGCCGCACGCCGGAGTTGAGTGAGTTAGTGGAGTGGGAATTGCTGGCAACCAATGCCTACCTGCGCGCGCTCTATCATCTTTTTAACGGCAAGGTTGATCCCGCTGGCCTCGATCCCCAATGGAACTTCGAATTGCATGAACTGGCGCCTGAATGGGTGGCAGGGCTGATGAATGATGGCATCAGCTCGCGCAATATCGCCCAAAGTTTCGCCCAAACCCGGCCGCAGCACCCCACTTATGCCAGTTTGCAGGCCGGTTTGAGCCGCTACCGCGAATTTGCTGCCCAAGGCGGCTGGTTTGCGCTGCCCGCAGGCCCGACTCTCAAGCCCTGTATGGTCGACCCCCAGGTTGCACAACTGCGCGCGCGTTTGCGCGTGACGGGCGAGTATCAACCGGTAGCGGAAGCAGATCAGCAGCAGGCGGTTGCCAACTGCCTGGCGGCAAATGCGGCCTCCAGTGCCAAGGCCGCTGCCGCAGCCCAGAACAGCAGCACCGGTGCGAGCGACCACTCCTTGAGCAGTGCTGATGATTCAGTCAGCGTTGCGTCAAATAACAGCTCGGCGGCAGCCAGTGAAGACGGTTACGCGCTCGATCCGGCAGTAAGCGCGGAATTAGGCGAGCAGTTGGGCGATGCCACAAGTGCCGCTAGCTCCGCCGCTAGCAGTGCCCCGCCAATCAACCCCGATGAGGTATTTGATGAGTACCTAGTGAATGCGGTGAAGCAGTTCCAGCGCGATCAGTATTTGGAGGACGACGGTGCCGTAGGCCCGGCGACCCGCGCCGCACTGAATATTTCTGCCCATGCGCGGGTAGAGCAAATTCGCGTCAACCTGGACCGCGCCCGCTGGTTGTTGCACCACATCCCCGAGGAGTTGCTGTTGGTGGATATCGCCGGCTTCAAGGTGACTTATTTCCGCGGCGGCAAAGAACTGTGGAAATCCCGCGTGCAGGTGGGCATGTCGTACCGCACCACGCCGGTATTCAAGTCCGAGGTAAATTACATCACCCTCAACCCCACCTGGACGGTGCCGCCCACGATTTTGCGCAAGGATATACTGCCCAAGTTGCGCAAGGATCTCAGCTACCTGCGCGAGCACAATATCCGTGTGCTCGACAGCAATGGCCAACAGCTGGACCCGGCAACTATCGACTGGTCGCGCCCCGGCAACGTTACCCTGCGCCAGGATGCGGGTGATGACGCAGCGCTGGGCAAGGCGGTGATTCGCTTCCCCAACCCCTATGCGGTTTACCTGCACGATACCCCCCACCAAAAGCTATTCAATAAAAGCCAGCGCGCGTTTAGTTCGGGTTGCATCCGCGTAGAGCGCGCGTTGGAGTTGGTGGAGTTGCTGCTGGAGCAAACCCCGGGCTGGGATGAGGCGACCATCAACAAAACCCTGGCGACCGGCAAAACCCGCAACGTCACCCTCGCCAAACGGGTGCCCATCATGCTTGCCTATTGGACGGTGGATGCTGTGAGCGACACCAAAGTGGCCTTTAAGCCGGATATTTACGCGCGCGATGGCGCGGTGCTCGCGGCGTTGAATCGGCGCGTGAGCCAGCCGCTGATCCAGATAAAGGCAGAAGACTAGGTTTTAGCGAATTTAGTGGTTTTTTTAATGTGACAGGCTTGGCGATATTTGTATTTATCGCCAGTCGCAGCTAGCGTTAATAGTGTTTAGGTCTGCGATTTATAAAAACTGACCGGCAAGCACAATAAATATCATTTATGACGCAAATTCAGCGCGCCGGGGTTAGCTCCGGCGCCTAAGTCACATCCAAAAGGATTCACTCGATGGCCACCAAAAAAACTACCCGCACCGCCGAAGCAGCTGAGCAGGATGATCTGATTACCGCCAGCCCCGATGTGGAAGAGGAGGTCATCAGCCGCCCGCTGACCAGCGCCAACGGCAGCAGCTACATGTACTTTACCGAGCGCGATCTGAACAAGATCTTGCATAACCTGGACACCCTGCGCACAAACGTTTACCCCTATCTGGTAAATCAGCAGGACGCCGACACCCAAAAGCAGCCGCAATTTCCCTCGGTGTGCCTGATTGGTTTGGGGCGCTGCGGCTCCAATATTGCGCTGGATGTAGCGAGCCTGGTGTACAACGCGCGCAACTTTTACCTGAACGAATTTAATGTTGAAGAAAAAGTGGTGCGCGAGCCGGATCACATGCCCATGCGCTGGATCAAGCGCAGCCTGCATTTAAAAGGCGCGCATCAACTCAAGCCGGTGTTTTTGATCGAGCCGCTGGTGATGTTGGGGGATTTGGACAAAGACATTGAAGGTCGCATTCGTTTCTCCCACAAAGGTGAGCGCGCCGGTTTCCTCAAGGATTACACCAAAATGAAAATCATGGACTTGTCGGAAGTCCATGCCGGTGGTTCCGGTAATGCGCCCATCCTTGGCCAATATCTCGCCAAGATTATTCTCAACAAAGATACGCAGCATTTTTCCAATGCCGATTGGCGTTTTATTCACTCCTACCTTATCGATTCCTGCGGCATTAAAGCCAACCAATCGCGCTTGTATTTCTATATTTTCAGCGCGGGCGGCGGCACCGGTTCGGGTATGGCGAGTGAATTTGGTTTGGCCCAGCAATACGCCTACATGAGCAAAACCTTTGATGTGCGCGCGCAAACCCAGGACAACAGCAATCGCGGCCACTCCTTTGTGTTTGAGCCTATTTTTACCAGCGGTATTTGCATACTGCCCAATATCTCCGACCACGGTGTGGAAATGTCCGAAGCGCTGCACATCAATGCCGGACGTTTGCTGTGTAAATATTTATCGGAAGAGTGGGATTTCTCCTACAACTTCGATAACGAAGACAGCAGTGAAGCGAGTGTGATGCACCGTATTCGCCCCTGGAATGCGATGATGCTGATCTCCAACGACATCATGCGCTACGCTGAAGAAACCGATGAAGGCGCCATCCAGCACATCGATGTCAACGCCATGGAGAAATACGCCAACCAGTATATTTCCCAGCAAATTTTTAACATCCTCACCGCACAAGCGGTCACCACCGATTACGACGAAAATTATTTCCGCCGCGCCGGCATCGATATTGGTGAAACCATTCGTTTGGATGCTAACGATTTGTTTATGAGCCTCGCCGGCCCCGTTGCCGTTGCCTATGCCGAATCGGTCATTCCCGCGAATATTCCGCAAGGCGTAGATAAGCTGCGCGGCATAGACGTGAAAAAAATTGGCGAACTGAATATCGACGATTTGTTTTATCGCTCCATCGATTTGCCGCACTTCAATAAAGTCACCCAGGCAATTGAAGGCATCAGTTTGCTGCCCATTGAATCCGCGCGCTACCGCGAAGCACTGGCACGCTATTTACAAAAAGGCTACGACGCCAACGAACTCAAAGACCTGCACTTCTTTAAAAACTGCTCGTCGGTTGTGTCCATTATTTCATTACCCAAAGATTACAAACTCAGCTACATGGATTTGAACAAACTCAAATCCCATTTGAATGCACTTTTCCCCAATACCACACTGAAGCGTTATGCCTTGGTGATTGGCGCTTCGGCCAATATCTCGCTGACAACACTCATCGTAAAAAGCCCCTGTTTAAGCGATGACTTCCTCACCTTGATTGTTGCCTTTATCAAACGCTGCTTTGCTAAAGACGCCTATCGTTTTGATGAACAGCTGGATGCGGCCATGCTGGACTTTATCCGCTCCGATGAGTTTGATGAGGCTCTGGTGGATAAAATGCTTAACGAGTATGAAAACCCCGCCAAAATTCTCGATACCAACTGGTACGCCATCAAGCCCATGTACGAGAAAAAATACCGCGAGCTTATCAACGACTCGGAAAAGTTCTGCTCGATTAACGACATCCGTTTATCGCGCGATAGCGTGAAAAAAGCCATCAAATACCTGCGTGAAATTTATCGCCATAAAATCAGCAAAACACGTATTGTCTCGCTCAACTCCCTACCGGGCGATAAACAGTAATATTGACCCGCCTTACCAAGGAGCCGCAAGGCTCCTTTTTTGTTAGTATCGCCATCAACTCGCATAAACCTTGTTCGGATTTTTATTATGTTGTTCGATACTTTACAGCTAAGCCCGCAGGAAATTTATCGCCTGCTCGTAGGTGGCGTAACCCCACGGCCTATTGCCTGGATCAGCACACTTTCCAAAACCGGTGTGGCCAATATTGCGCCTTATTCGTTTTTTAATGTGGCCAGCTGCAATCCACCCATCCTCTGGTATTCCCAAGTGAACCCGCGCGAGGGCGGCGATAAAGATACGCTGGTTAATTTGCTCGACACCAAAGAATGTGTAGTGCATATCGTTAGCGAACCACTGCTGGAAAAAATGAACCAAACCTGCGCCGCACTGCCCGCCGACCAAAGCGAATTTGCTTTCGCCCAACTAGAGCAATGCCCAAGCCATAGCGTTAAGCCACCTTCGGTGCGCGGCACTCTGGTGCGTTATGAATGCACACTGCGCGAAGTACTGCGCTTCAACAGCCTACCCATGGGCGGCAGCGCGGTGCTCCTGGATGTAAAAACCATTTTTGTAGATGATGCACTCTGGCAGGATGGTTTTATCAACCAAATGCAATTAACGAGTGTGGGAAAAATGGGCGCAGATTTTTACAGTCATACCGATAATTTAATTGAGTTATCGCGGCCTTGATGGAGTGGTTTTTATAATCAAGGCGGCTCACATTGCTAATGTGCCGGTGAATGATGGTGTAAATCATCCATCTGATCGTTAATTGTTGAGCTAATTTCTTGCAGCCCACAACGTCATCCCCGTCCATTTTTTAAAGGCGCGCCGCAGGTTGGCGACGTCGTGGAAATGTAATTTTTTTGCAACTTGTTCGCTGCTCCAGCCTTCCTGATTTATCCAGAATACGGCTAAATCCTTGCGCACTTGATCGTAAATCGCCTGAAAGTGGCTGCGGTGTTTTTTTAGTTTGCGCTTAAAGCTGGCGCTGCTCATGCCAAAGTCGGCGGCAGTTTTTTCCAGGTTGGGGGTGTGGCTAATATTGTGGTGCAGGTAGTTGTAGACTTCTGTGAGAAAGCCTTTTTGTCCTTCGGGTTGAGGTTGTTGGGATAAATGAAAATAACATTCGTCAGCGTCAGCGTCAGCTGTGCTTGGTGAACGGTAGTTTGATTTTTTCTGCCAGGGTTGAAAACAATAATCGCGTTGAATTGCCATGGCGTTACGCTGGCATTCAAAGTGAATTTCGCCCTGCAGGTGTACTTCGTACTGTTCAATATAGCCAGGCGCTTTGTGGGCAAAATAAAATTTCCAGGGGTGGCGCTCGCCGTTCAGCCAACGGCTAAAACTGCTAATAGCGGTGCAGAGTGCTTCCAATAAAAACACAAAGCAGTCATCAGCGCCGCAGGCGTCCTGCCAATAAATTACTAATTCATCACCTTCATAGCAGAGCCTCAGATTCAGAAGCGGGCTAAATAACATTTGATCTTGTACAAGGCAGTCAATTAATTCGCTGAGGTTATTCGCTGCGTTTAGCTTGTGCGAAAGGTGGGGAATATTCCCCGGTAAAAGTTGATGGCCAAATAAAAAGCTCAGATCATTTTGCCCTGAATATTTTATTATGTTGTGGATTAGCTGCAGCAACTGTTCAGGGCAAATACTGTGCTGTTGTTGAATTATATCTTCATGAAAAATACCGGTGTGACGCAGCATTTTATGTTCGGGCAGTGCGCAGCTTTGTGCCAAGTCAATCAACCCTGCCGCCCACCAAGCTGAGCGAATAATCGCGCTGTCCCGCTCATAGTAGGGCTGGGGTAAATAAACGGCGGGCAAGCAGTTAGTTGGTAAAGAGCTGCTGTTCATATTACGCGGCATGTCGTGTTTGTTGGTCGCGTATTTGTTTGGCCTGCAATAGTGATTGTGTGGCGCGGCTAATCAAATTTTCTGCACTGTCTTTTGTGGTGCTACCTTTTGCAATAGTGTTTTTTACAATAGGATCTTTTGCTGCAGTATCTTTTTCTGTGTTGGCTGATTCGCTAAAGGCTATGCCAATGCTAACGGAATGAAAAATACTGTTTTGTTGCTGTTGGGATTTGAATGCAAAGTGGCGCACCGCTTGGGATAGTTCATTGGCAATGCTGGTGGCCATTAGCCGGCCGGTGTTGGGCAGTAACAGCGCAAAACGGTCGCCCGCATAGCGGCAAAGTAAGTCGTTATGGCGAATATTGAGTAGCAATAATTCGCCCAGCGCGTGCAATAAACTATCGCCCTCGCGTTTACCGTAATGGCGATTGATCTGTGAAAAATTATCTATATCAATAAATACCAGTGCCAAAGGGTTTTGCTGCGGATTTTTGTTCAGCTCATATTCCAACTGCTGACGCAAATATGTGGCGCCGCTTAAATTGGTGGTGGAATCCAAGCCGCGATGTTCGCGAAATAAACGCTCACGCTTGCGCAATTGTTCGGTAATTAACAGCTGCTCTTTGTGCCAGTGATAAATGCCCAGGGTTAATAGTATTAAACCTATAGGCATAAAGCCCGATTCCACCCAATGATCCCACAGCGCGTTATCCGGGAAATAAATAAACTCATCCAGCCAGTCCTGCAAGCCGGCGATAAAAATAGCACTTAACCCCAAGCTCAGGTACTGCGTCACCCGCCCGGAAGGACGGCTGTGCAAAATGAGTAAGAGCCAGCTGAGTGCGAGTAGTGCAAGCCCACCTTCGCTAATAATGTCAAGCCAATTCCATTGCGCGGCAGGTTTTATTTCGCCGCTGATAAGGCTGCCGACCAGTGCCATGTTGGCAGCCAGCGCCAGAAAAAGCAGTTTCCATTTGTGTAGGCCAAGCATAGTGATTGAATCCAGCAATTAAAATTGGCTAACACCCTTAACAAAAAAGTATGACGGTTTTGTGAATATGTTGAGCGTGATAAAAAACCTGGCCATAGCATAAAAATACTGCTGGGAGGCAAATCAGCTCAGGGGGTTTATGTGGCTTTGTTAAATTGGTAACAGATGTGTCACAGAGCCGCCCTAGTTTGGCGCAGTGGAATTTAATCACTCGCTTGGGGAGCTTATTGTGAACAAAAAATCAAACCATCTATTTAAAAAAGGCAGCTTGTTTAAGAAAAGCTGTTTGGCTTTGGTTATTGCTGGTATGTCATTACCGGCGTTTGCCGATGGCCGTATTGAGGGGCAAGTCAGTGCAACAGAAAAAGGCATAGCACTGGAGGGCGCAAAGGTACGCATTAAGGAATTAAAACGCGAAGCGACTAGTCAGCGCGATGGCCGTTTTATTTTTGTGGATGTAAAACCGGGCGAATATACCCTGGAGACGAGTTACATTGGTGCCGATAATATCTCGCGCAGAATCACGGTGACCGATTTAAAAACCACGCGCGCCAACTTTCAATTACAAGGTGTTTCCGGTTTGGTGGAGAATGTAATTGTTATTGGTCAAGCGGCGGGTATGAATAAGGCGCTGAATAAACAGCGCAGCGCCGATAATATTATTACCTCGGTTTCGGCTGATGCGATTGGCCAATTTCCCGATACTAATGTGTCTGAATCCCTGCAGCGTTTGCCGGGTTTGTCGATTGAGCGCGATCAGGGTGAAGGCCGCTATGTGCGTGTGCGAGGCATGAGTCCGGACTACAACGCCGTCACTATTAACGGCGTGGGTGTGCCCGGGCCAGATGCAGATCGCCGTGCAGTAGCGCTGGATGTAATCCCGTCTGATCTACTGGAGAATTTGACCGTCACAAAAAGTTTAACGCCGGATATGGATGCCAATTCCCTCGGTGGCAGTATTGATGTGCAAAGTCTCTCCGCGTTTGACCGCGATGGATTTTTTTATCAATTCACTGCAGAAGGCAGTTTTGATGAAAATACCGAAGAGTACAGCCCCAAGCTCGCGGCTACAGCGAGTAATCAGTTTAGCCTTGGCAATAGTGAAAAAAATCTGGGTGTTGCTTTTGGCGTGAGTTCTTTTAAGCGCGAATTTGGTTCCGACAACGTGGAAACTGGCGGCGCCTGGGATTTTGATGAAGACGAAGCGCGCCTGGAAGAAATGGAACAACGCGATTATCGCATTACACGTGAGCGCTCGGGATTAACGTTTAATCTGGATTATAAACCGACGGAAGATACCGATTTGTATTGGCGCAACCTTTACAGCGAATACACCGATGCGGAAATTCGCTTGGCCAATGTGATCGAATTTGATGAGGCCGCAAGTGCCGGTGACACTCTCGTTGCTGAGGTGCAGCGAGAATTAAAAGATCGCACTGAAACGCAAAAAATTCTCTCCTCGGCCCTGGGTGGCCAAACGCGATTGGATAAATGGATAGTGGATTATCGCGTTGCTTACAGTGAATCCAGCGAGGATGAACCACAGAATATTGCCGGTGCAGTATTTACGATTGACGATGATGTTATTGCCGATGAAGTGTTTGAACTTGCGTTTAACAACACTAAAAAAATCGGGCTGTCAGCACCGGCTGAATATTATCAAGCATCCAGTTACAAACTGGATGAAGTTGAATTGGGCAGTACCAATACCAATGATGATAGCGCTGCAGTGAATGTGGATTTCACTCGCGAACTGGAGTTAGGTGTTAACCCGGCACAACTTAAGTTTGGTGCTAAACATCAAACACGTAATAAAGAAAATGATATTAACCTGTGGGTCGCAGAAGATTTTGCTGGTGACACTTCACTTACCAACTTTTCTGGCGCCGCGGTGGACTACACATTAGGTCAATTTGGCCCAAGCATTGATTCGCGCGCAGTAAAAAATGCCATAAATGACGCGGAAGTGGATGCCGAAGAATCAGCTATTGGCGACTATGACATCAGTGAAGATACCTCAGCGGCTTACCTCATGGGTCGCATTGATATCAACGCCTGGCGCTTGCTCACGGGTGTGCGTTACGAAAAAACCGATTTCAGTGCAAGTGGTTTCTCCTTTAATGCAGAGAGCGAAACTGAAACGGCGCAGCAGTTTGAAAACTCCGATGATTATTTTTTGCCTGCCTTGCACATTCGCTACAGTATTGACGATAAAACCCAGGTGCGCGCCGCCTGGACCAATTCCGTGGTGCGCCCCGGTTTTGCACAATTGTCTCCCGGTCGTTTGATTGAAGAGGACGATGGCGATATTGAGGCGGAATTTGGTAACCCGGAATTAAAGTCACTGGAAGCCAGTAACATCGATTTAGGTATTGAGCACTACCCGGGTGTCGCCAGTGTTATTTCCGCATTCATCTTTTATAAAGAGATAGAAAATTTTGCCTATCAAACAGATTTGGGTGGCACTGCCGGTTACGAGCAATTTAATAAAGCCTTAACTTTTGTGAATGGTGCCACTGCAGAACTCACCGGTATTGAATTGGCGGCCTCCAAACAATTTACTCAATTACCGGCACCTTGGGATGGTTTGTTAATTGGTGCCAATGCCACCCTGGTAGATTCAACTGCAGAAATTGGCGGCTATGAGGATGGTGATTTTGTTGCGCGTGATATCCCCCTGCCAAGTCAATCGGATCGCTCGGCGAACCTGATGCTGGGTTATGAATCTGATCGCATCAGTATGCGTGTATCGGCTAATTATAAATCCAATTATTTGTTGGAAGTATTAGAGCCAATGGACGCTAACTACGACACCTATGTGGATGATCAAGTCCAACTGGATTTTTCCCTGCGCTATTTCTTGACCGATAGCATCAAGCTGCATTTTGAAGCACTGAATTTAACCGATGAGGTTTATTACTCCTACGTTAACAAACCGCAATACAACGCCCAATATGAACGCTATGGTGCGACTTATAAATTGGGTGTGACTTTTATGCAGTTCTAGGTATGCAGTTCCAAGTGTGCAGTTCAAGGTATGCAGTTTTGGCGTGGTATTTAAGGTGAGAATTTTTATGAACAAAAATGTTTTTTGCAGAGGCGCCGCCGCGGTAAGCCTTGGCCTGTTATTTACTGCCTGTGCTTCGGTGCAGGCGGAGGTAATAAAACCCTTGGCTTTTGCAGCAGAGCTGGTTGCCCCTTTGCCTTTACAAAAAAATCAACAGCCGGGTTATTTAACCTTGGGTGATCAGCAAATTCATTGGCGCGATGATAAGGGCGCATTACTGGCGCAGCTAAACCAGTCTGCCGAATTATTGGATTGGCGCTATCCGGTCACAATAACGGCGCGCGGAAAAAGTGAATCGGTATTAATTGCCGCCACGGTTTTTTTACCTGAGCAGCAACCCGGATTAGTGATGTTAAATACAGCCAGCGGCGAGCTGCGTGAATTACTGCGAGTGCCTATTCCTGGGTTTAAAATCGAAAATATTTGTTTGAGTCATGCAGGCGGTGAGCATTTATCGCTGTATTTAATTGATGAGCGCGGCAGCGCGGAGCATTGGTTGGTGGTAGATGCGCAGGGCAAGGCGGATGCAAAATTGTTGCGCCGTGTGCCCATAGCACCCAACAGCAAAGCCTGCGCTGTGGACGATGCCCAGGATTTATTATTTATTGCCGAAGAGGGTGTAGGTATTTGGGCGCAGGGTGCCAGTGAGGAGTCATCGCCGGGCCGCGTTGTCGTAGATATGCAGCAACCTTTTGGAAAATTGTCGGGCAGTGTGGAATCGCTCGCGGTTATTCCCCAGGGTTTAGTTGCCGCGATTGCGGAGCAAAAACAATTGGCTGTCTATAAAACAGCGGGCGCACAGTTTAGCGCACAGCCATTGGTTGATTTGCCGCAAACCGATGAACCCGAAGTAATTAAAGCGGTTTATCACGCGGATAAAAAAATGGTAGCCGTTGCGGTAAATGACGAAAAAACCGGAAACCATTTGTTGCAATTGCCTTGGTCAGTAGCCGCGCAAAAATCGCCTGCACATCCGATAGTCAGTGTTACGGCCGATGTGCAAACAGAACCTATGTTGCGGTTTGGCGATGCAGCCGATGACCCGGCGATTTGGGTAAATAAAAAACGTCCACACAAAAGTTTGGTGTTGGGCACCAATAAACAGCAGGGTTTATTTGTGTACGATTTGCAGGGCCGCGAGGTGCAGCATTTTAATACTGGTCGATTGAATAATGTGGATGTGCGTTACGGTGTGCGTCTGGGTAAAAAAATCGTTGATATTGCGGTGGCGACTAATCGCGATGACAACAGTTTATCCATTTACACCATAGACCCGCGCAGCGGAAAACTGACCTTCTCTGGCAGTGTCGCCACCGACATGAAAGAGATTTATGGTTTTTGTCTTTATCAGTCACCGGTCAAAAACGCACAAGGTGAGGCGGCACTCTATGCTATCCCCAACGATAAAAGCGGTGAGTTCCAGCAAATCCAGTTGCGCACCACACAGGATGTCGTCCAAAAAAATACTGTCTCTCAAACAAATAAAGTACAGTGGCAAGGCGAGCTCAAGCGCCGCTTTTTTGTGGAAAGCCAACCCGAGGGCTGTGTAGCAGATGACAACAACCAGCGGTTATTTGTTGGCGAGGAAGATGTTGCACTCTGGACCATTGGTGCGGAACCCGATGCAGGCACTTCAGTAGAAAAAATTCTTGGTGCCGGAGATCTGCTGGTGGCTGATATTGAAGGCATTGGTGTTTACGCGGGCAAAACCGAGTCTTACTTAGTGGTTTCCAGCCAGGGCAACAACAGTTTTGTAGTGATGGATGCGACAGCGCCCTATAGCCTGCGCGGTATTGTGCGCATCGCTTTGGATGCGGGCAAAAATATTGATGGTGTTTCTGAAACCGATGGACTGGAAGTGACCAGCAGCAATTTGGGCGGTTTGTTTGCAGAGGGGATGCTGGTGGTGCAGGACGGCCATAAAGTAATGCCGGAAGCGCCGCAAAATTTTAAATATGTGAGTTGGGAAAAAATTCGTCGCGCTTTGAATCTGGCGCCCTAACTAAAATGTGGGTTGGTGAAAATTCACTGGGTTGATTGGGGTGAAAACCCGCCAGTGAATTTTCCCGTGTTAAAAAATAATGGTTACTGGTTAAAAATAATCACTACTGGCCTTTGCGTGATTCGCGAATATAAAAACGCGCGTCTTTGGCGTGTCGATAACAGTTATCAAAATTCTCTACGGTTTGCATGGTGCGCGCGCTGGTGATTAAACCCAGAGCCTTGCTGTAGCTGACGGTACCGCTAAATCCTTCCGCATCGGCAATGGAAAGTTCAGTCCAGGCAGCGTCCACTTCGGATGCGCAGGCGCTGCGGTATTGGGTTTTACCGGCACAGGCGGAGAGCGCGAGAACGCCGATGAGTAAGCTGCTAACAAGCGAAAGTTTGGCTGACATAGGCCACTCCATGTAAGTAAACAGGATTTTAATTCAGCGATTGGGTTAAATCTTTTTCGGGTATTACCGGAGTTTGGATTTAACCAGCTGCCAGAAGTTCCTATTCTCTACTGCGTGGGGGCGAATGCAAGCTTTCTGTGTTGGCCGCAATTAGTCGTTGGGCTGTAGTTAAACGCCTGGCTTAGGCGGGTAGGGGGAGGGCTTCAGTCAGCAGTTGGCGATCAATCACCGCAATCGCCTGCTGTAATACCTCGGCAAACGGGGCGCGCACATCAATTTCTACCACATCGGCCTCGTTGCAGGGGCGCTCCAAACTTTCAAATTGGCTATTGACCAAACTCGGCGCCATAAAATGCCCGGCGCGGTTATCCACTCGCTGTTGAATAGTGCCTATGTCGCCATGCAGGAACAGGAACAGTGTTTTGCGCCCGGCCTTGCGCAATTCATCGCGATGGGCGCGACGCAGACCAGAGAAGGCGAGGGTGGCGTGTTTGCCTTGGTTGGCCGCGGCGCTGAAATAATCGCGCATCCTCATCACCCAGGGCAGGCGCATAGCATCGTCCAGCGGCAGGCCCTGCGCCATGCGATTGCGCGCCTCCTGACTGTGGAAGTCATCGCCATCCAGATACTCGTAGCCATAGTGCTTGGCGAGCGCTTGCGCCAAGGTGGATTTTCCACTGCCCGATACCCCCATCAGAATAATCAGATGAGTGCTGGCGTCCGGATTGCTGGGCTGGATGTGGCTGGGCGAGTGCATTGAATCTTCCTGAGCGTCGGGTGAATGACAGTCTAACCTTGCAAGCAAATGATAGCGCAATCATTTTGATCGTGATAGGGTATAAAAAAATAAACACTAATCAACCAAAACAACCAACCAAAAAGCACTAAAAACCATGAAAAAAGCTAAAAAAAGCGGTTCCGACGGCAAAATTACCCTGGTCGATGTGGCGCGAATAGCCGCTGTTAGTCCTATCACTGTATCACGAGTTATCAATCAGCCCGAAAAGGTGTCCGACGCGGTAAAGCTCAAGGTGCAGAAAGCCATCGACGAGCTGGGCTACATTCCCAACCAACACGCCAGCTCCCTGGCATCGGCGCGCTCGGGCATTATCGGGGTTGCTATTCCCTCCCTGAGCAACGTGGTGTTTACCGATGTACTGCGCGGTATCTACAAAGTTATGGGTGCGGCGGGTTACAAGGTGCTGCTGGTGGATACTCATTACTCCCCGCTTGAGGAGGAGAAGATGGTGCGCACCCTGCTGAGTCAATCGCCCGAGGGGCTGATCATCACCGGTGGCGACCAGACCCCGGCCTGCGACCAATTGCTGCGTAAATCGCGTATCCCCACGGTGCAGATCATGGAGCTGCTCAGCAACCCCATCGATATGAATATTGGTTTTTCCCACCATCTGGCCGGGGCCGATGTGGTCGCGCATCTGCTCGGCAAGGGTTATAGCCGCATAGGTTTTATCGGCGCGCGTATGGACCCGCGGGTACAGCAGCGGATTCGCGGTTATACCCAGGCGCTCAGCGAGCGCAATTTGTTTGAGCCAAGCTTGGTCGCCACTTCGCCAGAGCCATCTTCCATCGCCTTGGGCGGCGCCTTATTTAAAAGTTTGATTGCGGCCAACGAGGGGCGAATTGACGCTGTTTTTTGTGCTAACGATGACCTTGCGCTGGGCGCGCTGTTTGAAGCGCAGCGCATGAATATTGCCATCCCCAAACAATTGGCGATCTGTGGTTTTAACGATATTGAAGCTGCGGCGTTTGTAAACCCATCGCTCACCAGTGTGGCAGTAGGGCGTTACGAGATGGGCGTGAAAGCGGCGGAATTAATTATCCAATCACTTAACCAACAGCCGCCGGAACACACCCAAATCGACATGGGATTTGTGATCAAGCAGCGCGATTCCACCAACCGTTAATTTTTTACAAAAACTAATAACCAGCACCGGGAATGTCTATGAACACTTCAACAAATGATCGCTTGGCGCAGCTCTCACTGCGCGAAAAAATGGGTTTTGCATTGGGCGATTTAGGTTTCAATTTGTATTGGGCCAGCATCGCTTCTTTTTTAGCGGTGTTTTATACCGATGTGTTTGGCATTCCTGCGGCTGCAGCGGGCACTATGTTTTTGGTTACCAAAATTGTGGATGCGATTACTGACCCGATTATGGGAGCGGTGGCGGATAGAACCAAAACCCGCTGGGGAAAGTTTCGCCCCTATTTGCTTTTTGCCGGTGTGCCTATGGCGGGCGCCGCCGTGATTACTTTCAGCACCCCGGAATTAAGTGAGAATGGCAAAATTATTTACGCCTACATCACTTATTCGTTAATGATGTTGTGTTACACCATTTTAAGTACGCCCTATTCGTCGCTCTCCGGCGTGATGACAGCGCACCCGCAGGAGCGCAACACGCTCATCAGTTTTCGTTTTATCGCCGCCTTTGCCGGTACAACGCTGGTGAATAAATTCACCCTGCCCTTGGTGGAATATTTAGGTGCAGGTGATGAGGAGTTGGGTTGGCAGCTCACTATGGCGCTTTATGGCTGTGTTGCTGCCATCGCATTTGCGATTACCTTTTTTTCCACCCGCGAGCGCATTGCGCCGCCGCCACAACAAAAAACCTCACCGCTGAGCGATATTAAAGATTTGCTCGACAATCGCCCCTGGTTAATTTTAATTGCTTTGGCAATTGTAATTATGATGACCATCACTTTGCGCGGTGGCTCCAGTTATTACTACCTAAAATATTATTTGCAGCGCCCTGAATTAATTTCGGATTATTTATTTGTACAGGGCATAGCCTTGGGTGTTGGTGCAGCCATTACTCCGCTACTTACCAAATACATCGACAAAACCAAACTGCTCATGTTGTTAATGTCGATAGTCGGTGTACTTTCCATCCTCATGTATTTTATTCCGCCGCATTATGTCTCGGTTATTTTTGTGCTGAATATTTTAATCAGTTTGGCGCTGGGGCCTAAATCGCCACTGGCTTGGTCTATGTATGCGGATTCGGCCGATTACACCGAGTGGAAAACCGGGCGACGCGCCACCGGTATGACCTTTTCTGCTGCAACCTTTGCGCAAAAGTTGGGTGGTGCGCTGGGTTCAGCGGTAATGCTGTGGGTTTTGGCCGCTATTGGTTATGTCGCCAAAGAGGCGCAGTCCGATGCATCGCAAACCGGCATCGCGCTGCTGCAAACCATTATTCCCGGTGTAATTGCGCTGATTGCCGCTGCGATTATCAGTTTTTATCCGCTCACCAACGCCATGCTTGCGCGTATTCAAAGCGATTTGAATCAGCGCACAGCGGATTCCCGTTAATTTTTTGGGTTGGTTAACTGCAGTGTTAACCAACCAATATGCCTTTTATTTGTTGCGCTTTTTTGGAGGGATTTATGTCCACGCCGTTATTGCAGCCTGCCGAGCAGGGGCAGCGTTATGAGTTATTTTCACCGACAGCCATGCCGCGCGCTGCAGGCTTTTTATGGAATCAGCGCATGATGATTCAGGCCACCTGTCGCGGTTACGCGGTTGCCCAATTTATGCAGCCAGAGCCGGCCAAATATGCCTATGCGCCCAACCTGGAAGCAAAAACCTTTATGCAGCCGGAGCAGCCTTATTATGCGCATCACCCCGGTCGTTTTTTTTATGTGAAAGATGAAGAGACTGGTGAGATTTTTTCTGCGCCCTATGAGCCAGTGCGCGCTAGCTATGAGGCTTACTGCTTCTCGGTGGGTAAGAGCGATTTGTGTTGGACGTTACAAGCACTAGGCATTGAAATTGAATTAACGCTTTCGCTACCGGTAGCGGATGTTGTTGAATTGTGGGAAGTGAAAGTCACCAACCGCTCATCGCGCGCGCGACGTATTAGTGTTTATCCCTATTTCCCGGTTGGCTATATGTCATGGATGAATCAGTCGGCGGAGTACCGTGCAGATTTGGGGGGAATAGTCGCTAGTTGTGTCACGCCCTATCAAAAAGTAGCCGATCACTTTAAAAATAAATTCTTTAAAGACAAAACATTTTTCCTGCACGAAAAAATACCCGCGGCGTGGGAGGCAAAGCAGGAAACTTTTGAGGGCGAAGGCGGGCTACATAATCCATCGGCATTGCAAGCAGAGCTATTGCAAGGTGGTGATGCGCGCTATGAAACACCGGCCGCGGTGTTGCAATATCGTTTGGAATTAGCCGCAGGAGCTGCAGAAAACTACCGGTTTATTTTTGGCCCTGCGTTTGATGAGGATGAAATAAAAAAAATACGTGCGACTTATTTAACTGCGCAGGCTTTTGCCAAAGCAAAAGCCGAATATGCTGCTTATGTGGCCAGTGGTAGCGGCTGCTTGCAGATTGAAACTCCCGACGCTGAATTAAATAATTTTGTGAATCACTGGTTGCCGCGCCAGGTGTTTTATCACGGCGACGTTAATCGCCTGACTACCGACCCACAAACCCGCAATTATTTGCAGGACAATATGGGTATGACGTTTATCAAACCACAGGTTACCCGCGCGGCGTTTTTACATGCACTCAGTCAGCAGGAAGCATCAGGCGCAATGCCCGATGGAATTTTACTGAGTGAAGAGGCGGAGCTTAAATACATCAACCAGATTCCCCATACCGATCACTGCGTGTGGTTGCCGGTATGTTTAAAAACCTATCTGGATGAAACCAATGATTATGCGTTGTTGGATGAATTGGTTGTCGGGCACGATGGCAAAACCCTGTCGGTATTTGAGCGTATCAGCAATGCCATGCGTTGGTTGTTGCACGCGCGCGATTATCGCGGCTTGAGTTTCATCGCCCAGGGCGATTGGTGTGACCCTATGAATATGGTGGGTTATAAGGGCAAAGGTGTATCGGGTTGGTTGTCGGTCGCCACGGCTTATGCACTGAATTTGTGGGCAGAAGTCTGTAGCAAAAAAGCACAGGAAAAGTTGCGCGATGAATTCAGTGCGGGCGCGCGGGAAATTAATGCGGCGGTTAATCAATACCTGTGGGATGGTGAGTGGTTTGGGCGCGGTATCACCGATGACGATGTGGTATTTGGTGTTAGTAAAGATGACGAAGGGCGCATTTTTTTAAACCCGCAAAGCTGGGCGATTCTCGGTGGTGCCGCCAACGAAGAGCAGCGCGCAAAAATGATCGCCGCAATAGAGCAGCAATTGGAAACGCCCTATGGTGTCGCCATGTTGGCGCCAGCCTATACGGCTATGCGTGACGATGTTGGTAGGGTTACCCAAAAACATCCAGGCTCGGCGGAAAATGGCTCGGTCTATAACCACGCGGCGGTGTTTTATATCTACAGTTTATTTGCCATTGCTGAGCAGAGCCCCGCGCATGCAGACAAGGCGTATAAATTATTGCGGCAGATGATTCCCGGCCCCAGCGAGGCGGATTACCTGCAGCGCGGCCAGTTACCCGTGTATATCCCCAATTATTATCGCGGCGCCTATCACCAATATCCGCGCACGGCGGGGCGTTCGTCGCAGTTATTTAATACCGGTACGGTGTCCTGGGTGTATCGCTGTTTGGTGGAGGGATTATTCGGGCTGCAAGGCTGCGAGCAGGGGCTGCGGGTTGCGCCGCAAATACCATCGAATTGGGCACAGGCAAAAGCCCGTCGAGAATTCCGCGGCGCCACTTTTTATCTGGTGATTAGCCGTGGCGATGTGGATCAATTAATGCTGAGTTGTAACGGTGAGCGCTTAGCCGATAACTGCGTGCGAAATATTGAAGCGGGGCGTGAGTATCATTTGGAGGTGGTTTTGCCGGCAGTAGCTGGTTGATCCAGTTCTGGGTGTATACGCAGGGCTGGTTAAGCTACTGGTCATCAAGCAGCGCCCGGTATAAATCGGTTGCGCTGCTGATCGATTTTTCCTTTAAAGCAGTCGCCCTAGCTGGCCTCTGTTTTTTTGGTTTTCTTGGCGGGTTTGGCGGCGGGCTCGACAACAGGTTCAGGTTCAGCAGCTTTTGCTTTTGTCGCTTTAGGTTTACTGGTTTTGGCTGGCGCTGAGGCTTGGCGCGTTTTAACAATTGACAGATATTTCACCCAGGCCTGCTCTATAGGGCTTTTGGGTACACTCTGGTTGGCGACTACTTTTAGTATGTGAAGATCATCGGCAGTTGGGTCAGAGACCTCTTCCTGGGTTATGGCATTTATCAATGCGCCGTGTTTGCGCACCAGGCGTGCTTGTATGTCGGACAACCCACCTTTTTCAAATCCTTCGGGAAAGTTCACTGCATCCTGAAAGGTCTGTTTCAGATAGTGTTCGCGTGGCAGCATAGCGTATCTCCATTATTAGTATGTGCACTCTGCAGGCAGGCTTGGCGAGCTATGTCATCTTTGTGATGACTATTCTCTACTGCGCCTCCCCGCAGCTTCTCAGTATGGCGCGGGATTCTTGTTCCAGTAAAAAGTTGCTGCCGAAGATAATCTGTTTTGATAGCAGTGTATAGAGTGGAGCGAGCGCTTTATGTGCAGTATGGGAGTTGTTTGAACAAATTAAGGACGAAAAAAAACCGGCATAAGCCGGTTTTTTTGAATGGCACCTAGTCTGGATTAGGCAGCCATTGCTTTTATCTTGGCGTTCAGACGGCTCTTGTGGCGAGCTGCCTTATTTTTGTGGATCAGGCCTTTGTCAGCAATGCGGTCGATTACTGCAACAGCAGAGGTGTAAGCGGCAGTCGCTGCAGCTTTGTCACCAGTTTGAATGGCGCTCAGCACTTTCTTGAGGTAAGTACGCCCCATAGAGCGCATGCTTGCGTTGTGCTTGCGAGCTTTTTCATTTTGACGCGCGCGTTTTTTGGCTTGGGGTGAGTTTGCCACCTTAGTGCTCCTATATATAAATTCTGGATAAAACTATCGAAAAAGGGTCTAAATTCAAGGACGCGACATTATGCCGTGTCCGCTTGGTTTGTCAACCAAACATAGCATTTTTTGTTCAGTCAGGGCCAGACCTCCAGCTAAACCCGTCTTGGTTGATTGTTCTGCTTAAGCTGGTTGTTGAGCGCAGTAAGTCGTTCCGGTGTTCCTACATCGCTCCAGTTCCCATAAAACACTTCACCACTGAGCAAATTGTTGCTAATCGCATGGCGGAAGGCCTCTACCAGGGGGAATTTTTGCCGCTTGTTTGGGTAGTTGGTGATTAGCGCGGGGCTCAGGTAGCTGATGCCGGCAAAGGTGAATCTGCTCGTGGTGGTCTCGGCAGTGGAATCTAGCACTAGTCCTTGGTCGGATAGGGCAAAGTCACCGCGCGGATGAAAGTCGGGGTTGGGTACCAGCAGTAAATGACCTGCTTTTTTTCCTGCCATTCCGCGCGCGCAGAACTCGCCCAAATCCAGATCGCACCAGACATCGCCATTGATAAGCAGGAATGGCTCATCTCCCAGCAATTTGGAGGCATGGAGAATGGCGCCACCGGTTTCCAGTGGCTCAGGTTCCGGTGAGTAGTGAATTGTCAGTCCAAAGGCGCTGCCATCGCCGAGATGTTGGCGGATCTTCTCGCCTAAATAAGCCAGGTTGATAACCACATCCTTTACCCCCGCGCGGCAGAGGTTTAACAAATGATGTTCTATCAGCGACCTGTCGCCTACCTTTAGCAGGGGTTTGGGGGTGTGGTCGGTAAGCGGGCGCATGCGATTGCCTAAGCCTGCCGCGAGGATCATTGCTTTCATTGATGCTCTCCGGCTGTTGCATAATCACTGTACCAAGGCTGGCTCGTCGCCAGCGGGAGCAGCCTGGCCCTAAACCAGGCGGCAAAGTCCTGCAATTCAGGGTAGGCGTCAGCAACCTCAAGGGTGTAGCGTATAACTAAAGGTAAATCCTTCAGGTAGCCCCGTTTGTTGTCGCGCAGGTTTAATCGCGCAAATATGCCCAGTACTTTGATATGCCGCTGTAATCCCAGCCAGTCGAACCACTGCATAAACAGGCTGGGGCTAGTGTCAGCGGGAATAAGCCCGGTGGCGATGGCTTGTTGGTGATAGCTCAGTGCCCAATCTTTGACTTGCGCCGCTGGCCAGCGTAGATAACAGTCGCGCAGGAGCGATACCAGATCATAGGTAATGCCCCCCCAGAGCGCCCCCTGGAAGTCAATGACGCCCAGGTCGCCATCGCGGCAAAGAATCAGGTTGCGTGCGTGGTAATCGCGATGCACAAAAACCTGGGGTTGGCTGAGCGCCAGATTTTCCAGCAGGGTGAAAGTGTGATCCAGCAGTGCCAATTCATTCGGTGCCAGCGGGTAAGCCAGGAGTTGCCGGGCAAACCAGTCGCTGAATAGTTCCAGTTCGCGGCGCAGCAAGCTGCGGTCATAACGCGGTATAAGTGCAGGGTTGTCGACGCTGCGTTGCAGTTGCAGCAGGTTTTGCATTGCTTGCTGGTAGAGATTGTTAGCGTTGTCCGGGTTAACGATGTTAAAGAGTAGTTGATCGCCAAAATCCTCTACCAATAAAAAGCCCTGTTTTGCATCGGCGGCGATGATGCGCGGGCTGCGCACACCCTGGCGAGCGATAAAGTCGGCGATAGCGATAAATTGAGCGCTATCCTCCGTGGCGGGTGGCGCATCGACTGCGAGCAAATTCTGGCCGCCGTCAAAGCGAAAATAGCGGCGAAATCCGGCATCACTTCCCAAACTACGTAATCTGGGGGTGGCAGCCAAGCTGCTTATTTGTTGCGACACCCAGTGGGCGAGCGCCAGGGTGCGGGAATCTTGCGCTGAATCGATTGTCTCTAGCGGGTTGGTGTGGGTTGATGGCATGGTGTATCTGCAGGTTGAATGACAATTCACGGATTCTACCCCAGCCCGCTGATTTCCCCCAATTCATTCCCTGTGCAGCGGCTTTACAGTAGAATCGCTGCAATTTTTAGGTGGCGCCGGCCGCGCCACGTATACGAGACCGCGGTAAATGGCTCCAACCTCGAATTACTCCAACCAGAAATTGCCTCGTCATTTCTCTCGCTCCCGCCTTGCGCTTCTTATTGCCGCGCCTTGCGCCGGCATGCTTTTATCATTCGCCTCGCCAGGGTTTGCACAGGGTGAACTGACCGGCACGGTCCCCAATATTGTCGATAAAAAAACAGCAAAGCCTGACCCCAATGACAAGTTGCGCGAACTGGATTGGGTGCCTATCGAGGAGCTGACGGAGGAGCAGAAAGCATTGGTTCCTGCCGCTTGTTGTGGCGCCTATATAGCACCGCCCCGCGATGACGCCGAGTCGGAACTTGACCCTGAAAAAGCCAGCATCTTGGGCACTGCGGACTATTCAGAATCAGAAAAGCAGACCAAATTTATCATGCGTGACAATGTGCGCTTGACCCAAGGGCGCCGCTCGTTTTACGCCGATACTTTTATGTTCGACAAGGTGAGCCGTGAAGCTGAATTAAAGGGCAATATTCAGGTGCGTGAGCCGGGTTTGTTGCTGCGTGCCGATAGTGCTTATGTTGATACCCAGACCGGTAACGCACGGCTCGATAACGCCAGATTCGTACTCTATGAAACCCGCGTTCAGGGGCGCGCCGAAAATCTGCAAAAGTTTGGCGACCAAATCATCAGCCTCAATCAGGGAACCTTTACCAGTTGTGAGCCGGGCGACAATACCTGGCTGATTGAAGGCTCGAATATCACCCTGCATAACGACAAACATTACGGTACGGCAAAGCACATGCGCCTGAAGGTGAAAGATATACCTGTCGCCTATGCGCCTTATTTTCGCTTTCCCATCGGCCCTGATCGTTTAACCGGGTTTTTGTTTCCCTCTGTCGGGCTGGATACCGGCGAAGGCATTGATGAGTTCTCAGTGCCTTTTTACTGGAATATTGCGCCCAATTATGACGCTACTTTTGTGCCGCGCTATCTGGCCGATCACGGCTATATGCTCCAGAGCGAATTTCGCCACAAGTCGCTTTACTTTGACACAGTGCTGAGTGGCAGCGGGTTAAACAATGATCGCGGTGGTTTCAGTGAGCGTTTGCAGAGCCAGATTGAGTCGGGCGAACTCACTGAGGCGGACGCTTATCCCTATCGTGGACAGGATCGCTGGCAGTTAAATTTGGCTCAAACCGGCGGGCGCAACCAGCCCTGGTCTACCCTGATCGATTACACCGATGTTAGCGATACCGACTATATTCGCGACGTGGACAGAGGCGCGGTAGATATCAATCGCCAGGCATTTATACGCCAAACATTTGCCGCCAGTTACCGCAGCGAAAACTGGCGCTTGGGGGCCAAGGCAGAGGAGTTCCGCCTGCTCACTGACCGGCAGTTGCCCTACCGCGAGTTGCCGCGGCTGAGTGCTGATGGCAACTATCGCCTGGATGACTGGGTATTAACGCTGGAAAATGAGTTCACGCATTTCTCGATGAATCGCTACTTTAGCGATGATCCAGCCAATGCGGCGCGATTGGGTGACTTGATTGTCGGCGAGCGCCTGCGCACCAATTACGGGTTAGTCTGGGATAAACAATATTCTGCCGGTTTTATCCGGCCCGGAGCCGGCGTTAAAACGCTCAGCTATCAACTGGAAGCGGACAACCTGCGTGCGCAAGCGGACAGTGAGCCACAATTTGTCGCACCCCAGGTCAGTCTGGATTCCGGGTTGTTCTTTGAGCGGGATAAAAGCCTGTTTGCTACCGATTTTACCCAGACATTGGAGCCGCGCGCCTATTATCTCTACCGCGATTATGAAGACCAATCATCGCTCTACGGCCTGACGACAGATGCAAGCTATGTCAACTTCGATACTTCAGACATAGTGTTCACCTACAACCAATTGTTTCGCGATACCCGCTTCTCTGGCGGTGATCGGATTGATGATGCCAATCACCTTACCCTGGGGGTGACCAGTCGCCTGGTGGAGTCTGACTCCGGGGTTGAGCGCTTGCGTATGAGTATTGGGCAGGTGACCTATTTTGATGACCGCCGCGTCAGTATTCTCAATACTCGGGATGCTTACGCCAACACCCGAACCAACTCTGCTATCGCGGGTGAGTTGAGTGCGCAAATTGGCGAACACCTGCGTTTAACCAATGATCTGCTTTACGATCATCAGACGGAAAAAGTGAACTCCTTCAGTAGTAGTTTGCATTATGTCGATGAGCAATACCGGATTTTGAATGTTGGCTATCGCTACAGCCGCGATCCTGTGTCCCTGAGTCCTTTGGATATCAATACCGCGACAGGCGCTACCCTGAATCAGCTGGATGTCACCAGCCTTTGGCCGCTCAATAATCAATGGGCAGTTATTGCCCGGGCCAATTATGATTTTACCTATGACGCGGAACTCGACACCTTTGCCGGGCTCGAATATACCGATTGTTGTTACAGAGTCCGCTTGCTGGCGCGTCAGTGGGTAGATTTTGATTTCAGCGATGATTTTATGGAAAACCTTAATAGCGATGACTATGACCGCGGTGTTTTTATCGAAGTGCAACTGCGTGGTTTTGGCACAATAAGTCAGCGTATTAGTAACCTGCTCGATGATGCTATGTATGGCTATCGCGAGCGTGAAGCTTCTTTACAATAAAACAGTGATTGAATTTATGAGTAAGCGTCAAAACTTTCTGGGCTTGAGCATGATGTTGGGCAGCCTTTTATTAATGGGCAGTCAGCTTGGCCTGGCACAGACCGGCTCTGTTTCTCTGGATCGCGTGGTGGCCATTGTCGATCAGGACGTAGTGCTGGAAAGTGAACTGAATGACCGCAAAGCCTCGATTATGGAGCGCTTGCGCGGCCAGTATCAGCAGCTGCCGCCTGAGGATGTGCTTAACAAACAGATTCTTGAGCAACTGATTATCGAGCGTATTGAACTCGCCCTGGCGGAGCGCTACGAAATTAAGATCGAAGAATCCGAAATCGATCAGGCGATTGAACGCATATTGCAAAAAAACCAGATTAGTCTCGCCCAGTTAGAGGCTGACCTGCAGCGCCAGGGGCTTAAGTTGGACGGCCTGCGCAAGCAATTGCGTAACGAGCTGACCATCAGTAACTTGCAACAAGGCGTAGTAAACAGTCGCATTAAAGTTACCGATCAGGACATCACCAACTTCCTCTCTTCCAGCGATGGCAAGTACGCAACTTCGCCCGACTACCGCATTGGTCATATTCTGATTGCCGTATCCAGCAGTGCTGATGCCGATGCGGTTGCTGAAGCGGAAAAACAAGCCAATGATATTTACCAGAAACTGCAAGGCGGTAGCGATTTTGCGCAAATGGCAATCAGCTATTCGAATGATCAGGCCGCGCTTCAAGGCGGCGATATAGGTTGGCGCAAGCTCGCACAATTGCCGGAATTGTTTGGTAACCAAATGTTGAGTTTGGCTCCCGGTCAGGTGTCCAAACCATTCCGCAGTGGTGCAGGTTTCCATATCCTCAAAAATATCGAGCAGCGTGGTGGCGGTGAACAACTAGTTGAGCAAACCCACGCGCGCCACATTCTGGTGAAAACCTCGGAAATCATGGATGACGCCCAAGCGCGCCAGAAACTTCTGGAGCTGAAAGCGCGCATCGAAAAAGGTGAAGATTTTGCCAAACTCGCGCGCGATAATTCGGAAGATACCGGCTCTATGTTAAATGGCGGCGACCTGGGTTGGTCTATGCCGGGCATGTTTGTCGCTGAGTTTGAAGAGGCGATGAAAAATACTCCAATCAACGGTATCAGTCGCCCGTTTAAAAGCCAATTTGGCTGGCACATATTGCAGGTGCTTGAGCGTCGCAAAGAGGACATGAGTGATAAAATGAAGCGCAATCAAGCCGCTAACGTATTGCGTGCGCGTCGCTTTGACGAGGAATTCCAACTTTGGCTGACGCAAATTCGCGAAGAGGCTTATGTTGAAATCAAGCTCTAGATAGCCTGCCGCAGCTGCGGTACGCCGGTATATCCTGCGGCTGAAAATGGAATTGCCTGGTGCAATTTTGTTTTCAGCCGCTGTGCTTTTTGCGCAAACATATTTCCAATCCCAATAGTTTCTACATCGATTTTTCAGGTGCACATCAATATGGCAAGCTGTTTTCGCATCGCCCTCACGCCCGGCGAACCCGCAGGTATAGGCCCTGATCTGGCGGTTGTATTGGCACAACAGCCGCAACAACATGAAATAGTGGCGATTGCAGACCCTGCACTGCTGCAGGCGAGGGCCGCGCAGCTAGGGCTGCCACTGCAGTTGCGGCTGGTGAATCTGCAAGATAAGCCGCGCCCCAGCCCTGCAGGTGAGTTGCCGGTGCTGCCAATTGCGTTGGCGGTAGAGGCTCAGGCCGGCCATTTGGAGGTGCGTAATGCCCCCTATATTTTGCAGACTCTGGATGCGGCTATCGCCGGTTGTATGGCTGGCGATTTTGCGGCGTTGGTGACTGGCCCGGTGCAAAAAAGTGTGATTAACGATGCGGGCATTCCGTTTAGCGGGCACACCGAATACCTTGCCGACAAAACGGCAACGAAAAAAGTGGTGATGATGTTGGCCACCGAAGGTCTGCGTGTTGCGCTGGCAACAACACATTTACCGCTGAAAGATGTTGCAGCCGCAATAACCAGGGACGAACTTACCCAAATTACAGAAATACTCCACCGCGACCTGCAACAGCAGTTTGGTATAAAACAGCCGCGTATCCTGGTGTGCGGGTTGAACCCCCACGCCGGTGAGGGTGGGCATTTGGGGCGCGAGGAAATTGAGGTGATCGAGCCGGTGCTGGAGCAGCTGCGCGCAGCGGGTATGAACCTGATCGGCCCGCTGCCGGCAGATACCCTGTTCACGCCAAAGTATCTGGGCAACGCCGATGCGGTGCTCGCCATGTATCATGACCAGGGCTTGCCGGTGCTCAAATACAAAGGGTTCGGTCAGGCAGTAAATGTCACCTTGGGGTTGCCGATTATCCGCACCTCGGTTGATCACGGCACGGCGCTGGATCTGGCTGCCAGCGGTAAGGCCGACTCCGGCAGTTTGCACACTGCTCTCGCTTACGCAGTGGCCATGGTGCAAGCAAAACAGGCGCGCTAAATTTTTGAAAGTTTGATGAGTAATTTTTTTATATGAGCAAAAATATTTTGCAGGAATCCCAACACAAAGCGCGCAAACGGTTTGGTCAAAACTTTTTGATCGATCACGGCATTATCCGTGACATAGTGCGTTCTATTCATCCGCAAAAAAATGATCAGATTGTCGAGATTGGTCCCGGCAAAGGCGCTATTACCCAGCTACTTGCCGATAGTTGCGATAATCTAACCGTGATTGAACTCGACCGCGATTTGGTGCCCTGGTTAAAAGTAAAATTTGAGCGTCATCCAAACTTTCAATTATTCCAGGCAGATGCGTTGCAATTTGATTTTAATCAGCTGATTAAAAACGACCAGCCGCTACGTATCGTGGGCAATTTGCCGTACAACATATCTACGCCGCTTATTTTTCATTTGCTGACCTATGCCAATAAAGTGCAGGACATGCACTTTATGTTGCAAAAGGAAGTGGTCAAACGCATGGCGGCGCAACCGGGCGATGGAGCCTATGGTCGCTTGGGAATAATGGTGCAGTATTATTGCGCCGTGGAGGATTTATTTGATGTGCCTCCCACATCATTTGATCCTGCACCCAAAGTGGATTCCGCGATTGTCCGCCTCACACCTTATGCACAGTTACCGCATGTGGCAGACAATATAAAAACCTTGGAAACCCTGGTAAATGTCGCTTTTCAACAGCGCCGTAAAACCCTGCGCAATTCGCTTAAACAATTATTAACCGCTGAACAAATGGAGTCCTTACCTGTTGATTTGGGGATGCGCCCGGAAGAAATTAGTTTGGCTGAGTATGTAGCGATGAGTAATTTATTGGGCAATCTCGCCACAAACGCTGCCATAAAACACAGTGATGAATAAGATGTCCGCCATTCAGGTATCGGTAAAAACCACTTATATCGCCGCGCAATCCCAACCGCTGGTGAACCGCTACGTGTATGCCTACACCATTACTATTGCAAACCAGGGCGATGTTCCTGCGCAACTTATCAGTCGCCATTGGTTGATTACCGACGCCAATGAAAAGCGGCAGGAAGTGCAGGGTGTAGGTGTTGTTGGTGAGCAGCCGCACATCAACCCGGGGGATAGTTACACCTACACCAGTGGCGTTATTTTGGAAACGGAAACCGGGTTAATGCAAGGTAGTTATCAAATGCGCACTGAAACCGGTGAAACCTTTGATGCCGAAATTCCCCTGTTTGCGTTAGTCCCTCCCCATGCTATTCATTAAGCGGTAACAATTATGGCGACATATGCAATTGGCGACATTCAGGGCTGCCTTGAGCCTTTGCAATGCCTGCTAAAAAAAATCGAATTTAATCCAGCGCGCGATAAATTATGGATCGCCGGCGATGTTATTAATCGCGGCCCGGATTCGCTCGCCACATTGCGCTTGTTATATAAACTACGCGACGCTATTACCTTGGTATTAGGCAATCATGATCTGCATTTTATTGCGGTCTATTACGGCCTGCGTAAACCGGGTAAAAACGATACTCTGGAGCAATTATTAATTGCGCCGGATCGTGCCGATTTGGTTTATTGGTTGCGCCAGCAAAAACTGGTGCATCACGATGCTGAATTAAATTTCACTATGGTACATGCGGGCATCCCACCGCAATGGACATTGGCTGATGCCCTGGCGCGCTCGCGTGAAGTCGAAGCAGTATTGCAAAGTGAAACACCGGAATTATTATTGGAAAATATGTACGGCAATACGCCTTCGCGTTGGAAAGATAGCCTTGAAGGTGCAGAGCGTTTACGTTTAATTACTAATTACTTTACCCGTATGCGCTTTTGTTCGGCAGAAGGTGAATTGGAATTGCAAACCAAAGAAAGTGCAGATGCAGCGCCAACAGGTTTTGCTCCCTGGTTTTCATTGGCAGGGCGAAAAATGCGCAATGATAAAATTATTTTTGGCCATTGGGCTGCTTTGGAGGGCAAGGCTAATACCAAAAATATTTTTGCACTGGATACCGGATGTGTCTGGGGTGGTGAGCTAACTGCACTGCGCCTTGAAGATGGTGTATATTTTTCATGCAACTGCCTTGCCTGAGTTTCATCTGAAAAAACTATTCCTATTTTTTATTAGTGGATAGTAAAAAATTCAAAAAAATAGCTATTTCCGTCTCTAAATATTCACGCCATTTATCAATCGTAAAAAAATGTACATTCAGTTTTCGTTCAATTTTCTATCGCTAGTATGAGTTTGTGCATCAATGTAGATGCCGCTGTGATTATCAGAGGATAGATTATGAAAATGAAATTACTCTCCAGTATTGTTGCTGCTGTCGGCCTTGTTGGCGCGCCCCTTGCGCTGGCCGCAAACTATCAAGCAGAAGTGTCGGCGGCTTATGAAGATATTGATTATGCCGACTCAAACGGCGAGGGAAAATTTATTGGCCTTGAAGGGAAATATTATTTTGCGCCAGTCAATACCAGTGAGCATCCATTGGCAGAAGCGGCATTTATTGAAAAAGCCAGCAATGTTTACCTGCAGTTAGGCACAGAAGAATACAAATTTGGCGGTGAAAAATCTGATTTGTACGGGCGAGTAATCGGTGCAGATTTTTACATTCCCAATACAATCTTTTTTCTGGGTGCGGGCGTTGCAGAAGTAAAATCCAAAGCGCCAGCTTCGCTGGGCCAATCCTATGATTGGGAATCCGCCTGGTTTGTAAAAGCCGGCGTAGCGCCAATTGAAGGCTTGTTGGTTTGGTCAGAATTTACCGAAGATATTGATGTCAATGATGAATGGAATATCAACGGCAAATATGTATTGCCCTTGCGTGGTGAGCAGGCCTTGAATCTTGAGGCAAGTTACGAAAAATCCAAACTGGGGTGGGCTGATGACACAATCACTATGTCTGCTGATTATTATATTGATCGTCATCTGAGTCTTGGTGCAGGTTTTGTGAATACATCTTACGATTCATCTGTTGCTGACAATGCTGATACTGACTATTTTGTCCGCGCACGCAATTTCTTTACCGATAAAGCCAGCCTTGAGCTGAGTTATGTGGATGGTGAGTTTGAAAACAGTTTATTGGTCGGCGGCACAATTCGTTTTTAATTAGTGTTTGTGCGTTAGTCTCAATATTTTATGTGGAGCACTCCGGAAGCCAGCTTATGGATAAGCTGGCTTTTTGTTATATAAAAAATACTTTTTACATGTTTTTTTGTTTTTATTTTATTTCTTGCGTTTTATAGCCTTGGGTTTATAGTTAATTTGCCGGGTGGCTATTTTTTGTCAGTTATTTTTAATTTAAAAATGCACCCAAAGGCCGTGGAATTGAGGTGACCGGTAGTTGGTTCTGGTTCGTCCTGTGTTCTGGCTGTGTAGTTAGGGAGGTTGCCGTTGACATGGCGGCCAAATATACCTCCCCCCGTTTTTGCCAGTTGGCTTTTCTGTTGTCAGGTCGCACCTCTTTGGTTATGAACACCTGATTCCTGTGTTGGGTTATGGCCCAGCGTCTATTAATTGTTGAACACTAAAAATGGCTCGGGCGTTCAGCCCTTGGTTTTCCGGCTTTCACATGCTGGACGCTCTTGTTCATCAATTATTTCTGGATCTAGTTGGTCTAGTGGATGTCGTTAATTTAAATGTTTCGTGGTTGTTTTAATAAAAAACGCTAACCCTCGTGATAAAGGAGTTGTGCAGTGAAACATTGCCCATCCAGCCTGCGTTTTGTTCGATACCCATTGGTTGTTGTGCTTCTTTCCTTTGCCCAACAATTGTTTGCGCTAGAAGCAAAATACAATATGACTTCCGGCGTAACTGACATCAGTGGTCAGGTTTATAACCTGCACATGATAATTTTTTATATTTGTTGTGCGATTGCCGCGATTGTTTTTGGTTTGATGTTTTGGTCTATCCTGCATCATCGCAAATCAAAAGGCGCAGCGCCTGCCCAATTTCATGGCAGTCTGAAAATAGAAATTATTTGGACGGCTATTCCCGTTCTTATTTTGATTGCCATGGCTATTCCTGCCAGTAAAACCTTGATTGCAATGGAAGACACCTCTGAGGCGGATCTCACCGTATTAATTACCGGTTCGCAATGGAAGTGGCATTATAAATATTTGGAATATCCTATAGAGTTTTATTCCCTGCTCGCTACTCCGCGTGAAGCTATCAATAATCAAGCTGAAAAAACCGATCTCTATCTGCGTGATGTAGATAAACCTTTGGTGTTGCCGACGGGTAAAAAAATTCGTTTTTTAGTGACTGCCGATGATGTTATTCACTCCTGGTGGGTGCCTGCTTTTGCCGTTAAAAAAGATGCGAACCCGGGTTTTATCAACGAAACCTGGACCAAAGTAGATAAGCCAGGTATTTACCGCGGGCAGTGCGCAGAGCTATGCGGAAAAGATCATGCTTTTATGCCAATCGTTGTGGATGTGCGTAGCCCGGAAGATTTTGACCAATGGGTCGCGCAGGAGTTGGAGCGTCAGGCTCAGGAAAAAGCAGCTGAATTGGCGCGCGGTAATTTAACCATGGATGAGTTGATGAGCCTCGGCCAAAAAACCTATGAGACACATTGCGCCGCCTGCCATCAAATTTCCGGTGAGGGATTGCCCGGCGTTATTCCCGCACTTAAGGGCAGCATCATGGCAACTACTGACATTCCCGCGCATATTCAAATTGTTGTTAATGGCAAAGCGGGAACTGCCATGCAAGCATTTGCCAAGCAGCTGACCAATAGTGAATTGGCTGCGGTTATCACCTATGAGCGCAATGCCTGGGGCAACAATACCGGTGAATTGGTACAAGCTGCGGATATCGCCGCTGTTAAGGCAGGAGAATAATAATGAGCAGAGAAAATATCAGTTCACATCAGCAGCATGCAGATCATTCCCATGATTCGCATGATCACAAGCCGCGTGGAATTAGCCGTTGGTTATTCACCACCAATCACAAAGATATTGGCACCTTGTATTTATTGTTTTCGCTATTAATGCTGTTTACGGGTGGTATTTTGGCAATGATGATTCGCGCTGAATTATTTCAGCCCGGCCTGCAATTCGTTGATCCCCATTTTTTTAACCAACTAACCACTGTGCATGGATTGGTAATGGTATTTGGTGCAGTTATGCCGGCATTTGTCGGTTTGGCGAATTGGATGATCCCTCTCATGATTGGTGCGCCTGACATGGCATTGCCACGCATGAACAATTGGAGTTTTTGGATACTGCCATTTGCCTTTACGATTTTGTTATCGACTTTTTTTATGGAAGGCGGAGCGCCAGCAGCAGGTTGGACTTTTTATGCGCCGCTCTCGACTACTTATAGTAGTGACAGCACTGCTTTTTTTGTCTTCTCGGTTCATTTGATGGGGATTTCCTCCATCATGGGGGCGATGAATGTCATTGTTACTATTTTTAATTTGCGTGCACCGGGCATGACCTGGATGAAGCTCCCGCTATTTGTGTGGACCTGGTTAATCACTGCATTTTTATTAATTGCAGTAATGCCGGTGCTGGCTGGCGTAGTGACTATGGTGCTAACGGATAAATATTTTGGCACCAGCTTTTTTGATGCTGCCGGTGGTGGCGATCCAGTCATGTTCCAGCATATTTTCTGGTTCTTTGGTCACCCCGAAGTGTACATCATGATTCTGCCGGCCTTTGGCATAGTCTCCAGCATTATCCCTACTTTTGCCCGCAAGCCTCTGTTTGGTTATGAATCAATGGTGATTGCAACCGCGAGCATTGCGCTCTTGTCATTTATTGTGTGGGCGCACCACATGTTCACCACAGGCATGCCTGTCGCTGCAGAATTATTTTTTATGTATGCCACCATGCTGATTGCCGTTCCCACGGGTGTAAAAGTATTTAATTGGGTGGCGACTATGTGGCGCGGTGCTATGACATTTGAAGTGCCTATGATGTTTGCGCTCGCCTTTATAGTGCTCTTCACTATTGGTGGGCTGTCCGGTTTGATGTTGGCGATAGTGCCAGCGGATTTCCAATATCACGACACCTATTTTGTTGTGGCGCATTTCCACTATGTGCTGGTGACGGGAGCTGTGTTTGGCATTATCTCCGGTGTTTATTATTGGATTCCAAAATGGACTGGTGTGATGTACAGCGAAAAAATTGGCCAGCTCCATTTTTGGTGTTCAATTATTTCCGTCAACATGCTGTTTTTCCCCATGCATTTTGTTGGCCTGGCGGGGATGCCGCGGCGCATTCCTGATTATGCGCTGCAATTTGCCGATATGAACGCCTTTATCAGTATTGGTGGATTCCTCTTTGGTTTATCGCAATTAATTTTTGTATGGATGGTGGTGCGCTGTATGCGAGGCAAAGGTGAAAAGGCTACTGACAGGGTGTGGGAGGGGGCTCAGGGGTTGGAGTGGGAAGTGCCATCGCCTGCGCCCTACCACACCTTTCAAACACCACCGCAGGTGAAATAAAACGGCGAATTCTTTGCCAGGGGTGGGGAGGGCGCATGGTTTCCAACACTAGATTAGTGCGCAGGTTAGTCATTATATGCATCGCTATGTTTGCATTTGGCTATGCCTTGGTGCCGCTCTACGATGTGTTTTGTGAAATTACAGGTATTAACGGTAAAACCAGCAACCAGCCTGCGGTAACCCGTGCCGCGGTGGATGAGACACGCACTATTAAAGTGGAGTTTTTAGCAAATCGCGACGACGCAATTCCCTGGTCGTTTGCTCCAGAGGTGGCGCATATCAGCATTCACCCAGGGCAGGTACAAGTCATTAATTTTATGGTGGAGAACCCTACCGATATGGCGATGGTAGGGCGGGCGGTACCTTCAGTATCGCCGGGTGAGGCAGCAAAATATTTTATTAAAATCGAATGTTTTTGTTTTACCGAGCAACCCTTGGATGCGCATGAGCGCAGGGCGATGCCAGTGCAATTTTATGTGGATCCAAAATTGCCTGCGCATTTTTCCACCATCACGCTTTCGTACCGCTTATATAAAAATACCCCACAGCTAGTCGGGCGCTAGTTCGCATGGCCGATAGGAGAATTCACGATGAAAATTGATCATGAGCGTTACTATGTTCCCGAGCAGAGTGTCTGGCCAATTGTTGGGGCTATATCCTTATTTACTATTGGCATTGGAGCTGCCTTGCTGGTGAATGACCTGGCTAAAGATCAGCATGGTGCAGGCGGCTATTTACTTATCATTGGTCTTGCACTCCTGTGTTATATGTTATTTGGCTGGTTTAAAAATGTTATCGATGAATCCATGGCTGGACTTTATAGTTCGCAGATGGATCGCTCCTTTCGCCAGGGTATGAGTTGGTTTATTTTTTCAGAGGTAATGTTTTTTGGCGCTTTTTTTGGCGCACTTTTTTATGCCCGTATTATTTCTGTACCTTGGCTGGATGGAGCAGGAAATAACGTGATGACGGGAGAAATTCTCTGGCCGGATTTTGAAGCTATCTGGCCGTTGGAAAAAACACCAGGCGGGTTGGAGACCAACGCTATGCCTTGGGAGGGGATTCCCCTGTACAACACCCTGATCTTATTGGCCTCTTCTATTACCCTGCAAATTGCCCATATAGGTATTGAAAACAATAAACATACCCAGCTCGGCTTTTTTATGATGTTAACTATAGTGCTGGGGGTATTATTTTTATCCTTGCAGGGATACGAATATATGCATGCCTATAATGATTTAGGTTTGCGTTTGGATTCTGGTGTGTACGGCAATACCTTTTTTCTGCTGACCGGTTTTCATGGTTTACACGTTACCTTGGGAACAATTTTTTTACTCATTATATTTTTACGCATTTTAATCAAAGGCCATTTTACCCCCGAGCGTCATTTTGGTTTTCAGGCCGCAGCCTGGTATTGGCACTTTGTGGATGTGGTCTGGCTTAACTTGTTTGTGTTTGTGTATGTTTTATAAAGTTGTATAAAAATGCCCCTAAGAACAGGAACATTTTTTGTGCGTGCTATTGCTGGTGTATTACACAATAAAGTGCAGCCTTAATAAGGCCGTGGGTGTGGTGTGATTACACCGGTTAGTAACAGAATAATAAGCAGCAATACAACAGCTACAGAGAAAAATAGGCGTCGCCCTAAAAATTTCGACATCTGCGGCGCTTTATCATCGTTTTTGATCATGACAAATAAAGCTTGAAATAGACTAATAACCACCAGCGCCAGTAAAACGATCAGCACAATTTTAATGAACATAATAAATCCTATGCAGGAGTGGAGGTATGACAATTATAGCCTTCAATCGCTATTGGGTAATTCGCTGGCACTGGGTTGTTGTAAGTTTGCTGGCTACGGCATTTCTGATGTCATTGTCGCTGTGGCAATTGTCGCGTGCGAGTGAAAAGAAACAAACGCTGGAGCGTATTGCCCAGTGGAATTCTGCTGGCCCCTTTGCGTTTAACCAATTGACTGCATTTGATATCCAAGAACTGGATGGTGTTTCCCTGAAGTTTTCTGCGCGCTGGATTAGCCCAATGGTCTGGCTGCTGGATAATCAATTAGTTGATGGTCGCATTGGTTACGATGTCATTGTTGCCGTAGAGGAAGTTGCATCGCCAATTGTTGTAAAAAAAACCTCCAGTCATAGCGATGTGCATAACAACTCTTCGACAGTGTTGGTTAATTTGGGGTGGGTCGCTGCACCTGCACGGCGTGAAGAATTACCCCGGGTTCATATTCCTGCCTCATTGATTATTGAAGGAATTTTTCGCACAAAACCCACGGGTTTGTTATTGGGAACTAATATTGAAGATAAAGGCACCTGGCCTATGCGTATTCAACAGTTGGATGCAAAAAACCTGGCTGCATATTTGCCGGTGTTAAATACGTCGGGAGTTATTTTTCAGCAACAGCAATCGCCTTTTGTTGTGCACTATGAACCGGTGATTTTGCCTCCAGAGCGGCATCAGGCTTATGCATTGCAATGGGGTTTATTGGCATTCGCGGTGGTAGTGATCAGTTTGGCCGCCAGTTCAACCAAGGAGCTGAGTCATGACCAGCCGTAAATTTTTCAGTTTATTTTTACTTTGCGCCTTGGTTCCACTTGCAGCTGCCAAACTTAGTTTGGCGATGGGTTGGTTTAGTCACCACGCGGTCAATAAAGGTTATTGGCTGGAGCATGAAATCGAGCTGTTGCCAAATGCAGAAGCCAATGCCGCTGCCTGGCGCTTGGTTTATGTCGCCCCTGAAACTTGTGCCCAAGCCTGCCAACAAGCGTTGTATAGCCTGCAGCAACTCTATACCGGCCTTGGGCGCAAACAATTGCAAATTCAGCCCTTGGTGATGGCACCACAAACACCCCAAGGGTTACATGAATTTTCTGCGCTCCATTGGTTGGAAAAAAATATTCTTGCGCAGCAATTACAAAACCAAATTGTCATTGTTAATCGCGATGGACTTGCGCTATTGCGTTATCCCGTCAGTGAAGATGCGCAACAAATGCAGCATATTGCCAAGGATATTCGCACCGACCTGTTGCGTTTAATGAATTACGACAGGAGCGGAACATGAAAATATTTTCGGCGTTGGTGAATTTTACCCTGGTGTTGACGCTCGCCGTTATCGCCCTGGGCGCCTACACCCGTTTGACCGATGCGGGGTTAGGCTGCCCGGATTGGCCCGGTTGTTATGGGAAATTTCACGCACCGGTATTGGATCATCACATTGCCGATGCCCAGGAAAAATATCCGCATCTAGAAGTTGATCCTTACAAGGCGCGCAATGAAATGTTGCATCGTTATATCGCTGGTGTATTGGGCCTTGCCGTGCTGGCTATTTTTATCGCCAGTCATTGGTTAAAGCGCTATCGCATCTTGGCATCTTCGTTATTGTTGTTGGTCATTTTCCAAGCGGCATTAGGCATGTGGACGGTGACATTAAATTTGTTGCCGCTGATTGTGCTGGCTCATTTATTGGGTGGATTCACCCTGTTGTGTTTACTTGCATTATTGCGCGCTGAAATAAGTTGGGAGGCTCAATCATCATCTGCCGTTGCTGCCAAAACATTGGCTGAGCCGGCCTTGGCTAAATGGATAGGATTTGGTGTGGTTAGCTTGCTGGTGGTTATTGCGCAAATTGCCTTGGGTGGTTGGACATCCACAAATTACGCCGCCGCGGTGTGCAATCAATTGCCGTTTTGTGAGCCGGGTTGGCAGGAGCGTTTTTCGTTCGCACAAGTATTTCATTTACCGCTTGGGCATGAGACTTATGAATATGGCGTCTTGCCTTATGAGGCGCGCATGAGTATTCATGTATTGCATCGCATAGGTGCGATTGTGACGCTGTTGGTGTTGGGAAGTTTTTTATGCGTGTGCTGGCGCAATGCACAAACGCGAGTGATGCAGCGCTTGGTGCTCGCCATGGGTTTTTTATTACTGTTACAAATCACCTTGGGCTTGATCAATATTGTTGCGCTGGTGCCGCTGTGGAACGCGGTAGCGCACAACCTGGTCGCCGCTAATTTGTTGATGTTGCTCTTGGTATTTTTACGGCAAATGGTTTTGCGTAATCCGGAGAAGGTTTATGGCCACAATCAAAAATATATCGCCGAGTGTTAGTTGGCGCGCGGACATTAATAGCTACGCGCGCGCTTACTATCAGTTAACCAAACCCAAGGTAGTTGCACTGCTCGTGCTAACGGCGGGGGTGGGCATGATGTTAGCGTCGCCTGGGTTGCCCGACCTTTGGTTAATAACAACGGCGAGTATTGGCATCGCCATGGTGTCCGGTGCTGCCGCCGCGTTTAATCACATACTCGATCAAAAAATTGATGCGCAAATGGCGCGCACTTATATGCGCCCTCTGCCCAAAGGCCGGCTAACCAATCAGCAGGCCATTATTTTTGCCTGTGTGCTTGCGGTTGCCGGTTTTTTATTGCTGCTTTTGGCGGTTAACCCGCTGACAGCCTATTTAACGTTGTTGGGATTATTTGGTTACGCGGTGGTGTATACGCTGCTACTCAAACGCGCTACACCACAGAATATTGTGATTGGTGGTGTCGCCGGTGCATTGCCGCCAGTGTTGGGTTGGACGGCAATTACTGGCAGTGTAACCAGCGAAGCGCTGCTGTTGATGATGATTGTATTTGCCTGGACTCCACCACATTTTTGGGCCTTGGCTATACATCGCGTGAATGATTATGCCAAAGCAAATATTCCCATGTTACCGGTCACTCACGGCATAGAATTTACTAAAACGCTTATTCTGCTCTACACCTTTTTATTGATGGCCGTCTGTTGGTTGCCCTACTTAATCGGTATGGCAGGCGTGGTTTACCTGCTGGCAAGTTTGTATTTAAACGGTGTTTTTATTCGCCATGCATGGCGGTTGAAATTCTCGCCGGATGCCAATGCCGCCATTGCAACCTTCCGTTTTTCTATTGTGCATTTAATGCTGCTATTCGTGGCGCTATTGGTGGACCATTATGTGCTTGCGTACTTTGCCAATTAACCATTTATTGCGAATTAACTATTTATTGCGAGCAAGGTTTTTTAACCGGCTATTTAAGCGGGGTATTGTTTTTTCTTTTGGTTGGTTTTTTTTATCGCTGGCAATTGCTTTTGCTCAGGCTGATGCAGCGGATTCATTATTGGTTACCAATGCCTGGATTAAATTAGCGCCGCCGGGAGCCGCGGTTAATGCTGCTTATATGGATTTTCACAATCGCGCGCAGGAGGAAAAAGTGATTGTGGCAGTGACCGCAGATTGTTGTGCGCAGGTGATGATGCATCAAACCCGACGCGAGGGCGACAAGGTTTATATGGACCATCGCGATACACTTTATATTCCTGCGCAGAGCGAATTGCAGTTAACACCCGGCGGTTTGCATTTGATGTTGGTGGGAGCCAAAACACCGCTGCGCCTCAATGACAGTGTCAATATCGTTTTTGATTTTTCTGACAGTACGCAGTTGACTCTGCGTGTTCCGGTAAAAAAGGCTGCCGATGAGCAATAAAACTCGCGGCCTATGGTCGCCCCACCACTTGCTTTACCTTGCCGTTATTGTATTTGGCCTGGTGCTAGGCATTTATGTTGCCAGCCGCCAAACGCCGCCTGGCTATGAATACGCACAATTATTACCATCTGCCAAAAAAATCCCCGCATTGGATTTGCGCAACCAAGAGGGCAAGCCACTGACACCGGAACTCTGGCGCGGGCGATGGTCGCTCATTTTTTTTGGTTTTACCTCCTGCCCGGATATTTGCCCGCTGGAATTGCAAAAGTTAGGAAAATTATTGCGTGAGGTGGGCGATAGTTCTGGCCTGCAAATCGTATTTATCAGTGTCGACCCGGAGCGCGACAGCCTGGAAAAGTTGGGCGATTACGTGAATTTTTTCCACCCCGATATTATCGCGCTGAGCGGCGCTAATGCAGAGCTGGCGCGAACTGCGCAATTTTTTGGTGCCGCCTATGATCGCTCTGCCATTATTGACGGTAAATTATTAAGAGTCCCTTGGGGCATCGATATGCCGCAGGGCAGTGGTGAGCACTATCAGGTCAATCACTCTACCCGGGTGTTTATCGTCAACCCTCAGGGGGAATACGCGGGCAGCTTTGCGCCGCCCTTTGCGGTGGCGGAGCTGGCCGCCGATATGAATGTGATGCTGCAGAATTGATAGTAGTTTTTTAGCTGTATAAATTTTTATAAGGCGGTGTGTTAGAAGAGAAATATCAGTCGCTGTATGACGCGGTTATCTCTGATAATTTTTTTAACAGTATTTGATCTAGTAAGGCGGAGGAGGCGTTTCTATTAAGGCTATATACTGAAATTGTGAGACTAATGTTTTTATACGCCACACAAATGCTCAAGATTTTAATAGTGAATAACTGTCGCAGAGTTGCTGGAGGAAAGTATGATTTCTCATGTTGCAGGGCTGTTTACCCATCCTCATAAAGAATGGGAAGAAATTCGCGATACCCAAGAATCGGTTTCCCATTTGTATTTTGCCCATGTGTTATTTCTGGCGTTAATCCCTCCGGTTTCCATGTATATAGGCACCACCAAAGTTGGCTGGGTGGTGGGTAATGGTGATCCGGTAACACTTACCGAATCCAGCGCCTTGATCATGAGTAGTTTAATGTACCTGGCGCTATTGGCTGGCGTTGGGGTTATGGGCGCATTTATCGATTGGATGTCGCGCACTTATGATTCATCGCCTGGCCTTGCCCGTTCGATTGTATTTGCCGCCTATACTGCAACCCCTCTGTTTGTGGCGGGGCTATGTGCGCTTTATCCCAACGTTATTCTGGTTATGTTGGTGGGCATAGGAGCCGTGTTTTATACCGTCTACTTGCTTTACACCGGCATCCCTATTTTTATGAAAATCCCGGAAGACGAAGGGTTTGTGTATGCCAGCTCCATCCTCACCATCGGGCTGGTAATGTTTGTCGCGCTGATGGCAATTACCGTGTTGATTTGGAGTTTTGGTTTTGGCCCTGCATATGCAGGCTAGTAGAACTTCGTAATCTTTCTGGCTGCGATTGCACTGCAACAAACTTATTGACAGCTAATCGATGTCCCGTCCTAAAATAAGTTGACGGTTTTTGTTTAAGCCAGCTCCTACAAAGAGCTGGCTTTTTCATGCATTTCTTCCGGAGTTTTCATCCCGAGGCTCAAATG
>NZ_JBHRTF010000014.1:0-15987 GCF_042646205.1 Cellvibrio fontiphilus | reverse complement strand
GGTAATACCGCGCGCCTTTTCTTCAGGTGCGTTATCGATACCATCATAACCAACAAACGCACCACCCCAGCTTTCTGCGCAAACGCGAGTCAGCGCTGCAGTCAGCGTGGTTTTACCGTGGTCAACGTGACCAATGGTGCCCACGTTGACGTGGGGCTTGTTACGTTCAAACTTCTCTTTTGCCACTTTTCAATTCCTCTGTATAGATGAAATGTCGAAACTATTCTTCGTCTCTTTGCACTCGACCCTTTGCAACAAACTCTTCAGTAATATTGCGCGGAGCCTCCTGATACTTCAAAAATTCCATGGTATAGGTGGCGCGCCCCTGAGTGGCAGAACGCAGTGAAGTCGCATAACCAAACATCTCAGCCAGCGGCACCTCTGCATCAATTACCTTACCCATCGGACTCTCATCCATACCCAGAATCATGCCCCTACGACGATTGAGGTCACCCACCACATCACCCATATTGGCTTCGGGAGTAACAACCTCAACTTTCATGATCGGCTCCAGCAGCACAGCACCGCCTTTTTGAGCCAGCTTCTTGGTCGCCATAGAAGCAGCGATTTTAAACGCCATTTCCGATGAATCAACATCATGATAGGAGCCATCAAAAACGACAGCCTTAAGACCCAACAACGGGTAACCTGCCAACACGCCATTTTGCATCTGCTCGGAAATACCCTTTTGAATTGCCGGTATAAATTCTTTAGGAACCACACCGCCAACTACTTCATTCACAAACTCCAAGCCTTCTGCACTCTCATCTGCACCAGGAGAGAAGCGAATCCAACAGTGGCCGTATTGACCTCGACCACCAGATTGACGAACAAACTTGCCTTCAATTTCACAAGTGTTACGAATGGCTTCGCGATAAGCCACCTGAGGCTTACCTATATTTGCCTCCACACCAAATTCACGACTCATACGATCAACAATGATATCGAGGTGCAACTCACCCATACCACCAATAATAGTCTGACCAGTCTCCTCATCGGTGCGAACACGGAAGGATGGATCCTCCTGAGCCAACTTGCTCAGAGCAACACCCATCTTTTCTTGGTCAGCCTTCGTTTTTGGCTCAACCGCCACATGAATCACTGGCTCAGGAAAGTCCATTCGCTCAAGAACAATCGGATGATCTATTGCACACAAAGTATCGCCAGTAGTGCAATCCTTGAAACCGATACCGGCAGCAATATCACCAGCCAGTACTTCTTTAATCTCATTGCGCTGATTGGCATGCATTTGCACCATGCGCCCAACCCGCTCTTTTTTACCTTTAACCGAATTCAACACCGTATCGCCAGACTGCAAGGTTCCGGAATAAACGCGAAAGAAAGTCAGAGTGCCAACGAACGGATCGGTTGCAATTTTAAAGGCGAGCGCAGAAAAGGGTTCATCATCACTTGCCATGCGGCTAGCAACAGTTTCACCATCCTCCAAAACACCCTCTATCGCCTTCACTTCAGTAGGCGCCGGCAGATAATCAACCACAGCATCCAGCATTGCCTGGACACCTTTGTTTTTAAAGGCCGAACCACCTATCACCGGGATAATTTCATTTGCCAAGGTACGAGCACGTATACCCGCCTTAATCTCACTCTCGGTCAGATCTTCACCACCAAGGTACTTCTCCATCAGTTCTTCGCTTGATTCGGCGGCCGCTTCAATCAGCTGCTCGCGCATTTTTTGACACAACTCCTGAATCTCAGCTGGCACAGACTCGTAATTGAAAGTCATACCCTGATCAGCCTCATTCCAGATAATTGCTTGCATCTTTACAAGATCAACCACACCTTTAAATTCATCCTCCGCACCAATAGTCATCTGCAAAGGAACAGGGCTTGCCCCCAATCGGGATTTTAATTGCTCGACCACCCTCAGGTAATTGGCACCCGTGCGATCCATCTTATTGACAAACACAATCCGTGGAACTTCATATTTGTTAGCTTGACGCCATACCGTCTCGGTTTGCGGCTGAACGCCCGAGGAACCACACAAGACAACCACAGCTCCATCCAACACACGCAGAGAGCGCTCCACCTCAATGGTAAAATCAACGTGACCCGGCGTATCAATAACATTGATACGGTGCTCATCGTATTGACCTGCCATACCCTTCCAAAAAGTGGTTACGGCAGCCGAAGTGATGGTAATTCCCCGCTCCTGCTCCTGCACCATCCAATCCGTAGTGGCAGCGCCGTCGTGAACCTCACCAAGCTTGTGAGACAGACCGGTATAAAACAATATGCGCTCAGTAGTGGTCGTTTTACCAGCATCAACGTGCGCGCATATGCCGATGTTGCGATAACGTGCGATAGGAGTCTTACGTGCCACTGCTTTTCTCTCCGATTACTATTCGCCACATAAAGCAAAGGCAGCCTTGCTGCCTTTGCTTTACACAGGATGTTTGAAGCTGCACCCGAATTAGAAACGGAAATGCGAGAACGCCTTGTTCGCTTCAGCCATACGGTGAACGTCTTCACGTTTTTTAACCGCAGCACCCTTACCTTGAGCAGCATCCATCAACTCACCAGCCAAGCGAGCAGGCATTGATTTCTCGCCACGCTTGCGTGAGTAATCTACCAACCAACGCATTGCCAGAGCGGTACGACGAGACGCACGAACCTCAACTGGAACTTGATAAGTTGCACCACCCACACGGCGAGATTTAACCTCAACCAACGGAGCAATGTTTTCAAGAGCCTCGGAGAAAACCTCCAAAGGATCACGGTTCAATTTGGTTTTAACGATATCCATAGCGCCATAAATAATGCGCTCTGCTACCGACTTCTTACCACTGATCATCACGTGGTTCATAAATTTCGCCAGAGTCACGTTGCCGTACTTAGGATCCGGCAGCGTGTCGCGTTTGGCGACGACTCGTCTTCTTGGCATGTCAAAAGCCTCTCTTCAGGGATTTTCCAAGACAACACTAAAAACCAGATTGTTTGAAGTTTGCTTGGCCTTACTCGGTGGTAAACCGAAAAACATCAACGAACAAAGAATGCTAGCGGCGGAAAAACATCCGCCCGAGACATTACTTAGGACGTTTTGCACCGTATTTGGAGCGACCTTGTTTACGCTTGGCAACACCGGAAGTATCCAGTGAACCACGTACAGTGTGGTAACGCACACCTGGCAAGTCTTTTACACGACCACCACGAATCAGCACCACGCTGTGCTCTTGCAAGTTATGGCCTTCACCGCCGATATAGGAAGACACTTCAAAACCATTGGTCAAACGAACACGGCACACTTTACGCAATGCTGAGTTTGGCTTTTTAGGTGTAGTCGTATAAACGCGAGTGCAAACACCGCGTCTTTGCGGATTGCCTTGCAGAGCAGGAACGTCGCTCTTGTCTACGATACGTTTTCTTGGCTTACGAACCAACTGGTTGATCGTCGGCATGAAAACTAACTCCATAGATAAAAAACGCCTTCATCTTATCGAAGGCAGGTTTAAGAAAGCGGGTTTTCTATTAAAGACACCTGCTTCCCACTTCGGAAAAAGTGGGTGGCGCATTGTAAAGATGCACTCCCCCACCGTCAAGGCAAAGTCCGCTTATTTACTGACCAAGCAATAGCTTGCCCGATAAAAAAGCAAGACTGGCATAGCCAGTCTTGCTTGGGATATTGCCCGAGACACCTAGGTGACTCTTATTTACTAACAAGCATTAGCCAATGCTTGATTTTAGCGCCTCGGTTAGTGCTGCTTCGACATCTTCAGCGCTCACACCAACATCTTGTATTTGCGCTGCCTCACGACGGCGCTTGCGGTCTGAATGGTAGGCCAAGCCTGTACCTGCAGGAATCAACCGACCTACAACAACGTTCTCTTTCAAGCCACGCAATGCATCTTTTTTGCCAGTTACAGCAGCCTCTGTAAGAACGCGAGTAGTCTCTTGGAACGACGCTGCAGAAATGAACGATTCTGTTGCCAAAGACGCTTTGGTGATACCCAACAGTTGACGCTCATAGTTGGCAGGCTGACGCCCCTCTGCACGCAGCTTTTCGTTCTCCTCCAGCAACTGGTTGTATTCGACCTGCTCGCCTTTCACGAAGGAAGAGTCACCCATAGTGGTGATTTCTACCTTACGCAACATCTGACGCACAATGGTTTCAATGTGCTTGTCGTTAATTTTCACACCTTGCAAACGATAAACATCTTGAATCTCGTTAGTGATGTAACGCGCCAGTGCCTCAACACCCTGCAAACGCAGGATATCGTGCGGGTTGCTTGGGCCATCAGAAACAACTTCACCCTTGGCAACCATCTCACCTTCAAAAACCGTCAGCTGACGATGCTTTGGAATCAAGACTTCGTAGTGAGTTGAACCATCTTCTAATACCTGACCATCAGTTGGGGTGATAATCAAGCGGCGCTTACCTTTGGTTTCTTTACCAAAGCTGACGGTACCTGAGATTTCCGCCAAAATTGACGGCTCTTTCGGACGACGCGCTTCAAACAAGTCAGCAACACGCGGCAGACCACCGGTAATGTCGCGGGTCTTGGAACCCTCTTGTGGGATACGCGCAATAATGTCGCCCACATTGATGATGTCGCCGTTGTTGATGCTTAAAATCGCCTTGGCCGGCAGCATGTAGTGTGCAGGCACATTGGTGTTGGCCAAGAACAACTCTTTACCTTTAGCATCGACCAGAGTTACTGCTGGACGCAAATCTTTACCCGCAGAAGGGCGCTCAGCCGGATCGAGAATCTCGATAGAGCTAAGACCAGTCAGCTCGTCGGTTTGACGACGAATAGAAAGACCATCTTCCATACCCGAGAAGGCAACTGTACCCGCCACTTCCGATACGATTGGGTGAGTGTGCGGATCCCACTTAGCGATAACTTGGCCACCTTTGACAGCCTCGCCATCTTTTACTGTGATCAATGCACCGTAAGGAATCTTGTAACGCTCACGCTCACGACCGCTGGCATCGGCAATCGCCAATTCACCGGAGCGCGACACAGCGACCAAATTACCGGCCGGGTTGCTGACTACCTTCACGTTAAGCAAACGAACGGTACCTTCCTGTTTAACCTGTACGCTATCCGCGGCAGATGCTCTCGATGCCGCACCACCGATGTGGAAGGTACGCATGGTCAGCTGGGTACCTGGCTCACCGATTGACTGGGCTGCGATAACACCCACTGCTTCACCCACGTTAACGCGATGACCACGAGCCAAATCACGACCGTAGCACATAGAGCAGATACCACTGCGCGCCTCACAAGTAATGGGCGAACGAACCAGAACTTCGTCGATACCCATGGCTTCAACGCGCTCAACCCAAGCTTCGTCGATCATAGTGCCCGCAGGAACTAGAATCTCATCTGTACCCGGACGAATAACATCGCGAGCAATGATACGACCCAGAATGCGATCACCCAGAGATTCGATAACATCGCCACCTTCAATAACAGGCGACATGGTCAGGCCTTCATCGGTGCCACAGTCTTGCATGGTTACCACCAGATCCTGAGCAACGTCAACCAAACGACGAGTCAAGTAACCGGAGTTTGCCGTTTTAAGTGCAGTATCCGCCAAACCTTTACGCGCACCGTGGGTTGAGATGAAGTACTGGAGTACGTTCAAACCTTCACGGAAGTTCGCCTTGATGGGCGTTTCAATAATCGAGCCGTCTGGACGCGCCATCAAACCACGCATACCGGCCAACTGACGAATCTGGGCTGGCGAACCACGCGCACCCGAGTCGGCATACATAAACACTGAGTTGAAAGAAGGTTGCAACTCTTCAACGCCATCGCGGTTGATAACCGACTCTTTGGAAATACCTTCCATCATCGATTTGGCAACCAGATCATTGGCGCGCGACCAGATGTCGATGACTTTGTTGTACTTCTCACCCTGGGTTACCAGACCTGACGCGTACTGGGTTTCAATCTCTTTCACTTCTGCATCGGCACGACCGATGATCTCAGCCTTGGCAGCAGGAATAGTAAAGTCATTAACGCCGATAGATGAACCAGACTTGGTAGAGAAGTCATAGCCCATATACATCAAGCGGTCGGCAAAAATCACGGTAGCTTTCAAACCAACCACGCGATAGCAGTAGTTGATTGCTGCTGAAATGGCCTTCTTAACCATCGGACGGTTAATCATTTCCAGCGGCATGCCGGGCGGGCAAATCTCCCACAACAAGACGCGACCAACAGTGGTATCAACCAATTTCACTGTAGTAGTTTTCTCGCCTTCCTCACCGATCAGGGTTTCGCTCAAGCGCACCTTGATACGAGCCTGGAGATCAACTTGCTTGGAATAATAAGCCCGCGACACTTCTGCTGGATCAGCAAATACCATGTTCTCGCCCTTGGCGTTTACACGGTCACGAGTCATCCAATACAAGCCCAATACCACGTCCTGAGAAGGAACGATAATTGGCTCACCTGACGCGGGCGACAGAATGTTGTTGGTAGACATCATCAGGGCGCGCGCTTCCAGCTGAGCTTCAATAGTCAGAGGAACGTGAACTGCCATCTGGTCACCGTCGAAGTCGGCGTTGTACGCGGAACAAACCAGCGGGTGCAGTTGGATTGCCTTACCTTCGATCAATACGGGCTCAAATGCTTGAATACCAAGACGGTGAAGTGTCGGTGCACGGTTCAGGAGAACTGGGTGCTCGCGGATAACTTCGTCGAGAATATCCCAAACAACAGCTTCTTCACGCTCAACCATTTTCTTGGCGGCTTTGATGGTGGTTGCCAAACCGCGCAATTCAAGCTTGCTGAAAATAAACGGTTTGAACAATTCCAGTGCCATTTTCTTTGGCAGACCGCACTGATGCAAACGCAGGGTTGGACCTACCACGATCACCGAACGACCAGAGTAGTCAACACGCTTACCAAGCAGGTTTTGACGGAAACGACCTTGCTTACCCTTAATCATATCCGCCAAAGATTTCAGCGGACGCTTGTTTGAACCGGTGATCGCACGACCGCGACGGCCGTTATCAAGCAATGCATCTACCGCTTCTTGCAACATACGTTTTTCGTTGCGCACGATGATGTCTGGCGCATTCAAGTCCAGCAGGCGCTTCAAACGGTTGTTACGGTTGATTACGCGACGATACAAATCGTTCAAGTCAGAGGTCGCAAAACGACCGCCATCCAGCGGAACCAATGGGCGCAAATCAGGCGGCAATACCGGCAACACTTCCATGACCATCCACTCAGGCTTATTGCCCGAGAAGAAGAATGCTTCCAACAGTTTCAAACGCTTGGAGTATTTCTTGATCTTGGTTTCGCTGGTGGTGTTTGGAATTTCTTCGCGCAGGCGTTGGATCTCCGATTCCAAGTCGATAGCACGCATCAAGGTCTGAATTGCTTCAGCCCCCATTTGCGCCTCGAATTCGTCACCAAACTCTTCCATCGCTTCGAAGTATTGCTCGTCAGAGAGCAATTGACCGCGCTCAAGCGTAGTCATGCCAGGCTCGGTCACAACGTAGGATTCAAAATAAAGCACGCGTTCAATATCGCGCAGGGTCATGTCCAACAGCAAACCAATACGGCTCGGCAGTGACTTCAAGAACCAGATATGCGCAACCGGGCTGGCCAACTCTATGTGACCCATACGCTCACGGCGCACTTTTGCCAGAGTCACTTCAACACCGCACTTCTCACAGATAATGCCGCGGTGCTTCATGCGCTTGTACTTACCACACAAGCACTCGTAATCTTTTACGGGGCCAAATATTTTGGCGCAAAACAAACCTTCGCGCTCTGGCTTGAAGGTACGATAGTTAATGGTTTCCGGCTTTTTAACTTCGCCGAATGACCATGAACGAATCATTTCGGGTGATGCCAAACTAATACGAATAGAGTCGAACTCTTCGACCTGTCCCTGGGACTTGAGCAAATTCAGTAAGTCTTTCAAGGCGCTTTCTCCTGTTGGCTCCGCGGGAGCTTTCATTAAACTTCGAGGCAAATTCTTGTCGGCAATGCTGACAGGCAAACAACAGGGTAACGAGAGTTAACTCCCGTTACCGGAGCAAAAAACGAATTATTCGTCCTGTTCAAGCTCTATGTTGATACCCAAAGAGCGGATCTCTTTAACCAATACGTTGAAAGATTCCGGCATGCCAGGCTCCATGCGATGGTCACCATCCACGATGTTTTTGTACATCTTGGTACGACCGGCAACGTCATCCGACTTAACGGTCAACATTTCCTGCAAGGTATAAGCTGCACCGTATGCTTCCAGCGCCCACACTTCCATCTCACCGAAACGCTGACCACCGAATTGCGCCTTACCACCCAGAGGCTGCTGGGTAACCAAGCTGTAAGAACCTGTTGAACGGGCATGCATCTTGTCGTCCACCAAGTGGTTCAACTTCAGCATATACATGTAGCCGACAGTAACTGGTCGAGTGAACTGATCACCAGTACGACCATCGTAGAGCACGGTTTGGCCAGTGTCTGACAAGCCGGCCAAACGCAACAAAGCCTTGATCTCGTGTTCTTTTGCACCATCGAACACTGGTGTGGCCATAGGCACGCCATCAACGAGGTTTTTAGCCAGATCCAGAATCTCTTTATCGCTGAATGAGGCCAGATCTTCTTTCGCAGCTACATCCCCGGTCTTGTTGTAAACCTCTTCGAGGAAAGAACGAATCTCTGCGATAGCTTTTTGCTCTTGCAGCATGTTGTTGATTTTTACACCCAGACCTTTGGCGGCCATACCCAAGTGCATTTCTAACACCTGACCCACGTTCATACGTGAGGGTACGCCGAGAGGATTGAGGACGATATCAACAGTTTCGCCGTTTTCGTCATAGGGCATATCTTCGATCGGCATAATGACCGAGATAACCCCTTTGTTACCGTGACGACCAGCCATCTTGTCGCCAGGCTGGATACGACGCTTGATCGCGAGATAAACCTTAACGATTTTCAACACGCCAGGAGCCAAGTCGTCGCCAGTAGACAACTTGCGCTTCTTGTCCTCGAAACGCTCGTCAAGAATCTTGCGGCGCTCTGCCAGCTGTTCTTCTGCACGGTCGATTTGCTCGTTAAGAGCCTCTTCCGTCATACGCAATTTGAACCACTGATCTTTTTCCAAACCATCAAGGATTTCATGCGTTAAGGCTTCGCCTTTCTTCACATTTTTTCCTGACGCAACGGTTTGACCAACCAAAGCAGAACGTAAACGCTCGAAAGTTGCAGACTCAACAATACGGTATTCTTCGTTGAGGTCTTTACGCACTTCATCTAACTGAGCCTTTTCAATTTCCAGGCTGCGCTGGTCTTTTTCAAGTCCATCGCGAGTGAATACCTGAACGTCAATCACTGTACCTTTGGTACTTGAAGGCACACGCAAAGATGTGTCTTTAACATCGGAGGCTTTTTCACCGAAGATAGCACGCAGCAGCTTTTCTTCCGGAGTGAGTTGGGTTTCACCTTTTGGCGTTACCTTACCTACCAGAATGTCGCCACCACCTACCTCGGCACCAATATAAACAATGCCAGATTCATCAAGCTTACTCAGTGCGCTCTCACCAACATTGGGGATATCTGCAGTGATTTCTTCACTACCCAACTTGGTATCGCGTGCGATACAGGTCAATTCCTGAATATGGATGGTGGTGAAGCGATCTTCTTGTACAACGCGCTCTGAGACCAAAATCGAGTCTTCGAAGTTGTAACCGTTCCAAGGCATAAATGCGATACGCATGTTTTGCCCAAGAGCCAGCTCACCCATATCTACTGATGGACCATCAGCCAAAATATCGCCGCGCGAGACACTATCACCCATGCTTACAATCGGGCGCTGGTTGATACAGGTATTTTGGTTGGAGCGGGTGTATTTGATCAGGTTGTAAATATCAACACCGGCATCACCGGCCTCAACTTCTGCATCGTGAACTTTTACTACGATACGACCAGCATCAACGCTATCAATCACACCACCGCGTTTAGCGACCACACACACACCGGAGTCGGCAGCTACATTGCGCTCCATACCGGTTCCTACCAGTGGCTTTTGTGAGCGCAGGGTTGGGACTGCTTGACGCTGCATGTTCGAACCCATGAGAGCACGGTTGGCGTCATCGTGCTCAAGGAACGGAATCAGAGAGGCTGCAACTGAAACGACCTGACGTGCAGACACATCCATATATTGAACGTCTGCGGGGGCTTTCAATGTAAATTCGTTCAAGTGACGAACAGACACTAACTCTTCAGTCAGATTGCCATTTTCATCGAGCGTTGCCGATGCCTGAGCAATAACGTAATCAGACTCATTAATTGCTGACAGGAAATCAATTTCGTTGGTGACTTTGCCATTGACAACTTTGCGATACGGGCTCTCAAGGAAGCCGTAGTTGTTGGTGCGCGCATAGGTTGCCAGGGAGTTGATCAGGCCAATGTTTGGACCTTCCGGCGTTTCAATCGGGCACACACGACCATAGTGCGTTGGATGTACGTCACGCACCTCAAAGCCAGCACGCTCCCGTGTCAAACCGCCTGGGCCAAGCGCAGAGACACGACGCTTGTGCGTGATCTCCGAGAGCGGATTGTTCTGATCCATAAACTGCGAAAGCTGTGAAGAGCCGAAGAATTCTTTTACTGCGGCAGCAACGGGCTTGGCATTGATCAGATCTTGCGGCATTAAGCCTTCACTTTCCGCCATAGACAAGCGTTCTTTCACAGCGCGCTCAACACGGACCAAACCAACGCGGAACTGGTTTTCAGCCATCTCTCCCACAGAGCGAACACGACGGTTGCCCAGGTGATCGATATCGTCAACAACGCCTTTACCGTTGCGAATAGAAATCAATGTCTTCATCACATCGACTATATCGTCGTTAGAAAGCGTACCTTCGCCAGTCTCGGCTTCACGCCCTAAACGGCGATTGAATTTCATACGACCTACGGCGGATAAGTCATAACGCTCTTGCGAGAAGAACAAATTCTGGAACAGCGCTTCTGCCGATTCTTTGGTTGGCGGCTCGCCAGGACGCATCATGCGATAGATCTCAACGAGCGCCTCTAATGCAGTGCGGGTTGGATCTACACGCAAAGTGTCAGAAATAAACGCACCACAATCCAACTCGTTGGTGTAAAGCGTCTCAACTTTTTCTACACCAGCCGCAGCAAGCTTTGACAGAACATCAGCGGTGATTTCAGTGTTGCATTCAAAAAGCAGCTCACCAGTGCGGGTATCAATAATATCTTTCGCCAAAGAACGCCCCAGCAGATATTCCGCTGGAACATCCATCTGGTTGACGCCAGCTTTTTCCAACTGACGGATATGGCGTGCAGTAATACGGCGACCTTCTTCGACAATCACATTGCCTTTGTCGTCTTTGATATCGAAGGTAGCAACATCGCCACGTAAGCGAGACGGAACCACTTCATAACTAAACTGGCCATCTTTGCCCAGCATAAACGCACTGGTATCAAAGAACATTGCCAACATTTCTTGTGAGCTAAAGCCAAGCGCACGCAACAGGATGGTGGCAGGTAATTTACGGCGGCGATCAATACGCACATAGAGTAAATCTTTAGGGTCGAATTCAAAATCTAACCATGAACCGCGATAGGGAATAATGCGCGCAGAAAACAGCAACTTACCAGAAGAGTGCGTCTTGCCCTTGTCGTGATCAAAGAACACACCTGGTGAGCGATGTAATTGAGATACGATAACGCGTTCAGTACCGTTAATAACAAAAGTACCGTTGTCGGTCATGAGCGGAATTTCGCCCATATAAACTTCTTGCTCTTTGATGTCTTTAATTGCTTTATTAGAAGATTCGCGATCATAAATAATCAGACGAACTTTCACTCGCAAGGGAACAGCGTAGGTAACACCACGCAGAATACATTCATTAACATCAAAAGCGGCTTTGCCAAGGTTGTAGCTCACGTATTCGAGGGCTGCATTGCCTGAGTAGCTAACAATAGGAAAAACAGAGCGAAAAGCAGCGTGCAAACCCATATCTTCACGCTTGGTGGGCAGGGTATCTGCCTGGGTAAACTTTCTGTAGGAATCTAACTGAATCGCCAAAAGATAAGGTACATCCATTACATGTGGCAGTTTGCCAAAATCCTTACGGATACGTTTTTTCTCAGTATATGAGTAAGCCATCTGTATTCCCCAGCTTGTTCGCGAATCGGGCTTGATCGCAGCCATGAAAACGCGTGTGCGTTTCTTTGTAAAAACTTGCTTGAATTCGATAATTTTCAGACTGCTTCGAAGCAATCATTAGCATAACCAGCGCAACAGCTATTTGTGCCTCACGCTTTTGCTACAACACACGATAGGTTTCTGAAAACAGAAAAAGGCTGGCGAGCAAACTGCTCACCAGCCTTGTGCCCATTCTGCAAATGGACGCGATGACACTGCGTAAAATTACTTAACTTCTACGAGTGCGCCAGCTTCTTCCAGTTTAGCCTTGGCTGCATCAGCATCGGCTTTGGAAACTGCTTCTTTAACTGCTTTAGGAGCGCTCTCAACCAAATCTTTAGCTTCTTTCAAGCCAAGGCCGGTCAATTCACGCACTGCTTTAATAACGTTTACTTTCTTATCGCCAGCAGAAGAAAGAATTACGTCAAACTCAGTTTGTTCTTCAGCAGCAGCAACAGGACCAGCAGCTACAGCAACAGTAGCGGCAGCAGCGCTAACGCCAAATTTATCTTCCATTGCAGTGATCAGCTCAACAACGTCTTTAACAGACATTTCTGCGATGGCATTGATGATATCGTCTTTAGTCAGAGACATGTCTCAATTCCTAATTAGTGGAGCATATTGCTCATTAAATCTAAAAGTAAGCATCAATCCGAAGATTAAGCTGCTTGCTGTTCTTTTTGATCGCGAACTGCCGCAATAGTGCGAACCAGTTTGCCAGCGGAAGCCTCTTTCATCACGCTCATCAGGCGAGCAATAGCTTCGTCGTATGTTGGCAGAGTTGCCAACATTGCGATGTTCACTAACTCACCTTCAAAGGCAGCAGCTTTCAACTCAAACTTATCATTTTCTTTCGCGAAATCCTGAAGGATACGCGCACCAGCACCTGGGTGCTCAGTAGAAAATGCAATCAAAGTTGGACCTACGAACTTGTCAGAAAGACACTCGTAAGCTGTACCTTGCACAGCGCGACGAGCCAACGTGTTACGGACGACTTTTACCCAGACGCCTGCTTCACGGGCTTGCTTGCGCAGAGCAGTCATTTTGCCAACAGTTACACCGCGAGAATCGGCGATAACGGCTGACAAAGCGCTCTTTGCAGCTTCTTGGACTTCAGCGACAATCGCTTTTTTGCCTTCAAGTCCTAATGCCACGGGATTTCTCCTGCATGGATAATCAGCACCTTAATATTTATCGGTTGATTATCGTTAACTACAAGCTCTAACTAAACTCATTAGAACCATTATTCGGTGATTTAATTTATTGCAATTAATGCAGCAAATTGGGTCTCACCATCTGCGTAGGTTATTAAGTTCAAAAAAATTATTGAACACCTACGGTCTTTGACGGCCCACTGATTAGCGGACCCCAAAGTTCTTTAGCTCGCAATTAAACTGCGAGCGAAGCCTGATCGATCAATAGGCCAGGGCCCATTGTCGTGCTCAGGTAAATTTTCTTCAGATAAATGCCTTTTGAAGTTGCAGGCTTAGCTTTTTTCAGGTCAGAAACCAGAGCTTCAAGGTTTTCTTTGATAGCCACTGCCTCGAAAGAAATCTTACCTAAGCCGCCGTGCACGATACCGCCTTTTTCAGCGCGATAGCGAACTTGACCAGCTTTTGCATTTTTAACTGCAGTTACAACGTCAGGAGTTACTGTGCCTGTTTTAGGGTTTGGCATAAGACCACGAGGACCAAGTACTTGACCCAATTGACCAACAACACGCATTGCATCAGGGCTTGCGATGACAACATCAAAATCCATCTTACCGGCCTTGATTTCAGCTGCCAGTTCATCCATTCCAACATACTCAGCACCCGCTGCTTTTGCAGCTTCAGCATTCGCCCCTTGGGTAAATACAGCGACACGCACGGACTTGCCGTTGCCGTGTGGCAGTGTGGTTGCACCGCGAACAGACTGGTCTGACTTACGAGGATCAATACCAAGACTGATAGAAACATCCACAGTTTCAGCAAACTTGACAGTAGAGAGCTCTTTTAACAAAGCCACTGCATCTTCGATTGAATACTGCTTGCTAGTGTCAATCTTCTCGTTAATTGCACGTTGACGCTTAGTAATTTTAGCCATCTTATACCCCCTCCACATCCAGGCCCATAGAACGCGCAGAACCTGCAATGGTGCGTACAGCAGCATCCATATCAGCAGCAGTCAAATCCGGCATTTTAGTAGTTGCGATTGCCTCAAGCTGGGCACGGTTTACCTTGCCGACTTTGTTGGTATTTGGACGCCCACTACCGCTAGTGATTCCGGCAGCTTTTTTCAGCAAGAAAGAAGCTGGAGGCGTTTTCATTACGAAAGTAAAGCTGCGATCGCTATATACACTGATGATCACAGGAACTGGAGCACCAACTTCCATACCCTGAGTCTGCGCGTTGAACGCCTTACAGAACTCCATAATATTTACACCATGCTGACCAAGAGCTGGGCCTACTGGTGGACTTGGGTTTGCCTTGCCAGCTGCAACCTGCAGCTTAACGTAAGCGGTTACTTTTTTTGCCATGATTAACTCCCCTATGGGTATTAGCGCCTCAACTAATTTTTTGGCAAAAATTAGCGTCTTAGGCTCCCCGCCTCAATCTACTACTGAGACACGAAAACCCCTCCTCGCTTTTAGCGAAGAGGGGCGTTAAAAATCTTCTTAATTAAGTCTTTTCGACTTGACCAAACTCCAGCTCAACTGGGGTAGAACGACCAAAAATCAGAACAGCCACACGAAGCTTGTTTTTATCGTAATTTACTTCTTCAACAACACCATTAAAGTCATTAAATGGACCATCAATTACTCGAACCATCTCGCCAGGCTCAAAGACAGTTTTCGGCTTCGGCTTTTCCATTGAATCATCAACACGGCGAAGTATTGCTTCAGCTTCTTTCTCTGTAATAGGAGCTGGCTGATCTGCCTTTCCGCCTATAAATCCCATAACGCGGGGCGTATCTTTTACGAGATGCCAAGTGTCGTCATTTAATTCCATCTGAACTAACACATAGCCTGGGAAAAATTTGCGCTCACTTTTACGCTTCTGACCACCACGCATCTCAATCACTTCTTCAGTGGGGACTAGAATTTCACCGAAGCTTTCTTCCATCCCATAGAGTGCAACGCGCTCACGCAGAGAAATAGCAACCTTTTTCTCATAGCCTGAGTAAGCATGAACAACGTACCAACGCTTAGCCATACCGAATTAACCTATGATACTTGAGGCAACAAAACCAAATAATGTGTCAAGCAGCCAGAGGATAACTGCAGTAACAAAAACAACAAGGAGCACAATAAGTGTTGTTTGGTTAGTTTCTTGACGAGTGGGCCAAACAACTTTACGCAACTCAACTAAAGAACCACGCACCACCTCGGATATCGCAGCACCCTTTGCAGTTTGCAGAGCAATAGCTATGGCAAGTGCTGCCAACACCATTAAACCAAGTGCACGATAGAGAATTGATTCAGCTGAAAAATGAGAGTTCCCAACAACACCAGCCGCAACCACCGCAAAGACCAAAACCCATTTTAATGCGTCAAGTCGATAAACTTTTTCTTCAGTATTTGCTGTCATTATCGCAGGAAACCTTCATGAAATTTGGCAGGCCAGGAGGGACTCGAACCCCCAACACCCGGTTTTGGAGACCGGTGCTCTACCAATTGAACTACTGGCCTAAGACAAAACAAGCAATAAGAAAAGGACGGACCACAGCGGCCCGACCTTTATCTAGCTTCAATTACTGAATGATTTTGGCAACTACACCAGCACCAACAGTACGACCACCTTCACGGATAGCAAAACGCAGGCCGTCTTCCATCGCGATTGGGTGAATCAA
>NZ_JBHRTF010000013.1:0-12710 GCF_042646205.1 Cellvibrio fontiphilus | reverse complement strand
ATTTCATTAATTTTTTACAACTTATCGAGCTTGATGTTGTTACCGGGTCGCTGCTCGACAGGGCGCGCACTATACGAATCGCACCGCACCAACGCAAGCTTTTTTCTTATTAAATTCAAAACCACCACACACAAAGAACAACCAACAACCAAACAGCCCAAAACTCACCCAATGCAGAACAAGTGGCATTTCCTTTTACCGACACGAACCAAATAAAAGCGGCCAAAAAATGCTTTTTCAGCGGCAAACACACTCGGCAAATTCATATTATCTTCTGCCCCCTGCGCAACGCCGTTAACAAATATTGCGCTCCGAGCAAGCGCATCCTTAATTTGCTTGCCGGACGCAGCCAACTCAACATCAGCCAATAACTGCGTCATAGACAAATCAGGCAGCACTGAACGATCCAATCTTGATGAAGGCAAGCCATCCTGCTGCAACTGCATAAAATCAGACTCACTCAAGTCTACAATTTCGCCACTAAATAGCGCCTGCGTGATGCGCTGCGCAGCATGAAGCGCAGCCTCGCCATGGACAATTCTAGTGACCTCTTCAGCCAGAATGCGCTGAGCATCAGGCTTGCCTTGACGAGCAACATCCTCCTCTTCAATTAAAGCAATCTGATCGACCGACAAAAAAGTGAAGTAACGAAGAAACTTATAAACATCAGCATCTGCTGTATTCAACCAAAACTGATAGAAGGCATAAGGAGATGTTTTGGAAGCATCAAGCCAAACAGTACCTGACTCAGTTTTTCCAAATTTAGTGCCGTCAGATTTAGTCACCAACGGCATAGTCAAACCAAACACATGAGCGGAGCGCATGCGGCGGGTCAAATCAATACCACCTGTAATATTGCCCCACTGATCACTACCGCCGATCTGCAAGGTGCAGGCATTACGTGAGTACAGCTCAGCAAAGTCGTAGGACTGCAGCAGCATGTAGGTAAATTCGGTAAAGGAGATACCCTCACCTTCACGCTCTATGCGCTGCTTAACTGACTCTTTATTAATCATATTGTTGACAGAAAAGTGCTTACCTACATCACGCAAGAAGGTGAGCACATCCATCTTGCCCACCCAATCAAGATTGTTGACCAATTCAGCAGAGTTTGCGCCGCAATCAAAATCAATGAACTGACTTACTTGTTTTTTAAGCTTATCCACCCACCCTGCAACCACATCGGCAGTATTGAGTTTACGCTCTTGAGCCTTGAAGCTTGGGTCGCCAATTAGACCGGTTGCCCCGCCGACCAGCGCGATAGGCTTATGGCCTGCCATCTGGAAACGCTTGAGCATCAAAAGGGGCACCAAACTACCTATGTGCAAACTATCTGCGGTAGGATCAAACCCACAATAAAGAGTGCGGCTACCAGAATTGAGATGCTCAATAATTGCATCTCCACCAGTCATCTGGGCAATCAAGCCGCGCCCCTGTAACTCCTGCAGAAAATTAGTGTCAATAGCAGTCATAACGCACCAATCAAACCTTTTCAAAGTGTTTCGAACGGGAACAAAAAAGCCGGCAACAATACCCGATCCCTTCTTAAATACAAGGCCTGCAGAACCGCTTGTTGCAAACTTATGAATTTTTGGGGTGTTAAGGGGATTTTTTTCTGCTATAAATGCTCTTTCTTGGATCACTTCTCTATATAAAGAAATGCGAAAGATTTCCTCATGCCGACAATAAAGCACTATTACCGAATTATTCGATCGACCTTGTTGGAGCATGTGCCGCGCGGGCATCTGGCTGCTGCCGCACTTGTTTCGACTGGATTAATAGCTGCTCTTAGCATCACGGATGACGCAAAAAGACCATCAGTTATCACTCAAAGCACTAATATACCCGGCCTCGAAATTCAGGGTATAGAGACTCAAGCAACCCCAATTGCAATTCCACCCGTTGAATCAATTATTCAGGAAGTTGCCGCCAAGCCGGAAAAAACCGTTGTCATTACCCCCGAACCAGTTGGCCCACAATGGAAAGAGTTTACCGTTCAAAATGGCGATAACTTGTCCATTCTATTTAAGCGCGCAGGACTAAATGATCGCGCCATCTACGAGCTATTCAGCGACGCGAAAGAGGCAAAGGATTTGCGCCATATTCGCCCTGGACAAAAGATGTCTTTCCTGGTTGAAGATGGCCGCCTTACAGGGCTTAAATATATTATTAGTGAGCTAGACAGCCTTACCTTTGAGCGCAGCAGCAAGGGATTCTCTGGCAAACAAATTACACTCAAACCTGACGTAAAATATGCTTTTCGCCAAGGCACAATAGATAGCTCGCTCTACATGGCAGGCAAGCGTGCAGGCATGCCAAGCCCTTTAACCATGGAAATGGCGAACATTTTTGGCTGGGATATAGACTTTGCACTTGATATCCAAAAAGGTGACAGCTTTAAGGTTATGTATGAAGAACAATTCCTTAAAGGCAAGAAGATTGGGTTTGGTAAAGTTATAGCGGCAGAATTTACAAACGGCGGCAAAACCTTCAAAGCGGTCAGATATACAGACAAAGACGGCCACAGCGCCTACTACACCCCAGATGGCAGAGGCATGCATAAAGCCTTCCTGCGGACACCTATTGAATTCGCACGCATCAGTTCACATTTCAATCTTGCACGCAAACACCCTGTATTACACATTATTCGCGCTCATAAAGGCACAGATTATGCCGCTGCTCGGGGCACACCAATCCGCGCAACAGGTAACGGCAAAGTATCTTTTGCCGGACGTAAAGGGGGTTATGGCAACACGGTAATCATCCAGCACGGCCAAGGCATTCAAACTCTTTATGGGCATATGAATGCGTTCGCCAAAGGCATGCGTAGTGGCGCAAGAGTAAGCCAAGGTGACGTAATAGGTTATGTAGGCTCTACCGGACTTGCTTCGGGCCCTCATCTGCACTATGAATTTCATGTAAATGGGCAGGTGCGCAATCCGGTTACTGTTCCATTACCAAAAGCAATAGGAATAGACAAAGCAGAACTCGCCCGCTTCAATGAGACTACTCGACCGCTCATTGCCAAACTTGATCAATTCAAATCTAACAATCGCTTGGCGGTTGCGAAGAACAATTCCAACGACAATTAGCCCTCAACTCATGCTGCCGCTGCATTAAGGGGCGCAGCCTTATAGAGGGAATGAAAAATGCCTTCGCCTCAGCTTTACATCGGCCTGATGTCCGGCACTAGTGCAGATGCAATTGACGCCGTATTAGTTGATTTCCAAGCCTCCCCGCATATTATCGCCAAATATAGCAGCCCTCTGGGTAGTGAAATCCGCAACGAGATTCATGCATTAGCTCAACCATCCGCGAATGAAATTGATCGTCTGGGCAAACTCGATATCCAACTGGCAGAGCTTTTTAGCCAAGCCTGCCTTGCCTTGTTGCGCGAGGCAAATATCAATGCAGGAAAAATAGTCGCTATTGGCAGTCACGGACAAACTATCAGGCATCGTCCACCAGGGTCGAATGAAGGTTGTTTCACGCTCCAGATTGGCGACCCCAACCTAATTGCAGAACTGACAGGCATTACTACGGTAGCTGATTTCCGGCGCAGAGATATGGCTGCCGGGGGGCAGGGAGCACCACTGGTTCCTGCATTTCATCGAGCCCTATTTCACTGCCCGGATGAACACCGCGCAATAGTAAACTTAGGGGGCATGGCAAATATTACCTGGCTCCCCAAACAAGGCCCAACACTTGGCTTTGATACTGGCCCGGCAAACGCATTAATGGATAGCTGGACGCTAACTCATCTAGGCACGCGCTACGATAAATCGGGGGCTTGGGCTGCTTCCGGCCGAGTCGACCAGCAACTACTCCACCAATTGCTAGCGCATAACTTTTTTGCCAAACCCGCTCCCAAGAGCACAGGGCGCGAAACATTCAATTATGAATGGCTTGTATCAACTCTAAATAAACGAATAATCAAACCAGAAGACGTGCAAGCCACTTTACTGGAACTAACGGCCGTCTCTGTCTGTGATGCAATCAAGCAATTAAACGAAGCCTCCATTGCAGTATTTGTTTGTGGCGGAGGCGCATACAACCATCAGTTGATGTCTCGACTAAGCGACCTTTTTGGCGACAATCAGGTGGCAACAACCGCACAACTAGGGATAGATCCACAGTGGATAGAGGCGATGGCCTTTGCTTGGTTAGCACAGCAAACCATCAATCACCGACCAGGCAATTTGAAATCGGTGACGGGGGCGCGCAGAGAGGTAATTCTGGGGGGCGTTTATTACGCGTGAACAAACGCACAGAGTGTTTTATACAGTGAACGAAGAACCACAACCACAGGTGCTGGAGGCGTTAGGGTTTTGGATAACAAACTTGGAGCCTTGTAATCCCTCTTCGTAGTCTACCTTGGCACCAACAAGATAAGGGTAACTCATTGCATCCACTACAACCTTAATTCCTTCTTTTTCAACGACAGAGTCATCGTCAGCTACAGCCTCATCGAAGGTAAAGCCGTACTGAAAACCGGAACAACCGCCACCCGTCACATAAACGCGCAACTTCAGATCAGGATTATCCTCTTCTTCAATCAGGCTTTTAACTTTTGCCACAGCGCTATCGGTAACGGTAACGACTTGAGGAATGTAAATTTCGGCGGTAGGCATAAATACTCCGGATAACATAGCGACCACGGTGTGGAGGCAGATTATTATCCATTTACCCCAGTAAAACAGTCAACTATTAAGCTACTCAGGTGCTATATCCAGAGATCCCGTGGCCTGCTGCTGGGTATTCACCATACTCCCATTTACTTGTGCCCCCTTAACCATCTCGACTGAGTGGTAATGGACAGTACCAATAACATTACCTTTGGCCGCCAGCTCAAGGTGCTTGCTGGAGTATATGTTTCCCTGCACTTTGCCATTCACAATAATAACAGGCGCGCGTATTTCACCCTCAACAACACCAGTATCAGCGATAACCAATTTCGCATCTTTTTCATTCTCGGCAATGATATTGCCGGTCACCTTTCCTTCAAGCTGCAACTCACCAGTGAAATGCAAGTCGCCTACCACTTTGGTGGCACGCGATATCAGGGTGTGGTTGTTCGAAAATGCCATTAGCGGCTCCTCAATCGATGACTATTTGTGTTCAGGCCATTCCAGCTGTGCTTGCACCTTTGCAGGATTGCGACGCGCATTGGACTTTACCGCTAACTCCAGGCGGCCAGGGCTGAAACCTTCGGGTATAACGATTTCCGTTTCGATATTTTGGAAAAACTTAAAATTCAGCGGAATATTCGCGGCAAGTGGATCATTGTTGTTGAGCGCAAGCTCATGCAGGGAGAACCTCACCTCTTCGCCATTGCGCTGCCCGACAATAGTAGCCGACAGCTCACCGGTGAAATCATCTTCACCACCGGCCAATTTCTGAACCACCAGTTTGAACAGATGCTTTCCTTCAGAAGCTGGCGCAACTGAAAACACCCCGAAACTAATGCCTTGTGGATTGCTGTTTTTATTGGATGTGAGGATTCGGTAAACATCAATATCGCGTTGTAATGCCGCTTTTTCAGCTCGCAACTCGACAACCCGCTTGCGCAGCTCCTCACCCGCCTGACGATCCACTTCTGCACTAAGCTGGTAAGTTGCCAGCTCGCGCCGCAACTCGACAGACTCGTTGGTGAGAGTTTCTAACTGACTCTTCAGGCTCAGCGCCTCATCCGGGGAGAGCCTGTGCTGACTGGTTTTGCGTTCAGCATAAAGATAGCTAGCGACAATCGCTGCCAAAACCAGCACCGTGATTACAAGAGCAATCAACACAGATCGCAATGGGCGGTGTGGTACGATTTTCAAACGATAGACCGGAGAGCCTTTGACTTTAGCCATAACGGATTTATTTCTCGTCATTCTTATTATTGCGGGGCACCGATATGCCCCGCGCGTAACAACTGCAATTTAGGGGATGAGCGCAACCACATCCAAGCCGGCGGTCTCCTCAAAACCAAACATGATATTCATGTTCTGAATCGCCTGACCGGAAGCGCCTTTGGTGAGGTTGTCGATCACCGACAGCACCACAACAGTATCACGCTGTTGCGGACGAACTACCGAAATACGACACACATTGGAGCCTTTTACACTGCGGGTTTGCGGCAAGTCGCCAGCAGGCAGAACATCGACAAACGGCTCATTGGCGTAGCGATCTTCATACAGTTTCTGCAAATCGGGCACTTGGTTAGCATCAAGCAAGGTTGCATAGAGAGTCGCGTGAATGCCGCGAATGATCGGCAACAAATGCGGTACAAAGGTCAGCGCCACCGGCGCGGCGCCGGAGGGCTGTACGTCGCGCAAGCCCTGCTCGATTTCTGGCAAGTGGCGATGCCCCGCAACACCGTAGGCTTTGAAGCTGTCGCTGATTTCCATTAACAGATTGTCGATTTTAGCTTGGCGACCGGCGCCACTGGCACCGCTGGCGGCGTTGGCAATCAGACGGGTGGGATCGACCAGATTATTTTCAATCAGCGGTAAATAGCCCAGTTGGGTGGCAGTGGGATAACAGCCGGGGCAAGCAACCAGTTTGGCCGTGCGTATTGCAGCGCGATTGACTTCAGGCAAGCCATAGACAGCCTGGGCGACAAGATCCGGGGCGCCGTGGGGCTGGTTGTACCATTTCTCCCAGAGCGGCACGTCGCGGATACGGAAGTCAGCGGACAAATCAATAATGCGCGCTTTGGTATTCATCAAACCCGCCATCATGTTCTGCGCTACGCCGTGAGGAGTAGCAAAAAACACGACATCGCACTCACCCAGTACCGCAACATCCGGCTCGGTGAACGCCAAATCGACATGACCGCGCAAGTTGGGGTACATATCCGCCACTTTGGTGCCCGCCTCAGCGCGCGAGGTGATCACACAAACCTCAACCTGAGGATGTTTGGATAGCAGGCGCAGCAACTCAACGCCGGTATAGCCAGTCCCACCCACAATCGCCGCTTTAATCACCTCAACCCCCTCACAATTTGTTTGATATCAACACTCTGCCAGCTGCAACCAATTTGGCGGGGCTTTACTCTGGTATCCTGAGCGCCCCTAGCCAGCAATGAAAGAGGGCTATCATAAGAGCCTTGCCCATAAATCGAAAGTAAAAGCTGCCTAGGCTGCCCAAAACAGATATGGCATCACAGCGAACATGCCATCAGGAATATCCCGTGAATTTTGACCCCAATACCCGGCAACAAACTTCATCAGGCTCTGCACTTAGTCGATGGAGCGAATCCCTGCGCGACCAACTGGCAAGCGCGGATGCCCTGCCCCAATTAACGCTTCTGGGGTTAATTACCGGCATTATCGCCGGCGGCGTGATTGTGCTTTTCCGCTGGGCAGTAGAGTTGCCACTGGGCTATTTTTTGCCCGGCAATTTTGAAAACTTTGAGGCGATTAGCCCCCTGCTGCACTTTGGCTTACCGGTTGTTGGCGCAGTGGCGCTGGGCCTGGTTTTGCAATTTGTCGATAAACGCCACCACGCTACCAGTATTGGGCATGTCATGGATCGCCTGCAGAATCATCAGGGGCGCATGCCTTTGGGTAATGTCATCACCCAATTTTTTGGCGGTGCCACTTGCCTGCTCACAGGGCAATCCGTTGGGCGCGAAGGGCCAGCAGTCCATTTGGGCGCAGGTAGCGGGAGCCTGCTTGGCCAGTGGTTAAAATTGCCTGCCAATAGCCTGCGCCCACTGGCGGGCTGTGGCGTTGCCGCCGCAATAGCCGCCTGTTTCAACACACCCATGGCGGGCGTTATTTTTGCGATGGAGGTGGTGATTCTGGAATACACCATCGCCGGGTTTATCCCCGTTACACTCGCGGCCGTTGCCGGTGCAACCATGACTCGCCTCGCCTTTGGCCCGGAAATCGCCTTTATCAATGCCCAATCGGTGATGGGCGACTTGCGCGAATTGCCCTTGATGGGCTTGGTCGGGCTGGTGGTTGCAGTATTTGCAGCGGCCTATATTCGCCTGCACGGTGCAAGCTGTCGCTGGGCCTTGAACCGCCCTATTGCACTGCGTTTCGCCTTGGCGGGATTGTTTACCGGTATCTGCGCCCTGTGGATTCCGCAAATTATGGGTGTGGGTTACGACACCATCAGCAGCGCATTAGCGGGCGAGCTGGGTTTCGCCCTGCTGCTCGCGATTGCCGTCACCAAATTACTAGCCACCTCGGTAAGCCTTGGTGTCGGTATGCCGGGCGGCGTGGTGGGGCCGCTTCTATTTATTGGTGCCTGTGTGGGTGGCGCCGTTGGCAGTGCCGCCCAGTGGATCATGCCCGGCTCTGCCAGTGCGATTGGCTTTTATGTGATTCTGGGTATGGGCGCGATGATGGGCGCAACCCTCAATGCCCCCTTGGCAGCCATGATGGCAATTCTGGAACTGACCTATAACCCGAATATTATTTTCCCCAGCATGTTGGTGGTTATCGCCGCCTGCCTGACCACGCGCTGGGTTTTTAACTGCGATGGTTTGTTCCAGCATGTGTTGCGCCTGCAGGGAAAATTCCGCAGTGCGGAAGCCATGGAGCAACTCTTGAGCCGAACGGGAGTTCGCGGCTTGATGGATCGCCATTTGGTAGTAAGCGATGCACAAATCAGTACACAGTCCGCGACACAATTACTGAGCCATCACCCGCATTGGATACTGCTGCGCGACAGCAACCAGCTGCTGCAACCCGCTGACTTAAACAGCTACCTGCAAACTGCAGCGCCCGATGAATGCATCGACCTGCAAGAGATTCCCGCGCGTCGCTATGACCTGGCACGGATAGGTGCAGATGCCAATTTGTATGAAGCCCTGGAGTTGATGAATCGCCAACAGCTGGATGTGCTTTGGGTTGAATCATTGACCGACTCACAGCAGCCGCTGGGTATAATCAGCCGACACAAGATCGACAATTACTACCGTATTTAATGACAATTTAGGGTCAAGTTTAATGATTAGGGTAAACCTATGCTCTGGATAAAAGCCTTGCACATTATTGCTGTCATTACCTGGATGGCCGCGCTGTTTTATTTACCGCGCCTGTTTGTGTATCACACCATGAGTGAAGATGAGATCAGCCGCGAGCGCTTTAAAATTATGGAGCGTAAACTTCTGCGCGGCATTGCTAACCCCTCCATGATTGCTGTGTTTATTTTTGGTATTTGGATGAGCTGGCTCGGCTGGGCCTATTACTCCACGCAAGGCTGGTATTGGTGCAAATTGGTGCTGGTGGCTATTCTCACGGGTTATCACCACGCCTGCATCGCTTATTGGAAACAACTGCGCGATGATCGCTGCACCAAGAGCCACGTATTTTTTCGCTGGTTCAACGAATTTCCGGTGCTGTTATTAGTGGGCATAGTGATTTTGGTAGTTGTAAAACCGAACTAATTAGACAATTAATATCAGGCCAGTGAAACATGTCCACTCAGTCAAACACCTACGATTATTTACTCATACTCCGAGGATTAAGCGCATTAGCAGTCGTTTTTTGTCATTACTCATTTCAACTATCCGAGATCATTCACATAAATTGGTTTGACTGGCTATTCAACCCCTTCGGTTACGTTCCTGTATTAATTTTTTTTACACTGAGCGGACACCTCATAACACTTGGATTTCTTCAGCATAGGCATGAAGCCTATACATTTTCAGGAGTTAAAAAATACTATCTCAGCAGAGCTCTACGCATACTGCCTCTTTATTACCTATCGATTCTGATCTGTGCAATTATTTATTGGAAAGCAACAACTCACTCGCCAGAGAGAGTTCTGTCGTTATTTATTTTTTTGGAAAATTATAAACCCGAGAATGGCATAATATTTAATCATGTTTACTGGACAATGCCGATTGAAGTGCTCTATTTTGCTTTAGCACCCGGGATATATATTTTATCAAAAAAAGCAGTTAATAATTTCGGCTTGCTTAAAACAGTCTTATTTGTGTTATTTGCATTTTTTATTTTCACTGTTTTTCTTTTTAGAAATTTTGAACACACACAGAATGGAATATCATTAACAAGAAAAGAATGGCTATTCACCGCAAGGTTTGATTTTTTCTATAACTTGCAAGCCTTCCTGCTAGGAGGCTTCAGCGCGTTTTTCATTCACAACACAAAAACAACACCACGCATGAGACATCGTCTCTTGATAACATGGTTTTTTTCTGTTTCATTAATCATATGGATAATTTTCCACACCACCACTCACACAGCTACCAGGCTAAATCAATTCAACTTAGCTTCACCACTGTTAATATATGGACTAATTCCTCTTATAGGCTTTTGGTTGGCGACTATTGCCTACTTAAACAAATTTCAGTCAAACCAAAATAACAATCATTTTTTAAGAATGCTCGAGCATTTGGGTAAAATATCTTATGCCATGTATCTATTTCATATGCCAATACTAACAATAACAGAGCAACTTGTAACATCGAAAGAACACATAACACCTAACCATATAACGAGTTTAATAGCTGTAGCTTTAACCTTTTTATTTTCCATAATAGTCTATAAGTTTTTTGAGAAGCCAATCATGAATCTTCGTAGAGATTCACGGGAAGCCCAGCAAAAGTTAATTACCGCAGCAACACAGTCATGAACAACCTCTACGCGATTACCGACTCACAATTACTGCCCGGCGAAAAATTATTTTCTGCCGTTGGCGCGGCACTCATAGGTGGCTGCAGGCTGGTGCAGTACCGCGATAAATCCAGCGACCACCCGCGTCGATTCGCCGAAGCAAAACAATTGCGCGCACTCTGCGCACAACATGATGCGCAATTACTCATCAACGATGATGTGGAACTCGCGCAAAAAGTTGGCGCACAGGGCGTGCACTTGGGGCAAGGTGATACCAGCCCGGTTGCCGCGCGTTTGCTGCTGGGCAGTCAGGCGATTATCGGTGTCACTTGTCACGACTCCTTAGCGCTTGCCGAACAAGCCATCAAAGACAGCGCTAATTACATCGCCTTTGGCCGTTTTTTTCCATCCAGCACCAAACCCAATGCACGCCCGGCACCACTTGGTTTAATTAGCGAGGCGCGCCAACAATTTCCCACCACACCGATTGTGGTGATTGGCGGCATCACCTTGGAAAACGGCAAGCAACTATTAACTGCCGGCGCCGATATGCTCGCTGTTTGTCACAGTTTATTTTCGGCAGATGATATTGCCGCCCAAGCCCAACAATTTATTCATTTGTAACCAGACTAGGAAATTCCATGAGCCGCTCTGAAGAACTCTTTTTACAAGCCCAAAAAACTATTCCCGGCGGAGTGAACTCCCCCGTGCGCGCGTTTAAAGCCGTGGGTGGTACGCCGGTATTTTTTGAAAAAGCATTGGGCGCTTATGTGTGGGATGCAGACGGCAAAAAATATATTGATTACGTACAAAGCTGGGGGCCTATGGTGCTGGGTCATGCACACCCCGAGGTGATTAATAGCGTTATTGAAACCGCCAAATTTGGGTTGAGTTTTGGTGCGCCCACCGAGCTCGAAACCACCCTCGCCGAAAAGCTTTGCAGCTTAATTCCCAATATGGAGATGGTGCGCTTTGTCAGCTCCGGCACCGAGGCCACCATGAGCGCCATTCGCCTGGCGCGCGCCTTCACCAAGCGCGACAAAATTATTAAATTTGAAGGTTGTTATCACGGCCATTCCGATTCCCTGTTAATTAAAGCCGGTTCAGGCGCGCTCACCTTGGGTGTGCCCAGTTCACCCGGTGTACCCGCAGTACTGGCCGATCACACACTCACGCTGGATTACAACAACGCCGAACAGGTGCGCGAATGTTTTGCCAAACTCGGCGATCAAATTGCCTGCATTATTGTGGAACCGGTCGTAGGCAATATGAATTGTGTGCCGCCCGTGCCCGGCTTTTTGGAATGCCTGCGCGAAGTGTGCGACCACTACGGCAGCGTGTTGATTTTTGATGAAGTGATGACTGGTTTCCGTGTTGCTCACCAAGGCGCACAGGGGCACTACGGTGTGAAGGCCGACATTATCACCCTGGGCAAAGTCATCGGCGGCGGTATGCCGGTGGGCGCGTTTGGCGGGCGCCGCGATATTATGCAAATGATTGCGCCCTCCGGCCCTGTGTATCAGGCGGGCACTCTCTCTGGCAACCCGGTGGCGATGGCGGCAGGTTTAAAAACCCTGGAGCTGTTGGAGCAGGAAGGCTTTTACGACAACCTCTGCGCGCGCACCACACAATTGGTGGAAGGCTTGCAAAAATTAGCAGATGAAGCCGGCATCCCCTTTACCACCAACCATGTTGGCAGCATGTTCGGTTTCTTTTTTACCGGCGAGAAAAAAGTCACCAACTTTAAACAAGTGATGGCCTGCGATATTCCGCGTTTTAATAAATTCTTCCACGGCATGCTGGCGCGCGGTGTGTATTTAGCACCGGCGTCTTATGAGGCCGGGTTTATGTCAGGCGCACACACGGAAGACGATATTAATAATACCTTGGCGATAGCTGCCGAAGTATTTGCAAGCCTCAAGTAACGGCGGTTGCGCTTGTTATAAAAATTATTTAACACAGCGGAAAAAGCAGCACTTAAACAAAAAGCCAGCGAGGTAACCCCGCTGGCTTTTTGTTTAATCGTGTCCCGTCCTGAAATAGGTTTACACCTTGGAGACCTATTTTGGAAAACACTATCCCAGCTCGAATTAAACGCACTCAGCGTGACTACACATTGGGCTTTAAATT
>NZ_JBHRTF010000012.1:0-1308 GCF_042646205.1 Cellvibrio fontiphilus | reverse complement strand
TGTCCCGTCCTGAAATAGGTTTACACCTTGGAGACCTATTTTGGAAAACACTATCCCAGCTCGAATTAAACGCACTCAGCGTGACTACACATTGGGCTTTAAATTACAGGTTGTTGCTGCGGTTGAAAAAGGCGATATGACCTACAAACAAGCCCAAAAAATCTACGGAATTCAAGGGCGATCCACCGTGCTGGCCTGGCTGCGAAAACACGGTAAGATGAACTGGATTCATCCGGTAAAGATCACCATGCCCAAAACACCACGCGCCTCAGAAACACCTGCCCAAACCATCAAACGTCTTGAGCGCGAGCTTGAGGACGAGCGTCTACGCAATCTGCTGCTCAATGAAATGGTTGATATTCTGGATTCGGAATATGGAGCCGGTTTGCGAAAAAAGTATCAAGCCAAGGAGCGCGACGCCTTCAACTTGCCGGAAAAATAAGTCTCAGCAAAGCCTGCGACTTATTGGGCATTAGCCGGCAAGCGGTGTATCAGCGCGAACAGCGCGCCGTGGAGCGTAAAGCTGCATTGGCACCGGTAAAGGAGATGGTCATGAATTTACGCCGATTCATGCCGCGCCTTGGCACACGAAAATTGTATCACCTGATCAAACCTGCACTGATGGAAGGCGGTATCAAATTGGGGCGAGATGGCTTATTCGCTTACTTGCGGGATGAGGGTTTACAGGTCAAGCCCCAGCGCCGTTATACCAGGACGACCTTTAGCAAGCACTGGATGCGAAAGCATCCAAACCTATTAAAAGATACTGTCGCTGATCATCCCGAAAAAGTATTTGTCAGCGATATTACGTATCTGGAAAGTGACGAGGGAGTGCATTATTTATCGTTGGTGACTGATGCGTGTACGCGCAAGATTATGGGGTACGAAGTCAGCCGGGAAATGAAGGCCAGTGATGTCGTAAACGCCTTGAAGATGGCGATTGATGCCAGACAAACACGGCACCCGTTGATCCATCACTCGGATCGGGGAGTGCAGTATTGTGCGGGTGAATATCAGCGGATATTAATGAGCAACGGGATCAAGCCATCCATGACGGATGGTTATGATTGTTATCAGAACGCTCTGGCGGAACGAGTAAACGGGATTTTGAAGCAAGAGTTTCTGTATTATCGTTGCAAAAGTTTCGAGGAGCTGAAGTCACTCGTGAAGCAATCGGTGAGTATTTATAATCACTTCAGGCCGCATTTGAGCCTCGGGATGAAAACTCCGGAAGAAATGCATGAAAAAGCCAGCTCTTTGTAGGAGCTGGCTTAAACAAAAACCGTCAACTTATTTTAGGACGGGACA
>NZ_JBHRTF010000011.1:0-1212 GCF_042646205.1 Cellvibrio fontiphilus | reverse complement strand
TTGTATGATTGATTTCACCAGTTTTCTTATCATTCTTAACGCGATAAGGTGGAGCCCATACCTGCAGCAACAGGTATTCAGCAAGGTAGCCCGGTGCAGCGCCGGAACCGAATAATCGAGTCCGTTAACAAGCGTGGGCGCCTTGCTGATTCTACTTTTAACTCGAACAGTCGAATGGGCTCCGAGCCCGAATGTAGCAAGGGTGAGTTATGAATACAACTACCGCCGCACACATTGATCGCAGTGAAAGAAATGTAGGAATCGATATCGGAAAAAGCACACTGGATGTTTGTATTTTCGAACTCGATGTTTATTTGCAGTACCCCAATACCACGGAAGGGATTCGGGAATTAATTAAAAAGCTATCGCGTTATAACCTCACGCGCATTTTGGTTGAGGCGACCGGTGGTTATGAAAGGGGTTTGGTGGAAGCCTGCGCCGAAAAGGAATTACCGGTGATTATTGTCCAGCCAACCCAAGTGCGCCAGTTTGGTAAAGCGCAAGGTGTTTTTGTAAAAACCGATAAAATTGACTCACGGCTCATCGCACAATTTGGTGCCATACTAAAACCGGAGCCAAGGCCTCTTAATAGTAAAAAAGTGCGCTATATCAGGGATTTACTCTCGCGCAAACGCCAACTGAATGAGATGCGAACCCAGGAATTAAATCGTCAGCACAAAGCGCCTGCGATTCTTGCAGCAACCCATAAACGCTTGCTAAAAGTGCTCGACAAAGAAATTGAAAGTATCAACAAGTTGCTCGCAAAAGCCATCAGTGAAGTCACAGAGTGGCAGCGCACTTATGAGATTTTAAGTTCAGTGCCAGGTGTGGGTGATGGCGTTACATTCACGCTATTGGGAGAGCTGCCCGAACTGGGCCAATTATCGCCACGCAAAATAGCAGCGCTTTGTGGCTTGGCTCCCTTTAATCGTGACAGCGGCATGATGAAAGGGCGACGCAGAATCAAAGGTGGTAGAGCGCCAATCAGAACAGTGTTGTACATGGCGATGCTGAGCGCGATTCAGTGCAATCCGGTGATGAAGAAATTTTACAAAAAGCTTGTCGAGCAGGGTAAGCACAAGAAGGTTGCACTTACGGCCTGCATGCGAAAAATGATGACGATTTTAAACGCTATGGTGCGGGATAACTGCGAGTGGCAGGCTAACTAAATTTGCGTTTCAGGTATTGATTTTCTACCACAGTCGCTTGTTA
>NZ_JBHRTF010000010.1:0-1149 GCF_042646205.1 Cellvibrio fontiphilus | reverse complement strand
CTGACTGCAGCGCTGACTCGCGTTTGCGCAGAAAGCTGGGGTGGTGCGTTTGTTGGTTATGATGGTATCGATAACGCACCTGAAGAAAAGGCGCGCGGTATTACCATTAATACCTCTCACGTGGAATATGACTCGCCAACTCGCCACTATGCGCACGTTGACTGTCCAGGCCACGCCGACTATGTGAAGAACATGATTACCGGTGCTGCCCAGATGGATGGTGCAATTCTGGTGTGTGGTGCAACTGATGGCCCAATGCCACAAACTCGTGAACACATCCTGCTGTCTCGTCAGGTAGGTGTTCCTTACATCGTAGTGTTCCTGAACAAGGCTGACTTGTTGGCAGAAGACTGTGGTGGTGTGGGTACTGAAGAGTACAACGAAATGCTGGAATTGGTGGAAATGGAGCTGCGTGAGCTGCTGTCTACCTATGACTTCCCGGGCGATGACACCCCAATTATTGCTGGTTCTGCGTTGATGGCGTTGAACGGCGAAGATGAAAACGGTTTGGGTACCTCTGCGGTACGTAAATTGGTTGAATCTCTGGACAGCTACATTCCTGAGCCAGTGCGTGCAATTGATCAGCCATTCCTGATGCCAGTAGAAGATGTATTCTCTATCTCTGGTCGCGGTACTGTGGTAACTGGTCGTGTTGAGCGCGGTATTGTGAAAGTGGGTGAAGAGATCGCAATCGTTGGTCTGCGTGAAACCACTAAAACCACCTGTACCGGTGTCGAAATGTTCCGCAAGTTGCTCGACGAAGGTCGTGCTGGTGAGAACGTAGGTGTTCTGTTGCGTGGTACCAAGCGTGATGACGTTGAGCGTGGTCAAGTTCTGTGTAAGCCAGGTTCAGTGACTCCACACACCAAGTTTGAATCAGAAGTGTACGTATTGTCTAAAGAGGAAGGTGGTCGTCACACTCCATTCTTCAAGGGCTACCGTCCACAGTTCTACTTCCGTACTACTGACGTAACTGGTGCAGTAGAGTTGCCGGAAGGTGTAGAAATGGTAATGCCAGGCGACAACATCAAAATGGTTGTTACCTTGATTCACCCAATCGCGATGGAAGACGGCCTGCGTTTTGCTATCCGTGAAGGTGGTCGTACTGTTGGTGCTGGTGTAGTTGCCAAAATCATTCAGTAATTGAAG
>NZ_JBHRTF010000009.1:0-863 GCF_042646205.1 Cellvibrio fontiphilus | reverse complement strand
CCGGCAACCGGTGCATTAGGCATAGCGCCGGTAGTGGTGCCCGCGGCATTGGTGAAGGTTGGGTCACAGTTGCGGTCGAAACCTTTGGCTGGATCTTGTGGATCAAACGACAGCTCTTTAGACGCCGCACCGTCCGATTCACCCGGCGGTTTCACCCACACATAAGCGTCGATACCAGCAACTGGCGCCACTTGTGGCCGCTCGCCCACGCCACCGCGTTGGTTACACCAGTTGCCGCGATGGGCACGGCGGTCGATGCGCGATTGATCCACAAAGGTATCCAGCACACTGCTGGTTGATTGCGCGGTTGGACGGTTAGCGCCGCCCCAGCCATTGCGTGAGGTATCCACCAACATACCGATGTTGGATGGGAAGCCCGCAGCGATCATGGCGTTGCGCCAGGCAGTTACGAAGGAAACTTCGCTGAAGTGCGGGTTCCACTCATAGAACTTGGCTTGACGGGTTTGGGTGCCGCCGCCACTGCCCGGGAACGCACTGTTAGCCAATGAATCCAGGAAAGGTTCGTAGAGCGGGGTGTAACCCGAGGTGTTGGAAACAAAACCCGCCACCGAATTCACACCGCCGGTTGCGCCTTTGATCGCATCGCCAATCAGGGTAACGGCTTTACCGAAATTGTCCGTCCAGCCCAACCAGCCTGAGTGGCCGATATCCACATAGGAATAGACGTTGGTGATCGGGTAGAACTTGCTCAGGGTGTAACGGGTATTAGGCACATAACCATGGGTCGCATCCGCCGCTTGCTGACAGGCTGGAGTGCTCAGGTTAGTCACCAGGTTAGGCAGTGAATCCGGCTCGATGATCGCAATAATGCGCAATTCACGGTATTTCGGATCGGCAAAGAT
>NZ_JBHRTF010000008.1:0-739 GCF_042646205.1 Cellvibrio fontiphilus | reverse complement strand
GAAAAATGATGACGATTTTAAACGCTATGGTGCGGGATAACTGCGAGTGGCAGGCTAACTAAATTTGCGTTTCAGGTATTGATTTTCTACCACAGTCGCTTGTTACACATTTTTAGTCAATGCACTTTGCAGATAAATGAATTGCAACAATATTAGAATTGGCGGAAGCACACCAAACATAAAGCCAAGCTTGCCATACAAATAGACCAAGATAGAAGATGCAACCAAGCCTAGAAATAGAGCAATTTTAAACTTAGAAGAATAATAATAAATTTCTTCTCTTATGGTGGTATTTATTAGCCCCCATAGAATGAATAAAGCGTAAACCCCAAAAAAATTTCCTAGTGTTGCTAATAAGATATTTAAACCATCAGCACCACCTTTTCCAATTAACTGCATTACAGAAACAGGAACACCGACCACAACTGCAAGTAAAGTTGTGTAGCACAATACAGCCGTTAACGGGCCTAAGATAATTAGCACTTCAGCGGTAAGTAGAGCTTTTTTCATAGTGTGTAACGTTAAGTTCAGCCGCAGTTTGTAAGCAGCGCATTTGGGAAAAACTTCGCGCAGCGATTCGCTAAATGCGCTGCTTACAAACTGTCGAGTGGAGCGAAGCGGAACGGTGCTGCAACGCCTTGTATGATTGATTTCACCAGTTTTCTTATCATTCTTAACGCGATAAGGTGGAGCCCATACCTGCAGCAACAGGTATTCAGCAAGGTAGCCCGGTGCAGCG
>NZ_JBHRTF010000007.1:0-618 GCF_042646205.1 Cellvibrio fontiphilus | reverse complement strand
GGTTCGCCGACAAGACGACACCTGATTTTAAACTGAAGAGTTTGATCATGGCTCAGATTGAACGCTGGCGGCAGGCCTAACACATGCAAGTCGAGCGCGAAAGTTCTTCGGAATGAGTAAAGCGGCGAACGGGTGAGTAATGCATGGGAATCTGCCTGGTAGTGGGGGACAACGTCTCGAAAGGGACGCTAATACCGCATACGCCCTACGGGGGAAAGAGGGGGATCTTCGGACCTCTTGCTATCAGATGAGCCCATGTCGGATTAGCTTGTTGGTGAGGTAAAGGCTCACCAAGGCGACGATCCGTAACTGGTCTGAGAGGATGATCAGTCACACTGGAACTGAGACACGGTCCAGACTCCTACGGGAGGCAGCAGTGGGGAATATTGGACAATGGGCGCAAGCCTGATCCAGCCATGCCGCGTGTGTGAAGAAGGCCCTAGGGTTGTAAAGCACTTTCAGTGGGGAGAAAGGCCTTTTACCTAATACGTAAGAGGATTGATGTTACCCACAGAAGAAGCACCGGCTAACTCCGTGCCAGCAGCCGCGGTAATACGGAGGGTGCAAGCGTTAATCGGAATTACTGGGCGTAAAGCGCACGTAGGTGGTTTGTTAAGC
>NZ_JBHRTF010000006.1:0-507990 GCF_042646205.1 Cellvibrio fontiphilus | reverse complement strand
AATTTAAAGCCCAATGTGTAGTCACGCTGAGTGCGTTTAATTCGAGCTGGGATAGTGTTTTCCAAAATAGGTCTCCAAGGTGTAAACCTATTTCAGGACGGGACAGCGGCAACAAAAAAGGCAGCAAGCCGCCAATAAACTGGCCTTATCGAGTTGAGCGCAAGGAAATCCAGTAAAACTACTCAGGGTTAATTGCGACCTGCATCAAATTTATCTGGCCTTGTAGTGCTCAAGTCCCTATAATTTGCGCACTTTCAGTGACCCCCTTCCTTGATCGTGAATGTCTTGCCGGGGTAATGCTGATACAGACGGATGTCTGAGGGCTGCCGGTTTACCAAGTTGGTAACGTTCACGCTGATTGATTCTGCACCACAATCTTTTCAGCCTGCCCCAAAGTATACAATCGGTTATGCAATACGGATGTTGTGGATTGTAGCTGTGTCTGCTTTGCAGATTACGCGGGAATTTGTTGATTAAATCGCTTTTTATGATTGCCCTTGTGCCCTGACTCGCGCGAGTTATTTTCACAGGCTTTTCAAACATCGTATGTTGCTCATACGCATAGCGATCCAATCATCGCTCCCACTTTATTGTGTTTGCCCATTCACTGTTTCGTTTTGCACGGGCGGCTTTACGCAGCTTGTTTAATTCGCGATGACTTTTGCAAACACGCCTTAGAAAATTTTATACACATCAATAACAAACCGCTGGAACTGCCACGTTCGGTTTTTACCTGCGCGTTTGCAATTGATAACGATGTTTACACCAACAGGTTATTACATGTCTGACACTATTTTGTTTTCCGATTTAGCCCTTTCTGCGCCCGTTCTTAAAGCCATTCAAAATGTTGGCTACGAAGTCCCCTCACCCATCCAAGCCGCTGCGATTCCAGTGCTTTTGGCGGGCGGCGATATTTTAGGTATGGCGCAAACCGGTACCGGTAAAACAGCTGCATTTGCTTTACCTCTGCTCTCCAAATTGGATTTGAGCAAAAGCGAACCGCAAATTCTGGTGCTTGCACCTACCCGTGAGCTGGCCATTCAGGTGGCTGAAGCCTTCCAAAAATACGCGGCAGAAATGCCCGGTTTTCACGTACTGCCTATTTACGGCGGTCAGGACATGACCAGCCAGTTGCGTCAATTAAAACGCGGCGTACATGTAGTTGTTGGTACGCCCGGCCGTGTTATGGATCACCTGCGTCGCGGCAGTTTGAATCTGAACAATTTGCAAAGCCTGGTATTGGATGAAGCCGACGAAATGTTGCGCATGGGCTTTATTGACGATGTGGAATGGATTTTGGAGCACACGCCAGCCACACGCCAAACTGCACTCTTCTCCGCCACCATGCCACGCGAAATTCGCAAGGTGTGCGACAACTATTTGCGCGATGCCAAAGAAATTAAAATCGCCAGCACCCAATCCACTGGCGACAATATCGAACAGGTATATTGGATGGTCAGCGGCACCAACAAACTGGATGCACTCACCCGCATTCTGGAAGTTGAGCCGTTTGACGGCATGATTATTTTTGTGCGCACCAAAACCGCCACCGTTGAGCTGGCTGAAAAATTGGAAGCGCGCGGCTATTCTGCCTCCGCACTCAATGGCGATATGAACCAGCAGTTGCGTGAACGCGCGATTGAGCGTTTAAAAACCGGCAAGTTGGATATAGTAATTGCCACCGACGTTGCCGCGCGCGGTATCGACGTTGAACGTGTAAGCCACGTAGTGAACTACGATATTCCTTACGATTCCGAAGCCTATGTACACCGTATTGGTCGTACCGGTCGTGCTGGCCGCAGCGGTAAAGCAATCCTGTTCGTTGCACCGCGTGAAAAGCGCTTGCTTTACACCATCGAAAAGGCCACTAAAAAGCCCATCACTTTAATGGAGCTGCCAAGCGGTGCGACGGTTACCAAACATCGTATCGACCAATTCACCCAACAAATTACCGATACCTTGAAAGAGCAATCGGATTTGAGTTTCTTCAATGATTTGTTGGCTGAATACAGCCACAAAAATGATGTATCGCCAGAAGAAATTGCCTCAGCCCTTGCGTATTTGTTGCAGCGTGAGCGTCCACTGCAGGTGAAATTTACCGACATCAAACCCGAGCGTAGCGAACGTCGTGACCGCGATGACCGTGGCGGGCGTGATGATCGTGGCAGCCGTGAGCGCGGCCCGCGTGAAGATCGTCCACGCCGCGAGCGCAGCGATGAAAACATGGATCGCTACCGCATTGAAGTGGGCCGCAACCATGAAGCGCGCCCCGGCGATATCGTTGGTGCCATTGCCAATGAAGCCGGCATCGAAAGCCGTTTTATCGGCCACATTAAATTGCACGATGAATTTTCTACCGTCGATTTGCCCACCGGTATTTCCAAAGACGTGCTCGCCAAGCTGAAAAAAGTACGCGTGCGCAATCGCCCACTGGAAATTTCATTGGATACTGGCCCACGTGGTGATGATTATTTCAGCCGTAAACCCAAGCGCGACTTTGGTTCAAGAGATGGCGGTTCGCGTGAAGGTGCTGGGCGTGAAGGCGGCGGTCGCGACAAACCTCGCTTTAATGATCGCGATAACGCCAGCAAAAAATCCGGCTATCGCCCAAAAAAGTTTGACTAATTAAACGCAGCTAAATAGCGATACAGGGGCGCAATTTATTGCGCCCCTTTTTTATTTAAAATAACACATCGCCAGTTTTGGATTTGATAATTTGAGCCGCTACTGGTTTTCAAACCGCAGTTTTCCATTCACAGCGTGATTAACGCGTTCCATCATTTCTTCTGATTCAGATTTACCACCGCAGGATGTCATATACCAATTCTGCGCTTCACCTGATATTGGCACCGATGAACGTAAACATTTGCCTCCACCTAAATCGACAATAGTGGCACCGGATGGATCCATGTGAGTTTTTGGGCCTGCATCTGCTCGCCGTAATTCAGGTTTGCGCTCCTCTGCTTGTAACGCTTGGCGCAACGCAGGATGAAATACATTGGCCGCAATACCACTTGTAGGTGTGTTTTTTTGAGCATTGTTATCAGTTTGAATAATGTCGCGCAGCTCTTCTGCATTCAGCCGCTGAAACACAGGGGTTTTTATCTCAGTTTTTTGGGGTTCTGGCACTGCTATATCCACAGGAGGGTTCGAGGTAGCTATTGTTTGTTGAGGGGCTGTCGCATTGTGCGAAATTGGTTGTTCTTCATCTTCATTATTGTGTAGAGGGAGTGGTGCTTGCTCAATCACAGGCTCTGTTTTAGGTAGCGGTTGAAGCTGAACTCTTAGTGTTATTGATTCAGGTTTTTTAAGCACAGCAACATTGTGTTGCCAATCGATTAACAACATGGACGCATGAATTGCGCAAGACACCAAAAGACCAAATATCAAATAGACCGGTGATCTTTTTGTCGCCGATGATACTTCCGGTGAAATTGCATCGGCGACCTTGACGTGCAAATGAGAGAGATCGACGTCCCAGTTATCAGGCATGGTAGCTAACATACTTGTAGTGCCATTGAGCGCATAGCGCCAGAGAAAGAACCAGTGATAAAAACTGTTTCCTAGACCTGCAAGCAGGTTAAAAGTTCGCGGGCTTGATGCGCGATTTATTTCACACTAACCCTTGGCGGGAGATTTCAATATTTTGCATAGGCCAGTGAAACAAAAGCGAAGCTGCTACGTATAGTTATTAACTTTCGAACCTTACCTAGCCCACACACGCGTGGATAAATCCAAGGAGTCGTTACACCCATGCCTCGCCATAAACACATTCACAGAGTGCATCGTTTTACTCGCACTTTGTTACCCATATTGCTCGCCGGATATGTCGGCCAAAGTCATGCGGATAGCGGGAAGATTCGCCTTACCGTGCTTGATGCCAACACCCAGCGCCCCATCGCCAATGCGTCTGTCACGCTGCAGTCTCGCGCGGGGCAAACCACCGAAGCCAATGCCAATGCGCAGGGTTTGATTGAGGTTGAGGCGCTGGACGCCGGTTTGTATACCCTCATTATTAACCACCCAAACTATCAAACTATGCGCCTGCCACGTGTGCGAGTGTTGGATAACAAAACCACGCCACTGGAAACCCAACTTGCCAGTCTGAATATCGCTATCGAAGAGCTGCTGGTGGTGAGGAAAACTATGCCCGCAAACCCGCTCAATGCAGCAGGCGCAAGTTTTATCGACCAGGAAGCGCTAAACAGCGCGGCCGGTAGCGGCAGTGATGTGCTGCGCTCGCTGGATGGTCTGCCAGGTTTATTTGGGGATGGCGCCTTCTCCAGCTTTACCGTGCGCGGTAACGGCCCGCGGGATAACCTGATTCTGGTGGATGGAATCCCCTTTGATAAGGTGGTGCACTTTAGCGATAGCTTTGGCGATTTGGAGGATATCGAAGGCGGCGGCCGCTATTCGGTGTTTGCGCCCAACACTATCGCCAACGCTGAATTTCAGCCCGGCGGTTGGAACCCGGCCTATGGCGGGCGCGCAGGCTCGCTGCTAAAACTGAACGTGGCTGAAGGCAACCCGGATACACCGTCTTATCGCACTCGCCTGGATATTGCCGGTATCGAAATTGGTTACGATGGACCGAGCCGCTTTCACGAGCAAACCTCCATTTTATTTTCCGCGCGCGATTACAATTTTGGCCGCCTGTTTGAAGCTATAGGCCAAGATGATATTGGCACCCCAACACTTACCGACATTATTTTTAAATCCACCACTGAGCTTAACGATCAAGATCAACTCAGCTTCCTGGCAATTTATGCGCCCGAAGAATATCAGCGCACATTGGACAATGTACTCGCCTCCGATGAAGATGAACCGGGAATTTATGAAAACGTCGCGCTCATAGATAGCCAAGCTGACAATAGTTTGTTTGCACTGACCTGGACGCGACTCATCGGCAGCGATGGCAAACTCACTAACCAAATTTACCGCCGCTACTACGATGAACGCATCAATACCGGTGAGGCTTACCCGGATTTGGTAGAGATGGATGCACAGCTCGACACTATTCCGGTACGCAATCCTATTCTGCGCTCTGCGGCGCAAGAGGAAGAGCTGGGTTTGCAAAGCGATTTTGAAATCAATAATCACTTTGGCCGTTTCTCTAGCGGTTTGCGTGTCACGGAAGTCGATTTGGCATTTGCCTTGAATTTGGATGATGACTGGATTCGCTACACCTATGATCAGAACGATTTTCGTGAAAATCCCGAACAGAAATATGTTGTGCTAAGCCCCGAGACAATTAACAATCGCTACGCACAAACCGAAACTAACTATGCGCTTTATGCCAATCAGGAATTTGCCGTAAATGATTGGAGTTTTCGCGCCGGAGCACGTTATGACCGCGATAACTTTTCCAACGAAAATTTAATCTCGCCGAGGTTTGGAGCTACCTGGGCCGCCACTAGCGACCTGCGTGTTACTGCCACCGCCGGCCGTTATTTTCAAGCGCCGCGTTTTAATGATCGCGCCAGTGACGCCAGCAATAGCCAGCTGGAAAATGAAATCATCGATCAATTTAGCCTCGGCTTCCTCTATCGTGTGGATTACAACCTGGAGTTACTGGTAGAGCCTTACTACCAGGAACTCAGCAACCTGGTGGTAAAAGCAGACAGGGTTAATCAAACCCAACTCAATACCGGCGAAGGTTCATCCTACGGAATTGATACAGCGCTGACGCGGCTATTTGATAATGGCTGGTCTGCCAGCATCAATTATTCTTACAACAACTCAAAGGTCCGTGACAATCCAACGGCAATGGAATACAACGCCGATTTTAATCGTCCGCATATTCTGAGTATTGGCGGCGTGTGGGAAATTAACCAGCGCTGGAAATTATCGTCACGCTGGAAATGGGCATCTGGCAAGCCAGACGATTCTTATATTATTCACGACAATGTGTTGGGCGCAGGCCAACCGCTGCGGTTTTCACGCGAGTCCATCGCTAACAATACTGAGCGATTCGATGATTACAGTTCGTTGAACTTCCGCGCTGACTATTTGCGCACTTTTGGCAGAACCAACGTGATTGCATTTATCGATGTGATTAATCTGCTCGGCTCAGACAACCCAAACAATAGCAATTTCAACGAGCGCAGTGGAACCGTAACAGATGATGAGGGTAACGCAGTACCCATTGTCGGGCTGATGTTTGAGTGGTAGAAGTTGAAGTTGAAGTTGAAGTTGAAGTTGAAGTTGAAGTTTGAATGGTAATTGCCACACACAAACTCGCAACCAGCAGCCATGAGGCTGCTGGTTAATATTGCAGATTATTCATCAAACATTTGAATCATATAGCCATCTTTAATTGCCTCTGCCATAGCCTTATCGGCGGCGATCACCCGCGGGGCACTGGTCAGATTGCTCGGCACCAGCTTGCGGTTTTCAATATCAATATCGGTGAAGCCGGCGCGCATTAAATACAACTTGCACAAATGTTCGGCGCCAAACAAATCGCGAAAATTGATGTAAACAATAAACGGGACCATCTGCCCTTCTTTGATATCATCAAACGCGCGTTTGGCTCGGCCATTGGCGGAAAAAATATACATAATAGTTATCCTGATAAAATCGCTTGAATTAAATGGTCATCACCACACGCAAGGCATCCAGGCGGATTTTTGCCTGGGAAAGAAAATGCTGGCTTGCAGCCAAACGTTGCGCAAGATAGTCAATCTCTTCCTGGCGAACATTCGGGTTTACCTCTTTCAGCGCTTTCATACGCGCCAACTCAGCATTTAATTGCTCGCTCACTTTGGCCTGGGCTTGCGCAATTAATTCCGCTTGTTTGGCCTGAGTTATTTCCTCGGCGGTCTGCACCATAGTGGTTAAGGTGGGGCGCGCGTGACGCACCAAATCTTGTGCGTTGTTGCGTGGCACTTTTTGCAAGAGTTTGCTCAACTGGGTAATACCTAGAACAGCGGACAAGTCTTTACCCTTATCATCCAGCAACACGCGCAATAAGGATTGTGGCATATAGCGGAACAACTGCAATTCCGCTGGTGCCGGGCAATGCAATACAAACAACGCCTCAAGCAATAATGAGCCTGGTTTCAACGGTGGCAATTTCAAGGTGCAGAAAGCCGTATTGCCAAATTCGCTCAGGCTAATTAAATCCTGCGCGCCCCGCACCAACGGGTGCTCCCAAGTAAGAAATTGCATATCTTCACGGGAGAGCGCCTGCTGCCGATCATAGGTGACCGTTAAACCATCTTCTGGCAAGCCGGGAAACTGCTCAATGCGCATATGATCACTGGGGTGCAGCACCAAACTTTTTTCACTGTGTTTTTCGTAGTCAATACCAAAACTATCAAACACCTGCTCCATGTAATTGGGCAGTGCATTGCTCAAATCATTTTGTTCCAAGGCATCAATTAATTCAGCTGCCTGCGCCGGCTTGCAAGAGTTCAGCTCCAGCAAACGATCGCGCCCCTGTTGCAACTGGGCGACTAATGCGGCAGCGTAAACGCGAGTTTCTTCTACCAGGCTGGCAAAAGCAGCTTCATCTTTATTCACCAGCGCAGGCAGGAGTGTATCGGCAAATTGCACAAACGCGGCCTGACCTATAGCACAGGTTTTTTCAAAGGCATTCAAACCTTGGTGATACCAGTCCAGCAATTTTTGCTGCGCCGTGTGCTCGTAAAACGGCACGTGGATATTCACTGTGGCGGTTTGACCGATACGATCCAAACGGCCAATACGCTGCTCCAACAAATCGGGGTTAGTGGGCAAATCAAATAGCACCAAATCTTGCGCGAACTGGAAGTTGCGTCCTTCACTGCCGATTTCAGAGCAAATTAGTACCTGGGCACCATCTTCTACTTCAGCAAAATAAGCCGCAGCGCGATCGCGCTCAATCAAACTCAAACCCTCATGGAATACTGCAGTGGTCAAACCTTTGCGCAAGCGCAGATATTCCTCAATGGTTTGCGCGGAATCTGCATTCGCACAAATCACCAATACTTTTTTGCGGCGATGTTGACGTAACCATTCCGCCAACCAAGCTACTCTTGGATCAAGCAGCCACCAGTCGCTTTCTGTTTTTTGCTGCCAGTAATGTTCAGCGCAAATTTGTGCCGCAAGTGATTGTGTTTGCAAGCTGTGTAAATCTTCATCCAACAGCGTCAAAGCATGCATCTGCAATTTACGCTCAGGAAAGCCGGAAACCGAGTTGCGGGTATTGCGGAACAACACACGGCCGGTGCCGTGGCGATCCAACAAATAATGAATAGCCGTATCAACCGCCGCACCAAGGCTTTGCATTTTCGCTTGAGTTTGCAGCTCATTAATGGTGTCAGCTGGTAAATATTCAGTGAGCGCTTTAACTAATGCTGGCGGGATTTCCTTGGAGCTGTCGCTATGGGTTTGTAATAACTCTTGAACCAAATTATTGAGTGGTTGATAGGCTTTTTGCTCAGCGATAAATTTTTCCAAATCGTAGTAGCGATCCGGGTCGAGCAAACGCAGCCGCGCAAAATGACTTTCCAAACCCAGCTGCTCAGGCGTCGCAGTGAGCAGCAATAACCCTTTGGCTTTTTGCGCTAAACCTTCAATACAGGTGTAAGCCTTGCTCGGCTTTTTATCATTCCACTGGAGATGGTGAGCTTCGTCCACCAACAATAAGTCCCAATCGGCAGCAACCGCTTGTTCATAACGGTATTTGTTTTTAGTGAGAAAATCTAACGAACAAATGATGAATTGCGCAGTTTCAAAGGGGTTGCTGGTATCTGCACTTTTTTCAAACTCATCTTCAAAGTCGTCAACAAAATCGACTGACTCTTCAACACTGTCCAAACCTACCAGGGCGTTACAGCGGGCTTCGTCCAACAAGGTAAATGCAAAATTAAACCGGCGCAGCATTTCCACCAACCACTGGTGCTGCAAACTGGCGGGCACCACAATTAATGCGCGCTGCGCACGGCCACTCATAATTTGTTGGTGCAAAATCAAGCCGGCTTCAATGGTTTTACCCAAGCCCACTTCATCGGCCAACAACACACGCGGCGCATGGCGCTGGGATACTTCACTGGCAATATAAAGTTGGTGCGGTAGCAATTGCACACGCGGCCCCGCCAGACCAAACATGGGCGATTGGCGATGCAGATTTTGGTAATGCAGGGTTTGATAACGCAGGGTGAAATGGGTGTGTTTATCAATTTGCCCCGCAAACAACCGGTCGCGCGGGGTGCTGAATTGCACAAAGCTATCCAGCTCAAATTCGGGAATGGCAACTTCTTCGTCGTCTTTTGTCAGGCCGACGTACATCAAGCAACCAGCTTGTTCGACGATACGGGTGATCTGGATTTTGGTGCCGTCCTGATGGCGAACTTTTTCGCCCACTTCGTACTTCACCCGGCTGACCGGTGCATTGTCCATCGCGTAGGTACGGCGCTCACCGGCGGCAGGGAAACTCAAGGTTAAGCGGCGGTTGGATACATCCAGAACTATGCCCAGCCCCAAATCTGCTTCTGACTCACTTATCCAGCGTTGACCTATCACAAACGCCGCCTCACCCGTAAATCTGGTTCTACTCACGCAATTACCTGCCTAGCCAATCAAAATTGTCGAAAAGGCGCGCATCATACTGTTTTAAGAGCCACAAAACCAAAAAATTTGGCTGTCTGCTGGCGTGCTTTTCTATAGAATCCCAGCAACAAGTCACCTCAACGGTAGCCTATATGCATATCAATACTCCCGATACCGCAAGTACACAGCGCCTTGAACAACTCGTCGCTAAAACTGATTTTTTACGCCTTACCAGCAGCAGCGAACACTACCCGAATGCTATGGGTATAGGACTGCCGTTATTGGTGGTGGAAACTGCCCTTTGCAGCGCCGTGGTCTCTCTTCAGGGGGCACACCTGCTTGAGTTCAAAACTACTAATGGTGATCCATTGTTATGGCTCAGCCCTAATTGTGATTTCACTCCGGGTGTCGCTCTGCGCGGTGGTGTTCCACTTTGCTTGCCCTGGTTCGGTGTTAACCAAGCCTACCCTGACAAACCCAAACATGGTTTTGCCCGCAACAATTTTTGGGAGTTGGGTGATGCCCACCTTTTGAGTGATGGCAATGTCGAGCTTGAATTTTTATTTCTGAGTGATGCCAACGAATTATTCCCTTACGATTTTTCTGCTGAATTGCGCATTACCCTGGGCAACAGCGCCAAACTTGAATTGACGATCAACAATACCGATACCGAAGACTTTGAATGCAGTTGGGCAATGCACAACTACCATCGTATTAACGCGCTGAGTGAAGTAAAAGTAACGGGATTAGCGGAACGCAAATATTTTGACAACTTTGAAAACTACACCGAAAAATTCCAATCTGGCGATGTAACTTTCCCCGGCCCGGTAGATCGTGTTTATCCCGCTGTAGAAAATGCTGTCATTATCGAAAGTTCACCGCGCATTGAAATCACCCATCACAACTGCCCCAGTGTAATCACCTGGAACCCAGGCACTGAAGCGGCAGGGAAAATTGCAGATATAGGTGCGGGTAACGAACAGTTTTATATTTGTGTTGAACGCGGCGCGGTATTGAAAGAAAAGTGGCACCTGACAGCTGGCTCGAGCCAGAGTGCGTGGATGGAATTCAAACAAATCTAATTTTTCTGCTTATAAAAAAATGCCGCTGTTTTTAACAAACAGCGGCATTTTTATTGGTTAACGGCTTATTCGTTAACGGCGAATTACGCTGGCAGCAATTCTTTTACTGCATCACGCTCTTCTTGCAACTCTTTTTCAGTGGCAGTCATACGCGCGCGTGAGAACTCATTGATTTCTACACCCTGCACGATTTCCCAATCGCCGTTTTTGCAAACACATGGGAAAGAGTAGATCAGACCCTTTTCGATGCCGTAAGAACCATCGCTGTAAACGCCCATGCTCACCCAATCATTGGCTGGAGTACCCAGTGCCCAATCGCGAATGTGGTTGATGGCTGCGTTAGCCGCCGATGCAGCAGAAGATGCACCGCGCGCAGCAATAATGGCAGCACCACGCTGTTGTACGGTTGGGATGTAATCTGCTTCGTACCAGGCTTGATCAACCAGGCTCAGTGCTGGTTTGCCATCAACCAGGGTGTTGTGCAGGTCTGGGTATTGGGTAGAAGAATGGTTGCCCCAGATCAGCGCTTTGGTGATGTTGTTAATGCTGGTGCCAGTTTTGGTAGCCAGCTGCGACAGCGCGCGGTTGTGGTCCAAACGGGTCATTGCCGTGAATTGACGCGGGTTGATGTCCGGCGCATTGCGTTGGGCGATCAGCGCATTGGTGTTGGCAGGGTTACCAACGACCAATACTTTAATGTTGCGTGAAGCGTGGTCGTTAATCGCTTTACCTTGCACAGAGAAGATTGCAGCGTTAGCAGCCAACAGGTCTTTACGCTCCATGCCTGGGCCACGTGGACGTGCGCCAACCAATAAGGCGTAGTCTGAGTCTTTGAAGGCAACCGCTGGATCATCGGTAGTAACAATGCCGGCCAACAATGGGAATGCGCAGTCGTCCAATTCCATCGCCACACCTTGCAGTGCTTTCAACGCTGGAGTGATTTCCAGTAATTGCAGGATTACTGGTTGGTCCTTGCCCAGCATGTCGCCAGCCGCAATGCGGAACAATAGGGAATAGCTGATTTGGCCAGCGGCGCCAGTGACGGTAACTCTTACAGGTGCTTTCACGATGAGACTCCATTTATTCGGGTGATATTGGAAGAAAACGAAAGTTCGGCATTGTGTGCCTGGGTATTACAGATAAGACGGGCGAGCATTATAGGCATTTGAGCAGAAAATTCACCCCATTTAACCCTGTGTTACGCCAGCAGTTGCTAATCCATCATGCTGAATCCAGATACGCTGTTGTCTGTAATAGAAAAGAACTCGATGAAATTGAAAAAATATTTTTACTACGCCCTATTGAATTTTTTAGGCGATAGCACAGAATCAGCACGCCGATGTTCTGTCGGTTCCAAGGGGATTCTCCCGATACCATCCATTTATTATCTAGTGTGGCGTGCACCAAAATGAGCCATGAATCACCCTGTCTGAGCTGTGGAGCTTGCTGCGCCCACTTTCGTGTGTCGTTTTATTGGGGTGAGTGCCAGAGCACTGGGGGCACAGTGCCAGATGAGCTGACACTGCAAATCAGCTCGCATCACGCCTGCATGAAAGGCACACAGAGCAACCCGCCGCGCTGTGTCGCCTTGGTGGGCGAAGTTGGCACACGCGTGAGCTGCAGTATTTATGAGAATCGCTCCAGCACCTGTCGCGAGTTTGATATTTTGAATGAAGATGGATCAGCCAACGAGGCGTGCACACGAGCGCGAGCACTTCATGGATTACCGCCAGTCAGCTTTGATAACGACAGGGAAGATTCTGCCGCTTAGTGGCTGCTATGAGTGCGCGCAACATCAAGCAGGCTCACTCATAGCAAACAAATCATGCTTGATAACGCGCTACCAGCGCGCGATATAGCTCATCTTTGAATTCGGCTTTGGTGGCATCCAGCGTCAGCACAACTTCCACCAAATGCTCATTGTCTTCCCGGCCATCATGCCAATGCTTGCGATAGCTGCCATCTTTATAGCCATGATCCTGACGGAAAAAATTCAGCACATTTTTGCCGACATAACCGCGATAGAGTTGATCAAAACTCATGCCTACACCGGCCATCAAGCGCGCAAATAAACCCAGGTGGAACTGACGGTCGCCTAGCGTGGCCGCGGCAAATTTTTCCAGATCCAGACGGAAATCTTGCTCGTCAGTGGCGATCACCAATTCGCTTTGAATTTTGTCGCTAATGTCGTCCAGCGAGGCACCTGACTGCAGCAAAATACTCAAACCAAAATGCCAAATGTCGATCAATTCCAGCGCGACTTGTTCGGTGTCGGGTGCTTGTTTTTTCCACCACTTCCAACCGTAATGATCCATAAGCTCCGCGCATTCCACCCAAATCGCGCGGTACCATTCATACCCTCGGGCGCGCCAATCCGCAGTCACTTTGGTGTTCATGGCATCTTGCAATTCAAGCATGATTTTAATTTGTTGGGCGTTCATGATTTTCTCTTTTAAAAGTCTGGATTCCCGCTGCGCTGGGATGACGATGGAGTTTTTAAACCGGCAAATAGTGTTTTGCCTTACTAAACAACCGATAAAAGTTTTCAGTTGTTTTTTCTGCTAATGCTTCTAACGGAATACCGCGCACATCCGCGACAAACTGCGCGACTTCACGCACGTATTTGGGTTCGTTGGGTTTACCACGATAAGGAATGGGAGCGAGGTAAGGTGAATCGGTTTCGACCAGCAAACGATCCAGCGGCATGTTGCGAACCACCTCGCGAATTTGATCGGCGGTTTTAAAAGTGACTATGCCGGAAATGGAAATGTAGTAATTCAAATCCAGCGCGGCTTTGGCCATGTCCCAGTCTTCAGTAAAACAGTGCAACACACCGCTGTGCTCAAGACTGCCGTGTTCTTTGATAAGTGCAAGGGTGTCAGCCTTGGCTTCGCGGGTATGCACTACCACCGGCAGGCCGATCTGTTTACCCACCTGTAAATGCAAGGCAAAACTTTCGTGCTGAATGGCTTTGCTTTCAGTTTCATAGTGGTAGTCCAACCCCGTTTCACCCAGCGCCACCACCTTGGGCTGGGACGCCCAACCAATAAGCTGCTCGGCAGTGGCAGCGCCCTCTTTCACATCGCAAGGGTGCACGCCAACAGAGGCCACTACACGCGAATGCGACTGTGCGATATCAATCACCGTTTGGATATTTTGCAGGCTGATACCAATACACAACATTTGCTGTATGCCACGCTCATGGGCAGCGGCAATGGCTGCACTCAAGTCACCACCATAGGGCTCCAGTTTCAGCCGATCCAGATGGCAGTGCGAATCAATCAACATAAATAACTCTCGTGAAACGATGAAATGTAGAAAAGCCTAATAACAAAGCCAGGCAGAACCTGGCTTTGAGCTAAGACAGCGGGGCGAATTTTACATGCTGCCCGGACGGGATGGTATGACAGAATGCTACATCGTATGGGTGGGCTTGTCGGAGTTGAGCATACCGGCCAGATAGTTTTCAATTTTATTGATGGCGGTATTGTCCTGATCGCTAAATTGAACACCTATACCCGCCGCGCGGTTACCTTGGGCACCTTTGGGTGTTACCCAGACAACCTTACCAGCAACCGGGATCTTTTCCGGCTCATCCATCAAACTCAACAACATGAATACTTCGTCACCTAACTTGTAGGTTTTGTTGGTCGGAATAAACATACCGCCATTTTTAACAAACGGCATATAGGCAGCATAAAGCACGGCTTTATCTTTGATCGTTAACGAGAGTATGCCGTTGCGGGCACCACCACCAATGGGTTGCATAACTGATCCTGCTTGTAATTTTTAGACAACATTTGCCTTAACCAAGTCGAACACTAATAGATTAGCTGACTAGTGTCCAGACGCCACCGCGCGATTCGTGCTGGCGCGCAGCAAGGCGCCCCAATCCAGCAATAACTCCTCTAATAACAATTGCTTATTGGGATTGGAACCGCTGAGTAACTGTTTTTTGGAGAGCATGAGTTTTTCAACATAGCGATGCAGCAATGGCAAATTCAAATGCGCAAGGCGCTCCCTTAATTCCACCGGTGCCTGCTGTATCTGGGGATCATCGGCACCGACTTTCCAACGCGCTAGGCCATGCAACAACCCAAGCAGCCATTCCAGCAACCCGGGCACATCACCGCTGTGCCACTGCGCTGCCACTTCAATGGCGGAAATCTGCCCAAGGCTCAAACGCGTGAATAACTGCAGGGTTTGTTCGCGTTGCTCCAGCGCATCGCCCTGCAACAAAGCCAATGCGGTTAAGGGTGCTCCACGCGCCGCCGCCAGTAAGTTTTCGGGGGTGTAGTTACTGCCAACCAACAGCGGCGACAACCAGCGAATGACTTGCTCGCTGCGCGGCATAGGCAGTTTGCGCATCTGGCAACGGCTGCGAATAGTGGGCAAAACCGAGCTTGGGCTGTGGGTAACCAACACTAGCAAAGTATTGGCCGCCGGTTCCTCCAGCGACTTAAGCAATGCATTGGCAGCATTACCGTTCATTGCCTCTGCCGGCTCGATAATCACTACTTTATAGCCGCCTTGCTGCGCCGTTTTACCCAAGGACTCAGTAAGTTCCCGCACCTGATCCACCTTGATAGCCTTGCCCGCCTCTTCTGGCTCCAACCAGAGCAAATCCGGGTGGGTTTGGGCTTTATTGAGTTCGCAGCCACGACATCTGCCGCAGGCAGTTCCTTCAATGGGTGCATCGCACAGGAGCAGTTGTGCTAGTGCATCCGCAAGATAGCGCTTGCCGATGCCGCGCGGCCCGGCGAACATCATGGCGTGGGGTAATTTCTTACTCGCCAACTGCTGCACTAGCTGCTGCCATTCTGTTAATTGCCAGGGATAGGGGTGAATTGGAAAGTCGCTCATGAACCACTCGGCATCAAAGATCTAACAAAAGTTTTGGGCAAGCTTAGCAAATTTGCGATAATCCGCGCCCGCTTAAATTCCAGCCCAGGCTCACCAATGACTGATTTCCCACTCGATATTCTCTACCTTGATGAGGATCTGCTCATTGCCAATAAACCCGCCGGTTTGCTCTGTGTGCCGGGCAAGGGGCCAGACAAACAGGACTGCCTATATAACCGCGCACTGAAATTTAACCCCAACGCGCGAGTGGTGCATCGGCTGGATCAGGGCACATCCGGCATAGTGATGTTTCCCTTGAATTACCTGACCCTGAAAAACCTGACCCACAAGTTCGAGGCGCGCCAAATACATAAACGCTATGTGGCAGTGGTTGAGGGACTAGTCACGGAAGATGAAGGCGAAGTGAATCTGCCTTTGATTTGCGATTGGCCCAATCGCCCCTTGCAGAAGGTGTGCTTTGAAAGCGGTAAATCTGCCCATACTCGCTATAAGGTGTTGGCGCGTAATCCAGGAGAAAATACCAGTCGCCTCCTGCTTGAACCGGTCAGCGGGCGCACCCATCAGCTGCGGGTACACATGCTGAGCCTGGGGCACCCCATGTTGGGCGACGGCCTCTACGCACCGCCAGATGTGCTGGCAAAATCGCCGCGCCTGTTATTACATGCACAGGAGCTGTGGTTTGATCACCCTATTACCGGCGCGCCGCTCAGAGTGGAAGCGGCGGCAGACTTCTAGGTTTTTATTACGCGAGCAACTTACTTAGCAGAGAATCTATTTCTGCCTGTACTTCAGGCAGCGTTTTACCTGCATCGACCAAGGCATAACGTAGGGGGGATGACTCCGCCCGCTGACGATAGGCCGCCCTCACCCGCTCAAAAAAGCCGATGGTTTCACTTTCAAAACGATCCAGCTCTCCGCGCTGACGGGCGCGGTTTAACCCCAGCTCAACATCGATATCCAGAATCAGGGTCAGGTCGGGGCGCAAATCCCCCTGCACCAGTTGCTCCAATTGGTTGATAGTCGCCTTACTCAAACCACGGCCACCGCCCTGGTAGGCGTAGGTCGCATCGGTAAAACGATCACTTAATACCCAGGCACCACGCGCCAACGCCGGTTTAATCAGCTGCGTCAAATGCTGGGCGCGGGCAGCAAAAACCAATAACAGCTCTGCGGTTTCGTCGACAGGCTCGTCGCGCTTGCTCAGCAACAGGCTGCGCACCTCTTCCGCCAGAGGGGTCCCACCCGGCTCGCGGGTGACTATTACCTCAATCCCACGAGCCACAAGCCAATCGCGCACGAACGTCAAATTAGTACTCTTGCCGACACCTTCAGTGCCCTCGATGGTCAAAAATTTACCGCGCTGCATAAGTCTCTCACGCTTCAAAAAATTAATAATTTATGCGTTCCTTCCCCTTGGGGGAGCGCGTATCATACCGGCTTTTTCCGGCACCACCCTCTAAATCTCAAGGGAGATTCACCATGATCACACTGCACACTAACTACGGCGATATCGTTATTGAACTGGATTTTGATAAGGCGCCCAATACTGCTGCCAACTTCAAACAATACATTGAAGAAGGTTTTTACAACGGCACTATTTTTCATCGCGTTATTGATGGATTCATGATTCAAGGCGGCGGTTTTACTGAAGATTTCCAACAGAAAACCACCCGTGACCCGATCCAGAACGAAGCTGATAATGGCCTGCAAAACCTGACTGGCACACTGGCAATGGCGCGTACCAACGACCCGCACAGTGCAACAGCGCAGTTTTTTATCAACGTAAAAGACAATAGCTTTTTGAATCACAGCGGTAAAAATTCATCCGGCTGGGGCTACTGTGTATTTGGCAAAGTGGTTGGCGGCATGGATGTAGTTAACAAAATCAAAGGCGTCAAAACTGGTAGCAAAGGCTTCCATCAAGATGTACCTAAAGAAGCCGTTATTATCCAAAGCGCAACTATCGCCGAATAGGCATCGATAAAAATGCATAGCCTGTTTATTTCAGATCTGCATTTACACGAATCACGCCCGCAGATAACGCGGGCGTTTTTTCATTTTCTGCAAACCCAAGCCGTTAATGCAGAAGCACTTTATATCCTCGGTGATTTTTTTGATGCATGGATTGGCGATGATGACGATGCACCGCTCTCCCAGCAAGTAGCTGCCGAGTTGCGGGCTCTTCGCAATAAAGACGTAGCGATTTATTTTATGCACGGCAATCGCGATTTTTTATTGGGTACCATTTACGCGCAAAAAGCAGGCATGAAACTTATCGCTGAAGGCACAGTGGTTAATTTGTACGGCAAGCACGCTTTATTAGTGCATGGCGACGCTCTCTGCACTGCAGATCAAGATTATCAAACATTTCGCCAGATGGTGCGCAGCGCAGAATGGCAACATCAAGTACTGGCCCAACCACTCAGCGCACGCCGTGCTTTAGCTGCTCAATTGCGCGATAAAAGCCAGAGCATGAACAGCCTGAAAGCAGCCGACATTATGGATGTCACTCCCGCGGAAGTAGTTCGTCAAATGGAACAGGCGAATGTCCAGCTAATGATTCACGGCCACACCCATCGCCCTGCACGACACACACTAATCGCCAATGGTAAACCTGCCGAGCGCATTGTACTTGGTGACTGGCATGAACAGGGCTGGTGCGTTAAAGTTTCAAAAGAAACCATCGAATTAATTAGCTGGGTAATTTGAGCCAAAAAAATTAATGTAGTTTTGAAGTGAAAGTTATTAATGCAAATAAAAAGCCCTCGCCAATCAACATGACGAGGGCTTTTTATTTGCACGCTGAAAGTGTATTAACGATTGCGGTTGCTCATTAAATACAGACCGATGAGAATGATAAACACCGGCCACCAGGTCCAAAACGCCAGGTCGATCAGAAATAACAAGGCAATAAATATAATGCCGGCAGCAAATACCAATGAATTTGTCGCCGCCCACACTTCGCCTTTTGAATAGAATCGCCAGGCTTGATGAATAGGGCCAAGTGCGGTAAATAAAATCAGAAACGCCCACCAATTATGAATATCGAGGAAGAAAAATTCATACCCAAGGTTGCGCGCCAACAGCAAAGCACCCACTACAGCAACAACCAACCCCAAGGATAATTTACCTGTTTTGGATGCGGGCGCTTGTGGATTATTTAGCTGGTGATCTGGCAATAAAACGGGTGGTTTTGGCTTGTCATCTGGCTGGTTCATAAAAGCTCCATTTTTTAAAGTGTTGGGATGGCAGCCAGTAAATGACGGGTATATTCCTGTTGCGGTGCGGCAAATAATGCTTCCGTCGCGCCCTGCTCCACCAGCTTCCCATGTTGCATCACTACTACGCGATCACAGAGATAACGCACCACTGACATGTCGTGGGAAATAAACAGCATGGTCAGGTTATGTTTTTGGGTGAGTTCCAAAAGTAGCGCTAATATTTGCGCACGAATAGTAACATCGAGAGCAGAAACAGGCTCATCGGCAATAATTAATTGCGGCTTGAGTGCAATAGCTCGTGCAATCGCAATACGTTGACGCTGGCCGCCAGAAAATTCATGGGGATATTTGCGAATAAACCGGCGATCCAATCCAACATCATCCATCAGGCTTTTCACTAGCTCAAGTACATTGGACTGGTTAGCTAAATCATGAACTAATAATGGTTCCGCCAAGGTATCAAACACTGTCATTCGCGGGTTAAGCGACGCGTAAGGATCTTGAAAGATCATTTGAATTTGGGGGCGAAGATTATTGAAACTCGCCTCTGATAAATCGCGCAAGTTCTTGCCCTGAAATAAAATCTCACCGGATTGCGCATCAACCAAACGGATAATACTGCGCCCCAAGGTAGATTTACCTGAACCGGACTCACCCACTACACCCAGAATTTCGCCGCGATGTATATCAATACTGACGTTCTCAACACCGCGCGCATAGGCTTTAATTTTGCTAAAAATACTGCCTACTCGCATGGGAAAACCCACTTTTAACTGTTTCACTTCCAGCAGTGGAGGTTCATCATATTGGGCGGCACTGGGCAGTGGTTTGGCGGTAGTTAATACCGCATTTAATAGTTTACGAGTGTATTCTTGTGTTGGGTTTTTAAAAATCTCAACACACGGTCCCTGCTCTATCAACTTTCCTTTTTCCATAACCAATACATGATCAGCCATTTGTGCAGCCACACCCAGGTCATGGGTAATAAAAATAACGGCTAGCTTGCGTGTCTGCTGCAATTGTTTAATCAATGCAAGAATTTGCGCTTGAACAGTGACATCCAATGCAGTGGTGGGTTCATCCGCAATCAAAAGTTCCGGTTCAGCCAGCAATGCCATGGCGATCATGACGCGCTGACGCATACCGCCAGAAAACTGGTGTGGATATTCATGAATACGCTTGGCGGCATCATGAATACCAACTTCTTCCAATGCAGCAATAGCATTGTGCAACGCCTGTTGTTTACTGACGCCCTTATGTTGCAACAGTACTTCTGTTAATTGATCCGCAATGCGCATATTGGGGTTTAAGCAAGTCATCGGGTCTTGAAAAATCATCGCGATTTTATTGCCGCGCACTTTGCGCAGCTCTAGCTCGCTCATTTTCAATAAATCTTGCCCATGGAACAAAGCTCGGCCCGACTCAATTTTTCCAGGCGGTGTAGGAATCAGCCCTAGCAAGCTGTAACAAGCAACGGATTTACCTGACCCTGATTCACCAACAATGCCCAACACCTCGCCCGCATTGAGTGAAAAATTCAAGTTTTCCACCGCGAGAGTTTGACCATTACGGGTATTAAACACCACACGCAAATTTTCGACGGCTAATAAAATCTCTTGGCTCATGACTTAATCCTTGGAGGCACGTGGGTCCAGCGCATCGCGCAAACCATCACCGAGAAAATTGAGTGAGAACAAGGTGATTGTCAGCACTAATCCGGGGAAAAGTAGTAGCCATGGATATTCCTCCATAGTTTCAACACCACCTGAAATTAATGAGCCCCAGGAGCTTGCGGGCGGTTGGATACCTAAACCCAAAAAGCTGAGAAAAGATTCCAAAAGAATTACGCTGGGAATGGTTAACGTGGTGTAAACAATAACCGGGCCTAGAACATTGGGAATTAAATGGCGAGTGATAATTCGCCATGGCGATAACCCCATAGAAATAGCTGCTTCAACAAATTCCTGCCGCTTAATAGTGAGCACCTGCCCCCGCACAATACGCGCCATGGTCAACCACTCCACGGCGCCGATTGCCAAAAACAATAGCAACATGCTGCTACCAAAAATAACGGTGAGCAGAATAATGAAAATGGTAAAAGGCAAAGCATAAAGCGCATCCACTATACGCATCATCACCGCATCAACACGCCCGCCCACAAAACCGGCGATTGCACCCCATAACACGCCAATGGTAAGTGCCACTGCCGTGGCGATAAAACCAACCATCAGGGAAATACGGCTGCCGTACATAATGCGCGTAAGTTGATCGCGGCCCAAAGTATCTGTGCCTAACCAATGCGCGGCGGAGGGCGGCGAAGCACCAAGATCCAGGTTTTGTTCTTCGTAACTGTAAGGCGCAATCCAGGGCGTAAGGGTTGCAATCACCACCATGAATAAAAGAACAAACAAACCCAACATTGCCATTTTATTTTTTTTAAGGCGGGCAATCGCATCCTGAGTGAGTGAGCGCCCTTTTTCAGAGTCGAGCTGTGTAGCTGTCAATGTATTAACCGACATTATTATTTACCCCCAAGATCCTGACGCACTTTCGGGTTTAACCACACCAACACAATATCGGCGAGTAAATTGAACAGCACAATTAAAAACGCAAAAAAAATCGTCAGCCCCAAAATTAACGTGTAATCGCGATTAAACGCCGCCATCACATAAAAGCGCCCCAACCCGGGAATCTGGAAAATAGATTCAACCACAAACGAACCCGCAAGCAGGCCGGCAATTGCAGGGCCAAGAAATGAAATAACCGGCGTGATACCACCGCGCAAAGCATGTACAAAGACTATTCGAGCTGTAGATAAACCTTTGGCTTTGGCAGTGCGAATGTAATCTTGAGATAACACATCCAACATACCACCACGACTAATACGCGCGATGTAAGCCGCGTAAGCGAAACCCAGGGTCACTGACGGCAGAATTTTATCGCCGGGAATTTGCCCCCAACCAGCAACGGGCAACCAACCCAACCAAATACCAAACACCAGCAAAAGAATTGGCCCCAATACGAAGGTAGGCATACAAATACCAATCATGGCCGCAGACATGGGAATGTAATCTTGCATGGTATTACTGCGTAAAGATGCAAATACGCCCGCCGTTAACCCAACCACCAAGGCAAATAAAATAGCGTAAAGCGAAAGTTCTGCTGTTGCAGGAAAACCGGCGGCAATTAAATCATTCACTGTGTGGGTGGGATATTTGAACGAAGGGCCAAAGTCGCCCTGCAGTAAATTCACCATGTAATCGGTGTATTGTTTCCACAGGGGATCATCCAAGTGATAGCGCTCGTTTAAATGCTTGAGCACTTCTGGTGGAACTGCTCGCTCATTATCAAAGGGGCCGCCAGGAGCCATGCGGATCATAAAAAAGGTAACGGTCGCAACCAGTAGCAACACAGGGATTGCCTGCAAGCAGCGCTGGATAATAAATCGCAACATTAATTATTCCCCTTTTTGGCTGATTCTAAATACATATATTTGTAGGGGTGATAATCCATAGTGTTTGGGTAATAACCCTTCACATCTTGAGAGAGCAGATAATTAGTTGTGTAGTTGTAAATTGGCAAAATAGGAGCCTCGTCAACCAATATTTGTTCGGCCTCCTGAAAATATTCGTAACGCTCTTCTCTCGTTTTTGCTGAAGTTGATAGGCGCATTAACTCGTCGTATCGTGAATTGCCCCACCCTGTATTGTTATTGCCGCCATTAGTTACGAATAGCTCAAGAAAAGTAAAAGGATCTATGTAATCGCCAATCCAACCGCGACGGCCGATCTGGAAATTGAGTAATTGTTGGTTGCTCAAAAAAACTTTCCACTCCTGATTTTGCAATGACACATCAATATTCAATGCCTTTTTCCACATTTGTTGTATAGCAACAGCAATTTTTTGATGATCCTGGCTGGTGTTATAAACAAGCTCCAGTTTTGGAAAGCCCTTTCCATCAGGATATCCAGCCTCAGCTAATAGCCGGCGAGCGGCATCAATGTCATAGATCATTTTGGCGCGCGGCGTGTACCCCAAAGTATCTGGAGGTGTTAATGCGTAGGTTGGTAATTGGCCGCCTCGTGTAATGTGTTTTGTGATCGCCTCTCTATCAATTGAGTAAGCTAAAGCTTTACGTATCCGCACATCGTTCAAGGGTTTTTGGGTGACATTAAACGCATAGTAGTAAGTTCCAAAATAAAGATTACTTCGATATTCAGGAGCATTACTCTGACGATATCTCTCGATTTTGGCGCTGGGTAATGTTTCAGTTTTGTGCAACTGCCCTGCTTTAAACATCCGCTCTTCCACAAGTGATTGATCGATCGGATAAAAGTGAATTTCATTCAATCTGACAGTTGCCGCATCCCAATAATACTGATTGCGCTGCACAGAAAACACTTTGCCCGGAGTCCACTCTTTAATCACAAAAGGGCCGTTGCCTACAAAATTTTCTGGCCGTGTCCAGCGAGTAGCAGCTTCATCCATACGACCATGTTTTAGCAATGTCGGCAAATGCACAGGAAAAGCGCTGTGATGATCCAAAATTTGCAAAAAATAGGGAGTAGGATTTTCTAGTGTCACCTGCAGAGTTGAGCGATCAAGAGCAACCACCCCTACCTGTTTAAAATCGGTGATTTTGCCAAGATGAAAGGCTTCAGCATTTTTAATGCTGTACAGCATATTGGCATATTGATTACCTAAAGCCGCAGAAAGTGCACGCTGCCAGGAAAGTACAAAATCCTCTGCAACCAAAGCATCACCATTTGACCATTTGGCAGTAGGCCTAATGAAAAAGGTGTAAACCAAGCCATTATCAGAAATAGTCCAGCGCTCAGCAACAGCGGGGATAATTTCCAACGTCTCCGGGTGTTTGCTCACCAAACCTTCAAATAAAGCCATCTGCAAATGGTATTCCGGCATACCTGTGGTGGTATGAGGATCAATTTCGGCAGGTTCTGTGCCATTACCAACATGAAGAATTTGTGCTTCTGTACCTATATCTACCAAGGTTTTTCGGTCACCACACCCGGAGAGAATGAAGCTCAGAAACGACAACAGGAGTAAAAGGTTTATTACTTTCATAGAAAAACCAACAGCGAATTAAATGCACAAAAGCCCCCTACCAAACGATAGGGAGCTTTTGACCTATTTGACAGAAAGATCCTTGGCAAACGCGTCAAAACTATAAGGGCGCCCTAAAAAGTCCTTCACCAAATCAGCTGCGTCTTTGGAGCCGCCCGGTTCAAGTACAGTTTTGCGGAAATGCTGTGAGAGTTCAGGGTTACGCAACCCTTTCTTCATGAATTCGCTATGCATGTCGGCGGCGATCACCAGTGACCACATATAGGTGTAATAGATGGAGGAATATCCATTCAAGTGACCGAAGCTTGCGTAAAAATAAGTATCGTCCACATACCCAAAAGGCGAGTATGTGGATTGAATCTCTTCCATCGCTTTATTCAGATCAAGTTTGGAGGGATCTGTGTTGTATAAGCCGAGTGATAGCGCCGCATAAAACAATTGATGTTTTGTCCACATGGCGCGCCCAAAGTCACGCGCGGCGATCATTTTCGCAACTAACTCTTGTGGGATAACCTCGCCTTTATCATTTTGCGCAAAGCTGGCAAGAGTTTCGGTATCCCATACCCATTCCTCCAGCATTTGTGAGGGAGCCTCGACAAAATCCCATTCGGTTTTTATGCCCGAGAAATACATCCAGCGCTGGTTGGTCCCGGCAAAAATTCCATGCAGCAAATGGCCAAACTCATGCAAAAAAGTTTCTACGTCTGCGTGCTCCATTAAACCGGAACTACCGTCATCGCCCGGGAAATTACACACCAAAGCAGCTACCGGCAGTTGTACACCATCTATGCCATTCACAACCGAAAATGCAGCGGCATGTTTGTACTTTCCAGTGCGTGGGTGCATATCCAAATAGAAGCGACCAATAACTTTTTCACCCTCCAGTATTTCATAGGCATTTACTGACTCATGCCAAACATCGGTTTGCCAAGGGCGAATGGAAACACCAAACATGGCCTGCACCAATTCAAAAATACCTTGTTTTACTTTGTCGTAATGAAAGTACTGACGAACTTCCTGCGCATTGACCTGGTAATCCTCTTTTTTGACCAAGTGCTCCACATACATTTTTTGCCAATCTTCAACGCGGGTAGCAGTTGGATCAATCTGCTGCAGTCGCGCTAACAACTGTTGATATTCCTGCTCGGCACGCGGCGTTGCTACAGCAGAAACCTTGTCAATAAAACTTTGGACGTTTGCTGGCGAACCGATCATCTTGTCTTCGGTAATAAATGCCGAGAAATTCTCATAACCCAGAATTTGTGCCAACTCATGGCGCTTTTCGATCAGACTTTGCAGTACAGCCTTATTTTCTGGATAGGCCTGCTGGCGAAAGATGACATAGAATTTTTTGCGCAACTCATCGTTTTCGGCATATTGCATAAACGGTACGTAATCAGGGTATGCCGTTGTGAGAATAATTTTTCCATCTTCATTCGGTTTGTGAGTATCTATGTAGTCTTGAGGCAACCCTTTAAGGTCATCAACAGAATCCAATACCAATTGGCGCGCGCCATCGCGAATATTTTTATCGAAGTTTTGGCCAATTAAATTGATTTCTTCATTCAATTTTTTGATGCGCGCGCGCGTTGCCTCGTCTTTATCTACACCGGCACGTTTAAAGTCTAGCAGCAAGTGCTCTACCAAACGTTTGTCCTGTGCATCCAAACCGGTTGTATCTACCGCGACCAGATGGTTATACAGCGGGCGGGACAAGCTGATTTCGCTAATTAGCTCAACAAACTTTTGCTCGCACTCCTCAGCGCTTGCACGAACCGCCTCATTCGGGTGGACATTGGCGTAGAGGCTGGCAAGGTTCATCTGTTTGTCGAGCAACAGGTCGATATTGTTGATCGCTCCCAGCAGCTCTTGGGGTTGGTAATGTATTGACTCTGCAGCAAACGCCTTCATTTGCGTGCGAATCTGGCCATGATCAGCTTCACAGCCGGCAAGGTAGTCGGCAGCCTTGGCATCAGCGGGTTTTTGCCAAGCAACTGAAGCCACCACATCTGAAGAACCTTCAGCCTCAGGGCGCGAATCGCAGCCGGCGAGTAATCCAATACTCAAGGCCAAAAAGGACGCCGGCTTTAGCAGCTTCCAGGGGGTAATCACTGTCGCCAACACCTGTTTGCATGGACTCATATGTGCCTCTGTTCAAATTGTTGATGGGCGGGGCTGGCAGTCAAACAATCTTGCTGAAATGCCCCGGCATTAATGGCTATTCAGGGCATGGTAGTACACTTTGGATTACAAACAAAGAGCCTAAAAAACCTGCTCTGATAGGCACTTAGAGTATAAAAATCCGTGTGGAATTGATGAAATTCTTGTGGAGGAAAGCCTGCCGGCTAACCCATCAGATGTTTTGCAACAAATTGATAGATTACTGCTAAGCTTCAGATAAACCTCCAGATGCTTATAACAAGATCGAACACTATGCCTGAATACTTGCTCACTGAAGACCAGCGCGACTGCCTGCAAGAAATTACCAACGTCGCCATGGGCCAAGCCGGTGCCCACCTGGCCCGCCTGCTGGACGTCTTTGTCGTATTGTCCATACCCCACGTTAGCGTGCTCAACCCAACCGATATCGCCATGGCACTCCAGTCCCTTAACCGGGAAAACCAAAACGATATAGTTCATGGTGTCTGCCAGGGTTTTATTGGCGGTGGCATAGCGGGCGAAGCCATGCTGATATTCCATGGCACCGATTTTGACGACCTTGCCAGACTGCTTAAATATGACCGTGTTCCCGATGAGCAAGCTCAATACGAATTGCTGATGGATACGGCGAATGTATTAAATGGCGCCTGTCTTCGTGGCCTTGCCGAGCAATTGGATACGCACTTCAGCTTCGGCCCCCCCATGTTATTGGGGCAACACTGCAACATCACCGACCTACTGCAAAACAACAATATGAAATGGAAGCAAGCGCTGGTAGTGGAGATCAACTACGCGATTGAAGATCACAAGATCAACTGTGATTTGTTATTGGTGATTGCTGAACATTCCATTTCCGGTCTGACCGAAAAACTTGACTACCTACTTGATTAGGCTGAATAACACCGATGGTAAAAACCAAAGACTCCGACAAGCTGTTCGATGATGTTCATTGGCAAATGGACATTTTGCAAAACATTGATGTAGGGCTCGTTGTGATGGACGAAAACTACACCATCAATGTGTGGAACAGCTTTATGCAAAATCACAGCGGCAAAGCGCCAGAGAAGGTACTGGGTAAGAGTTTATTTGAAGCCTTCCCGGAACTCCCCGAGGCCTGGTTCAAACACAAGGCACAATCGGTGTTTGTATTACAAAATACGGCATTCACCACTTGGGAGCAGCGACCTTATTTATTCCGCTTCCCACACTATCGCCCTATTACCGGGACGGCCGAATACATGTATCAAAATAGCAGCATTATTCCGCTGCTCGATACCAACGGCATTGCCAAGCACATCTGCCTGATCATTTACGATGTGACGGATACAGCCGTAAATAAAATTGCGCAGCAACAAGCCAACAAACAACTGCAAAATATGAGTCGCACTGACCACTTGACCGGCTTGTTTAACCGCGGTTATTGGGAATTGAGATTGATCCAGGAGTTCAAACGCTTCGATCGCTATGAACAGCCATCAAGCCTGATTATGTTGGATATAGATCACTTCAAGAAAATTAACGACACCTATGGACATACTGTTGGCGATGAAGCGATCCGGGCGGTGAGCAGAACCATCAAAGAGCACGCGCGCGATTTGGATATTCCCGGCCGCTACGGTGGCGAAGAATTCGGCATCATCCTAACCAATACCAACGGTGATGGCGCCTGTGTGTTTGCTGAACGCCTGCGTAAAACAATCGAGTCCTCAACCATTTATGCCGAGGGGCACGAGATTCAGTTCACGGTGAGCATGGGAGTTTCAGAACTCAACCCGGAGTTACACGACCATCGCCACTGGATCGAAAAAGCCGATCAGGGCTTGTACAAGTCCAAAGAAGGCGGCCGCAACCGGGTTACGCTTTTACCTTAACGCCGGGCCACAGTAAGCGCAGCAGCTGCGGGCGCCAAGCCAGCAGCATCGCAACCGAGGGAGCACAGACGGCGAGCAGCATCAACCACACCAATATCGCCATGGAAGGTCGATCAGCAATAAAACAGAACAGCGCCGCAACCAACAAGCCCACCGAACCAAGCAACCTGAGTGTGGCACGTATTTGCAGACTGGGAGCCGAGGTAGTTTTCATTACTTGCTGCCAGTGCACACTCATCGCAAGGGCAAACCAGGCAAACCCAACAAAACAGCTCAACGCGGCGAGCATCAATGCGACCCAAGGCTCAACCATGATTCACCTCACCATTGATTCCAAAGTTGCACCCCACCTCTTCGCTGACCAACTGGCTTTGCGCGGCTGACTGCTCAACCCGCCACAGTTTGCGTGCGGCACCCACTAATAACACCGCCGTTACTATCAGGCTCAAGTCAACACCGGCCACGGGCCAATAGGTGTTGGTGAAGACAGTTTTGAACAGATGGTCACCGGTCGAAATCCAGTTGAGTAACACTGCTGTACCAGCGAGAAGCGCCGCCAGCCAGCACTGCTCGCGCCACGCCGGATTCAAAGCTGCACGGGCAACAGGTGCGCTGCGCCAGAATGCGTGCAATAAAGCCAATAACCACGCGCCCCAGAAGGCTCTGATCTCCCAAGAGCCTTTACCAGCCAAGTCAGCGGGGAGCAGGCGGTTTGCCACCAGGATCGCAAGGGTTGCGATGAGCATGCCGGTCACCGTAGTAACCGCAAAGGCATCAACAATACGACTAGCTTGGCTATTGGTTTTTGCATGCTGACGCTTGCGCTTTTCGACAAAGAAAATAAAGCCGGTTGCGATACAAACACAACCGAGCAAACCGCCAATCACATAGAGCCAGCGCAATAACCAGTGCTCAAAATGCTGTAAATGCAAACCAGTCAGAAATTCGTTGATCTCGGCGACGGCGGTGCGCGGCGGATCTTCGCGCAGCACTTCGCCGGTACTGGCTTTAAAGTGTATGCCTTCACCCACCAACGCAACCCGGTCACTTCCCGCGCGATAAATACTCACATAGCCATTTTGATCACCCAAATGATCAGCATAAAGGTAACCCACTTCACCGGCCATATCGCGCTCAGCCCAACGACGCTTGGCTTCTGTCACCATGGCATCGACCGAGGCCATGGGTGCTGCCACACCGGAAGGCTCATGGGGCAGCCCTGTGCGCTCTGACTCCAGAATTTCATGCTGGTCATGCAGGGGTTTAAGCAGGGTTCCCGATACTGGGAGGTAATAATAAGCCGCGAAAATAATCAGGCCCGTAAATGCAAAAAAGAAGTGGAATGGCAATGCAACCACACCGGTCATATTGTGCAGATCCAGAGTGCTGCGCTGAGTACGTTTTTGTGGTCGAAAGGTAAACAGCTCACGAAAGATTTTGCGATGCATAATCACGCCGGTCACCAACGCAGCCAACATGATAAATGCCGCCAAACCGACCACATAAAAGCCAATATTTTTCCACTGCCAATTAAGGCTGTAATGCATAGGGTAAAACCAACCGCTGCCGATTTTTAATGCATCATCGGGAATAACTTCACCCGTACGCGGGTCGATAGTCGCCCAACCGTGCACATGTAAATGATCATCAGCAGGGTTCTTGGGCTTATTCGGGATACTGAACTCTGCCCCTATCGCCAATACCGGATCACGATGCGTGGTGTAAGCATAGAGTGATGCCATAGGCATAGCATCCGGGTGCGGTAAATCACCAATTACCCGCTCTGCCGTAGCTGCCATATCCACCGGGTGAGCACGCAACTTTTCAAATACCGGTTTCAGTAAATGATCAAACGATGGCATGGGCTGAGGTTCAAAGCGCGTTTTCGGAATCGCCCAGCGATCTATCTCCCGATCAAATACCGATAGTGCACCAAAGAAAAAACAAATCATGAGCACAAAGCCCATCACCAAACCGAACCAGGTATGAACCCACGTCATGGATAAACGAAATTGACTAAACATAGAACCTTCTATTCCTCGGCCATCAACCCAAAAGCACGCGCTGCAGCGCCCAGGCCGCCGCGGTCATAAGCACTGCACCACCGCCCAACAACAACCAGGCCCGCGCAATACGAGAGGTCGCAAACACCCAGAGAAACAGGGTCAAGAACACTAAAAATGCCAACAACAGCACCGCTGTTTCGGCCTCATGAAAATCCACACCCAGTGCTACCAGCCCGGCAATACCAAGTGCAGTAAACCCCCAAGTAAATGCGTAGCCGCCGACTAGTGCCGCCGCAATTCGGTTGATAATGCTCAGCTGTTGAATCATTGATCTTATAGGCCTGATAAAAATACAGCCATAATTTCATAAATGATAAGTATTCGCAATATCATTATCACCAAATCCATGCAAGGAGATTCAGATCACCCATCCAAATGAGACTATGGAATAATAAGCCGCACTTGCACTTCGACATTCGAGCTGCCCTCCTCGCTTTAACATGCAAACTCGCTTTCAACTCACTGAAAAATAAAGACTTCTAGATGAATACTATTGAGCCGACAGACCAGCACACACCGATGATGCAGCAGTATTTGCGCATAAAAGCCCAGCACAAGGATGAGATTGTGTTTTACCGAATGGGCGATTTTTACGAGCTGTTCTTTGAGGACGCCAAGCGCGCGTCGCAGATTCTGGACATCACGCTAACCGCGCGCGGCAAGTCCAGCGGCGAGCCTATCCCTATGGCGGGCATTCCGTTTCATTCGGCCGATGGCTATCTCGCCAAGCTGGTGAAAGAGGGAATCTCGGTAGCGGTGTGTGAACAGGTGGGCGACCCGGCTACAACCAAGGGGCCGGTTGAGCGTAAGGTGATGCGCATTGTGACGCCCGGCACCGTAAGTGATGAAGCACTGCTGGATTCGCGCCGGGACAATTTATTAGTGGCCTTGCATCAAGCCGGTGAGACTTTTGGGATTGCATCGCTGGATATGGCGAGTGGCAGTTTTTTGGTGTTGGAAGTAGAAGGTTTGGAGGCGGCGCTGGGCGAATTACAGCGGCTGAGCCCTGCGGAATTATTGATTAGCGATCACATCACTACACCGGCATTAGTCGAGAATCGCAAAGGTTTGCGCCGCCGCGGCCCTTGGGAATTTGATTTGGAAACCGCCGAGCGCTTGTTGATTCAACAATTCGCCACCAAGGATCTCGCCGGTTTTGGTTGCGATCATTTAAAAACAGCGATTTGTGCTGCCGGTTGTTTATTAAGTTACGCGCGCGAAACCCAGCGCACCGCTCTGCCCCATGTGCGCAGCCTTGCCCATGAAAATCGTGATGAAGCGGTGATTATGGATGCAGCAACGCGACGCAATTTGGAATTGGATATCAACCTGACCGGTGGTGACGAACACACCTTGTTTTCAGTGTTAAATCGTGCAGCAACGAGCATGGGTAGCCGTTTACTGCGCCGCTGGCTGAACCGCCCACTGCGCGATTTGGATTTATTAATTGGCAGGCAAGATGCCATTGCGGAACTGCAACATAATTATGCGTTTGAAATTGTTAATGGCATTTTAAAACGCGTAGGCGATATGGAGCGCATTTTGGGGCGCTTGGCCTTGCGTTCTGCGCGCCCGCGGGATTTATCGCGCCTACTAATGTCGGTAGCCACTTACCCCGAATTACAAAATGAATTGGCACAGAAAAAAGCGCCGCAATTAAAAACACTGGCGCAACAGATTTCTACTTTCCCCGAGATTGTGGATTTATTGTCGCGCGCGATTATTGAAAACCCGCCCGTCGTGATTCGCGAGGGCGGTGTGATTGCCGAAGGTTACGATGCAGAATTGGATGAGCTGCGCAATATAAGCACCAACGCTGGTCAATATTTATTGGATTTGGAAACCCGCGAGCGCGAGCGCACCGGAATTCCAACCTTAAAAGTTGGCTACAACCGCGTGCACGGTTATTTTATTGAGCTGACGGCGGCGCAATCGGAAAAAGCACCGGCGGATTATATTCGTCGTCAAACCTTAAAAAATGCCGAGCGCTATATCACGCCGGAATTAAAAGCATTTGAAGACAAAGCGCTCTCTGCACAAAGCCGCGCACTCACGCGCGAAAAAGCGCTCTACGAAGAATTAATAGATATTTTAAATGCGCAACTCATTCCACTGCAGGATTCCGCAGCGGCCGTTGCGGAATTGGATGTGTTAGCGACGCTGGCTGAACGTGCCGATGCACTAGGCTTTTGCAAACCGGAATTATCCTTGCGTGCGGGCATTCATATTGTTGGTGGTCGCCATCCGGTGGTTGAGCAAGTGACCAGCGCGCCCTTTGTGCCGAACGATCTGGAATTTAATCCGCAGCGCCATATGCTCATCATCACTGGCCCCAATATGGGTGGTAAATCCACCTATATGCGACAGGCGGCATTGATTACACTGCTGGCACACATCGGCAGTTTTGTTCCGGCGCAACAAGCGACGATTGGTATTGTTGACCGGATTTTTACCCGTATTGGTTCGGCCGATGATTTGGCCGGTGGCCGTTCGACCTTTATGGTGGAGATGACCGAAACCGCGAACATTTTGCACAACGCCACCGAGCGCAGCTTGGTGTTGATGGATGAAATCGGGCGCGGCACCAGCACCTTCGATGGTTTGTCGCTCGCCTGGGCTTGCGCAAAACATCTCGCTGAAAAAGTGCGTGCGTTTACTTTATTCGCCACCCATTATTTTGAAATTACTTCGCTGCCAGAAACGGTTTCTGGCATTGCGAACGTGCATTTAAATGCAACCGAACACAAAGATAACATTGTGTTTTTGCATAAAGTACAGGAAGGCCCTGCGAGCAAAAGTTATGGCTTGCAAGTAGCGAAACTGGCGGGAATTCCGGCGCAGGTCTTGGCCGAGGCGCAACAGCAATTACATTTACTGGAAAATGGCGAGCACCCGCACGCGCTTAAATCTTCAGCTGCGCAAATACCCTCTTTTGAAGCAGCATCTATTACGGTGCCCTCTGTTGCGACACCAACTGTCAGTGAGCCGGCGAGTTCTGCCGTTGCATCGCCACTGCAATCAGGCTTATTCGATGCCCTGCCGAATCCTGCTTTGGCGGCACTGCATAAAATCAACCCGGACAACCTCAGCCCGCGCGAGGCGCTGGAGCAGCTTTATCGACTCAAGGAGCTTTACGCCAAAGGCAAATAGCCACAAAAAAGAAGCATTCTCAATAACGCCCAAATACCGCTGGTTTCGCGGATTTTCTCTGGGTTTTAGCCGGCAAAAGCCTACCAAAATAGGAGGCGGCTGTTTAGAATGCGCGCTCTTGTTTTGGCGCTGCCTTGTGTAGCTCATTAACTAACGAATTCTGTTACCTGTGGGAGTCTCCTATGACGTTTGTAGTTGGGGAAAATTGCATCAAATGTAAACACACTGACTGTGTGGAAGTCTGCCCTGTAGATTGCTTCTACGAAGGCCCCAATTTTCTGGTGATTCACCCGGATGAGTGTATTGACTGCGCTTTGTGTGAGCCAGAATGCCCGGTAGGCGCTATCTTCTCTGAAGATGAGCTGCCAGAAGATCAGGCGGTATTCCTTGAGCTGAATGCTGAATTGGCGCAGGTATGGCCAAACATTACCGAAGTAAAAGAATCCCCCGCTGATGCGGAAGAGTGGGATGGCGTTCCCGGTAAACTGCAGTATTTGGAGCGTTAATCCGCACTGGATACCTTGTAAAAAAACCGCGCTAGTCGCGGTTTTTTTTCGCCCGGCAAAAGTGGCTATTTAGGCGCCTGTGCTACACTCAAGTGAATTTTAAGACCGGCAAGACCCACATCCATTACCTAGACTCCGATGAAGTAACCAATAACGAGGATTATGCTATGGGGATTAACGACAAGGCTTACAGCGAGAAACGCGATTTTATTCGCATGAAAATTGGTGCACCGCTGAATGCCAAAATTGCTGCCGACTCCGCTGTGATTGAAGGTTTGTGCCTGGACCTTAGTGGTGGTGGCCTACAGGTAGAAGCCCCCCAAACAATCGCAATTGGGACTGAGGTGGATGTTGAGGTATCTTCCGATCACGGCCACAACCCCACACTCAAGGCCAGTGCCAAAGTTGTACGCGCCGCGCCATCCGAGACAGGCTCCCATCTACTTGGGCTGGAAATTATCAAGATTTTGCCTTGAAGCAATATCAAACAGGCAAAAAAAACGGCTACTCGATAGCCGTTTTTTATATCTAAATCAAAAAGTTAAGCCTTCAAGCTAGAAGTCACCTTCAAAGTCTTCCTCGCTGAAATCCTCGGTGCCAAAGTCATCGCTCACCTCACCATTAGAAATCAGGTAAGCGCGTCTTTGCAGGTATACATCGCGGATAAACACATATCGATCACCGGTGATATTGTTTTCCAAATCCAGCAACCCGGCGCGAATATTCAATATCGACAACGCTTTAACTTCTATCTCAGTGCGATTGTGGGATATGTAAGTAGTAGGGTCGGTGTACCAATTGATCGGCATAGCCGATGTATCACGCAGGGTGCTTGGCCCTAAAAAAGGCAATACCAGATAAGGCCCCTGCCCGACCCCCCAAACTGCAAGGGTTTGACCAAAGTCTTCGGGAGTGTCCGCGGGTAAATTCATATGTTTGGCAACGTCCAACAATCCCCCCAGCCCCAGGGTGCTGTTCACCAAAAAGCGCCCGGTGTCATAACCAGCGCCCTTGAAGTCGCCTTGTAATGTCCCGTTGATAACGTTGGGAACCTCGCCAATATTAGAAAAAATATTGCTAATACCTGTCTCGATTGGATCGGGTGTGACTGCCTTGTAACCCTTTGCCAGAGGTTTTAGAAACCACCGATCTACCCGGTCATTAAAATTGAACACAGCGCGATTCCAACCCTGCCAAGGATCGGGGTTTACCTCCTCCTGCGCGAGACTGGTTCCGACCGGCAACACTGCAAGGAGCGCAATAGCGATGGAGTTGGGGATAGGCTTCATAAGATCCTTTAGGGCCACAAGGGCACAGAGATAAAACAGGAGATAGGCTGATACATCAGGCGCGCCACTTTAACCAATCGCTAACTGCCACTCAACCGGATTACCGCAACGCCCCCACCCGTAAGGCCCGCGCGATAAGCATTGCTGACAAGTGTCATTGGCGATCAACAATGGCTTATTGAACACCTACGCACCGCGCGCCGCCCACAATCAAACGCAATCGAGAACATTTTCAATGCCATCAACCGGCCAGCTTAAAGGATGGTTTCGGCTGCAACATGAAATATTTCTGCCATTTTTCAGAAACAAAACTTTCATCATTCTGTCGTCCAAGTTTCACATTTGTCATCAAAGATAGCGTCACCTAAGCGCTAGGGATCAAAACAGCGCAGCGATTTTCACTTACACCTTGTGACAACTGAGAAGAGACTTAACTCATGAAGCTGAAGAATATTTTTGCACTGAACCTCCTGGCAGCAACCTTGGCAGCATGCGGTGGCGGTGATATCAATTTGAACCCAAGCAATACTGTGACTGATTCAAACAACAATACCACCAATAACAACGGCGCCAGCAGCTCTTCAGTTGCCACTAACCCCTGCGCCTCTTATGAGTTGGGCGGTCAAAAATTCCAAGGGACTTTCAGCGGCAATAACTGTACTTACGGCGTAACTTTTGTGAGCGACACTCGCCCACTGACCGCCGACCTTGAAATCCCCGCTCTGGCAAACAACGGCGTACACATTTTCCAGGACAGTTTGTTTGTCGGTGAAGATGTTGATGCCAACGATGTTGCCGCTGGTGCTGCGGTACCTGCAGCTGGCGCTGGCCCCATCCTGACTATCAAAGCGGGCGCCAAATTGGCGTTCAGCAACCCGGTTGATTACGTGCGTGTAGCGCGCGGCTCACAAATTTTTGCAGAAGGCACCAAAGAAGCGCCTATCGTGTTCAGCGCGACTAAAGATCTGATAGAAAACGCAGCAACCGAAGGTGATCGCGGTCTGTGGGGCGGCATCCAAATACTCGGTCAAGGTTTGACCAACAAATGTACCGACCCGGCCAACTGTCACGTGACCTCTGAAGGCCGTCCTGGCACTTACGGCGGCAACAACAACAGCGAATCCTCTGGCGTATTGCGTTACGTTGTTGTTAAGCACGCTGGTTATGAAGTGGTTGATGGCAATGAATTGAACGGTATTACCTTCTACGCCGTTGGCTCAGGTACTGTTGTCGATTACGTACAAACCTACTCTACCCGTGACGATGGCTTTGAAATGTTCGGCGGTGCAGTAAACCTCAAGCACGTAGTTGCTGTGAACGTTGCCGATGACTCTTTCGACTTTGCTGATGGCTACGTCGGTAACATCCAATTCGCACTGGCCATCCATACCTCCGGTGCAAACCGTTGTATCGAAGGCGACAACACCGGTGAAGGTCGCGGCGATGGCATTCTGCCAATGACCCACCCACGTATTTCCAACCACACCTGTGTGACCAGCGCGGTTGACACCAACCAAGGCACCTTCCCAACCTCTAAAGGTGACTCAGAAGGCCCACTGTTGCGTGAAGGCACCCAGTTTGAAATCTACAACTCGATCATCACCTCAAACGCCACCGGTATGTCATCTAACGAATGTTTTGAACACGATGATACCGAAGGCCCACAAACTGGCGATGCGATGGAAGCAGGTATCTCTGTTGTTAAGAGCACCCTGGTTGCCTGTACCGAAGCGATCAAAACCGGCAAGGTTGATCCAAGCAACGCTGGCTTCAACCTGAAAACCTGGTTCACCGCAGCAGGCAACAACAACGTGGTAATCGACTCTGCAGTTACCGGTGGTTTGCCAGCCAACATTCTCAAAGATTTGGCGACCAACCCACGCGCTTACCTGACTCTGGCGAGCATGACCGATGGCAACGCGGCAGCGATCACTGTACCGGTAACCGACGTGACCAAACTGTCTGAAAATCCATCAACCACTACTGCACCAGCAGCAGGAAGCAACAACTTCTTTGATAGCGTGAACTTCATCGGTGCTGTTAGCGAAAGCAACGACTGGGTTTCAGGCTGGACTGTAGGCATGACCGCCAACTAATTCAGGGCATACATACGCCTTGTTGCTGGCAACGGAAAAGAGGCGCCCTAGGGCGCCTCTCTTTTTGATAACACCAGATGCCGCGCCCTGCAGACCAACGAATCAGAAAAGGTTATGACCATGCAAAATTGTTTACTCAACCGTCACAAATTATTTATCGCCATTTCTGCTGCCTCACTGTCAGTATTGGCACAACCCGGTTTCGCCCAAGAAGCCGATGAGCAACCAAGTATTCCAATGCCTGCGATAGAAGCGCCCGTGCTGGAAGAAATGTTAGTAACCGGCCGCCAACAAAGTGGCGCACAAACAATTGTGCAAGAGCGGATGGAAGATGCGTTCGCTGCTGACTTGATGGGTTCAGACCAAATTTCCCGCACCGGTGACTCCAACGTTGCCGTCGCGCTCACCCGTGTGACCGGCGTGACCTTAAACCAGGGCAAATACGTTTATGTGCGCGGCCTTGGTGAGCGTTACTCCAGCGTGCAATTGAACGGCGCCCAAGTGCCATCGCCAGAATTAACGCGCAATGTATTACCGCTGGATATTATTCCCGCATCCATCGTGGATAGTTTAAAAATCCAGAAATCCTATTCACCTGACCTGCCCGCGCACTTTGGCGGCGGCAACGTGAACATCCGCACCAAGAGTGTTCCGGACGAATTTATTTTTAACATCACCCTCGGCACCGGCACCAATACCAATAGCGGCGATGGCGATATCACCTATTCAGGTGGCGGTAAAACCAGTGGCTTACCAAAAGCCATCGACCAAGCATTGGACACTTACCAAGGCTATCTGGATATCAACGGTATCCGCCGTATTCTAAGTACCGAAGTCGATAACAGTGTGACGCCCGAACAAGCGCAGGAATCTATTGCGATCAACCGCAGCTTGATGCTGTCATTAAACCGCGATGTCGCTATCCGCGAAGACGATTCACCCTTGGATCAAAACGGCTCGGTTGCACTCGGCAACTCCTGGGATATTGGTGACGATTGGACTGTCGGCAGCATTCTCAACTGGTCTGAAAAAACCGAATGGCGCAACAAAAACCAAATCCGCCAAGGCGTAGGCTCACCCGATGTCACCTACTCTTCCACTAAACGCACCCAGGAAGACACAAAAGAACTGGGTTCGATTGGTGTTGGTATCGATTATCAAGACATGCACAACATCGAAGCCAGTTACATGTTGATCGGTAACGAAACCGATGAAGCAGCCATTACCTTTGCGCAAAACAGCAACAACAATTTGGCTGACGGCAACCAAAAAGTTACCTACGAAACCCGCTATCAGGATCGCGAAGTTGAAATTACCCAGGCCTTGGGTACACATAAGTTCGACCAACTTTCCGGCAATACCTTGGGTGATATCAGTGTCGATTGGTTTTATTCGGATTCCACAGTGGAAACCAATATTCCTGGCGCAACCACCATTGGCGGTGATAACACGGTAGATCCACAAACCGGTGAAGTTCTCAGTACACGCATTACCTCCAATTCATCTGCACAATTTGCATTTTTGAATTTGCAAGACGATGTAATAAGCCACGGCTGGAATGCAAAATTACCCCTGTTGTTTGACAACGCCGAAGTTACGCTCAGCGGCGGTTATAGCTACAACGACAAATCGCGCCAATATTTTGGTTACACAGCGCTGATTGATGTGGGTGGCGGCAACTTCCTGGAAGGCATGCCGGGCGATGTGTTTACCGATAGCAACATCAATAACCTCAACAACGATTTTGAATTGACCATGAGCCGCGGTTTCGGTACCGAAAGTTATATTGCCGGGCAAATGACCGATGCGTTTTACGGGATGATCGATGCAACCCTGAGCGATACCTGGCGTATCACCGCTGGTGCGCGCTACGAAGATTTCCGCACCGCATTGTTGCCACTCGATCTGCTCGATTACACCGGCATTACGCTGGAAAACCTGATCAAGGAATTGCAAAACGAAAACCAGACTTACACTCGTCGCAGTGATGATGTGTATCCATCGGCGGCATTAACCTACATCAACGATGGCTTCATGAATTCAGAAACTTTCCAGTTGCGTTTGAGTTATGCGCAAACGGTGGTGCGCCCTGACCTGCGTGAAATGGCCGATGTGGTTTATATCGATCCTGAATTGAATATCCGCGTGCGCGGCAATCCAAACCTGCGCGATTCCATGTTGGATAATATCGATTTACGTGGTGAATGGTATTTCGATGGCGGCAATAACCTGACCGTTTCTTTGTTCTACAAAGACATCACTGATCCTATCGAACAAAAACTGGAACCCGGTTCAGACAGCGACATCATCATGAGTTTTGAAAACGCCTTGTCTGGTGAGCTCTACGGTGTGGAATTTGAAGGCTTGTGGAATCTTGATTACGGATTTTTCGTATCAGGTAACCTGACCTTAAGTGATTCAGAAGTGGTTTCTCCCACCAACGGTGGTTACACCAATAGCGTTCGCACCATGAGTGGCCAATCACCTTACGTGCTCAATGCGCAATTGGGTTATGACTCTGATGATGGTAAACACGGCGCGGCGCTTTCCTACAATATCGCCGGTGAAAAACTGACACTCGCTGCGGTTGATACTGGTCACGACGATGCCTTTGAGCAACCGTTTAGTTCGCTGGATTTTACCTATTCCTACTATCCAATTGAGCAGCTCATCCTCAAAGCAAAACTGCGCAACTTGCTGGATGAAGATCGTGAAATCACCCAAACCAATGTGCAAGGGCAAGATGTCACCATCCTTCGTCAAGAAGTAGGCACCAGCATCAGCCTTGACATCAGCTACAACTTTTAAAAAGGATAGAGAGAGACAGGATGTCCCGCCTATACGGAAATGGATCTAACGGAGATTTATTTAAAAGGATTGCACAAGCCACCTTCGGGTGGCTTTTTTTCGCTTGCCACTATTTCTACCGTAAGGATATTTATAAAAGCGGTGCAAATAACAAAAAATTTTTAACTTTTTTGTGTTTAGGCCTGAAATTGTCACAAACTATTCACAATAGTGTGCTAAGGCCGGTGCTAATCTGACAATGAGTTCGGAGATCGTTGACCCGAAAGGGTGCAGGTTGCCGTTTATTGATTCACGAGGAGCACTAAAATGACTAACAATATTCTTAAAAAATTGATTCGCTCACTGGCAATTGTAGCGGCTGCAGTTCCATTTGCGAGCTACGCCACTGCTTATACCCCTGCTAACTTCGGCAATGCAGCTGAAACATTAACTAAACAGATTACCCTGCCCGCCTCTTTTGGCGAGGGTGTAAATACCGTTGCCGTTTATTGCCAGGCGGATGTAATGAGCACCGGCAATATCAACGCCGTTAATTGCTACGAAAACAGCCCGTTGGTTTCCATGCAAAAAACTACTGAGTCTGCACTGAAATCCGCCACCTTTGAACCCGCGACTATCGATGGCAAAGCAGTACCAGTGAGAATGCAAATGCGTGTTGTCTACTCATTGGGCGGAACCCAGGCACCGATTGTATTGCTGCCGAACCTAGGCACATTGCAAGCAAAATACGGCACTCACTATTTCGCACCACAAGAGCGATTGGACACCAGCGATTGGTACGCACACTACACCACCAAAGAGCGCGGCGACGGTAAATTATTTTTTGCCGAAGGCAAAATGACCCGTGTGATGGCCAACATTGAAGCCGACGGAAAAGTAGAAACCGTCAGCACCATTGAAGCGGCGCTGCGTAAACAAGCCGATGCTGATAGCATCGAAAGCTCACTGAAAAAATCCAAATTTATTCCAGGCTTTGTGGAAAATAAACCCACCGCTATGCACTACATCGCCGTAGTCAATTACAAAAAATAATCTGTTGTAATAAAAAAGGCCGCATTTATTGGCGGCCTTTTTTATTTGGGAAACTGGTTTTAAGCAAAGCTATAAACACTTGTATTCAATACGCAATTCAAGGCGCCCCATGGCTAACGGCAAATAACTTTCACTTACCACAGTGAACCCCTTGGAACAGCGCTCCATTAATTTTGGCAAGGTTTGCTGCTTTACCAAAGCAACATTTGCCCAACTTTCTACCTCTGCACTCAGTTGCAAGATCCTGTTTTGTGCAAGCTGGCTTGCGTTTTTGTTCTGGTCTATAGGCACAGCATTAGCTGCGGTTTGGTTTTCATTATTGGAAGTGTTTAATACCGCGCCCTCCTCACCCTTTTTAAATGCTTTTTGCAAAAATCCATTTAATCCTTGATCGCTGTAATCGCATTCCTTTTGGTTGACATTCATTGAGTCAGCGGCATCAACGGCATTAGCACATTCCTCGTCGGCAAATGCAGCAGGTATACCACCGCTAGCCAGCCAGATTACTAACAGGGAGCTGTATAATTTTTTCATCGTTTGACCTCAATTTTCTCGATCTACCAGAAACAACAAAGGGTGCCGAAGCACCCTTTGTTATCAACAGAGCACAGAATTAGAATTTAAAATCCATGCCTACACCAACATAGGTGTCGTCGCGCTGTGCTGCAGGAGCAATCACGTCATTTTCTACCGTGGTGATGTAAGAGTAGAGAGTAGCTGCTTTTGTCATTTTATAATCAAGGCCAATACTTGCAGTTTCACCATCAGCCATTTTAACTTCTGACTGACCGTATTGCGCTTTTGCCGCCCACTTATCAGTCAGATTCCACAAAGCTGAAACCAAAGCACCGTCTTCATCAACAATACCGTTGTCATAGTTTTCTGCCAACAGACCGAATTGGAAAGCACCAACATTCAAGCGTCCCACCAAACGAACCAGATCGGTATCTTCGGCTTCTACGTCTTGGTCCATAGCAACACCCACGTAGAACACTGGCGATGTGTAACCAAAGGATGCAGAAACACCTGCACCATCACCCGTTCTTGGGGTAGTACCATTGTTCTCTTCAGTTACATAAGCAACCGAACCAGCAAAACCGTCACCAAAGGTTGGGGTGGTGTATTGAACGATATTGCTTGCGCGAATTTCACCTTTGAAAATCTGGGTGATGTCACCTTCAAGGTCATTGAACAAATCTACTTTTTCTTGAGCAACCTTGGTGGGGGTATCAAAATGACCGCCGATAAAGGTACCAGCAGTACCTTGCAAGCCGAGGTAAATATTGCGCTGACCAAAGGTTTGAGAACCATTGGTACCATCGTCCACTTCTGTTTGATATTCGAATTGATAAATGACTTTCAGGCTGGAATTAATCTCCTCACCACCTTTCACACCAATACGTGAAGCATTGCTAACCAATTCAACCTGGCTATCGTCTGCTGCTTGCTCATCAGCATGCTGAATAGAAACGTTTGCCTTACCGTAAACTACAACGTCGGCAACTGCAGCCATTGGGAAAAGAGAGGCCACTGCAAAGGCCAGTAATGATTTTTTCATGGAGTTGTCTCCTAGTGATGATAATAGTACTCATATCCTGAGCACTGGGTCGTTGAGTCAAACATGACACTTGTGTGTCATTGTTATTGCCATTATGTGAACACAAAGTTACAGAAATATGACAGCGGGCAATTCTAGCCGATTAAGCGGCGGGATAAATAACACCCAGTTCGCATAACCCTGCTACCAGCGCTTTAGCTTCGCCCTCTAGCACAGAGGGCTGATCATGGCACAATTCGGCAGCAATCCGGTTTAGCAATTCACCCAAAGCACTGGCAGGATTGATTTGCATCAAATACAGCAGCCTTTGTGTAAGTGAATTCACTTCCATAAAACAAACCTTGTCATCGCGGTTGCGATAAACCACCAAGTTCACTGGATCGGCCACCAGCGGTTTAAATTGCCGCGAGATTCTATGAACCGGATATTGATAATGCAATGTAACAGCCAGGGGCGATAAAGAAAAAGTGGCGGCTAAAATATCATTAGGCAGCTTTTGGTAGCTTGGCAGCTCTGCCTCGCTCGTATCCAGCGCCAATTCAATCCATTCGTAATGGGCCAATTCACAGGTGAAAGGAAAATCTTTATCCAGATAACGGGATTTCACCAGAAATTGTAAAAATTCTTCACTGATTTCTAAAAAATAAGGGGTTTGGCAGCGGTGCTGTTTAATAAATTCGCGTATCAGGCAATGCCATTGCGAATCAGCAACCAGTGAGCGCAGCACCGGGAAAACCCCAACGATTAAATTTTCAATATTGTTATAAATAAGGTCGCGATAAATCTCCATGCGCCGCTGTTCAACACCAACCGGCAAGGGTTGTTCAGCGGGTGCGCGCAAATAACGCGTAAAATCTAATTGCGTTTGCTGGAAGCTGTTCATGGCAACACCGCCTGTTTTTGGCAACGTTTAATGCACTCCAATTCGGCCATTAACTCAGCCAAAGGTGGGATATTAAAATCGCGCTCCAACAAAGTTGGTTTCACACCAAAAATGCTGTAGGTGCGTTCAAGCAAATTCCACACAGGGTCAATTACTGCAGTGCCGTGGGTATCCACACGCAAATCTTCTGCCTCGTGATAATGCCCTGCAATATGAATATAGGCCGTTCGTTCACCGGGCAGACTGGCTAAAAACTCATAAGGATCGTAGCCATGATTAACGCTATTAACGTAAATATTATTCACATCGAGTAAGAGCGCACAGTCAGATTTTTTAATGACCGCATTAATAAATTCACTTTCACTCATTTCTTGTTGCGGCGCGCAATAATAGGAGGAATTTTCCAGGGCGATACGCTGGCCAAGAATATCCTGAGCTTGCAAGATGCGATCAGCAACGTAATTCACTGCTTCTTCGGTAAAAGGGATAGGTAGTAAATCGTAAAGCTGACCATCATCGGAGCAATAACTTAAATGCTCGCTGTAATAGCGAATACCGTGCACTTGCATAAAGGTTTTTATTGCACGAAGTAGTTCGGTATTTAACGGTGCAGGGGAGCCTATGGAGAGGGACAAACCGTGGCAAACAAATGGAAAACGCTCGGTATAGCTGCGAATTTTTTTACCCAGACGGCCGCCAAGATTAATCCAATTTTCTGGCGCCACTTCCAAAAACTGAATATCTTCCGGTGTTGTATGTTCAAGACTACCCAGCAAACTCCGGCGCAGGCCCAAGCCCGCGCCAGAGACAGCGGCAGTGTAGCTAGCAGATGGCAACGACAAGGTTACTCAGCTTTTTTCTCGGTTTTATCGGCACCGCACTTACCTTCGCCACACTTACCCTCGCCTTCGGCTTTTTTCTCGGCACCGCATTTGCCCTCGCCACACTTGCCTTCACCCTCTGCTTTTTTGTGTTCAGCGCCACATTTTGCTTCACCGCATTTATGCTCACCGTCTGCTTTTTCGGTGTGATTGTGGGCGAGTGTGTAACCCGCATTCAGCGCTTGGGCGGAAAAGCCGGCATCTGCCGCTACCACCGGAGTTAGGGTTGCAGAAGCACCTAATGCAACACCCATTAATGCGGACATGGAAGTAATTTTGTTATTCATAAAAGCTCCTTCGTAGTTAATAACGGAAAAAGTATAGCTGGGCCAACACCAATCATGCTTGGGCTTTTAGCATAGCCTGCTCCCACTGTTTATCCAAACGCTTGTGTGAAACGGGCACCAGGGTCTTGAGGGTTTGAGCAAACAGGGAGATACGCAGCTCCTCAATCCACCAGCGATAGTCTTGCAAGTCACTATTTTGCACCAGTCGATAATCGCCTTCTTTGGCCAGATAATCCACTAAACGCTGCCAATGCGGTGCAATTTCCGCCAGCTGCAGCTTATCTTTTTGCACATTGAGCGCGGCCTTCTCCAGGCGCTGCTGGATACCGCGCAAGTATTTTGCATACTGCTGCAGCCAAATTGCCGGGGTTTTGTACACCAGGCCAGGGTAAAATAATTCTCCCAACTGCTGATTGATATCACTGATGGTGAACGCCAACATCAGCATATTTTTTTGTTGCTTGAGTTGCTTTTTTACCTCGACCAAGAGTTTTAACGCAGCAACCAGCTGATTGGCCAAGTCCTGTGCCTGTACAATTAATTTTTCTTTTGCCAATTCAACCCGGTTTTCAAACTCAGCATGGGTGCGCGGCAGTTGTTGCTGATCCGGCACTGCCAGCTGTTTTATCGCCGCCATAATAAGATCATCCGCCACATGCTCACGGTTGCCTATGCCCGCAAGGGTGAGCGCGACTTCCTGCCCTTTTAATAATTCCTTTTGCAAATATTTTACCGTTTGATTCAAGGACAAAAAAATCAAGCGGCTTATACCGCGCTGGCTTATATCCAAGGCCTGTAATGGATTATCCAGCACCTGCAAAGCAACCGAACTCTGTTTGTCCACCAAAGCGGGATAAGCTCGAATACTGATGCCGCCACGGGGCAATTGAATCGCCTGCGGCAGTTCGGGGAAATCCCAACTGGTAATACCCTCGCGCTCAATATTGGTTGCCGCCGATTGAATATTTTGTTGCACACGCTCGCGATATTTATCGCGCAGTGGTGCTAAATCGCGGCCGCTGGCGATAATTTTTCCTTTGTCATCCACCACATGAATATTAAACCGATAGTAGTCATCAACACTGGTTTCCAGCCAGGCTTCTTTGGGAATATCTACACCGGTCAAACGTTTTAATTGCACACCTAGGGCTTCGCTGAGGGGTTTGTTATCGGGCGCTAGTACCGCCAGTATTTTATCCACCACATCGGGCACCGGCACAAAATGTTTGCGCAGGTTTTTAGGCAGGGATTTAATCAGGTTAATACATTTCTCGCGCAACATGCCCGGCACCAACCACTCCAACCTATGCTCAGGAACCTGATGCAGCACACTCATGGGCACATGGATACTGACACCATCAAAAGCGTGATTGGGCTCAAAGTGATAACTGAGCGGGAACACCATGCCGCGCCATTCCAGCTCGTTGGGAAATTGCGCCTGGGTGATATCACCCGCGCCGTGGCGCATTAAGATTTCGCGCGTTAAAAACAAAACTTTAGGATTTTGTTGTTCGGCTTTTTTGCGCCAGGCTTCAAACCCGGTAAGGTTAACTACCTGTGCGGGAATTCGCTCGTTGTAAAAATCAAAAATAACTTGTTCATCCACCAGAATATCGCGGCGGCGCGCCTTGGACTCCAGCTCTTCCAACTCTGCCAGCAACTGTTGTTGATGGGCAAAAAAATCGCTGTCGGGATTTTTATTGCGCAAACTTTTACGTTTGGGGTGTTGATCGTATTGCCCCTCCACCAAGGCGGCGCGAATAAATACTTCGCGACACTGCGCTGGGTCTATATGACTGTAGCTGACCGATTTTTTCTCCACAATCGTCAGGCCGTAAAGGGTAATTTTTTCATACACCATTACCTGACCGCTGCGGCTATCGTAATGCGGTTCAAAATGTTGGCGTTTTACCAAATGCTCTGCCGCCGCAATCACCCATTCAGGTTCAATTTTGGCAACCGTGTGAGCAAATAATTTGGAGGTTTCAATCAGCTCCGCCGCCATAATCCACTTGGGTGTTTTTTTAGCGAGTGACGAGCCGGGGAAAATCGCAAACTTACGATTGCGCGCGCCCAGGTATTCACGCTCTTCATGATTGAAACCCAAATTGCCCAGTAAACCAGTCAACAGGGCTTTATGGATGGCTTCATAATTCGCTGGTTCGCTGTTAACACGAATGCCCAAATCTTTGACCGCCACGCACAATTGGTGATGCACATCGCGCCATTCGCGCAAACGCAAATAAGAGAGGAATTCTTTTTTACAAAGTTTGCGCAATTGATTTTGCGACAGCGCCTGACGCTGGGTTTCAAAATAATCCCACAGGCTGACAAAGCCGAGGAAATCGGAATGCTCTGCCCAAAAACGGCGATGCATTTGATCCGCCGCCTGTTGTTTTTCTACCGGGCGCTCACGTGGGTCTTGCACCGACAAGGCGCTGGCGATAATTAATAGTTCGCGCACACAGGATTGCTCCTGCGCTGAAAGCAGCATACGCGCCAAACGCGGGTCGAGGGGTAATTTGCTGAGCTGCTGACCTACAGGGGTTAACTGGTTTTTGCTGTTAACCGCGTGCAATTCTTCCAGCAATTTAAAACCATCGCTAATCAGGCGATGATCGGGCGCGTCGATAAACGGAAATTTATGAATATCGCCCATGCGCAACTGCAACATTTGCAAAATAACCGCGGCAAGATTGGTGCGCAAAATTTCTGCATCGGTAAACGCCGGGCGAGAATTAAAATCCTCCTCGCTGTACAAGCGAATACAAATACCCTCCGCAATGCGACCACAGCGACCTTTGCGCTGGTTGGCGCTGGCTTGGGATACAGGCTCAATCGGCAAGCGCTGCACTTTCGTGCGATAGGAATAGCGGCTGATACGCGCAAAACCCGGGTCAATCACATAGCGAATACCCGGCACAGTAATGGACGTTTCTGCCACGTTGGTGGCCAATACAATGCGGCGACCGGTGTGTGGCGCAAACACGTTTTGCTGTTCCGCCAAACTCAAACGCGCATAAAAAGGGATCACTTCCATGTGCGCAAATTGCGCTTTGCGCAGCGCTTCCGCCGCTTCGCGTATTTCCCGCTCGCCACTTAAAAATACCAGGATGTCACCACCGCGCTGACCTGAACCGGTTTTTTCATGCAGTTCAATTTCATGCACGGCATCAACAATTGCAGCGTATTGATCCGGCTCTGCTTCGCTGTCATCACTATTTTCAAATTCATACAGCGGGCGATACCAAACCTCGACCGGATAGGTGCGCCCGGAGACTTCAATAATAGGCGCGTTATTAAAATGTTGGGAAAAACGCTCAAGGTCGATGGTCGCCGAGGTGATAATTAATTTTAAATCCGGGCGTTTGGGCAACAGCTGTTTTAAATAACCGAGCAAAAAATCGATATTCAAACTGCGCTCGTGCGCTTCGTCGATGATTAGCGTGTCGTATTTATTGAGGAAGGGATCGTTCTGGATTTCTGCCAGCAAAATGCCGTCAGTCATCACTTTAATAAGTGTATTTTCTGTGGATTGATCACTAAAACGAACCTGATAACCCACCTTATCGCCAAGCGTGGTTTTTAATTCCTCGGCGATGCGATTGGCAACCGTATTGGCCGCAATTCGGCGCGGTTGGGTGTGGCCGATTAGCCCTTTAACACCGCGCCCAATGCTCAAGCAAATTTTTGGAATTTGTGTGGTTTTACCCGAGCCGGTTTCACCGGCAAGTACCACGACTTGGTGGTTGGCAATGATCTGCGCAATCTCGTCGCGTTTTTCACACACCGGTAAGGGCGGAAATTCAATCTGCTCTGGCACCAGGGCCATGCGCGCTTGCACCCTGGCTTGGGAGCGCGCCAACTGCGCCTGCCACTTTTCCAGTGCGTCGCTGTAGGGCTTTTCAGCGCGCGCCAGCTTTTCAATTTCACTCAGGCGGCGCACCAGTTTGTACTGATCCGCCCCCATGACATTCACAATAGATTGTTTATAAGTTAACCAAATATTCGACATATCAACCCGGCATGCTGACCGGAGCGCTGCGGATTCAGCGCCCCGGCAAATAGGCTGGGGATAATACCCTGCGGGCTATTAGCGATTCAAACGGTTGATCAGCCAGGCGCGCAGCTGGCGCGATGCTTCATCGTCCAGTGGTGCAAGCAAGCCTTGCGCTGCTGGTGGAATTTGTTCACGCGGCCGGTCGTTATCACCAAAAATATAAAAATCGAACAGGGCTTTCCAGGCCGCACGCTCGCGCTCAGGCAAATCGCGAATAGCCAATAGCGCGTGTTTGAGCACATTCACACCCGGGCCAACAAACGCGGGCGAGGTTCGCCACCAGTAATTCACCAGTACATTAAACGCCCCCAAACCTTCCACGTGATGCCACCACATACTGGGAATATAAAGACCATCGCCAGCGTCTAATTCGGCCACCTGCCCTGCCGCCATCGCGGTTTTAAAACGCGGGAATTTTTCAAAATCGGGGTTGGCAAAATCCACCAAACTGATCTGCTGGCCCGCGGGGTTGAAATCCAGCGGGCCGGGATAAAGATTTGCCACTTGTTCTGGCGGGAAAATCGTAAAGCGCCGCCGCCCCACTACACTACAGGCCAGGTTGTCAGGTGCATCAAAATGGCAAGAAATACGCGATTTATTTCCAATCCATATACTTACCAGTGGCTTATCGGTGTGTGGGATTTTTACATCGTTATGTTCACGAAACCCCGGCAAACAGAGATCCACTGTGGTGGAGCCTACATAAAACGTAGGGGGCTGCTCATCGTTTTTGTGGATTAACAATTTATCCAGTATCTGATCCAGACTCGCGCGCACCGAGGTGTAGTTCAGCGCGGTGAAATCGGCGTTGTAAAAATAGCGCCCATTTATATCGGGTGTGCCTACAAATGCCCCCACGGGTTGGCCGCTATAAAACGAGCGCAAATAACCATCTGCCTCTTCGTGGGAGCGCAATCCCGCCTGTGCCAGCGGCCAGTGCGACGCTATGCCTTTGAGAATCACCGGCTCATTGGAATTGAGCAGCTCCGGTGGAATCTGGTGTGGATCTATGCCGTGAATTTCTTTCACGCGGGTTGGAATGTCTAGCATGATCAATTCTTCTTGTGGGTCACAGTAAGTTATGGGCGGTTGATAGGCCCTTTTATCAACCAGGATTATTGTAATAGTAAGTTCATTTTGATTGTTAATATCCGCAAAATCCAATTGCTATGGATCAGCACACAACAAGAATATTCATCAGATTATTTGCAGCCGATAAAAACGCAAAACCAGCGCACTGATGAAACCTTATCCCCACCCGAAACAAACAGTTTGTTTGCACTGGAAACACGGGTTATTTATAGAAATTCACCAAGAAATCCGCAATAATCGGTGGGATAAAAACGAATGGTTTACTATCATGAATGGCAACAGTTTTTTCCCACCATTACACCAACAATTCCGTTATCGCATTGATACCATCGGCAATGAAAAAACACCCGTATTAGTGATTGATAATTTTTTACATGAAGCAGAAGCTCTGCTTGGCTTTGCGATAAAATTTGGCGATTTTCGCGATGGAACAGAGTTTTACCCGGGCATACAGTCCAATGCGCCGGAATTTTATAGCCATGCATTACAGGCTTATTTGCCAGACCTTATGCATGAGGCATTTAATCTCAACCGGCAACATATAAATTACTCTTTATCGACCTATTCACTAATACTCACGCCGCCTGCACGATTGGCAACCGCACAATCCAGACCGCATGTTGATACCATCCATAAAGAAAAACTGGCGTGTGTGCATTACCTTTGCACGCCAGATAAAGGCGGTACCTCTTTTTATCGTCACAGAGCAACTGGCTTTGAGCAACTATCGCCAGAGCGTATGGATGTTTACGGTGAACATCTTGCCGTAGAGGCGCAAGATACAAGCTGGCAAAAAAAATACATAAATGGCTCAAACCAATACTACGAAGAAATTGGCCGATATGAGGCCAACTTCAATCGTTTGATTATGTACCCAAGTGATCTTTTACACTCTGCCTCTATTCCCGAAAACTTCCAGTTTCGCCCCAATCCAATTGTTGGCCGCTTAACCTTAAATAGCTTTATTTTTTTGAAATAATGCAGGCAATTCACTGAGCGGATAACTTTTCCTCGATACGAGCAATTAATTTGAGCACATTAGCCTGGGAAGCCAACACCATATAAATGCATTCCAAAAAACCTTTTGCATGAAGCTCTGCGACTGCACTGCCCGCCAAACTACTTAATTTGTCTTCATTGATGGTATAGAGCCCGGCAAGATTATTACGCTCACCATTTTTCAATGTAATTTCTAAAGTAACCACTTCCAGCAATTCATAGGCTAATAATGCGTCAACAAATTGCTCATTCAATGCAGTGCCATAATGGATATATTCCAATAGATCCACCATGGATTCCAAATAGGGTGAATAACCGCCATGGGGTAAAAATACCGGCTCACCTACAACTTCATTGACACGCGGACTGTCCATATCAACGTACACCAAACGGCTCGGCTGATCCCCCTCACCCGGTTTAGGTGGTTGAATCCCAATTAAAAATGGACGCCTTTTAACCGATGCAGGAATGTATTGCGCATCCCAACCTTTTTCGGACAAAAATAAATTTTCATGTTGGCGCAAACCTAACAACGCAACCGACATGAACTTTGCTGTTTCCGGGTCTTTCTTAAAAAAAATGGGATACTCATTTTGGATCGCACGAAACTCTTGTGGAAACGTCACTACTGACATTTCACCATCGCCATACTGTGGGAAATATTCACGAATCACGCGCAGATTTTTATGGTCAATATTATTTAATAATGCGAAGTTAGGCACGGCGCCTCCGGGAAAATGCAGTTTGAGCAAGTTACTAAAAAGCCGCTGTTTCCAGCGGCTTTTTTCGTGCTATTACATCATCTAATCAAATTAGAAGCTGTAGCGAACACCCAGGTTGTAACGCGCACCAGTTTCAACATAACTTGATGTCATACCAGTATCGCGTACATAGGTACGGGTATCTTCATCAGTCAGGTTCAGTGCTTCCATGGACACAGTCAAGTTATCAGTCAGGTCGTAGCTTACGCTAGCATCCAACTGGCCGTAGGCTTCGGTATAACCTGCGTAACCATTCAGGAAGTCATCGCGCCAGTTATAAGCCAAACGTGCTTGCAGACCATCTTTATCGTAGAAACCAATAAAGTTGGCAGAGTCACTCAAGCCATAAACAGCGAACTGTTCACCGGTTGATGCATTGTCAAACTCGGTATCGGAATCCACCACGGTAGCATTCGCCTGGAAGCCAAAACCTGACTCGCCAAAAGTGTGCTGCCACGCAATTTCAATACCATCGATAGCCGCTTCTTTGTTGTTAATTGGTCGGCTGATCTCGTAGTTAAGAATGGGGTCACCTGCAACGGCTGGAATATGGCCTTTGTCATTTACCCACTCAGGACGGTTGGCGCGAATCCAGGCAGAAATTTGCGGAGGTGTTGCGTTACCGCCGAGGGCTGCAAGCGCTTCATTCCAACGCGCGCCACCGAAAGGTGTACGGAAAGGCTCGGATATACCACCGGGCAACTCTTCGGTTGAACCTTCTTGCGGAGCAGAACCGCCGATGAAGTCAGCAACGTCTTTTTTGAAGTAACCCAGCGATACATAGCTGGAATCGGCGTAATACCATTCCGCGGATATATCAAAGTTGGTTGACTCCATTGGTTTCAGATTTGGGTTACCCGATGAGCCAGTAACTTCATTGCTACGCGGCGCAGCATTCCAGTTGAAACCACCTCTTAAGTCGGCAAAGTCGGCACGCGCAATAGTTTTGCTGAACGACGCACGCGCTTTAACATCGTCGGTTAAGGAGATATCAAAATCGACGTTAGGCAGGGTTTTTGAATAGCTACCCGTAGAGAAACCGTACTCGCTACCTGCAGGCGTCAGGTTGTATTCGTTACCGCCTTCCCAGTTGACCAGAGGCAGGTACGCAGACACATATTGTGATGATTCAACATCAGTAGTTTCATAACGCACGCCGACCGCCAGGTTAGATTCCATACCGGCAATCTCAGGCTTGAAACCAAACTGTACGTAAGCAAAGTCAGTGGTTTCGATGGTCAGATCGTCATTCAAACCATCGTTAGCTTTGGTGTTGTCACGGGTAGTGCAATAGGCTCTTGGGCAAGGACCGGAATCGGTGCCATAGAGTCTTGCACTCACATCCAACAATTCATGCCAGTTGGCGCGAACAATCGTGTTTTGGAAGTAAGGGCTGCTGAACTCGCTGTTATCGAAGTAGTTGGTCAGTCTGTCAATAATCCAGTAGTACTGTGGAATATCGCCAACACCATCAGCCCCTTGCACACCACTCCAAGTACCCTGGTTTTGTTGTTGGAGGCCGAGGAAATAATATTTGTTGGTGATCTCGTTAGTACCTGCACCCGCTTTAATGTTGTCGATAAAGCTATCGTCAAAGGTGTAAGTACCTTTTAACTGGTACTCATCCACCGCGGAGTCTTGATCCTGTACGCGGAAAATGTTGTTGGTCAACTGCATACGGGTAGTATCGGGGATCACCTGATCACGGCCATCTGCATACTCAAACTGCATCAGCGGATACTTTTTGGTGAAATCGACGTGTACCTTGTAGTCGTCGATGATACCGAAGTGGAACTGGTTATTGCCGCCCCACTTACCGTTAGGGCCAGAGTAGGAGTCTGATTTGTGCGCATCCAACTCCACCACCAGGTTATCGGTCACATCCCACTTAACATTCAAACCGGCAGACTTAAGATCAGACTTAGCCTGGTTGTGGTTGATCACATAGTTAAGTTCTTTGGTTCTTGCGACTTCGGTGTAAGAAAGCGGATAAGCAGGATTGGTATCACTCCATTCAATCTCAAGCGAACCGTCACCCGGGCGGGTAAACCAAAGGCCGGTGCCAAAATTGTTGTCCTCACGCTCCTGTTCAACATAGAGATAGTCCGCCGTCACGGTCAGCGTCTCTACCGGGCGATACTGGAGAGTCAGCTGGGCGTTGGTACGCTTGCGGTTTACTTCATTAACGCGGTACATGATCTCGGAGGGAAGCGCGCGGCTTCTGCCTTCCGGTACATCGGTATAACTACCGGGTAAGTCGTCCCAGCCACCTGTTGGCTTGTCGGCTTGATGGACAAACCAACCACTCACCTGGGATTGGCGATTGCCGCTATTACGCTCTTGAAAACTACCGGTCAAGGAAACGCCAATTTTGTCATCGGCGAAGGTATTGCTGAGCAAACCGGAAATTTCCGGAGTCAGGCCACCTTCCATAACTGAGGATTCATCGCGAACCGCCTTTCCTGATACAACGGCTTTCAAACCCGGGCTGCTGAGCGGGCGAGGAGTCAAAATATTGATTAATGCTCCCATACCACCTGATTGCACATCAGCGCGGCCGCTTTTAAATACTTCTACACCGGAAATGCCTTCAGACGCCAAATTGGAAAACTCAAATGAGCGGCTGGTGCCAAAAGAGGATGCAGGCATTTGACGATTGTTCAAGGTCACCAGGTTGTAACCACTGCCCAAACCACGAACAGTCACCTTGCTACCCTCACCGTTTACACGGTCAATAGATACGCCAGGGATACGCTGCAGGGATTCAGCCAGGTTGGAGTCAGGCATTTTGCCTATGTCTTCTGCAGAGATTGCATCGACCACACCTACTGCGTCGCGCTTGATATCCATAGCGCGCTGCAAGCTGCCTTTAATACCGGTAACTACGACTTCTTCCACACCATTGTCTTGCGCCATTACCGCACCGCTGAAGCCTGCCAGGGCATAGCTTGCAATCGCGCTTGCAATGATTTTTTTTCTAAAGTTGATTGGGGTTTGCATGAGCATAATCCTCGAACCGTTATTGTTATCGTAACTTGCCGCTCGTTGTGGTCGCTGCATACTGCACAGGACCCTGTGCCAGTTACTCACTAGTCTTATTTTTCCTACGCTTTCTGCCCCTTAAAGGCAGTCGCGCAAGCCTATAGTTGCCGCATCGCAAAGTTCGGGCGTCCGAGTTAATTGAGGATTGCCAAGGTGGGAAGTTCGAGTAAGGTGTTTTTAGGCGAACACAAAATTAGCCTTTAATATTCAATGACTTATAAACAGTTTATCGATGGGTAAAAAATCGTGAAATCAAAAATGACACCCGTAATCAGGCATGAGACGAATAACAGAAGCGGCAGTTGTGCGGGGAATAAGTACAAAAAAACCCGGCGAACCGGGTTTTTGCAGTAGTCGGGAAAACCGGAGAGGTTATTCCAGTAGGCTGCGCAGCATCCAGGCAGTTTTTTCATGCAACTGGATACGCTGGGTCAAGAGATCTGCAGTAGCTTCATCACTTGCCGCCTCAACCGAAGGGTAAAGCGAGCGAGCTGTGCGCACTACAGCTTCCTGGCCTTCAACCAGGAGGCGAATCATATCCTTAGCCGCAGGAATGCTCTCCTCCTCTTTGATACTGCTCAACTGCGCGTATTGTTTGTAAGTACCCGGCGCAGGGAACCCCAGGGAGCGAATACGCTCGGCAATTAAATCTACCGCTAGCGCCAATTCGTTGTATTGGGTCTCAAACATCAAGTGAAGGGTCTGGAACATAGGGCCGGTCACGTTCCAGTGAAAGTTATGGGTTTTGAGGTAAAGCGTATAGGTGTCTGCCAACAACCTGGATAAGCCTTGGGCGATTTCCTCGCGGTGCTCTTGGGTAATTCCGATGTCTATTTTCATGGTAACTCCTTATTGCGTTATCAATCGTGTTGCTAAAAACCAGTGCAGCTGTCTTGTAAGATAGATACTAAAAAACACCTTCGCCAGTAGCTTTTCCCTATAACCGGAATTGCTTATGACCCTATATCCAAGCGGCATCAATGCCTTGGCTTAATTCTGCTGGCGGCAAACTGGGGTGGGATTGGTATTTGCCACTAAGTCGCAAGCTCCCTGTATCCCATAAGCAGCCAATCGCGCCCACGGTTGCGATATTGTTTGTGTTTTTGGCGAATGTCATCGGGGCAATGTTCTGGCTCCAGGTCAAAACCCAAGCGGGTATAGAACTGGTGCAAATGAGGCAAGGCAAAGCAGTAACACCCCTGCGGGGCGAGCAACGGCAGCAATTGTTGCATCAATGAAGAGGCTAAGCCTTTTGCGCGCCAGTCTTTAGCCACCAGCAAATTGCGTAACCAGTAGTGGCCGGAGCTTTGGGGAACCAAACGCGCGGCGGCTATGATTTCTGCCACACCGGCTTGCCCAATATGATGCAGCGTAAATAGAGCTTCTGTACTCGCTGCTTTGACCCTGTAGCCTTGGCTGCGATAAAAACGATCCACCAACGCATAGCGATCTGTGGGTTCACGCCAAAAATGGATTTCTGAATCGAGGGGTTTACCCCCTAAGACATGGGTGTTGAACATCAGGATTTATCTTTGTTGCTGTCTTCTTCCATATTATCCAGCGGGAACAGATTATCAGCCATCAAATCATCCGGCATGGACAAATCCATTCCCGAATTGTCTTCCATCCCTGGCATCGCTGAACTTTCTGAAGCAGGCATGCCGGCCTGCGCCGCTGCGGGGGCAGTTGCAGTTGCCGCTTTTTCCTTAGCACTCTTGCTAAGATCGGCCGCGGAGGTGTTCAAGGTTTTCTCCATTTCTGCCAGTTCGTCTTTATGCCCTTTGCCAGCAATTACCCTATAGGCGACAAAACCCAACACCAGCACTAATAAATTGGCCAAACCTATCGCCACATAGATCAAGGTATTGGACGACTTATCACTCGCCGGCGCTTCCATAACCTCAGCGGCTGCTTCACTTGCCGCAGCAGAAGACTCGGCACTGACCTCACTGGACGCAGCCTGACCCGCCAAAAGACTGGCTTCATCGGGGTAGGCAAAATCATCCAACACAATAGTTTCCTGTAAAGGGCTGCCGTCCAGTTGAGCCCCTGTTACCTGCATGGAAATGTTGTAACGCGCCACTTCTACTGGCGAGAACGAGAACTCCCAGCGCGACTGCTCAATCGCATGAAGCTCACGCTCCAGATTATTGCCTTGGGAATTCTTGATAACAGCCGTCACCTTGGTGGCATTCACATCTACCAGTTCAAGATCCGCTGATGCCGTATAAACATAGGTTTTTTTGCCTTCGGCTTCATCGATACGCTTCTCCACACGAAACGCAGACTCACTGACATTTACACGATGAACAAACTCACGTTTGAAGGTTTTGCCATCGATAAGGATTTTTATGTCGTGGGCGCCCAAGTCACTGAAGCCATCCAACTGACCGGCAAATATTCCCTTTTCATCAGCGGGAGCTGTCAGGGAAATTGTTCTGCTTTCCTTACTCTTGGCAGAAGTAATAAAGGCTTCACCAGTCAATAAATTCAAAAAGTCTTTATTGGTGACTGTTTCTTTATTGGCGACAAAGGAATAAACCAGATCAAGAGTTTGATTGGGTTTGATATTGCTTTTGAGCGGCTCAACGAGCAATTGCAAATTACTGACTACCGTCACCCGGCTGCCGGGCGCCATCTCGGTTTTTACTTTCCATTGCCCAGCGGCAGGCTGCTGAACCGTAATAAGGTCGTATTTATCGGTGCGATACCAGGTAACGTTATTGGCTGGGTCGGTCGCGGAATATTCTTTGCCATCCGGCGCAATAATGACCGATGCCGGAACCTCTGCGCGACGAAATATAAGGGCAGTGAACTCCTGAATACTGCTGTCCACTAAAAAGCCATTTTCATCAAGGGGAACCCGCTCGGCAGGCACAGCTTGATCAAATATACGTAAAAACGTCGCCATTAATTCGTCGGCCGTATCGGCAACTTCAAACACCCCATCGGTTGCAATGGATAGTTTTTTCATCAGCTCCTGATCGGCATCAGCGGAAAGTGCGATGGTGTGTATGCGATAGTCAGAGGCTTTTAAGGCCGGCAGTAATTCGGTGAGTATGCGTTTGCGTTCATTGAGGTTGACCATTGCCTCTTTATTGATATCGACAACACCGTCGGTCAACAAAATCAGATGGCGGTTGTAGTCATTTGAAGGCGCGGCGTAGTCAGCCGCAGCCGCCTCCAATGCGGCGCCTATGTTAGTAAACATGGCCACAGAATTGATTGCCTTGGCTTTATTTGTTCCCTCAGTGCGCCATTGCGCATCCACAACCCTGTGTGGCACCAGCATGTTTACTGATTGGCCGAAGGTCCAGATGCCTGCCTTACTCTGATCTGGCAGCAAGCGCACAATTAAATCCACCGCTGGTTTGCGCAGGTTGGTGGGGTCAGTTTTTTTCATACTGCCCGATATATCAATCACTACCCGCACATCGGATGGTTTAGGTGTATTTGCTTCGCCAGCGCTACACATCGGGGCGACCAGCGCACATACAGCCAACCAGTAACACAGAAATTGTTGCATGGGCTTTTCCACTAAAAACGGATACTCAATTCGGGAAACCGGCGAATACAGCTGTTTTACCGGCGATATTGCCATTAGTTATAGCAGCTAGGCTCCAATTCGCCATTTATAACCAAATGTTCAGGGTAAATTGGACGTCAAAAAACGCAAAAAGCCAGCAAACTTGCTGGCTTTTTGGTATTGGACACATCGCAGAAAAACAAAAGGCGAAATAACGATTCACTAACGAATCGCGCGAATTGGCTCCTCGCGCAATAATTCATCCCGTGCAATTCGCTCCTCGCGACTTAAACCGCGGTTGGAGTTAGAGCGCCGTGCTGGTGCATCGTAGTCAAACTCCGGTTCATCATCCTGAGCATAGGTGCTGCGGCGCGATTGCCGCGAGTAAACATCAGCCGCTTGATGGCGAGTGCTGTGGCGGTTACGCGTTAACAGCTGGTAAATCAACGACACAATCAAAGCGCTGCCCCAGATACCAAGCAGCAGCTTAAGAATAGGTTTAATACTCATAAAACCGCCATCCAAAAAGCCGAACAGCATGGAGTAGATGGCAGGAGCCATAGTCATGGTTTCTGGATCTATGGCATAGGGAGTAAATAAAATCACCATCACGGTAATCACAAAAAAATGCGTGACTGCCCTTCCCCATCCACGAAATAACAGCCAGGCAGCAAGGGTACAACCCGTTGCACCTATCAGGTACAAGCCCCAGGCATATTGGTAATCTGTCATATTTTCCACAGTGGAATCTCCTTAAGGACGGTGTTCCAACACCCCATGGTTAGTTAACCCAACGGATAACGTAATCTTCAAAATCATCAGGATTAACATCCTGCTCATGCACCACACGGCCCGCCACCGATATGCCTGCACTGTGTACGGAATTGGGGTCGCCAGACACCAGAGGATGCCAGTCAAACAGTGGGATGCCCTCTGCGATCAGGCGATAAGCGCAAGTTTCGGGCAGCCAATAGGTTTCCGCTACGGTTTCTGGCGTCAGTACCGCGCACGCCTCTACCAATTGCTGCCGATCAGTGTATTCCTGACAGCGGCAGCTGTCATGATCCAAATAGCGGCAGGCAACCTTGGTGTAATACACATCGCCGGTGTCTTCGTCTTCCAATTTATGCAGGCAACATTTGCCGCATCCATCGCAGAGCGATTCAAACTCCTCTGGCGACATTTCCTGAAGGGTTTTACGCTGCCAAAAAACCTGTTGAGCCATAAGTTGCCCGATCAAATACCCAAGTGGAAAGTTAGTGGCCCGACAATTTGGAATTAAGTGCGCGCAGGCGCTCCGCTTCCGGGTCGCGTTCGTTACGCGGCGGCAATTGCAAATAAAATCCTTGAGTTTCCAAACTCTCTGCCACCTTTTCCACACTCGCATGGGCCAGTTTTTTACCCGGCGTTAACAACAACACCATCGCCTGTTGCGGACGTCCGAACAACTTTAATAAATCTTCTGGTACACGGGTTAAACCCTCATCCTTCTTCACATACAAATACATGCCCTCCTCCTTGGGGCTGCGATAAATTTCACAAATTATTTTCACAGGGATTCACCTTTTTGAATCAGTTGTTGCCGGGCGATATGCAATAAACCTTCACCAATCAATGGGTGGCGCCACCCCAGCAGGCGGGCGGGTAAACTGTATTGACCGCCATTCATGCCCGAGCGAACGATAAATTCGTAATCTTTTTTGCGAATCAACACTTCGGCCGGTAATTGCGTTTGCTCAGCAAATTCCCGCACGAAATTTTTTAGCGCCTTCATCAGAGGCCCTTCACTTTGCGCCAAAGGCGGATCAAGACGCTCTGGCCAGGTCGAAGGATCTTGTGCCAATACATCGGCCACTATTTTTAGAATAGTCTCAGTATCATTTTTTAAGGTGCGCGAAGGGATATCCGCTACACGTTGCAACTGCGCAGCATCCTGAATTTTTTTGCGCGCGATTTCCCACAGCGAAGCTTCTTTAATTAATCGATTGCGGGGAATGTTGCGGCTGCGCGCTTCCGTTTCACGCCAAATACACAAGGCTTTTAAAACGGCCAACTCCTGTTCGCGCAATTTCCAGGCAAAACCCACTTTTTGATAGGCATCGCTAAAATCATCGGCCTTGCGCGCATTGGCAACCAAATCAGCACAATCGTTTTTAACCCACTCCAAACGCTCGTTGGCTTTTAACAACTGCAACAACTTGCCGTACACAATCAGCATATGAGCAACATCCAGCGCTGCATATTTCAATTGCGCTGCACTGAGCGGGCGCTGTAACCAATCGGATCGGGTTTCTTCTTTGGGAATTTCAATGCCAAGTAAGTTTTTAATCAAATTCGCGTAGCCCATACCAAAACCCAAGCCAGCAAAAGCCGCCGCTACTTGGGTATCAAAAAGCGGCGCGGGCACTATTCCCAACCAGCGCTGGAATACTTCAAGGTCTTCCGAGCAGGAGTGCAGCACCTTGGTGACACCGGGGTTTAACAGCAATTCGCGCAAAGGCTCAAGTGAATTAATGGCCAGCGGGTCGATCAAATAACAACCCTTGCCATCGCCGATTTGCAATAACCCAGCGATGGGGTAAAAGGTATCGCTGCGCATAAATTCAGTATCAATCGCCAATGCTGCTTGTTGCTGCCAGCGTGCGCAAAGCTCAGCGAGTTGATCATCCTGATCAACCCAAATAGGTTCTGTAGGTATCAACATTAAAATTACAAACTTCTGCGGGAAGAAAAAGCGTGTGCCAGAGTACCGCCATCGATAAATTCCAACTCGCCACCGAGGGGAACACCGTGAGCAATACGCGAGACAGTGACATTGAGATTTTTGGCGCGCTCACTGATGTAATAAGCCGTCGCCTCACCTTCTACGGTGGGGTTGGTCGCAAGAATCACCTCGGTGATTGGCTCCTGCTGCAACAAGGTTATTAGTTGATCGACACCAATATCTTCAGGGCCAATACCATCAATAGGCGATAGGTGTCCGAGCAATACAAAATATTTTCCCTGATAGGTTCCCGCCTGTTCAATCGCCAACACATCGCCCGGGGTTTCCACCACGCATAACAAACTGTTATCGCGTCTGGTATTCGCACAAATACCGCAGTGGGCCTGCTCAGTAAGTGTGCGACAACGGGTGCAGCGCCCCACCCCCTCAACAGCTTTTTTCAAACTGAGCGAGAGACGTTCAGCGCCTGCGCGATCACGCTCCAGCAAATGTAACGCCATGCGCTGGGCAGATTTGGGGCCAACACCGGGCAGGCAGCGCAGAGACGCCATAAGCTCATCTATCAAAGGGCTGAACATATAAAAAAGCTACTCAGTCAATAAAAATTGCAGGTATTAAAATGGCATTTTAAAACCGGGGGGAATTCCCATACCGGCAGTCATTTTTTCCATGTGGCTGCGGCTCTGGGCTTCTACTTTGCGAACCGCATCGTTTACCGCCGCAGCAAGCAAATCTTCCAACATCTCTTTGTCTTCACTCATCAAACTGGCATCGATATTTACGCGTTTGACGTCGTGACGGCCGTTCATCACTACCGACACCAAACCCGCACCGGATTCACCTTTAACTTCAGCGTTGGCAAGCTCTTCCTGCATTTTCTGCATGTTGGCCTGCATTTGCTGGGCTTGTTTCATTAAATCACCAAGACCTTGCATAGCGTCCTCTCTTGAAAGTTTTTGAGAATATTGATGTGGTTGAATAGTAAAACAACAAAATCAGCTAACCGGTTGAATTGTATCTTCGCGCAAACTCGCACCAAACTGGGTGATCAGCTGCTGCACAATGGGATCATTTTTTATCGCATGAATGGCATCCTGTAATCGCTCTGCGCGCAAGCGAATCGCCATCATAGACGGGGTTTCTGCTGTCACTTGCCCCAGCTGGATATGCACACGCACCGGCTCAACAAAATAGTCGCCCAATAAATCAGCCAATCGTTTTTCGTGGCTTATATCAAACAAGGTGCTATTGGCCTCATCCAACACAAAAAAGAATTCATTGCCCTGACGCTTTACCAGCTGACAATTTGCCACAGTGCTTTGCAAAATACCGGTCACACCCAGGCCCAAATAAATTTCGGTCCAATCCGCGGGGCCCGCCTGCTCATAGGGTACTTTGCGTAAACTTTTTGGTGCTGGAGCCTTTGCCGGCTCATTGACCAAAGCCGCTACCGGCGGCTGAGCCGCCTCAGGCTTTTTTGGCTCGATTACCTCGGGCGCAGTCAGTGAAGGCGTTTCAAAATAGGCCGGAACTGGCTCGTATTCATCTTCAGCGGCGGGGACATAATCTTCATCAATCGGGGCGTTGTAGCCGGCATCCATCGCAGGAGGCTCATCCGCCGCATAGACCGGCGCTGACGGAGCTGCGGTGGCAATAGAATGCGCATTTGGTACCTCAGCAACAGGCGCAGCCTGACTTGCTGTCGGGCTGGCAGCCATTGACTGATTGACAATGTCTGCTGCGATTGCTCCAGTACCCTCCTGCGCAACCGGCTGGGCAACAGGAGGCATCACACTCATGGGGGACGCTTTGGGTTGTGCGACAGCATTTGATGCCGGCAAGGCTTGGGTTGGCATGTCGATCACCCCCTGGGGTTTGAATGCCAACATCCGCAACAAAACCATTTCAAATCCGGCCCGCGGATCGGGCGCGAGGGGTAAATCGCGGCGCCCCAATAACGCAGTCTGGTAAAAAAGCTGCACATCTTCTGCTGGTAATTGTTGCGCCAATTGCATGATGCGCTCGCGATCACCATGACTGTTATCCACGGCTTCAGGCAATGCTTGGGCAATGGCAATCCGATGTAATACCGCCAACATTTCGGCGATTGCGCTGGCGTAATCCGGCGCCTGCTCAGACATGCGCTCAACCGCCGCAAGTACCGATCTGCCATCCAACGAAGCCAGGGCATTAACTATGTCGTATACCGCTGTTTGATCAATAGTGCCGAGCATGGCACTGACTTCAGATTCAGTAATTTTGCCGGAACCATAGGCGATAGCCTGATCGGTAAGGCTCATCGCATCGCGCATACTGCCATCTGCCGCACGCCCCAAATGCCAAAGTGCAGACTCCTCGAAAGGAACCAGCTCTTCATTCAGCACAAATTTCAAATGCTGAACAATACGCTCGGGGTTCATGTTCTTGAGGTTGAATTGCAAACAGCGCGACAGGATTGTCATGGGCAGCTTTTGCGGGTCAGTGGTCGCCAGCAAAAACTTTACGTGGGGCGGTGGCTCTTCCAGGGTCTTGAGCAGTGCATTAAAACTGCTGTTGGAGAGCATATGCACTTCGTCAATCAGGTAGACCTTGTAGCGGCCACGAGTGGGGGCGTATTGAACATTCTCAAGCAGCTCACGGGTATCTTCTACTTTAGTGCGCGAAGCAGCATCCACTTCAATCAAATCAACAAACCGACCTTCAGCGATCTCTCGGCAGCTGGCGCATTGACCGCAAGGCTCAGAGCTAACGCCAGTTTCGCAATTCAGGCATTTTGCAAGAATACGAGCAATAGTGGTTTTACCCACCCCGCGGGTGCCGGTGAACAAATAGGCGTGATGTAGACGGTTGTGATCCAGTGCATTAATCAGGGCTTGTAGAACATGCTCCTGCCCAACCATTTCGCGGAATACACGTGGACGCCATTTGCGCGCCAGAACTTGATAGCTCATGCCAATTGCTGCTCTTGATAAGTGAAGTCTGGGTATTGCAAAAACAGGGCGCGATTATAGCCGCCACTAGCGGAAATAAATACCAAAGCGAAAACAAACAATCACTGGGCGAAGCAAGGTTTTGGATGAAAAAGCGACAAAACAACGGAGAAGATTACGTGGGGATATGGGTGGTGACCTAACCAGCCACACCCCGGCACATAACTTACTGCTACCGTTGCTCCCTTCCGGGCCTGGCGGGGTTTACAGATCATTATTGCGAGGGGACCGGCTAGATCACCATAGCAGCCTGCGAATATCTACCGAACTGAGTGCGGCATCGCAAGAGGCGCGCATTATCATCACTTTGTATCGCCAATGCAAGGCGGAATTTTTACAACAACACAAAAGCCTGCTTCGTGGAATATCTTTAAAACTGGCATTAAGTTGAGGTAAAGCAAAGATTTTATTTTGCTGTCGCTCATTGCAATTCCCTTTTGCGCCACTATCAACTAGGCTTGTTTAACGTTTTACCTATCAAACACACCTAAACGCTCAGGAGCATTATTTATGGCAACAGTGACCCTCAAAGGAAATCCATTCAACACTAACGGCAACCTGCCAGCAGCTGGCTCTAAGGCTCCCGAATTCAAGTTGGTAAAAACCGATCTCTCTGAAGTTTCTTTGGGTGATTTGGCGGGCAAGCGCGTTGTATTGAATATTTTCCCCAGCGTCGACACACCTACCTGCGCCCAATCGGTACGCACATTTAATGCACAAGCCAGCGCAATGGAAAATACTGTTGTGGTGTGTGCCTCACAAGATTTACCGTTTGCTTTGGCGCGCTTTTGCGGTGCAGAAGGTCTGGATAAGGTTATCCCTGCCTCTGCGTTCCGCTCCAACTTCGCAAGTGATTACGGTGTAAAGCTGGTTGACGGCCCGCTGACTGGATTGACCGCCCGCGCTGTAGTAGTGCTGGGTGAAGATGGCAAAGTGCTGCATACAGAGCTGGTCAGTGAAGTGGCCCACGAGCCTAATTATGATGCGGCGTTAAAAGCGCTGGCATAACAAGCAGCCATACGCCAGCTAAAAATGCCAGCCTCGCGCTGGCATTTTTTATAGTGCGATAACAAAAATCCCTGCCCACAATCCTGCATCATAAATTTATTTTTATGACTAAAAACTCTTAAAAAATAAGATTTTTTGACCCCCGCCTTTCTTGGTTTTAACGCCTGCCACCTATACTCAGCTGTATTACAGCGCAGCAATACAACGTATAGGCATCAATACACGGAGCCGGGGCAAGATGCTCAATCAGGAAGACCACCAAGTATCAGGCAATGATTTCACCCGCGAATTACTGGATGCAGTTCCCGCAGGCATTATTGTCGCGAGACAAGATGGCAGCATCAGTTATATCAATGCCGAAGCAGAGCGATTATTCGGTTATGCCCGACATGAATTGCTCAACCAAAACATAGAAACGCTCCTGCCTGACCGATTCAGCGGCAATCACGCAAGCCTGCGCCAAAGTTATTTACAACAACCCTCCACTCGCTACATGGGTGCCGGCCGCGATCTCTACGGCAAACGCAAGGACAACAGCGAATTTCCGCTCGAAATCGGCCTCCGTCCATTGGTAGCCGACGGTGAACATCTGGTTGTCGCGACCATCGTCAACATCACCCGGCGCAAACAGCTTGAGGAGCGCCTTTCCGCTGTCATCGACGCATCGCCCTATGGTCAGCTGCTGGTGGATGACAAGGGTGTTATTCAATTAATAAACCCCAGCCTGCTCGCTCTGTTCGGGTACGACAAAGACGAACTACTGGGTAGATCCATGGATGTTTTATTGCCCGAGCGCTACCGGGATGGGCATCAAAAATTACGCGAGGGATATGTACAAACCCCCTCGCTCAGACCTATGGGTTTGGGACGGGATTTAACTGGCCGCCATAAAAATGGTACTGAGATTCCCATCGAAATTGGCCTGAGCCCGGTTGAAACGGACGCTGGCAGAATGACACTGGCAGTGGTTACAGATATTTCCCAACGCAAACGCCTGGAGCTTAACCTCAAACAAGCCAACGCCCACCTGGAAGAGTTCACCTATGTTGCCTCTCACGATTTAAAGTCACCGCTGCGCGGCATTGCCGATCTGGTTGAGTGGATTGCCGAAGATTTGGGCGAAAATGTACCTGAGTCTGTTACCAACAATATTGGGCGCATCAAAATTAGAATCGGGCGCATGGAACGCTTGATTGAGGATTTATTACTTTATGCACGCGCAGGCAGGCGACATAAAGAATCTACCGCCGTGAATGTGCCTGATTTAATTTCCAATATTATCGAGATGCACCCTGTACCAGCGCACTTTTCCATTAAACAAGATATTCGCATTGCCGAAATTTTTGCTGCAAAAACGCCCCTGGAAACAGTGCTTCGCAACCTTTTTTCCAACGCACTTAAACATCATCACGGCACTCAACCTGAAATCACACTCAGTGCAGAGCCGAGCGGAAGTTATTGCCTGTTTAAAGTTATCGATAATGGGCCTGGCATTCCCGAAATTGCGCAAGAGCGGGTTTTCCGTTTATTCCAAACCTTAAACACACAGCATTCCAGTGGTAGCGGAATTGGTTTGGCACTGGCAAAGCGACTAACCGAGAGCCATGGCGGGCAAATTGAACTTATCAGCAATAGCGACCAACCGGGCTGCAGTTTTCATGTATGGTGGCCGCGCTTCCCGAGGAAAGATATCGATGACTAGTGAACAAAAAATCAATATTTTGTTGGTAGATGATGACGATGTCTCCGCTGAATCCGTTGTTCGCAGCCTGCGCAAAAATGCAGTGGATTTCCCCATTACACTGGCACGCGATGGTGTTGAAGCGCTGGAAATACTGCGCTCGGTTCACCCTCACCTGAGCATTGAAAAACCCTATTTGGTACTACTCGATCTGAACATGCCGCGTATGAACGGCTTTGAATTTTTACATGAAGTTCGCAGCGACAAAAATTTGCACAACAGTATTATTTTTGTATTAACCACATCAGATGCAGATTCAGATCGTGTGCGCGCTTATGAGGAAAATATTGCAGGCTATCTGGTCAAGTCATCCGTTGGCCCACAATTTTCAAAACTTGCCTCTTTACTGGAAAGCTATCGTTCAACAGTAAGCCTTCCCAATTAACAACCAATAAGTGCCTTTATTAATTGTTGACTCAGGATGAAAAATTAATATGCAGGTAACGACTGTTGTCCGCCCGGTATCGTTACTCGTCATTGAGGACGATGATGTCGATGCAGAAAAAATAAAACGACTACTGCGCAAAGGTGCACTGAATATCACAGTAACAACTGCTACATCCGCGCAGCAGGCTCTTAAGCTGATCGCCGAGCAACAATTTGATTGCGCCATTTTGGATTATCGCCTGCAAGATAGCCTTGGCACTGAACTGCTGCAGGAAATAAAACATCACAAACAAAACCCAACCCCCGTGATTATGATCAGCGGTAACAGCGATGAGCGAATTATTGCCGATGTGATGCGTGAGGGTGCGTTTGATTACATACCCAAACGCCAGCTGGATACCGATACTTTAATTAACACCCTTGAATCCAGTTTTGCTTGGGCAGAGCAAGCGCGCCTACAACAAGAAGATCTGGCTCGCTTTCACAATTTGGCCGAAGGCCTGCCGCATTTGGCATGGACCTGCACACCGGAAGGCGACTGCGACTACCTGAACCAACGCTGGTGCGATTACACAGGCGTTACGCAACAAGCACAAATAGGCAGCGGCTGGATCAATGCAGTACACCCGGATGATCGGGATTATCTTGCCAGTGTTTGGAAAAAAGCCGTTGAAGACAAACAGGAAATGTTTGTCAAATTTCGCATCCGCCGACACGATGGTATCTACCGCTGGTTTGACACCCGCGCGCTTCCCCAAAAAAATGAGCAGGGAAAAGTAATACGTTGGCTGGGAACAAATACCGATATTAATGAGATGGAATCCACCCGTTTGGCACTGGCTTACAGTGAACAATTATTTCACGCCGCTTTTGATTACGCGCCACTCGGGATGGTACTGATTAATATGCAGGGGCAAATTATCCAAACCAATCCTGCGTTACGTCACTTATTAGGTTATGACGCACTACTATTTGATGACACGCCCCCAACCAAATCGCTAATGAAAATTGGTGATCTTTTTAACCCTGAAGACATCACTAGTGCACTCATTGAATTAGAAAAACTTTACCTGGACAACAAACTATTCACCCAATATGAAACCCGCTTCCAGGCTTATGATGGCACCCATATACCGGTGATGATTAATGCTGCCTTTATCAAAGAGTTCTCAGGCGAGCCTTGTTATCTATTACAGATTTATGATTTGTCTGAGCGAAAACGTTACGAACACCAGCTATTAAAATTGGCTCACTTCGACAGCCTGACCGGGCTTGGCAACCGCGAAAAAATGAATCGGGAGATTGATTTTTTAATTCGTAAAGCCAGCCGTACCATGGCACCCTTTGCAGTGATATTTGGCGATCTGGATCATTTCAAACAAATTAATGATGGGCTGGGGCATGAAGCAGGCGATATTTTACTGAAAACAGTCGCGCGGCGACTGGAGCGATGCTTGCGCCATGAAGATGTCATTTGTCGTTTGGGTGGTGACGAGTTTGTGATTCTGTTGCCGGATATACCGCGTTTTGAAGCGGTGGTTTCGGTCGCAGATAAACTGTTACAAAAAATTCACCGCCCCATACGCTTGGGTAAAAACCGTATTCATGTTGGCATGAGCTTTGGTATCGCGCTCTACCCTACCGATGGTGATGATGCCAAAACTTTATTGCGCAATGCCGATAGCGCACTCTATGACGCCAAAGCTCGCGGTCGAGGCTGTTATCAACTCTATCGCAAAGAGTTAACTGAATATGTCCACAACCGTTTACAGCTTGATGCAGATTTACGCAAAGCAATTATTAACAATGAGTTTGAATTGCACTATCAGCCAGTGATTGACCTGGACACCCATAAGGTGACCTCGGCGGAGGCACTGATACGTTGGAATCACCCTCAACGCGGGCGTGTTGCCCCTGACGAATTTATTCCTTACGCTCAGGAAAGTGGTTTAATTTTGCCAATTGGTAAATGGATTATTAACGAAGCCTGTCGCCAGCTCGCACACTGGCGAAAACAGGGAATGGCTATCAACATGTCGATTAACGTATCGGCACGGCAATTTATGCAGCAGGACCTGGTGGAACAATTTGAAAATATGCTGGCGCAATATCAGTTAATGGGCGATCAGATCACTATTGAGATCACTGAACAAATGTTTTTGGAAAATACCGAAAACAATTTAAAACAAATCAATGAACTTAAAGCGCTAGGCATAAAAATATCGCTGGATGATTTTGGCATAGGCTACTCGTCACTCAGTTACATACTGCGCTTTGCCCCTCAATATCTCAAAATTGATCGCTCATTTGTGAGCTTGATTGGCACCGGTAAGGAACATGATGAAATGGTGAATGCCATCATAGGGCTCAACAGAATTATTCCCATGCAAATTGTTGGCGAGGGTATTGAAGAGGAACAACAACGGCATTTTCTCCATGCGCGCGGTTGCGATTTTGGTCAGGGCTATTATTTTGCACGCCCCCTGCCCGCGCCCGAACTTGAACAATTTATTCAACAACAACTGATTGCTGCAAGCGAGCAAACAGCCTTTTAAAACTCAAGCGATAGAACATTAATTGATGAATTCAAATAGCCTGCACACCGCTCAGATTTTTCAAACAGTGGCCTTTGGCAAGCGCCAAAAACTCCTGTACGTAAGGCAGCGCTAAATACTCGTCGCGCACTGCGGCATACAGTGTTGGCCATATTCCAGCCTTGCCCGCAGAGCGCACACTAATTAACCCCTGCGCCACATATTCAGCGGCCACCCAATTCGGCAGTGCACAAACACCGCGGCCACTTGCCACCAATTGCACCATCATCAAGGTTAATTCAGATGTGCGCACCGCAGCTGGTTCGATAGCAGCCGGGGTTAAAAAACGGGTAAAAACATCCAACCGGTTACGATTTACCGGATAACAAATCAATGTTTGCTCTGCCAAATCCTGCGGCAGCAAAAAATCTTTTTGTGCAAGCGGATGATGATTGGCCAGGGCGATCTGCATCTCGTAACCAAACAGTGGCACATACTGGATTCCCCTGATCTCCTGAGGGTCCGACGTGATCACCAAATCTATCTCGCCCTGCGCAAGGGCTGGCAGGGGCTCAAACGTAAAGCCGCCAGAAAAATCCAACTCAATGGCAGGCCACTGGTTGCGATACACATCGATGGTAGGCATTAACCAGTTAAAACAGCTATGGCATTCAATTGCCATATACAGGCGCCCAGCTTCGCCATGTACCAGTTTTTTAACATCGCGCTCAGCATCACTGACCTTGGCCAAGACTTCTTCCGCCAATAACAACAGCCGTTTGCCGGCCTCTGTAAATCGCAAAGGCCGGCTCTTGCGGATAAACAACTCGCACTCCACCCGCGCCTCAAGCTCTTTTAACTGATGCGAAAGCGCCGATTGGGTGAGGAACAAACGCTCTGCAGCTTCCACCAGGCTTCCGGTCTCCCGCAGGGCAAGCAGGGTTTTTAAATGGCGGATTTCAATCATGGCGATAAAACTCTTCAGATAACGGGCGAGCGTACAAAGAATATGGATGAGCTTTGTGTTCAACCATAAGCCTCAACACTACATTAATTTAATTCACGTTGAAACTTAAAATTAACAGTTTTATTCATATCAATCCTTGCTGAACAATGGCCTCACTCTCGAATAAATTGAAAAGGGTAATTTCATATGGCTCAACACCCCTACTAGCCCCATACGAAAAAGCCGCCGTGATAAACAGGGCGGCTTTTCATTTTTCAGGCTATTGTGAGGCTAAAAGTGACTTGGATTGATTACCAATGCCATTCAATTTCCGCTGTCAATTCGCGCCCACGACTGGGGACACCTGCTAACTTACCGACACCTTGTGAGGGCGTTGCGTAATCCTCATCCAGCAGATTTTTAACCTGGAGACTCAGGTCGTAACTATTTGCAAAACGGTAGCGCCACTGGGTATTCAACACCCAAAATTTATCCAATGTTGTTCTGGTAGTGGCTGTTGCCGGTGCTTCATGCTCACCTTGGTAAATACCAGCGAGGTTCCAGTTCCATCGATGGGCCGCGTAGTTAAGCTCAACCGAAGCAAGTGCTTCTGCTTCGCGAAAAGCCGTGTCCGGCAGATCCATGTAGGTGTAGCTGCTGCGCGCCGACCAGCGATCGCCCAGTTTTTGCAGCCACTCAATTTCCAGACCTTCGCTGCGTTCACTATCGCCATTCACATAGGTTCGGGTATTGCCCACAAACCCGGTGACTATGGGATGTTTGTAACTGTTTTGGAATACACCGGCGCTCAGGCTGGTAGCGCGCCAATTGCCCATTAATATCAAATCCCAGGTTTTTACAATTTCATGGCGAAGATCAGGGTTGCCAATCAGGGTTGGGTTGTTAATAAAAGCCGTTTCCGCAAGGCTAGGCGCACGGAAAGCCTCGCCGTACAAGAGTTTCAAGGTGTAGGTATCGCTAAGTTGCTCCACCAATGCCAGGCGCGGGCTGAAGCGCGCATCCACATCCGAGTAATCATCATACCGGCCACCAATCGTCAAACGGGTGGTGTCGCGCAAACTGCGAATGTATTGTCCATGAATCCCCATGGTTTCCTGTGAACCGGAAATACCAAGGGGGGTGCGCTCACTCATTGCGCCGTAATAAGTGATGGGGAATTGTCGCTGGATGAGTTGCACCAGGTTGTAGTTGCTGTAAGCGCGGGCTTCTATTTCTTCATGACGCGCAGCTTGCAGGCCCCATTGAGCGCTGGATTGCGCATCGATAGTCCAATCAGTGGTGTAGGCTAAACGGTAACTCTCTCCAGCTTGTGTTGCCTGAATCCGAAACGGATCGGTACTGCTGGGCAGGCTGACCGCCGCTAATGCTCCGGACCCCTGAACAAAACCCTCCAGCTCAAATGTAAATCGCTGATAACTTAGCGACAAATTGGACTTAATGGCGGGAGTCCATTCAATTCCCTGATCGACACTCAGATTCCATAATTCCCGCGCATGATCATTTACTTCATTGGCCGTATTTTCTGACAAATAAAAATCTTCTGATTCACCGCGGTAATACGTCAGGTCAACAAGGGTTTTTCCATGCCCTAGCCCTAGGTCCATGTTAATCACCCGGCGCGGGTCTTCGGATTGCAAAGGCAAACGAGTAAAGCTGTCGGTGATGCCCAGCGCCTGGCCCTTGTCTTCATACGCATGTAAATAAGCGTCGGCCACCCATTCATCACCCGCATGACTCCAAAGCGCATCCACTGCACGGCGCTCTTCACTGCCAAGGCCTACCGCGAGGGCCTTTTGCTGTTTGCGCGTAATAATGTTGATCACACCGGTAAAGGCAGAGCTGCCGTACACCGCCGAGCCGGGGCCGCGAATAACTTCCACACGCTCCACCTGCGCCAGAGGAAACAGTGGCATTGTGACATCCGGGCTGCCGCCACGCGGGTCATTAAACGGTTTGCCATCCACCAATAACAACACTTCCAGCGAGACGTGTGTAGTGCGGCGACCGCGGGCACTGTAGGTGTAGGCCAAACCGGAATTGGCATTGCGATTAAATTGGAAACCAGGCACCAAGCCCAGGAGTTCGTGGAGATAATCCACACCCAGGCGTTCAATCTGCTCATGGGTGAAAACCGATACGGCTGCCGGCACGGTTTTCAGCGACTCTTCCGTCAGTGTTGAGCCGGTTACCGGTGTTTCCAACAGCTGCTCCAGGCTCAGTTCAAGGTAGGCAAAATCGTCAGCACGCGCGCTAATACACAGCATACAAACTAATGCCAACAAGCCGCGCTGTAACTGATAAGCCTTTGGTTTGATCACCATAATGGAATTCTCCACGTCAATATTACCGGGCATAAAAACACCGGACCCAAATCATGCCAGTCAGTGGCAGCAAACCCTAAGCTGCTGACCACTGGGTTAGCCAGGCATCAAATTGCGCTGGCGGTAAGGCTTTGGAAAAGTGATAACCCTGAACCAACTTACACCCCTCATTCAACAAGAGTGAAAGTTCGTGTTCGGTTTCTACCCCTTCCGCAATGGTATCCATACCCAGTGACTGTGCGAGCCGAATGATGTAGCTGACAATTGCCAGCGAAGCCTCATCGGATTGCATGTCACGAACAAAGGATTGATCGATCTTTAAAATATTTACCGGCAAGCGGCGCAAATAATTCAAACAGGAAAAGCCCGTACCAAAATCATCAATAGCGATGCGGTAACCCAGATCACGAAAACGCTGCAATACCTGTATGGACGTATCCATATCACTCATCAACATACTCTCCGTCAGCTCCAGCTCCAGCGAATGGGGCGCAGCACCTGCCGCGAGCATGATGGTTTGTACTTCCTCCAAAAATCCGGGTTGGTGAAACTGCAATGCAGAGATATTGACGCTGACAACTACAGGTGCAACACCTGCCTGCTCCCACAAGGTCAGCTGGTGAGCCGCCTGGGCGATGACCCAATTACCGATAGGAATAATCAGGCCTATTTCCTCCGCCAGGGGAATAAAATCGTTGGGTGGAATCAACCCGCGCTCGGGGTGTCGCCAACGAATAAGCGCTTCTGCACCGTATAACCGCTGGTTATGGGCATCCACCTGCGGCTGGTAATGCAACTCAAGTTGGCCCAGTTCCAATGCCATACGCAGGTCATATTCCAGCTTAAGGCGATCCAATGTGCGGGAATTTAATAGCGGTGTATAAAATTGATAATTGTTGCGCCCTTTTTCCTTGGCGAGATACATAGCCGCGTCAGCATTTTTAATCAGCTCGCTGGGTGAATCGCCATCATCGGGGTACACCGCAATGCCAATACTCGGGCTGAGGTGTAAGGGCATTTCTTCTACTGAATAGGGTTTTAATAATTCCTCGCGCACTTTAATCGCGACCTCCGCAAGGCTTCGCTCGTCTTGCACCCGCGGTAATAACACCACAAATTCATCGCCGCCCAAGCGGGCAACCGTGTCGTCATTGCGAATCACATTTTTTAGCCGTTTGGCTGTTTGTCGCAGAATTTGGTCACCTGCCGCATGGCCAAGTGAATCATTGATATTTTTAAACCGATCCAAATCAATAAACAGCAGCCCTACTTTTTCTTCGCGCCGCTTGGCAGTATTGATTGCCATTTCCAGGCGATCATTGAGCAAGGTGCGATTAGGTAATTCGGTAAGGCTATCGTGATGCGCAAGGAAGTCGAGCCGCTCACGCGATTTTTTGCGCTCGGAAATATCGGTAAAAATCGCAATGTAGTTTTCAATTAAACCGTCGCCACCCAATACGCGACTAATAGAAAACCAAGAGGGAAATACCTCGCCGTTTTTGCGTTGGTTGGACAACTCCCCCAGCCAGGCACCGCGCTCATTAAGCACTGCAATCAAATTGCGAAAAAAGCCACGTGGATGCTGGCTTGCGCCCACTTGAGCGGCATCCACACCCAGGACTTCATGAGCGGCAAAACCCATCATTTTTTCGTAGGTTTTGTTGACCAGGACTATGCGAAATTGCGCATCCAAAATCATGATCGCCTCGTTGCTACCTTCAAACACCTTGGCCCATAAACGCAGCTCGGCTTCCTGATGTTTGCGCTGGGTGATATCGCGAATCACCATCACTATCTCTTGCTGCTCGCGCAGCATGATGCGCGCCTCCCAAGTGCGCACCACAGCATTAGAGGGCGACCATTCAAACTCCACCAATTGCTCGCCACGACCCGCAAACACACGCCTGATTTGCGGTGCAAGAATGCGATAGACAGGGGCAGGCAAATGCCCTTCCCCGCTAATTTCATCGTAACTGACCCACTGATCCATTTCGTGAGTGTAGGAACCCACTTGCATATCAATGACTTGTCCATCGCGATCAATACGCATAATCATGTCGGGAATGCCCGCGAGCAATGCGCGGGTTTTACCTTCGCTCACACTCACATCATGAAATGCTTTTTTAGCGCGCAAAATAAATTGCAATCGATAAGGCAAAGAGCCCCAACTGACTGGCTTGGTAATAAAATCGGTGGCTCCGGATTCGTAGGCAAGGTGAATGGATTCGATATCCCCCAAACCTGTCACCATCGCAATCGGTAAATCACGACCTCTTGGATCCTGCAGCAATTCCCGGCACAAACTAAAGCCGTCACCGTCGGGTAGCAACACATCAAGCAGGACAATATCGGGTTTTCGCTCAGCAAAACGCGCGCGCGCCGAAGCGCAATCTGCCGCTTCCATCACCTGAAAGCCTGCTTGCTCCAAAGTAATGTTGGTCATCAGGCGCGCCGCTTCGTCATCATCGATCACAAGCACGAGGCTGGAGCGTGTGTCGCCCAGAGTGATCAGCGGCACGCTGGTGTCGGGCGTAACATTACGCTCCGGTTCAAACATTGGGTGAGTATCTTTCATGCGGACAACTCCTTTCGCTCCAATTCCGCCAAACCTTCTAGCGATAAATCATAGAGCCGTAAAATACTGTCAACCTGATGCGCGGCATTTTCCATCTCACCATTGCGCGCGTTGGCTTCACAATCTCGACAGGCTGCAGCCAGATCAACAAGACCCAGATTAGCAGCGCTGTTTTTTAAATTGTGTGCCGTTTTGTAGAGCAAATTACTGTCCGCTTCTGCGACAGCTTGTGTTAATTGTTTCAATAGCCCGGGGCCAGCATTGCGAAACAACCCAATAATTTTTGGCAGCAAACCGGCACGCAATGCCTGTAATTGGCGAATGACTTGCTGATCAATTTCAATGAGCGTCGGGCTTGCAGCTGCGTCATCGGCGGCTTGCTCGGGCAACCAGCGACTGAGCATCTGGGCAAGCTGCTGCTGGGAAAATGGCTTGCTTAAATAATCGCTCATGCCCTGTGCCAAACAATATTCACGATCACCACTAATGGCGTTAGCGGTGAGCGCAATAATCGGGAGTGGGGATAATTTGCTGGCCTGTTCATAGGCGCGAATTTGGCGGCTTGCTTCAAAACCATCCATGATTGGCATCTGGCAATCCATCAATACCAGATCAAAGGATTCACGCTCCACCAGCGCCAGCGCTTCTTGGCCATTGTTGGCGATGCTTATCTCCAGCCCCATTTGCTGCAACATAGCTTTCGCCACTTCCTGATTAACCAGATTATCCTCTGCCAGCAAAACCCTGCCGCGCAGCACAATTGTTGACTCGCCAAATGCTGCCGATGCTGCAGAGGCCTGAATCGGTTTGAGCTGTGTCACTGACTCTTTGCCGCTCAAGGGTTGATAGATGAAATCACCTGCAGCTACCTGGGCGATCAGATCCCGTAGTTCTGCTTGGCGTACCGGTTTAACCAGTAACAATGCGCGCCGCGCCAAAGACTCCTGAATAGACACGCCCGCAGGACAAAGGATAATCACAACAAGTGGCAAAAAAATGGGTGAGGCCGCCAAGCTGTCCAATATCGCACTGGCATTCATATCAGCCATTGACCAGTCCACCAGCAACAGCTCAAAGGGTGCGTCGGTTTTTGCCTGCTTATTGAGAAGTGCCAGCGTTTCTGCGCCTGATTCCGCCAAAACCGGATTAATTCCCCAAGCAGTGAGATAACCACTGAGGATGTCGCGCCCGGCATCGCTATCATCTGCGACCAAAACTCGTAGAGGTTTAATTGCGGGAGTATCGGGAACAGGGGCACTGTTGGTTACCAATGCCGATGACTTTTCCAGCAATAAATCAAAATAGAAACGGCTGCCTTTACCCGGTTCACTTTCCAGCTGGATTTGCCCACCCATCATTTCCACCAACCGCTGGGAGATCGCCAAACCAAGGCCAGTGCCACCATATTTGCGGGACATGGAGCTGTCGGCCTGGGTGAAAGACTGGAATAGCTTTGCACTCTGCTCAGGTGAAATGCCTATGCCGGTATCGCGCACGGAAAACCGCAATTGCAATTGCGCTTCTTTGTCTGCAACAGAGAGCAGGCTCAGCTCCACCTCACCGCTTTCCGTGAACTTGATTGCATTGCCCAATAAGTTGGTAATGACTTGCCCAAGGCGCGGGCCATCGCCCACGACCGTTACCGGTGGCACAGGCGTTCGGCATAGCAATTCGAGACCTTTACCCTGGGCAATCGGGGCATAGCGTTCAGCGATATCTTCAATCAACGTATTGAGCTGGAATGGCATTAACTCCAACTCCAACTTGCCGGCTTCGATTTTGGAAAAATCAAGGATATCGTTGATGATAAGTAACAAGTCTTCACTGGAGCGACGCGCGACGCGGGCAAAACGTTTTTGCTTGCTATCCAGAGATGTTTCCAACAAGAGGCCCGTCATCCCCATAATACCGTTCAGGGGTGTGCGAATTTCATGGCTCATCACCGCCAGGAAATCACTTTTAGCCTTACTGGCGGCCTCCGCCAGTTCACGCGCGTACTGCAGCTCCAGGGTGCGCTCGAGTACCCGCTGCTCAAGCAATTCCTGATTCTGGCGCAACTCACTGTCTTGCATTTCAATGCGATCCAGCATGGCGTTAAAGCGTTTTGTCAGTAACCCCACTTCATCTTGAACGGCAGGCTCGGGCGCACGCGCATCGTAATGCCCTTGATCACCCACTCGCTGCGCCAGCTCACTCAAACTCCCCAAAGGCCGCATAACGCGAGAGATAAGCATCCAGGCCAAAACGCCAGATACCAATAGCGCTACCAACGCCGCCGCCAACACCCACACAATCTGGCCATAAAATTGTTGGCGCAGTGGTTTTAACGTGACATCAAGCTCCAAGTAACCCAGCGATTCATCCGCCCAGAAAACTTCTGCCCTGACCTGGGTATCGTAAACGGGATGCCCAGTAACTGACGATGCCCGGTACTCCGCCAATAACTGGTCATTGGACAGCATCAGGCGCGCTGCCGTCACCTTGGGTTCCACGCGCAATACGGCAAGGGTTTGCTGCGCTGCATCCCGGTCGGTAAACATACTTGGCGCAGCCATATTCAGCGCAGTTGCCTCCGCCAGAATTTGCAGCTGATTGTTTACCTGGGTGACTAGATAGTTGTACTGCTGCCAACTGGTTGCGAGTGCTGCACCCAATACCGCGATACTAGTTAGCAGCATGGCAAGCAAGCTGATCTTACGTGTGAGCGAGGTACCGGGCGTCATCTGCGGCATAGTTAGCGACGCTCCGTTTTAGGTTTTTTGGCCAGTTTGAGCAGCTGGCTACTGATCTTCACCCCGGAGCGCATTACCGCCTGTTTATTGATGAGAAACTCGATGCGGTTATCAGTGGTACGAATAAGCGCTATACCTACCTGGCTGTCGGAAGCACTTGGCTCATCGGCAACCAATAACACCCCCGAAGGCAACAATTGAGGCAATAACAGGTGTTCACCACTAACTGGCCGGTAAACCAGTTGGCAACTATCGAGGGAATTTCCTACATCGGCGTTATTGTCGAGGTAGATGATATGGACGGGGCGTTGCTGACGGGACTTTTTTTCAACCTGCGCCAAGGCCTGGCGGGTCGCTTCACCAGCACCCAAGGCACATAGCGATATTGGTTGATTTTTGGCTTGGGGCCACTCAATAAACTTTAAAAAGTTATAGACAAACGCAACACGCAAGCTCGCCTCGGACGCATATGCCGAAGCAACAAAAAAAGGCGTGGAGAGTAAAACAACCACGCCAGAATAAAACAAATGTCGACCAGCGACTTTGACCCAACTTCCCAGCACAGACTTCACCTTGTGCGATTCCCTCGTGCAACGCATTTTCAATCCGTTCAGGATAGCCCAGCACTGCGTGATTTGCGATAACGAGGTGTCGCATTTTCAAACGCTTACCCAGCCTTAAAACAGCATCAGGCCCGCTTGGCAAGACTAAGTGATATCATAGCGCCCAACGTTTTCTCTATTTAGTTGAGTGGCCAATCTTATGTTGTTGTTTGTCGATAACCTCACCAATGTCGATTTCAGTTTTCTGGATCCCCAACGTGGTTTGCTGGGTGAAACCTGGCTGGCAAACGTGCGTTTACACGGCGAGCTGGATGAACAAGGCATGGTGTGCGACTTCGGCACAGTGAAAAAAGTGATCCGCCATTGGCTGGATACTGAACTGGATCACCGTTTGGCAGTGCCCACTCAATCACCGCACATTCGCATTGAAGAAGACGGTGATTTTTTGAGTATTCACTGGCAGTTTGGCGACCAAGGCGAGTTCTTACATACCCGCTCCCCGCGCGATGCCATCGCCTTGGTAGATGCAGAAATACTCACCGAAGAATCGGTGGCGCAATGGTGCATTAGCCAGCTTAAACAACACTTCCCGATGAGTGTGGCGCGCCTGGAGCTAGACTTCACCCTGGAAACCATCAATGGTGCTTACTATCACTACAGCCACGGTTTAAAAAAGCACCGTGGTAATTGCCAGCGCATTGCCCATGGGCACCGCTCGCGCATCGACATTTGGGCTAATGGCAAAAAATCCCCCAAACTGGAGCAACAGTGGGCCGATGAATGGCGTGATATTTATTTGGGAACCCGTGAAGATTTAGTGGCAAAACCGCAGCATCAAGGTGTGGATTATTATCACTTTGCCTACAACGCCGAGCAGGGGCAATTCGAGATTACCCTGCCCCAGCGCTGCTGCTATTTGCTGGATACCGACACTACCGTTGAATTTATTGCGCACCACATCGCACAAAAAACCCGCCAGGAGAACCCTGAGAGTTTTGTGCGCGTGAAAGCCTATGAAGGAATTAATAAAGGAGCGATTGCGGAGGCGTAAGCCTGCCGCAATGCTTAGCTGCGCGTCAGCAGTTGATCAATTTTTTGCAAGTGCGCCACCAGTGGCGCGGAATGTAAATTCAGCACCGAAAAATATTCCTCCGCCATAGGCGCCACCGAACAATAACCGGGTAAATCTTGTTGTTGTTCGATAAGTGCATAGAGGCGCGGCAGCAACATAAATTGCAGCCATTGCGGAAAAGTCATGGTATCCAGCGCAAAAGGTTCGGTACTCGCCAGCGCTTCCTCAGCAATCATTTCTGCTTCCCACAACTGCAAACGGCGCAGCTCAGCCTCCACATCCATCAATACCGCCGCAACGGAAATATGCAGGTTGGTCATTAAGGTTTCACTCGTTTATTTGTGCACAATATGGGTAAAAGGTGGCAGCGAATTTAAAATCGCTTTGCCGTAACGTTTGGTGATAATGCGTCGATCCAACAAACTGATTTTGCCGGTATCAGTCTCGGTGCGCAGCAAACGGCCGCAGGCCTGAATTAATTTCAGCGAGGCATCGGGCACAGTAATTTCCATAAACGCATTGCCGCCGCGCGCTTCAATCCATTCCGATAATGACGCCTCAATCGGATCATCCGGCACGGCAAAGGGCAATTTGGCAATAATCACATGGGTGCAATATTTGCCCGGTAAATCCACGCCTTCGGCAAAACTCGCCAAACCAAACAACACACTGCCACGTCCGCCATCAATCGCCTGTTTGTGCTGCACCAGCATTTCCTGTTTGGAGTGATCGCCCTGCACCAGAATAATCTCGCGCAAGTCTTGCGGCATATCTTCCAACACATCCAGCATTTGTTTGCGCGATGAAAACAGAACCAGCGTGCCGGCATCGGGGTCAATCAAATTGGGTAGGTCGTCGATAATCGCAAGGGTGTGCACATCGGCATTGGTGGCTTCCACCGCCGCCGAGGGAATTTCCAGTGTGGCTTGCTGAAAATTAAACGGGCTGGGCACTACGTGGTAATTCGCATCTGCCGGTGTGCCGGCGCGCATTTGAAAACGCTGAAAATTGCCCAGTGCCGTAAGCGTTGCTGAGGTAATCACCGCGCCGCAGGCTTTTTCCCACAGGCTATATTCCAGGGTTTTGGCGGCGAGAATTGGGCTTGAGCAAATTTCCAAATCCAAACTGCCGCTGTTATCGACCGGAGTGATCCAGCGCGCTTTGGGCACGCTGCCGGGTTTATCGGGCGTGGCAAAACTCGCCCATAAATCGCGATTAGCTTCTGCGCGCGCCTGCCAGGTGCCGAGCACAGGGTAATTATTTTCCAAATCAATTTTGGGCACTGGGCAGTGGGCGTCTTCCATGGCCTGATTTAATTCGTCGCACATTTTTTTGAGCAGTTCGCTCAGGCGATCAAAACCTTTGTACAACTCCACACAGGGAACCAATAAATCCTGCGGAATAACGCCGTTATCAAAACGGTAGTGATTTTGGCGATCATCAAAAGCAATGGTTTGCGCGAGTTGATCAAACACCGGGTAGAGTTGATCCAGTCGCTGTTTGCAGTCGATTAAGGCCGCAGGCAACTGCTCGCCATAGCGATCCACATTGCCAGCGCCGCTCACCGCGCCGAGTATGGCACCCAAGGCTTTGTTGCATTGATCCAACCACTTGCTGGTGGAGAGCATGCGACTGTGGTGCGCAAAGTGGCTGAGCGCTTTTTGCGGCAGATGATGGCCTTCGTCAAAGACAAAAATTGCGTCTTCCGGCGCAGGCAAAATAGCGCCGCCGCCGAGGGCTAGATCGGCAAGCACTAAATCGTGATTGGTGACAATACAATCCACCGCGTGCATCGAATCGCGCGCTTTAAAAAAACTGCACACAGTTACATTGGAACAGCGGCGGCCAGTGCACTGGCGATGATCCGTGGTAATAATTTGCCACTCATTTTGCTCCAGCGCTTGTGGCCAGGTATCGCGCTCGCCATTCCATTTATTCGCGGCGAGTGACTCCACCATATTTTGATAGAGTTTTATGCTTTGCGCAGAAACGCTGGGGTATTCATCTTCATACAACGCTTGGGTGGGGTTGATGCCGCTTTCATATTCGGCAATCAAATTATCCAGCTTGCTCAAACACAAATAGCGGCCGCGCCCTTTAGCGAGGGTGAAAGAAAAATTCAGCCCGCTGTTGCGATGCAAATCCGGTAAATCTTTATTCACAATCTGCTCTTGCAGCGCCACGGTAGCCGTGGACACCACCAGTTTTTTACCAAGCGCTTTTGCCACGACCAAGGCCGGCAATAAATAAGCGATGGTTTTACCCGTGCCCGTACCCGCCTCCACCACACAAATATGACCGCCGGCGCGCTCTTCAATCAAACGATGATTTTCATCATCCAGTTCGATACTGCCGAGGGTTTTGGCAATTTCGGCAATCATCAATTTTTGGCCGTAGCGCGGCTTCAAGCCTTTATTTTCCAAAAAAGTGCTGTAGGCCGTTTGAATCTGTTTTTTCAGATCATCGCTAAGCATTAGATAGGGTTGCTCAATTTACTCACCACCGGGTTGGCATAAATGCCCAGCGCAATTTCACGCTGCCCTTCGGGAATGGCCGCCATGCGTGCGGCGAATGCGGCTTTTTCTGCGGTTAATTGCGCGGGGTTATAAGGTGTGTTGTTAACCCCATAATTCACCGCAGGCACTTGGTTGTGCAGCATTTCGTAGGCAAAACAGTTGGTGGCATGCAGCACGTAGTTGCCCAGAATTTGTTTATCCAGCGCGGCGACCAGCTCATCGGTATCGCGGTAATCCGCATCCAAAATATCGCCAAACGCCAGGTGCACATTGCCCTTGTCGCCCGCAATTCCCATGGCGATGCTTTTGACATCCTCGTGCTCTTCTTTTTGGTAACTGCCTTGGGTGCGCTGCAAATACAATTCGCGCGCCTTGGCCGCATCGCAAGGATCAAGCTCGTAAGAAATGGATACCGGCACAATGCGCAGTTGGCGAATGTAGGTCGCCAATTCTTCGGTTTTGGGTTTATTCAGGGCGATCATCCCCAGTACTGCGGAGTTGGTTTTATCAAAACCATCTTTGGCGCGGCCTTCGCGCTGGGCGATCCAAATACTGGAGTGCTCGTTGCAAATAGAATGATGGATATAAGACGACAAATATTTTGCAGCTTTTAATTTCTCACGCGGCGCCTGCGCCGAGCGATTCACAATAAAACTTTTGTTCAGGCGCATTAAGTCAGACACAAAGGGTTTGGTGAGCAGGTTGTCGCCAATGGCAATGCGGAGGGTATTGCTGTTGTTGTGGTAGAGCACCCAGTTAACAAATGCCGGGTCCATCGCAATATCGCGGTGGTTGCTGATAAATAGATACGCGGTTTTTTTATCCAACTTATCTAAGCCCGAGGAGGTGAGCGCTTTGACGCGCGTTGCCATCATGCTCGCCATGTATTTCTCTACCACATGCTGAAAGCCTTCAACGTCATTAATGGACGCCAACTGCTGGGTCAATTTGGCTTTCACCAAGGGTTTGAGCGCCCAACCAAACCATTGGTTCGCCTTGGGGAAACGCAGGCGCGCAACCGCATCGGTAAATTCCGGGTCAGCTAAAAGGCGATTAAGCGTAGGGCGAACTTCGTCATCGCGGTAGGGGCGAATATCATCAAAATCAGTCATAAACGGGAGTCATCTGGTAGGGCTAATGCGAGTTTTAACTGCAGTTTGTGTCTGGCGGGGCAATCCGTGCAGGCATGCCATCCCGAATGTGCTGGTATTGGGTGTGCTTTGCATAAGTGTGCGTTGCCGGCCAAAATAGGCGCACAAAATACCGAAAAGGGTCGCAAAATGCCACCACAAGCCAGCCACAACCCTCACGCCCCCTGCCCTTGTGGCAGCACAAAAACACTGCAGGAATGCTGCCTGGACTTTATCCAGCGCAAGCGTAACGCGCCCACTGCCGAAGCCTTGATGCGCTCCCGTTACAGCGCCCATAGTTTAGTGGCGGTTGACTACCTCTGGGATACCTGGAGTGCAGAGCAGCGCCTACGCTCTAACAAGAACGATATTCGCGCCTGGGCTGAAAGCTGCGATTGGCTGGGCTTACAAATTCTTGCCACCCAACAAGGCGGTGAACAGGACGACACAGGCATAGTGGAGTTTGTCGCTATCTATCGCCAGCAGGGGCAACTCCGGCAGCACCATGAAATTTCCCGCTTCACCAAAAGCTTGGGCAAATGGTTTTATGTAGATCATGCCGATGAATAAGGATGATTAATCCGCCATATATTTGGCTCATTCCTGATTGATTTGTGACACACACAGCGAAGCCAACAAAAAACTGTCGCCTGCTTATGCAATTGCTTAACGCAGCGGCGAGCGATGTTTAAAATAGCGCCAAAACATAATATACAACGCGCGTTTAGCGGCTACACTCTGCTGTGTGCTAACTGCCCAGACTACCCTCCCTGCCCTATGAAAATTTTGCTGGTTGAAGACAGTGCAACCCTGCGCCATGCCATGCGCAGCTACATCATCGACGCGGGCCACGAGCCGCTAATTGCCCGCAGCGGCGAAGAAGCGCTGCAACTGCTCGAAAATACGCCGGTAGATATGATCATTATGGACGTGGAAATGCCCGGCCTGAATGGTTTTGAAACTACCCGCCTGATCCGCGAATGGCTTGCCGGCCACTGGATTCCAATTATTTTTGTAACCGGTTTGAACGAGGATGAAAACTACCGCGAAGGTATCGAAGCGGGTGGTGATGATTACCTCATCAAGCCAGTGAGCTTTATGATCATTAAAGCCAAAATCCGCGCTATGGAACGCATCGCTGAAATGCGCGACCAGCTCAACCAGCTCAATGCTGAGTTAGAAGCTCTTAGCCAACTGGACAGCCTCACCCAAATCTACAATCGCCGCACCTTCAATGAGCTGGCGCAGCAGCAGTGGTCACAGGCAAAGCGCCATCAGCAACCGATTAGCGCCTTGATGATCGATGTAGATCACTTCAAATTGTTCAACGACCACTACGGCCACCCGGCCGGTGACAGCTGTTTGAAAAAAGTCAGTCAGGCAATCAAGGGCTGCCTGCATCGCACCAGTGATATCCTCGGGCGCTATGGTGGCGAAGAGTTTATTGTGTTGCTGCCAGAAACCGATGCCAAAGGCGCTATGCGCGTCGCAGAATCGATTGGTGAGGCGCTGGCTGAACTCAAGATCCGCCACGATATATCGCCCACCGATTCCTGGGTAACCGCGAGCATTGGCGGCGCTACCTGCTTACGCACCACCGGCCATGACTTGGAAGAGCTAATCAAAAATGCCGACCGCGCCTTGTATAAAGCCAAGCGTGCGGGGCGCAACAGAAGCTGGGTGGAAGAAGTCGCAACTCACAAAACCATTTTATTGGCGGATACCGATCAGGATTTGATCCGCCATTTCAGCGTTTGCTTGCAGGCACACTTCAATTTGTTGACGGCTGAAACCCATCACGAGTGCTTGGAATTGGCAGTTGAGCTACACCCGGATTTAATTCTGCTAGGCACAGGAATTGTTGATACCCAGGCGGGCATAGAGTTATGCAACTGGCTGGCGCGCACACCCAAAACAGCTAACTGTCAGCTGGCATTGGTTAGTGAGCAAAAGGATGCGGAACTGGAAGCACTGGGCGACAAATTAAAAATCACCCGCTTTTTTGACAAGAGCCTCAGCGCACCGGCCCTGCTTAATGCCATCGTCAAACTGCTCAACGATACACACTAATCGCCGGTGGGCCGACACCATAACATTACATGCCCGGACTGCTGACCGGGCTGTATTTCAAACTGATTAATTGCTGCGCAGCGAGTTATACCAATTCACCTCGCGTGCATACTTGTCTACCTGATCCGCCACATCCAACACCAGCGCAAACAGTGCCATACGTACCAACACACCATTATCGGCCTGACGGAAAATTGCCAGGTTCGGATTGGCATTCAAGTCATTATCCAACTCATTGGCATCGGCGCGGGAATCACGCGGCAGCGGGTGCATAATCACCGTATTGGGTTCGCAGTACTGGGTGTAAATGGATTGATTCAGGCGGAAACGGCCGCGATATAAATCAGCCTCCTCCTTACTGGCAAAACGCTCCTCCTGAATGCGGGTTGAGTAGGCGATATCAATATTGCCGATGCTGGACGCCAGCTCATCGGTAATCACCACCTTGTGGCCTGCGGCGCGCAGCTCCTCCACTATATATTCCGGCATAGCCAGCTCTTTGGGTGATACCAAGCACAGGCTGACGTTTTGAAACAGGCACAACAATTTACACAGCGAATGTACGGTACGGCCGTGTTTTAAATCGCCAATCATGGCAATGCGCAGGCCATCGATACCGCGACCATTGGAACGCAGCTCTTTGCGGATGGTGTACAAATCCAACAAAGCCTGGGTTGGGTGCTCATTGGCGCCATCGCCACCATTGAGCACCGGAACGCGGCTTCCCTCAGCAAACTCCGCCACTGAACCGGCCTGGGGATGGCGCATACAAATGACATCGCTGTAGCCAGACAACACCCGCGCGGTATCAAACAGCGACTCGCCTTTGGTAAGGGATGAACTTTCAAAACCCGTCGTTTCACGCACATTGCCGCCCAACAGGTTAAAGGCGGAACCAAAGCTCACCCGGGTGCGGGTACTGGGTTCAAAAAACATATTGCCCAAAATCGCCCCCTCTAATACGCGCGTGACCTTACGGCGCAGGGCATAGGGTTCCATGGCATCGGCCACGTCAAAAATGCGCTGGATATCCGCGCGTTCAAATTGTTTGATGGAGAGAATGTGCGCGCCAGTAAAATTCACAAGGAGTCCTTAGCGGTGAGACCGCTGACCAAAGAGGCAAAACCAAAGGGGGACAAAAACGGCCGCCATTTTAACGGCAGCAAAGCGCCAGACCAACGGCCAAGCGCAAAAAAACTGCTGGTACAAACACCAAACGGATGACGGGATTTTAATGGACAGGAATCAGCGACACCAACCGGGTATCGGCGCGCCGCTCTTTGGTGGGGAGCGAAGGCATGATGCGCGCAAGAGCCGCCTCAGCCGTTGCACGGTAGGTGGTCAACTTGCCCCCCATCACACTCAGCACCCGCGGATGATGCTCATCGTCTACCGAAAAAATCACATCTCGCGAGCGACCAAATGCCGCTTTATCGCTCTTGGGTAATACACGCAAACCGGCAAAGGTTTCTACCTGAGTGTCATCGAGAGCCAGGGCCGGGAAATAGTGCTTGAGAGTAGCCAGTAAATAGGCCTGTTCCTGCTCGCTGCAGTAGGCCAGATCCGGACGCCCCTGATAGGGTTTTTCGGTAGTACCCACCATTAATTTCCCCTCCCATGGCAGTACAAACACGGCGCGCTGATCACTGGGGGCTTCAAGATAAAAGTACTGGGACAAGAGCGGTGGCAGCAATAAATGACTGCCCTGCACCAGTTCTACCGGTGGATGTTTCACCGCCGGCTTGATATTGGATAAAACCTCTGTCGCCCAGGGGCCAGCGCAATTCACCAATACCCGGCAGCTGATGGATTGCTGCTGACCAGCATCCGTTTCTATATCCACCTTGCAGCACTGGCCATTGCGCTCAGCCCCCACAAAACGCGCAGGCATTGATAAATCCGCACCCAACAGCACCGCCGATTGCAGCACCGCACGCGTCAGCGCGGCATCGTCAGTTTGTGCTTCGTTGTAACGAAAAACAGCTTTGAGCCCCTGTTGGTTTAAACCTGTCAACTGATCCCACTCGGCGTGAGGTAACTGCCTGAATAAACTGTTGCGATCAAACCCCGACAAAGTCGCATACAAACTTAGCCCGGTGCGAATAGTCAGCGCTGTGCGTGTGGAATTTTCATAAACAGGAATATGCAATGGGCGCAGCTTTACCAACTCGGGCGCAAGGCGCAGCAATAAGGCGCGCTCGCGCAAACTTTCGCGCACCAAACCAAACTGGGCCGATTCCAAATAGCGCAAGCCGCCATGAATTAATTTAGAGGACTTGGATGAAGTGCCCGCTGCCGGTGCTGTTTGCTCGACCACTAAAACCGAGTAGCCCGCCGCTGCCGCTGCCTGAGCCACACCAGCGCCTTGAATACCTGCACCTATAACGACTATGTCGTATTTCATGAAGTCTCATCCGCAAGAAGAATCGGCCGCGAGAAACGTCAGCCACAAAAAAATCAATCAGAGTATAAACAGACTGATGCGAATGATCGATACACAAACTTCTGTACGGAATCACTGGCAATGAATAATGCCATCCAGATCATAGAGTTTGAGCAGTTTACTGGCAGCAGATGGCAATTGCCTGACCACAAGGCTTAACTCTTGCGCATGAGCCAGGCTTACCGCTGCCAACAACAGCGCTGCTATGGAGGAGTCGACCTTGCCGGTATCACTGCAATCCAGTGTGTGTACACCGGGCTGGATACTGGAGGTCAAGGCTTTGCGCAATTGGCTGAGTGTTTCAAAGCTGACCTCGCCGCGCACAAAAATCACCCCCTCATGCACCTGAATCTCACTCATGGTTTGTTGCCGCCTGATTATTTTGTTCCGTTAAATGCTGAAGGAATGCGTCCAGACCGATGCGATTAATTTCTTCATCAAATGCGCCGCGCGCAGTCACCACCAAACTGATGCCCTCCACATTCACGTCCACAATTTTCCACTCTTGCTGGTGCAATTCCAGCCGCAGAAAAAGAATCACCTGTTCTCCGCGCTCATTATTAACACGCATTTTCAGAGTAGTTTTGGACTCGGACGAATTACCCATTTTATTATCGCGTCCCAACATTTCAGGCTGTGTATTGCGATAGAGATAAAGTGTTTTGGTGTAAGTGCGAATCAGGTAGCGCTGAAACTCGCGCAAATATACTTCCCGCTGTTGCGCCGAAGCGCTGCGCCAATGTTTGGCTAGCGACAACTGCGCCATACGCGTAGTGGCCAAATACGGCAGGGCCGACTCAGCAACCAGCGCGCGCAACTGCTCAGGATTTTCCTGATAAAGCGCCTCATTGGTTTTTAATTGCGCCAAGACTTTTTCAATCGCCGCCTGCATTACCACTACCGGATCCTTGGGGGTGCCAGCCGGTTGTGCCCAAGCAGTGATCGACAGCAAAAAAACCATCGCTGGTAAAAAAATAGTTATGCTTTTTTGATGCAATATTGATGCAATTTTATTCACGGTTAGCCCCCTCTCCTACTTCTGTGCCAGACGCCGCAGCAGGCGCTGGTGTGGCGGAACCAGAAGCCGAATTTAATCCAAATTGGCCGATCAGTTTTTCCAACAAGAGTGCAGATGAAGTGAATTCTATAGTGTCGCCCGCCTCAAGCATTTCCTCCTCTGCGCCCACATCAATACCAACGTACTGCTCGCCCAACAAACCCGAAGTGATAATGCTGGCCGATGAATCCACACTAAATTGATAGCGGTTTTCAATCGCCATGCTGACTTTGGCCTGATAACTGTCAGTGTCCAATTCAATATGAGTTACGCGCCCCACCACCACGCCTGCACTTTTTACCGGCGCACGCATTTTTAATCCGCCAATATTGCTGAAATAGGCCTGCACTTCATAACTGGGCGCTGCGCGAAAGCTGGATTGATTCGCCACTTTCAAGGCTAAAAAAACAATTGCCGCCAAACCCAAGGCGACAAAAAAACCCACCCACAAATCCACTGCGGTGCGACTCATGATTAAAATCCTCTGAACATAAATGCTGTCAATACAAAATCCAACGCTAGCACTACCAGCGCAGAAACCACCACAGTGCGCGTTGTTGCGCGCGAAACACCTTCAGCAGTAGGTACAGCCGAATAACCTTCATAAACCGCAATCAAACTCACCGCAAAAGCAAAAATAATACTCTTGATAATGCCGTTCATTACATCCTGATGAAAATCCACCGCGTTTTGCATCTGCGACCAAAAGGTGCCGGCATCCACGCCCAATAATTGCACCGCTACCAAATAACCGCCCCCAATACCCAGCGCACAAAAAATCACATTCAACAGTGGCAGTGAAATAACACCCGCCCAAAAACGTGGCGCAATCACTCGCGCAACGGGTTGAATCGCCATCATTTCCAACGCGGTTAATTGCTCCGTAGCCTTCATCAAACCAATTTCGGCAGTTACCGCTGAACCCGCGCGGCTGGAAAATAACAATGCTGATAACACTGGCCCCAACTCACGCACCAAGGCTAGCGCCACAACCATACCCACACCATCACCAGAGCCAAAACGCTCCAGTGTGTCGTACATTTGCAAGCCCAACACCAGGCCCACAAACAAACCCGAAACCATAATAATTAACAGCGAGAGCACACCAATAAAGTAAATTTCCCGAACCACTAACCAAGGCCTGCGTAAACACATGGCAGACATAGCCACGACAGAAATAAAAAATCGACAAATAGCACCAAGCAATATCAACCGCCCCGTAACCTGTCGGCCTAGCGCTTCCACCGCCTGCAATAAAAATTTCATTGTGAAGGCTCCAATAATTGCTGCGCATAATCCGGCGCGGGGTAATGAAACGGCACGGGGCCGTCGGCTTTGCCATTAACAAACTGCGCAAGAAACGGATGTTCAGACTGGGTGATATCCGCGGGAGTACCTTCGGCAATTACACTGCCATCGGCGATCATATAAACGTAATCCACAATTTTCAGGGATTCTTTAATATCGTGAGTCACCACAATAGAGGTAGCGCCCAGTGCATCATTAAAACGCCGCACCAAGCGCCCGATTACGCCAAGGGAAATAGGGTCAAGGCCCGCAAAAGGTTCATCGTAAAGAATTAATTGCGGGTCCAGCGCAATGGTGCGCGCCAATGCCACCCGCCGCGCCATACCGCCAGAAAGTTCAGAAGGCATAAGCCCATGTGCACCGCGCAAACCCACCGCGTGTAATTTCATTAGCACCAAGCTGCGAATGACATCCTCCGGCAAATTGGTGTGCTCGCGCATTTGGAAGGCAATATTTTCAAACACGGTTTGATCAGTAAACAGCGCACCCATTTGAAATAACATGCCCATTTTGCGCCGCAGTAGAAACAAATCCTGCTGATTAAGCTCCGCCACCGACTGTCCGTCCACCAACACCCTGCCCGCTGTTGGCCGCACCTGCCCGCCAATTAAACGCAGAATAGTCGTTTTACCGCAGCCACTCCCACCCATTATCGCCACCACCTTACCGCGTGGAATGCGCAGGGTGATGTTGTCCAAAATCTTGCGCGCCCCATAACCAAAAGAGACTTGCTCCAGCGCCACCATTACCGACTCATCGCTCATACCCGGTTGCTATCCTTTTTTCGTAAAAATGACAGTAGCCTAAGTGTTGCCTGATACGGCAAAAATACAAGTTGGGGGGCTGATGTGGATCAAATGGGAGGGAATTAAGTTAAAGCTTGGCTATCTGCACAAGGCAGCCGCTATTACGCAACATCAATTTTTCAATCTGCATCAGCGCGTTAAATACTCGCTTGATAACAATTAGGACGGAATCAATCGCTTTATAAAAAATGCATATCCTGTTTTTTGCTGAGATTTCTTATCACTCTCTTTTTTGCGTATTCAAAACAGAAATTGTTCTTCTTTGGTGGACAGCACCAAACGTGCAAATGATAAAAATTATGCGGTGATCACTCTTGAAAAGAAAAAACACCTATTAGTTCGGGAAACCAATTCATAAACATCGCCTCTTCCCCCGTCCCAATAGTTGAAGGGGAACTCTGTAAGTTTGAATATGAATAAATTGGTTCGAACGATTCATCCCCACGTATGTGGGGGACGCATAACAGTCCTGCATCATCATTTTCTTTTAAACGGTTCATCCCCACGCATGTGGGGAACACGCAGCCTCATGTTCGTATGTTTTTACATTTTCCGGTTCATCCCCACGCATGTGGGGAACGCTGGTGGTGGTCGTTGTTTTTGGTGATGATCTACGGTTCATCCCCACGCATGTGGGGAACGCGGTGGTTATATTGATCCGCCCCCGGGCCCAAACGGTTCATCCCCACGCATGTGGGGAACGCATGCTGGCCAGTCCTATGAGTACAGCTCCGACCGGTTCATCCCCACGCATGTGGGGAACGCTCACTTTCAATTACTGCTGTTGTTCGCCATGGCGGTTCATCCCCACGCATGTGGGGAACGCATTCCCATCGGTTGGCAGATAGTCTTTAAAGCCGGTTCATCCCCACGCATGTGGGGAACGCTGCGTAATCTCGCTCCAATTTATCAGCGCGCTCGGTTCATCCCCACGCATGTGGGGAACGCGGCTGTCTCCAAATTCTCCAATAAAAGGCGAGCGGTTCATCCCCACGCATGTGGGGAACGCTTTTTGAGGTATTGCTCTATATACCCCAAAAACGGTTCATCCCCACGCATGTGGGGAACGCGTATCCCCATATATTTTGATTGCTGTATGGGACGGTTCATCCCCACGCATGTGGGGAACGCTGTGCATCGCAATCGCGTCTGGGTCGTGGTTGAGGTTCATCCCCACGCATGTGGGGAACGCATTGTTTGCAGGCCTCGTAATCTGTAGTGTTTCGGTTCATCCCCACGCATGTGGGGAACGCAGCTGGTTCCATAGCGAACATCCAAACTGATTCGGTTCATCCCCACGCATGTGGGGAACGCGACCAATCAATAATATCCGCTGCGGTTTTCCACGGTTCATCCCCACGCATGTGGGGAACGCGGATCTTGTGTTGTTGCTTCCATTTCAAATACCGGTTCATCCCCACGCATGTGGGGAACGCTTTGCTGGGGGCTTTCTCGGAGTTGACATCTTCGGTTCATCCCCACGCATGTGGGGAACGCCTATTTGTTGCGCGCTGTGCGGCGCGGCGGCGCGGTTCATCCCCACGCATGTGGGGAACGCACTTGATGCAACCCATTGATCTACCGAAAGAAAAATGGGTTGCGGAATCTTACCGATTTTTAAAGAGCAAAAACACACCACTCATAAATATTGATGATGTGTCAAATGGGATCAGCTTTTTTATCTGGAGGGAGGAAAGACACTAAGCGCAGCCCATCAAAATCCACCGGAATCCGACGATTGTTACCTAGTGTTTGAAAGTCAAAGCCAGATTCCGTATTCGTTACCCACGCCATGACGATATTGCCGTCTTCGATCATTTTTTCGCATTGCTGCCAAATCATTTCACGCACGCGGCGAGTGACATCGCCCACATACACACCCGCCCTCACCTCCAACAACCACACCGCAAGGCGACCCCGCAAACGGGGCGGAACGTTTTCAGTCACCACCATTAACATGCTCATTTCGTGCGATGTCCTTCATCACCCAAACCATCGGGATTAGGAATGGCCGGTGCGACAGATTCGGGGGGTATTTCCGGTGGTTTTATTTCACCTGCCGCAAGCACTTCTTCAATAGTGGGAATGATTTTTTCAAGAATATGGCTGCTGCGAAAAATATCGCGGCATGCCAAGCGCACTTCGCGATCTGGGTTGTGTGGTTTTTTACCGGCGATACGAAACGCGATGGGCACAACGGAATCAAATTTAAAAATATCCGCAATGTCATACACAAACGACAGTGGCTTTCCTGTATGGATAAAACCCACTGCCGGTGCATAACCTGCGGCCAGTACCGCCGCCTCGGTGATGCCATACAAACAAGACGTCGCCGCCGACAAACATTGGTTGGCAATATCGCCCTTCTCCCAATCTTTTACATCGTAATTGCGGCCATTCCACTGCACACCATACTGCTTCGCTAGCAGCCTATAAGTCTCACGCACTCGCGCACCTTCAATGCCGCGTAACTGCTCAACACTACGCCGTTGCGGTGGCGCCTCACCAAACCGCAGCTCATACATTTTGCGTACAACTTTCAAACGTAAATCATCATCCAATGCAAGTTTGGCTTGATACAACAACCGGTCTGCACGCGCGCCACCCGGCTGGCCGGATGCATACAAACGCACACCCGCCTCGCCCACCCACACCAATAATGTTCCCACTGTACTCGCCAACTTTACTGCCGCATGGGAAACGCGTGTACCTGGCTCCAACATTAAACAGGCCACCGAACCGACAGGAATATGAGTGCGAATACCCGTTTGATCGATGACTACAAAAGCACCATCGACCACATCAATTTGGCCGTATTGGATAAACATCATGGAGATGCGATCTTTCATTGGCAGGGGTTTTAGCGGAGGTGGTGGAATATCACTCATTGGCTAGCTCCAACACAGATGCGATTAGAGTTTCACTAATAAAATATCCAGAATCTCTAAGCTCATAGATTTTTGGTTTGATGCTTAGTAAAAATCCCTTTCGCTTCGCCAACAGCAAAATGCCCAGTGTACCGACAACATTTAAATGATGCGCCTTCGCCGCCAAACGCCCTGCCCGCTCATCGATAAGAATTGTCGCGGAGTGTTGGATTGCATATTCCAATGCAGACATTTCCCCAACGTCCAAGTGTTTGAGCGATGTTCTAACCACAGGGTCATCTACGATGATCAAACGACCATCAGCCAAGGCCTCTTTGATACGCAGAGCATCGCTAGATTCAGGTTTCGCAAGGCACTCAGCGATAACGGTTTGAGTAACACAGACTGAAGAAAATAATTGGCTTAATAAGGTTAAAAAATCCAACCGAGCCAACGCCAACAACGGGCTGGTGTCTGCCACCAATAATTGATTAATCCTTAAATTGCTCAAGCTCATCCGCTAACTCTTCCTTTGAGTAATCAACGATAGGGATTTTTTTCTCGGCCAATATATCCATCATTTCCGAGGCAGATACCCCCGCCACGCGCGCGGCCTGCACCAGCGTTGCCTGCTGGCTGGCAAACAACCGTATGGCAAGCGACATCCCAACACCAGACTCCAACAAAGCATCATCAAACGGCACCGCCACAAATACCGGCTGCCCATGTTTGGTGATAAGCGACAAATGCCCCAACTCCGCCTCGCGGATAAGCTCCCCTGTGCGATTGCGCAGGTCACGAACCGTAAACATCTCCATAAAAACCTCTATTGTGCCAACAAGTGTTGGCACATTTTGCGCGCTGGGTGGTTGTTTTTCAAGCAGATGTAGCTAAACCCGTGGAATAAGACGGGTTTGCATACGACATATCAGGCAGGAGCTATGGACAACATTCCACACCCAAAGGATTTGGCTGGGCCGATGCCCTGCTCCATCATTGCTATCAAAGCTGTGGGGTTTAGTACCTGCAAGACACCATCGAATAAAACAGTTTGAATTTTTCCGCTACGCTGTTCCTTATGCTTGCGAAAATTAAGAACCAACTCCTTCTGAATATTTAAAGACTGCAACAATGCAATATTCTCAAATTTTCGCTCAAGCCATGCCTGTTGTTGCTCTTCATGGATCAAAGGAACCCGTGCAGTTCGGGTAAAACTTTTCCCCTTTTTTTCCACAACGCCCTTTTCGGCATCTTTAATTGTTTTAATCGGATTAGCACGCAAACGAAAACGTAAAAACTGACCTTCATGCAGCTGCAAGGGAATCTCTCTGCAAGCCAACAATTCACCCTTAGCACCAGCCATGGGCTTATCCACAGACTGCATCAACAATTGTGCTGATTGGTTTTTGACAACATTTTCGACGCGAAATAAAAAACTTCTATTTTCATCGGGTCGGTCAGGAAACAATTGCCAAAGAGCTTTGTGCAGTTCATACGGATTTTTAGCATGCTCCCAACCTAGTTGAACTTTACTCAAGTACACGTGAATCTCCTTTTGCCTTACTCATATACACCATGCGACTGGCGAATTGACGTGGCTGATGAATGATTGGTACATCGCGTTTTTTCAGCGGGATGGAATTTGTACTAGATACATCAGCATAAACAGTGCCACCAAACGGCTCCACTAAAGCCAACGCTTCAAGATGATTCGCCGCAATAACTTCACATTCAAAAAGTGGGCGTGACAATGCGCAACTACGACGACCCAATACAGGTGTATATATGGGTTTTTGAATCGCAGCTTTCACCTGAGATAAAAGAATTGTTGCGTTTTCAGTATTCCAAATCGCCAATGTGTATTTGGCGTCTTGCCAATACTCCCGCCACGTTTGAATAGTGTCGTGTGTTTTTAAACCGTGATAATCCACACGCGCATCTTTAACGGTGTGGTAGTCAGTCATTTTTTGACCTTGCTGATCCACCCGCACCGCAAAACCTATACTAAGCACCAAGGCTTGCTGTGAGCTTTGATCAAGCCGATCAATACCCAAGCAAGCTCCAATCAATCCCAACAGAGCACTGCGCCCAGGAAAAAGCTCTGATGGTCGTAAACCCTCAAAACTTTCTCGCCCCCACGCCTGCAAAACTCCATCAAGTTTTAAAATCAAATAATCCTGCATGGTTACGCCTCCAAGGCTGTCCCATCATTGCGAACCCAAGCTTCCAAATCAGGTAAGGATGATTTGCGTTCAATTCCTGTAGGAAGATCTATCTCCTCCAAAGAAAACTCTGCACAGCTTTCATCCAACCCATAACCGCGATGCGTTTTATCCCAGTATTCATTTAGTTTTTTAACGGATGGTGTACGAAACCCACCACCTGAATCAGCTTTAATTGGCTGCTCAAATGCATTTGCTAATGAAATTGGCTGGTCAGAAAAACTGACCAAGGCTTGATCTGCAAGGTTATGCGCTGCAAAACTTTGTTGTTTTGCACTTGGCACTTCAGTGGCCAGCATATGCAAGACATGCGCTGCAATTTCCAAGGCTTTCTCACGTGGAGCATCGCCAAGATTTTTTTGCAACTGAGCAATGTTTAAGCTCGCATAACGGTAAAAAACGCCCGATGAAAACTCTTGGGTGTCCAAATGGCCGGAGCCAAGTTCTTGCAAATCATCCACTGCTGTAAACCAATCAATATCGGCATCGACGGAATGAGTGGTAATAGCGTGAGCTACGGCGAGGGCACCATCTATATTTGTCATTAAACCTGAGGTAGCCATACGCCCCGAAAGGGCTATATCCATTGCTTTGCCACACGCATTCGCCAATGCATCTGTGTTGTCAGAAAGAACTGATTTAATTTTTTTGAGCAAAAACTGATCTTTTATTTCAGCATTAGATAATTTAGGCTTTTTTGCAGTAGCTTTTCTTGCATTTTCTTTTTCAATAGACTTTTGAAGTTGATCTAATTCCTTTTCAGACAATGGCGTTTCATAGACTTCTTTTACCTTTGTACAGAGATATTTAAATTCTGAAATCGACCAAGGAGCCACAGCAACTTTTTTTGAATCCGTCGCCACTTCATCGTCGCCACCGTCTTCTTCGTCACCTGAATCTACAACTTTACTTGAAAATACTTCAATTGATTTAGCCACCCATTCCAAGCCAAGATCAAACGACTCATCCTTTCCAAGAATACTTTCAAGCTCTTGGCGCAGAAGATCCAACTGTCGAGTTCTTATAGATTTCTCCGGAAAGTGTTTCTTATAGTAATCACTCACTCGCATTGCACGCTTTAAACTCTGACTAGAAATGCGTACACGGCGTTTGCCACCAAACATCGCCGATTTTTGCATATTCATATCATCACGATTTAAACATGACGGGCTATGAGAAATTAACACATGAAAATTAACAAAATTCTTAGTCATACGATTTTCCTTGATAAAATTTTTAGAAATTAATTAACTTAAAGAATTAAGGATTACTTTTATAGGTAAAGTAATCTTCTAACAATTTACGCTTCGCCTGATCATTCCAAAAATAGAATGTTTTAGCAGCTTTTAACCAATCAACAACAGGCTCCGTCATTTGCAACAACCTGCGCAGCTGAACTAAGTCATTAGGAGCTTGTGAACGAACAACTGTGAAAAGTCGCTTCTCACTGACGTTGGCTTCTGCGAGCGCTTGGCCTAGGCTCATACCATTGGATTCATGCTTTATACAAGGCAAACAGTAAAGTACCCGCTGCATTGAGGGCTTACCTTCACGCCCTTGCAGCAGCATGTAAAATGCAGGCACCTCTACCAAATCCTGAATACTGACTACTCTGCGAAGTTCCGCTTTGTACCCAGGTTTTAAACCTTTGTAACGCTCATACATTCCTATAAAGTCGGGATCATTAGAATCACTCACGTTCAACTCCTTGCAATGTTTCAAGATTTTTAAGATGCACATTGATTAATTTACTTCGAGAAACCGCTAAGGCTTTCAGCATTTTTGGCTCTTGCTGGTAAGGATCAGTAGCTTGATTGAATAGATCCACAACAAGCGTCCTAAGACTTGATAAAAACTCGCTTATGTCTTCTTGGGGATTATCAAATTTTATGGAAGCAAGAACAGCATGAACTAATGCTTCTGAATTTTTATAGAACAAGCCAATAAATTTTGGCACCAAATCAACACCAGTACCGGCGACGCTCTTCTCCGGATTTTTTTTGTTCTTATACCCGTGACAAAAAAGGTTCAGGGAATTGTAAAGCGCATCTTTATAATCAAGTGCAGTTTGTATCAATTGATTTATTAGAATCTGATTAGATTCCCACCCATCAGCCAAAGAATAGATTTCATGCCGACGCTCTTCAATCATTGCCTTATTATTGCAATAACCACCGACAGCTAGAGTTACTACTCCAAAACGATAATTTTTGTATTGTGTAATTACAGGCACTTCTTCATAGCCTTCTTTTTCACCAATATCAGTCGCTATGAACTTAGCCAAATGCGTCCATGCAGGTTGATGCTTGGAAAAAGATGGGATGTACTCTTTTTTCTCACCTTTTTTAACAGAGAACATACGCGGGCTATATGGATGAGGCCAAAGCCCTTCAATTGTGTAATCAAATTTTTCTTTATTAAAACCACAGTACAAATCGCCTTCGAAGCCACAACAACTGCACACACCAACTGTATTATTTTTAAGCAATTCAAAATGAGTCCCTTGCCAAAAAAGTCCTCTAGTTAAACCCACGGAATTAATATTAATTTTTTCTTTACTTGCAACCTTTTCTACATAGTTCGGAGTCTGAGAACTTGTTTCTCTATGCCAAAAAATAAACCCATCTAACGAATCCTCAGTTAGGGTATTAAACCAAATGGTTTCGCGCAGTGTGCTGCCTTTTAGCATGACAGTTATAGGAACATTCCCTCTGATCCCAGCCTTGAATCCCCCACCAAGATTTGGACTATTATTTGCCGTATTAAAAAGAGCAATTGCAGCGCAGCCTCCGCAGAGTGAATTTGCAACTCCAAACGGATTTACAAAAACCTTATTTGTTCCATCATCCAAACCAGCCATAAGCTTCACGAAGTTTGTAACTTCCTTAGCGCTAACTCCCTTGAATTGCATAAAAGGCGTCTCAGGGTGATCTAAATCAAACCACTCAAGCTTATTCTCACAACCAATAGCATATTGTTGGTGACTTAAAGGTTTCGTAATTTTCTCAATTAAGTCTTTTTTATCAGTGGGAATAAACAGCACTTGCGTTAATGATGCCAACAACTGCAGGCATGCAAACTCCATATCATCCCGCGGAAGACATAAATCCCCCTCTTTTTCACCACAGAGCAATTGCTCTAATGTGATCTTTTCTTGAACACCTGCTTGCTGAATAGGTATCCATGAATCCGTCAATAAATTCATATAGCATCCTTTTCGTTAATTGCTTTTCTTTGTAAGCCAGTAGTCGAGTGATAGTTGTAGCACCATTCACCGAAAACCGTAGTCAGCTCGTTATTTGATTTTTTAAATTCAAGCCAAATCAGCCCAAGTTCGTCCGGTTGCGGAAGTTCAGTTTTTTTGCGCCACCAGCTCGCAGGAACAGATACGGTATTGAGATTGATTTTTTCGAACTTTTCACTTGCATGCAATTCATCCACTACTAATCCATTTATTAAACTACGCTTCCCCTTAGCATTTAAAAAATAAGGTACAAGGTTTAAACCCATCTCGCCATCTCGGGTTAATAGCGCAGCATTACCATCGGTATCGTCCATGCTAAAAGAACGATTCATATTAAATTTTGCCGTGTAACAGCTTGCCTTGGCTTGTTTTAGATATTCGTCATAACTTTTAATAATTTCTGCAGGCTCATTAGGCCAAACATCTTCATGATAAACCGGTTCAATCCAATCGCGGTAAATTGTCGGAAAAGAAAGAATAGAGTTTTGCTCAAAAACAGCTTGCTCCAACAATTTATGCGTTCGCCATAAAACTCTACTATTACCATAAATTAGCGCATGCAGCTGATAGTCAATTGAAGTGGGCACGAGCACAGAACAAAGTGCTTTTTCAAAACCAGATGGCCGACTACGACTATGACGATGCAAGCGACCCATTCGCTGAAAAAGTAAATCAACTGGGCACAACTGAGTAATTAACCAGTCAAAATCAACATCTAAAGATTGCTCAACAACTTGCGTAGCAATCAATAAATGCCCCTTCGCTCTTGCATCTTCTGGATCTGGCTTTTTTCCAAACAGGTCTACTACTCGCTTTTCTTTTACTTGGCGATCAGCAAACACAAAACGCGAATGAAAAATATCAATTTGTGATACGTCTAAATCGGGAATTTGTTTAATTAAGGCCAACAGCCGCTGGTAAGTATTTTGTGCCACATCAACCAAATTACAAATTAGGCATACCTGCGCACCGGATCGAACAGCATCAAGCATCCGCTGATCAAGCAATGAATTAGAAAACATGTTTTCGTCTTCTATTAATTCGATATGAACTTGAGTTTCTTGAGGTTGCTGCCCCGGCAACTCCTCAAGATTGAAATAGCTTGTTTCAGCGCTAACGCACTGAGTGATTAAAGGATAGGATTTTTCACTTTCGTCAAAGGATGATCCCCAAGCCTCGGTTAATTGTTTCTTTTGGTGCGCAGGTAAAGTAGCAGAAAGCAAAATCGCACTCCCGCCCGCCAAGCGCTGCTGCTGCAACACACCCGTCAACAACCCATACATATAACTATCGTAGGCATGCACTTCATCAACAATTAATACGCTACGCCCCACGCCAAAACCGCGTACAAACTTATGCTTAATGGGTAATACCGACACCAGCACCTGGTCAATTGTGCAAACACCAATTTGACCCAGAAATACGCGCTTACGACTCTGGGCCAACCATTGCCCGCACTGCACCAATGCCTCGTCCGCCGCCTGTACAGTTTGGGGAATAACCGCTTCTTTCAACCTAATAAAGTTATCCTGATAGCTTGCACGGCCATGCGCCAAAATCACATTGACGGTGTTGTCAAACAATATCGGAGCAGCTAACTCCAACCGTTTTAACATCGCATTAGAAGTTGCTTGTGTAGGTAACGCAAAGATAATGCTATCTGCCAAACCCAAAGCTAAAAGCTCCCAAGCATAAGCGAGCGCAGTTTCTGTTTTTCCAGAACCTGTAGATGCCTCGACCAAAGTTAGGCTTTGGGCAACCCGTAAGCCTTTCACCAAGCACTGAATTTGCCTTGGTTGATAACCATCTAGCAATTTAGAAATGCTGGGGTCAGGTTTAATTTGGCTAATAACACCTGCAGCATAAAGTGCATCAGAAGCCAGCTTAAGTCGTTTTTGATACCAAGTTTTTAAGGTACTGATTTCATTGATTGGAACTGAGTTATAAGGGAAAAAATCCGATGAGCCAATCCAATCACATACAGCACAAAAACCTGCCAACATGGTTTGTGAGTTTTCATAACCGCGCGATGTTTTTATTTCTGGGGGGTTATCGGCAAGCGAAAGACCTGCCGGAATCAGGAAAATGGCCTCAAGTAATCGAAGCCATTCCAAACGAGCAGACATCAAAGAATCAACAATGGACGTATCACAACTAACCGGCAACGCGTATCCGTCATCATTTGATTCACTTGCAGCGGGTATCGCACCATGATGCCCTGCAACTGGTGCAAACCAACTTATCCATGCAGCCCAATCTTCATTGTCACCAAACCGCCCATCACTTTTAAAGCGTTCTTCCAGATCTTGATAAAACCAATAAACTCCGGCAGGCCCATGATAATACTGATTAATTTTTTTCTGGTTTAATCCAGCATTTAAACCACTCATAGCTGAATTTACCTGCTCCCACGCACGAGGAGCCTTGAGCTGAAAGCGCACATCAAACTTGCCGTAGTCATGCAAGGCAATAAAAAATAAGACCCAAGCCTTAGTCTGAGCCTCATTTAAACCAGTCACCTGCAAAAAACTATTACGAATAACCTGGCTGTTGTTCCACCAAACCTCACCCACCGCCGCCACATCCAAACAATGGTATGGCAATAAGTGATAATCCGGCCCTTCGGCCTGCGGGTCTTTTTTTGCTTTCCCCCAATACTGAAAATAACTTTCCACTGATTTCCCCGTTCAATAGTGTTCGCATAGGCCGACTTTACACACATCAAAATAGTGCGCAATCCTGCTCAAAAATACAGGTAAACAGACTTTGCAGGTTTTTGGCAATTACAGGGCATTACCCCTCAAACAACCAGGGTTTTATGTCAGGCAGGTTTACACATACGAGTTGTTGCGCTTCGGGGGTGCCGTCCAGCATTTTGGTGCTGACTTGCATTTCGCGCAGTAAATACTGCACCAGACAACCTTTGGTGGTGATCTGCAGTAATCCATTTTGCATTTGGTAGTCATCTTCCAGTACTTGACGTTTTGGCGGGCTTAAACGGGGGTCGGGCTGCAAAATAATGGTGACTTGAGTGTTCCAGCCTTGATCATTTTCAGCAGTGTGTTCGGTTTTATCGCGCAATTCTGGTGTACCGCGAAAACGGCTGAGCACAAAATCGCGATACTCGCCAGATTTTTCACACCATGCACGCAAATGCCAACGTAAACCGGTATTAACAAAACTGTGCGGAGCGATAGTGCGCCCTTCACGATTAGGATTGCTGAGCGATACATAATCCACATCAATTCGTTTTTGCTGACGGATCGCCGCCACTAAACCGCGCATGGTTTCTGGTGCGATTAGGCGCGAAGGTAATATCAATGCTTCACAAATTGATGTATGCCTTACTGCCGCGCCCACTTCATGCAATTGACCGGTGTGAAGCCAGCGCAGGTAGTCATCTGGCTGAGCGGTGATATATTGAGGAATAAATTCTGACGTTGGAATATAAGCTTTACGTGAACTGTCGTAATAGAGATTGTTCGGCAGTTTCTCCTTATAGCTGTTGATATCTGCACTGCTCTGCTGGCGGCTTTGATTAAAATATTGCTCAAGGTCTTTGGCGTTGACTCGCCCCTCCCAATAGGCGAGCAATTCGATTAGTTGATAGCGGTAGTACAGCGCTGTTTTTTCCATAATCCTTCCTGTAATTAACAATGTAAAAATTTTTTTATTTAATTTTGACTATCCAACCACTCCGCCATCGCCAACTGCCATTTTTCAAAACGATTTTTTAATTCGCTGTTAGGTTGCGGGTGAAACACATCCTCCTGCAGTGGTGGGCTCCAACTCTCTGGCAAACCGGCAGCCATGCACGCAATGCCTTGCAAGGTTGCATCAGGGTTGTCGCTGCGGTGGACGTTAGCGTTGGTGAGGTCGGCGATTTTTTGGCAGACGGCATCGGCTTTGCTGAAGCCGCCGCTGATAATAATTTTTTGCGTGTCACCCAGTGCATTCATTAATTGCACGTTGATTACAATTTGAAAAATAACCGATTCAATCCACGCCAGAATTTTTTCATGGGGCGAGAGATTGTCGCTGAAACGACTGGTTAAATCGGTTCGCCAATAGGGTGCGCTCAAACCACCAACGGCGTTTAATAAATAACAATCGTGTATTGGGTTTAGTTGTAGCGCGGCATTGATGTCGGTTGGTGTCACCGCAAGGCCGGTGTGTTCTTGCATAAAATGTAAGGCGGCAGCAGCGCCGTTTACTGTGGCTTCCCAAGCGTAATATTTTTTCTGTTGTCCGTTTTGTTGAAGGATTTGTGGAAAACGCTGCGGGAACCAGAGTGGGCTTACTAATAAACCCTCAGGCACTTGCAAGTTTTCGCTCAAGCGCTGAATAAAAGCGCCTGTGCCTATATTGATGTAAACCGAACCCGCCTGCGGCACACCGCGCGCAAACAGCGAAGCGCCTTGATCGCGCGCGCTGGCTTTAAAGGGAATGGAGTGATCGCCCAAGTGCAAATCACCAAACTGACTGTTGTGGTACAAACATTCGGGCAATACGGCGCGCGGGATTTGAAAAAAATCCAGCAGGGTTTGCTCCCACTGATTCGCCTGCAAATTCCATAACAGCGTGCGCTGGGCGTGACCTGGATCTATCACAGAACTTGTTGGTGATGACTGTGTTTGCGATAAATCATCGCGCAACAAATGCCAAAACAAATAACTCACAATCGGCCCAATACTGAGACAATGATTGTTATGCGCCGCGATTACCGCTGGGTGATGCTCCAAACACCAACGCATTTTGCTGGCACCATAATGTGGCGATGCACGCAGGCCAGTGAGTTGTTGCAGTTGGGTGTGAGTGAGCGGAAAGTCAGTCAAATAGCTTTGACCGCGAATATCCTGCCAGCTGATCACGGGGGTGAGTGCTTCACCCGTGTGCTGATTCCAACATAAAAGTGATGAGCCCTGCCCCGCAAAACCAGCGCTGACAATCTGCCGCAGGTCATCGCCTAATTGATCTTGAATGTTTTGCAGGCTGCTGCGAATGCCTGCCAAAATCTCTGCCGGATTTTGTTCAATGTGCGCATAAGCCGAACCCGCTGGTTGCGAATGCTGGGTGGCGCATGGGGAGGAAAAAACACAGCGCAGTTCGCCGCTGTGGGTATAAACCGCAACACGAGTGCTTTGACCGCCTTGATCTATGGCGAGATGCAGTTGGTGATGCGGCTGAGTGGTTGCGGGGGCTGGGCACATAATACTTGCTCGATAAAGGAAGGCTTATCGAGCAAGTGTAGCGAGAAAAGCGCCGCTATTCGCCTGCGCTAATTGATGCAGGCCTTATTCGGCAGACGGCGGGCCCGGCATAAAGCTGTTGTAAGGGAACTGGGCGATTTTGTCGCCACCACCTTTAACCTCGGTAATTTTGGCGGGACCTTCTTTTTCCACCTCGTCGATACGCACTATGGCGTGCATAGGAATATAGGAACGCTTCACGCCGGCAAATTCGTTTTTGAGTTTTTCTTCGGCCGGGTCGATTAACAAACCGCTGCGCTCGCCGAACACAAACTCTTCAATTTCAATAAAGCCGTACATTTCGCTCTGATAAATTGCCGAGCAAAACACTTCGTACACTTGACCTTGGTTGTGGAAGATCACTTTATAAACGGGTTTAACTGCCATAAGTCTATAGCTCTTTACTGCGTGGATAATGCTGATAATACGCTTGCGCGACTAAAACAGACCTTGTACTCAAGGCTGTTTTGAAAGGGCGCGCAGGATAGCACAAGTGCCATGCGTGATTAGCACCAGTGAATAAAAAATAGCCAATACAAGTCCATCGCCCAACTAAGCCGACGGATTAACCGGTATACTGCGCGCCACTTTTTTCCTTTCTTTCCCTTTTTGTAGTCGATTAGTTATGAATTTTGCCTCTCTCGGCCTTGCCCAAGAACTGCTTCACGCCATTAAAGTCATCGGTTTTAAAACCCTTACCCCCATCCAGCAGGAGGCGATCCCTGCCGCACGCCGTGGCATAGACCTGCTCGCCACCGCCCAAACCGGCACCGGCAAAACTGCCGCTTACAGCTTGCCGGTATTGCAGCAAATGCTGGAGAAACCCAAGGGCACAGAAGCGGGTTTTGTGCGCACCCTGGTGCTGGCGCCTACGCGCGAGCTGGTGGAGCAAATCGCCGCCGCTATGCAGCAATTCGCCCAGTTCACACCGTTTAAAATCGCCACGCTCTACGGTGGGGTCAAACTTACCGGCCAGAGCGCCAAGCTGCGCGCCGGTGTGGATATTCTGGTTGCGACTCCCGGCCGCCTGAAAGAGCATGTGGCGCTGGGCAACATCAACCTCGCCAAAACCGAATTTGTCGTGCTGGATGAAGCCGACCGCATGATGGATATGGGGTTTGTGACCGATATGCACGCGATTCTCACCAGCATAGTGCGCAAACACCAGACCCTGTTTTTCTCCGCCACCAGCTCACCCTTGGTGACTAATTTGGCCAAGCAGGCGATGAATCGCCCTACCCTGATTTCCATCTCCAAGCGCAACTCAGTCGCCGAAACCGTAGATCACGTGCTCTACCCCGTGGATAGCAGCCGCAAGTACGAGCTGTTTATTCATTTATTGCGCGAGCAAAACTGGCATCAGGTAATGGTGTTCAGCAGCACCCGCGAAGAAGCGGAAAACCTGTACAAAGCATTGAAGGAAGACAAGGTGGACGCTGCCGTCATCCACAGCGAGAAAACCCAAGGCTCACGCCGCCGCGCCCTGCAGGAGTTCAAAGAGGACAAACTGCAAGTACTGGTTGCCACCGAAGTGGCGGCGCGCGGTTTGGATATTGAAGGCTTGGATTTTGTGGTGAACCTCGACCTGCCGTTTTTTACCGAGGACTATGTGCACCGCGTAGGCCGCACCGGTCGCGCTGGCCACAAGGGTACGGCCATCTCGCTGGTGACACCGGCGGAGGAGCACAAGATCTCGCTGATCGAGGAAGTGATAGGCACCAAAATCCGCCGCGAGAAAATCAAAGGTTTTGAAGTCACCGAGCAGGTGGTGAAAACCATCACCAAACCCAAAAGCGGCCTGCTCAAGCTCGCGGCCAAACCAGCCAGCAAATCCAAGGCGGGCAACCCCAAAAAATCGGCCTTTGCCAAAACTGGCAAAACCGGCGCAGCGGGCGGCCTGAGCGCAGCTAAAAAGCCGGTGCGTAAAGGCAGTAAAGATGCGCGCCCAGCGAGCAAACTCGGCTCATCCACGCGGCCGAAAAAGAAATAATCTGGGATAAAAGTAGCGCCCACAAAAAAGCCGCCCTCGATCACTCGGGGGCGGCTTTTTGTCGCCTTGAAACTGTATCAGTCGTTCAGGTCTTCGTCGTCATCCAGCTCATCAAACTCAGCGCGCGCCTTGCGAATGCCGTGGGTTGCCAGAATCTCTACATAAAAGCTTTCGCCACCAGCAGCCGCAACTTCGTCCATTTTTTTGGTGATTTCAGCCAAACGCACCGGCTCGGCGGTGTCTTGTGTTGCGCCAAACTTACAGTCGAACGCCCAGTAATCCACCCCCGCGGGCAGGGTTTTGCGGCGCTCGCGTTTTACGTATTTGCGCACTTCGTGTTTGATGGCCTCCAGCAAACGCTCGGGGTGTTTGCCCTCCACCTGAAGCTTGAATGTCTTTCTCATGTTGCACCTGCACTGAATAAAATGGCGCGCATGGTAACACGGCACCAAGGGCAAAGGGCTTTTGTGTAGGCTTTGCCGGGCAAGATGGCTATAATGCGCGCCTATTTTTCTGCGTGTTTTTTAATCAGCCGCAAGCGCTTACACGCCCCCGTGAATTTTCCCAGCAGGTAGTAGTGAGATGTCCACCACCGAAACGCCGATCAAAAAGCTCTACATCAAAACACATGGCTGCCAAATGAATGAATATGATTCGGCACGCATGAAGGATCTGCTGGGCGAATCGCACAATATGGTGCCTACCGAGAACCCGGAAGAAGCCGACGTAATCCTGATTAATACCTGCTCAATCCGCGAAAAAGCCCAGGAAAAGCTGTTCCATGAATTGGGTCGCTGGAAGAACCTGAAAAAGAAAAACCCTGAGCTGGTGATAGGTGTCGGCGGCTGTGTGGCGAGCCAGGAAGGTGAAGCCATCGCCAAACGTGCTCCCTACGTGGATTTGATTTTTGGCCCGCAAACCCTGCATCGCCTGCCGGAAATGATGGAAACCAAACGTGAAAACGGCGTGGTTGTGGTGGACGTGAGCTTCCCCGAAATTGAAAAATTTGACCGTTTGCCCCAACCAGATGCGGACGGCGTGAGCGCGTTTGTGTCCATTATGGAGGGCTGCTCCAAGTACTGTACCTTCTGCGTGGTGCCCTACACTCGCGGCGAAGAAGTGAGCCGCCCAGTGGCCGATGTGATGGCAGAAATCATCCACCTTGCCAAACAAGGTGTGCGCGAAGTGAACCTGCTGGGGCAAAACGTAAACGCCTATCGCGGCGCGGCCGAAGACGGCACCTTTGTCGATTTGGCTGAACTGATTACCTATGTCGCCGCTATCGACGGCATCGACCGTATTCGCTTCACCACCTCGCACCCGGTGGAATTTAGCGATGCCTTGATCGAGGTATATAACCAAGTTCCCGAGCTGGTAAGCCACCTGCACCTGCCGGTACAAAGCGGTTCCGATCGTATTCTCATGGCAATGAAACGCGGTCACACAGTGTTGGAATACAAATCCAAACTGCGCCGCATTAAAAAGAATCGCCCGAATATCAGCTTCTCGTCCGACTTTATTATCGGCTTCCCCGGCGAAACTGACGCTGATTTTGAAGCGACCATGAAACTCATCCACGAGATGGATTTTGATACCTCTTACAGCTTCATTTACAGCCCGCGCCCCGGCACACCGGCGGCGGATTTACCCGATGACACACCGGAAGAAGTGAAAAAACATCGCTTGGCAATTCTGCAAGATCGCATTACCCAACAGGCCATGGCGATCAGCCGCCGTATGGTGGGCAATACCGAGCGTATTCTGGTGACCGGCTACTCCAAAAAAGACCCTGGGCAATTGTGTGGCCGCAGTGAGAATAACCGCGTGGTGAACTTCCGCAGTGACAACGCCGATTTGATTGGCAAGTTTGCGGATATTTTGATTGAAGAGGCGCTCACCAACTCATTGCGCGGAACATTGTTAAGCTCTGAGCTGGATGCCGACTGGTCTAAATAAACCAACTATTTTATTTAACTGGATGAAAAAAATGCCCCGGCTGAGGAAATCAACCGGGGCATTTTTTTATGCACACTCACCAACTTATCAACCAAAAATCACAAAACTCAAAACTCAAAACAAAATTGCTTCCAGCTGATCCAGACTCACCGGCTTTAACAAACTGGCGGAGACGCCAGCCTCAACAGAGCGCTTTGCATCGGCCAACTCACCGCTGGCAATAATGATGCGTATATCAGGATGTCGCTCATGGATTCTGGCGGCACATTCATATCCGTTCATATCCGGTAAATGCAAATCCACTAAAACACTCTGGACTGAATCAACTTGCAATACAGAGAGCGCCTCATTAGCGGATTGAGCACTAAATACCTTCCAGCCCAATAGCGTTAATAGCCCGCCCATAGCAGCTAGAGCATCGGCATCATCTTCTACCACTAAAATTGATTTGGCTTCAGCACCAACAGCCGATTCAGTATCAGCATGTGAAGGTAAAAATCGGGACAAACAATTATAAAGCCGGGCCTGATCCAGAGGTTTACCCAAGTAGGCAGTGAACCCGGAATCAAAGCAGCGATCCATATCGCCTTTCATATGCGCAGCAGTCAACGCCACCAACGGCAAGGAAAAACCCTCTCGCCTTAATTGCTGCGCTGCTTGATGGCCATCCATCACAGGCATATGAATATCCATCAATACCAAATCAAGTTTTCTCCCTAATGATTTTTCTGTATTGAGAGTACGCACTACATCAGCGCCATTGCTCGCATACATCACTTCTGCTCCCGTTAATTGCACAAAATAACCAATTAACATACGGATATCGCGCAGGTCATCGGCGACCAATACACGGCCGGAAAAGCGGGGCACCTCCACGTTTTGTTCGCTGGCCTGCTCCATGTTGAATGACAACAATGCCGTATCAGCACCATCAAATTCATCCACAGCCATAGTAAAACTGAATTCACTGCCCTCACCCATTTGGCTGCGAACCTGAATCTGCCCACCCAATCGCTCCACCAGCTGTTTGCTAATCGTGAGCCCCAAACCAGTACCGGAGCGCGGGTGCACCTGAGCATTTTTGGATTGCACAAAAGGCTCAAATATCACCTTCAGTGTCTCCTCACAAATACCTATGCCGGAATCTTTTACAGAAAAACGAATTTTTCTTTTTGCATCTTCAACATGCCAGTCAATAGTGAGTAGAACTTCGCCCTGATTGGTAAATTTTATGGCATTGCCCATTAAATTCAGCAGAATCTGCCGCAAGCGCAAAGGGTCTGTATTGACAGTAATGGGTAAAGGTTCAGGCGCCTCTATGCGCAACTGCAGATTTTTATCAATCGCTGCCGCTTGCATTAAAAAATAAATATCCGTAAGAAAGGCAGCAAAAGAAACTGGTTGTTTTTCTAACTCTAACTTTCCCGCTTCGATTTTTGATAAATCGAGAATATCGTTTAACAACCCGAGCAAATGTTTCCCATTGCGATGCACTATACGAAGATGAGCCGCATTTTCAGCATCTGTTGTTTTATTCAATAGCAGCTCGGTAAAACCTAAAATCGCTGATAATGGTGTACGCAACTCGTGACTGAGATGCGCAAGGAATTCACTCTTGGAGCGATTTTCGGCCTCCGCTTTTAAACGCTCAACCCGCTCGCGTTCAACATCGCGCCGCGCCAAAGCATAACGAATAGCGCGCGCAAGTTGTTCGGCGCTCAGTGTGGACTTCACCAGATAATCCACCGCACCTGCTTGTAGTGCCTTGCGATCCACCTCCATCTGGTGAATGCCAGTCAGCAAAATAATGGGGCCGGAAAAACCAATACCGTGGGCAAATTTTAATAATTCAATACCATCGCGTGCACCGAGTTTGTAATCCATTAAACACAGGTCGTGCTTGTCTTGCTGCAACTGAGATTGACCTACCTCATAGGTGGAGGCCCAATCCAACATACAGCCTTGGCTAATGTCAGTTAATAAATCCTTGATCAGAAAAAAATCGTCTTCATCATCATCGATGATGAGCAACCTGACATTTTGCATCGCAAACACGCCTTGTAATTTCAGCTAGGGTAATTCAACAAATTCGACCCAATATTTACCCAGGGTACGCATTAGTTCAACCAGTGCATCAAAAGTAACAGGTTTAGCAATATAGGAAGCCGCGCCCAATTCATAGCCTTTTGTCATATCCTCTTCGGCTGTTGACGTAGTCAAAATCACAACAGGAATACGACGCAAATCAGGAGCTGATTTGATTTGCGCCAATGCTTCGCGGCCATCCATTTTTGGCATATTTAAATCCAACAGAATTAAACCAGGCATTGGGTACAAGCTGCGATCAGCATATTCATCTTCTCCGCGCAAATAGCGCAGTAACTGCACACCATCCTCTACAAAATACAATTCATTCAATACGCGACTTTCATGCATGGCTTCGCGAGCCAACAAGCGATCATCGGCATCATCATCAGCCATTAAAATAGTGAGTATTTTGCTGGGGGAATTCATAGGTTGATCCTTAAATAATAGCGACTTCATTCTGCTATGTGACGTAACCAAAAAGATCCTTCAGCGGCTCCATAGGCGTTTGTGTCATGGGTAAAAGAATAGTAAATACAGCACCTTCACCTGGCTCACTTTGCGCAGAGATACTGCCACCATGCCGCTCAATAATTTTACGGCATAGCGCCAAACCTATACCGGTTCCAGAGTACTCATCCCGGCCATGCAAACGCTGAAACAAACTAAATATGCGCTCAGCATACTGGGCTTCAAAGCCAATCCCCTGATCGGCAAACTGCAACCTACACCAGTGGCGATTATCATCAGCCAAAGGAGAAGCCACATTGCTTTCGCTGGTAACTGTGACTACAGGACGGTGATCGGGCAAATGAAATTTCAGGCTGTTGGTGATCAAATTCATAAATACTTGTGTCATCTGCAGACCATCTGCATCAATGATCGGCAGTGGATCAATATGAATTTGGGCTCCACTATCCTCAATTGCAAAATCAAGATCATCAAGAACACTGTGCATAATCTCGTTTAAATCCACAGCAATAAACGGACGCTGTTTGGTAGTAACACGGGAGAAGCTCAGCAAATCATCAATCAGAGCCGACATACGCTCAGAAGCCGCTTGCATACGTGCAACATAATCAGCGCCCGCCTCACCTAATTCGGCTGAAAATTTTTGCTGCAACCTATCGCCAAACGCCCGTATTTTTCGCAGCGGCTCCTGTAAATCGTGAGATGCAACAAACGCAAACTCTTCCAGCTCGCGATTACTGCGCTGTAGTTCTTCTGAGTATTGCAAGAGTGCCTGAGTGCGCACACCTACCTTCTCCTCTAATTCTGCGTTTGCACTTGCCAACGCAGAATTTAATTCTGCAACCTTGGTTGAGTTGCGATACCAGGTATAAAAAACACCCAACGATAACGCCAGCCCTATAGCATTAGCTAACAACAGCGCCATTATTATAAATTCGCGGTTTTCCGCTGCTATCGCTTTACTTTTATATAACTGCTGCAATTCCTGCTGCTCCATTTCTGCCAGCAACTGGGAAATTGCACGCATCAGTTCAATGCCCTTATCTGTTTTAACTTGTTTTATAGCAGCTCTAATTTCCTCGCGATCCGTGAGCGCAACAATACGCTGCATTTCACCGACCTTATCTGCCACATAACCACGCAGCGATGCGAAATAAGTTTTCTGCTCAGGAAATGCTGCCGTAGAATCCCCCAACTGCATCAGCAGCTTATTTACTACGCTCAGGGTTTGATGATAAGGCTCCAGATACTCGGGATCTTTAGTGAGCAAATATCCACGCTGGCTAGATTCAGCCGCAAGCAACTCACGATTCAGATCCTTGATCAGATTGACAGTTTGCAGGGTGTTATTGATTGCAATATTGTTTTGGGTAATCACATCAATGGAGCGATAAGCCAGCACAGCGCTGACAGCAAAAAAAGTAATTGCAGCAGCAAGCGCCATTATCCATACAGAATTAGGCAGTCGATTGGTAATTTTTTGGTTGAATAATACCCCTCCACCTAATAAAACATCGCTCATTCCTTCTCCTCGGGAATTCCCTCATCGCGAATAAAACGCGTATGCAATAGCCCATCCAGTAAATGACTGCACTGACGACACTCCAACAAAATAGTTTCAAAAATACTGATTGCTTTTCGTATATCACCGGTACGTTCCAAGGTTAACCTTCCCAATTCAGCATTCACGGAAATCGTATTAAGTGGATTTCGCATGCTGTGAATAAATTGGCTTTTTGGGTCATCCATTTCTATCTCCTTTTACAGCTCAACATTGCCATAAGTATTCAAGCGGTTATAGAGGGTTTTCAAACTGATACCCAATACTTCTGCCGCTTGCTTCTTATCACCCTCATAATGTTCCAGGGTTGATTCAATTAACTCTCGTTCTACTTCCTCTACCGTTTTTCCGACACGAATACCTGCTTGAGGTTGTCGCGCCATTTTTGAAAAGGGTGATGTGAGATTAAGGGGCAAAACCAAAAGCTTTTTTTGTTGATCCGCCATGATATAACCACGGTGTATAGCATGACGCAACTCACGCACATTGCCCGGCCAGTCATAATTTATTAACCGCTGCATACAGGCATCACTAACGCCTATTTCACTACCGTATTCCTGATTAAATAACTCCAAAAAATATCGCACAAGCAGCGGGATATCCTCTTTGCGGGCTCTTAACGGTGGAATATAAATAGGAAAAACAGCGAGACGAAAATATAAATCCTCACGCAAGCATCCTTGCAAAGCAATGTCTTCTTCCGTTCGATTAGTTGCCGAAATCACTCGCCCTTCAACATCAATACTGATTGTGGAGCCAAGACGAGTTACTTTTTGAGTCTCCAAGACGCGCAACAAATTTGGCTGCAAATCAAGTGGCATCTCGGTAATTTCATCCAAAAATAAGGTTCCTTTATTTGCCTGTTCAAATACGCCTATTTTCCGATGGCTGGCGCCAGTAAATGCACCTTTCTCGTGACCAAATAATTCACTGTTAATCAATTCGCGTGAAAATGCACCGCAGTTAGCCGCTACATAATTCCCCTCTGTTTGACTAGCATAGTGAATCGCGGCAGCGACCATTTCTTTCCCGACACCACTCTCACCCATCAACATAACATTTGCTTTTGTTGAGGCTACACGCTCAATCATTTCATAAACCTGTTTCATAGCAGGAGATTCACCTACCAGATGGTTGAAATGCAATGTCATTGATAAGGAAGGAATGGGGGAGTTAATTAAGCGCTGCTCATCAAAGAGTGATTGCAATTGCTGCAAATCAATCGGCTTAACCAGGTAATTAATATTGGTTCCATAAAAAGCAGTGACTATGGATTTAACAGAAGGATGACCGGTAATTAAGGTGATTTTTATTTTTTCACGATTAGGCAAGGCCTCCAATAGATGCAGACCACTACCATCCGGCAAAATTAAATCGAGTATTACGTGCGAGTAATTATTTTTGCGAAGTAAGTCACGCGCTTTCGCTACAGAATTAGCAGCTGTTACCTGGCGCCCTAATAAGCCTAACAACTGGACAGTTGCTTCTAAAAAACGCTCATCATCGTCAACTAATAAAACGTCAGTCACGACTCATATCCTCATGTTGCCAGTTAGCGGTTGCCGCATTCTAGCACCAGTCAGATAGGGGAACTTATCGCACTCAACAGTTAGCGATGCAATTCACTTTTTTGAAATTTTAATGCAGGCAGGAAGCGCCATCCCATTAAAAGAATACGCGACAAGCGGTAAGGAAAAGATGCTCTCGGATAACGAACCGCACCAACAGCCATGCCAATAAGTATAGGAGCAATAACAAAGGTTATAAAAAATGACCTGAATTGTGGCACTAAAATTCGCTTTTCTAATTGTTTCTGCAATGCGATTCTTTTTTGTGACAACTTCTCATTCTTTTGTTTCACTTCGGCACTTAAGTTCATTTTTTGCGCCCTGTATAAAGCTATCAATTTGCGCACGTGTATGGGGAAATGTCATACGCCTACGATATTTTACAAACAGCAACCGACAGGTCAGTAATAGTAAAACCTGTAATAAGAAAAAGGTTAAAACCCCTACCCCTGACTCACCTGATAAAGCCACCGCCCCCCAGGCAATCAATACAGAAAACGAACACCAGGTAAGCAAAATAATTGGCATCATTATCAACCAAAGCATCAACAGCTTTGGTAGTGAACTGACCGCGAGCAGAGCCTCTGCGCGCGCCAGATCCATAACCCCGCCTGCAAAATCCATCAACTGCTCACCAAGCTTTAAGGTCTGAGCAACATCTGCCTCCCAACTAGTAGAAGGTCCGCTTCGTGTTGCGCTAGCCAAAGCCTCCTGAAGCGATTCAGCTTCAGGAGGGGCTTTTATGGGCTTATCGGGATTCATAGTACACTCATTCACTTAACGACGATGAAGCAAGTAAGACACCAACCATCCGGCAGCAAACGCAACACCAACAGTCACCAGTGGTTTGGCACGCACAATCTCTTCAGCTTTTTCTTCCAACTCTATAGCGCGAGCCTTTCCTTCATTGAGACTATGTTTTGCACTGCTGGCAGTGGCATTACCGATAGAGCCCACCGCATCATAAATACTGGAAGTAGCCTCCTTAAATTGGGCAATTGCTTCAGCCATGGATATATCATCCATCTTTCCATTCTCATTGGTTTTCACTGAAGTTTGAGCTGATTGAATAGCCATGTTAATTACCTCTCTGGTTGTTGAAAAAATCACATCCTTAACAAACACATTACCTGCGACCACAAGTTGAATGTCCAGGTTCCAATTAAAACTACTATTCAACTACATTAAAAATTAAAACCACCATTTAACATATTGATCAGTGATAGTAATCACGCTTTGACCAACATCAAATTTTAGTGAAACTTAGGTTTAACTCAGCCATTTCTCTGCTGTCCGGCTTAGAAATTTTAAGAATTTTTTAACTTGTTAAAACTATGAGCGAGGCTTACTAAAAAAAAGTGACAAAACAAACAGTAAGAGAAATACAAAAAAGAGAATTTTTGCAATTCCTGTTGCCGCTCCTGCAATACCACCAAACCCCAACAGAGCTGCAACAATAGCAATAATAAAAAAGACTACTGAGTAGTAAAGCATGGGATGCTCCTTATGGAATATTCATCTTTTCACTCTCAACGAATACTCAACGAATATGCCAAGTATTCATTGAATAATGACAAAACCAAAAGCCATTGATTATTCAATAGTTTTTAGAGGGTGTTAGTTTTTATCCTCCAATGTCATGCCACCTAAGATGCTAAACAAAATTTTTTTTACTACCAATAAATCCAAAGGGTTACAATTTTTTGTAGCTATTGCAAAACGCGCAAACCATTGAAAACTTAAGTTACCAATACTTCCAACCTCATCAAGCCACCACACCTCATCAAGCCACTACACTTGAATCAGCTGATACAAAAATCATCAATCAACACCGCATCTGATTAAATCGCGATAAAAACCAACCTGAATTAGGTGCACCAACAATTAGCTTAAATCGCACCTTCCGATTGGCTGTAGATTAAGCAGTAGACGCAGTTGCCAGATATCCCGTGAGCCGCGTAGTACCGCAAACACCTTAAAAGAAAAATAATATTAAAAACATAAGGTTATAAAACAAACCTTACGTTTATTTTAAGATAGGAAAGTATTCAGCGAAGATTCAGCTGTAATTTAGGCTTTATCCCTTGCACCGAATGGTTTAGTCTTACTTTTCATTGAGTCACAAGAGTTTATTAACCACTTGAATACCCAGGTTACAACGCCCTCACCCATTGTTACCCAGCCATTAACGCTGGAGCCCAGCGATAGCCGCCGCCTTGCCAACCTAAATGGCCTGCTCGGCCAGCACCTGCGCCAGATCGAAGATCGCCTTGATATTGAAATCCGCAACCGAGGCTCGGAATTCCAGCTGGTTGGCCCTGCCAATAAAACCCGCGCGGCGGCCGAATTACTGCGCAATCTCTACGAATTCACCGGACATAGCGAACTTACGCCCGACGAAGTACACCTTGCCCTGCAGACCTCAGGAATCGAACAACTTATGCAACAACTCGACACTAACGAGTCCATGATTGACGGCGCCGCCCTCGACCCCAGCATCGCATCAACTACAGCCAATACTGACAACGCCGATTCCGAAGGCGGTATCACCTTAATTCGCACCAAGAAATGCACCATCAAACCCCGGGGCGCCAATCAACAGCGTTATGTACGCGCTGTACAACGCCATGACATTAATTTCGGCATTGGCCCTGCCGGTACGGGAAAAACTTATCTGGCTGTCGCCTGTGCGGTCGAAGCCTTGCTGAAAAACGAGATAGAACGGATTTTGCTGGTGCGCCCAGCAGTGGAGGCCGGTGAAAAACTGGGCTTCTTACCCGGCGACCTCGCCCAAAAAGTAGACCCTTACCTGCGCCCGCTGTATGACGCCCTGTTCGAAATGTTAGGTTTTGATACGGTTGGGAAATTGATGGAACGCGGTGTGATAGAGGTAGCACCTCTCGCCTTTATGCGTGGTCGCACCCTGAACAACTCTTTTGTGATCCTGGATGAAAGCCAGAACACCACCCGTGAGCAGATGAAAATGTTCCTTACCCGCATCGGTTTTGGCACCACTGCCGTAATTACCGGCGACCCAACCCAAATCGACCTGCCACGCGGCATGGCCTCTGGCCTACGCCATGCGATTGAGGTGTTGGACAATGTTAATGGCATCAGTTTCACTCATTTCACCTCCAAAGACGTAGTGCGCCACCCCATAGTGCAGCGCATAGTGGAAGCTTACGACGCCTTTGAGCAGAAGAATCCAAAGCCGGATGATGCGCGCTGATCATGGCCTACGAAATTTATATTGAAAGCAACAGCCAGAACCAAGCCTTGCCTGAAACAGAGCAGCTAGAGACCTGGATTGCTGCGGTATTGCGCCACCAACAGCTTGAAGACGCCGAAGTAAGCCTCTATATCGTCGATGAGGCAGAGGGTGAGGAACTTAATAGCCAATACCGCGGCAAAGATTACCCCACCAATGTGCTGTCCTTCCCAGCGGATATCCCCGAGGAAGTCGGTGTGCCACTCCTGGGGGATTTAGTTGTCTGCGCCCCTGTAGTCGAACGTGAGGCACAGGAGCAAGGCAAAACCCTCGCCGCACATTGGGCGCATATGTTGGTACATGGCACCCTGCATTTATTAGGTTTCGATCACATCGATGATGATGAGGCCGACGCCATGGAACAACTGGAAACTGAAATCATCACCGGGCTGGGTTACCAAGCCCCCTATCAAGTATTTACGGCAGAATAAAAACTGTGGGAACTAGCATCATGTCGGACGACCATCCGAGTAGCGCAACTACTGATAAACACGAACGCACCGATAAACACGAAAAATCATGGCTGGACAAGGTATTGCACGCTTTCAGTGCCGAACCGAAATCCCGCGATGAACTACTGGAAATCATTAAAGATGCGGCTGACAACCAACTGCTGGATCAGGAAGCCCTCAGCATTATCGAAGGCGCACTGGATGTATCCTCGCTGCAAGCGCGGGAAATCATGGTGCCCCGCTCCCACATAGTTGCCATTCGCCTGGATGACTCTCCGCAAGAATACCTGCCGCAAATTATCGAATCCGGCCACTCACGCTTCCCGGTGATTGGTGAAAATATCGATGATGTGAAAGGCATACTGCTGGCAAAAGATTTATTGCCCCTCGCCCTCAAAGGCACCGACAACTTCAACCTCGAAACCATTTTGCGCCCCGCCAACATTGTGCCGGAGAGCAAACGTGTAAACGTGCTACTACGCGAATTCCGTGAAAACCGCTACCACATGGCATTAGTTATGGACGAATACGGCGGCATTACCGGCCTACTGACTATTGAGGATATTCTGGAAGAAATAGTCGGTGAAATTGAAGATGAAACCGATGAAGAAGATGAGGCCTCAGACTTCATTAAACGTGTGAGCGAGACCGACTATATTGTCAAAGCGCTTACACCCATAGAAGATTTTAACGAATTCTTTAACACCCAATTCAGCGATGAAGACTTTGATACCCTGGGCGGTATTTTAATGCAGGAGTTTGGACATCTGCCCAAACGCAACGAGGTGGCACAAATGGACAAGATGCAATTCCGTGTGCTCTATGCAGACAATCGGCAGATCCACCTGGTACGCCTGACTATTCTGAATAATTAATATCCGTAATTGATTAATCTGACAATGGATTGGATGCATAGCACCCGCCCTTTAATCACGCCAAATCCCGCCAAACGGCGGGATTTTTTTAACCCTAAAGAAAAGAATTGAATTCATGGCAGACCTATTTCGCAATCTTCCCACGCCTATTGCCCTGATTATCGCCATCCTCAGCGGCGCCATGGTGACCTTTAGTTTTGCACCCTTCGATTTTTGGCCCATCTCCTTGCTCAGCCTGGTTGCACTTTCGTTATTACTCAAAGAACAAGCATCCAAACAGATACTCTGGCGCAGCCTGGCGTTTGGCCTTGGTCTATATGCAGCTGGTATTCACTGGATATATGTGAGCATTCATAACTTTGGCGGTGCAGCACCTTTATTTGCCGCTTTTTTAGTATTTATTTTTGCGGCATTCATGGCCGCTATTTTTACCCTGCCGTTTTACATTTTTGGCCGCTGGTTCAGCTATCACCGCCTCGCGCTCCTGATCGCGCTACCGGCCTGTTGGTTATTGGGTGAATGGTCACGCACCTGGCTGCTAACCGGTTTTCCCTGGCTATTTTTAGGCTACAGCCATATAGACACCTGGCTCGCAGGCTGGGCACCTATAGGCGGCGTCATGGCAATCAGTTTTGTGCTTGTGGCCAATGCCGGATTGGTCGCCGAACTGTTATGGCAAGGCAAGCAGCTACACCAGCAAAAATTACTGCTAGCTGCCGCCGCAATTATCAACCTGGGTTTTTGGATAAGTGGCGCATTCTTGAAGCAAGTCACATGGGCGGAGCCTGATAACAACCCCATCAAAGTAGGCATGGTGCAACCCAACGTAGATCAGAGCATCAAACTGACATACAACGAGAAAACTACTAAAGCCACCCTTGACCAACTGCGAGAATTGAGTACCGACCTCTGGACTAACGACTGGGTGATCTGGCCAGAAGCCGCAATCCCAACCAGCCTCACCTTTCACGACGCACTGCCGTTTTTGGAAGAGATGAACAAAAAAGCCGCTGAAAACCAAGCCGCACTGTTCACCGGAGTAATTTATGAGGATCGCGACAAACAAAAATATTACAACTCGATTGCCGGCCTGGGTGAAGGCTACGGTTTTTACCACAAGCGCCGCTTGGTGCCTTTTGGAGAATACGTGCCACTGGAGGATCAGCTGCGCGGGTTGATTGAATTCTTTAACCTGCCCACCTCATTTATTCACCTGGGCCCTCAAGACCAACACGGCCTTATTGCCAAGGGAGTACGTATCACCCCGGCCATTTGTTATGAAATAGTCTACCCGGACTTGATAGGTCAAGCCGCCAAAGAAACGCAGGTCTTGCTCAGCGTAAATAACCTTGGTTGGTTTTTAGATTCCATCCAAGCCAAGCAATTTATGCAGATGGCACAAATGCGTGCGCTGGAGACCGGGCGTTATCTGGTGTACAGCACCAACAATGGCCCAAGTGCGATCATCAACAACAAAGGCCAGATTCTCAACCAAAGCGACTCCTTCAATGCACAAACCTTCACCGGCACTATTTATGCTGTTAAGGACTGGACGCCATTTATGGTCACCAGCAGCGGCCCCTTGGTTATTCTCTCGGCATTCCTGTTATTAGCATTACAACTGCCGCTGTTGTATCGCAAACAACCAGACTGATTAACACTGCAGCAACCCGGGAGCGAACCTTGTGGCTCGCTCCCTGAAGTACCCATATCAAGGCTACTCTGGCTCGCATCACAAACACTATATATAGTCATAAATCAGCAAAATAATTATTAGAAAAAAGTCTAAGTCTCGCGCCAAACCGTCATAAATTGCATACATCACTAACAATGCGGCTTTGCCCCTGCAAGCACCGGCCTTTAGCGACTTGCCCCCAGTTTGTACCCCTGCGACTCACATCTTATCCACAGGTTTTCAAGCTTGCATAAAACCCCCAATCGCATTATCTTGTAGCCCATTCGCGATTTACCCCTAGATATAGGTGTTGAGCGCGCCAAGCACACAACTGGCGCCTAACTCTCCCAGGCTAAATCGTCAAGCTAAATTTGACCCAATTGAGCACTCAAACCTAGCCAGTCACAGTACAACCGGGCTTTGAGTGGCCAAAAGCAGTAAATGATTATGTTTTTGGAATCAGCTGTATGGGCACAAAACACCAGTCTTTGCCAACCACTAGATGTTGTGGTCTGGCCAACACTGGCAAAAGCGTGTTACAGACCCTGATTTTAATAAACATGACTCTACCCAAGGGCAACAACAGGGTTTACAACACCAAGCAGTACGATCAGGCAAAACGACAAGTAACACAACCAAACGAAACGAATAGCACGCAGGATTTATAAACCCACACTGGCTTTATCAATCCCTGTTTTACCAACCAGTCATTTCAACCAGGAAAGACCTCACGCGGGAGACGTCTATGCAAACTGACATTGAAACCACCTCAGCAACACGCAATGTGCAACAGGATATTCATGGTGGCGGAGCGCCACTAACGGCCACGGCACCGGGCCAACTGCGCGTGATTAAACGCAACGGAACGGTGGTTCCCTTCGATGCCAGTAAAATCGCAGTGGCGATGACCAAGGCCTTTTTAGCGGTAGAGGGTGGCACTGCCGCTGCCTCGACTCGCGTACACGAAACGGTGAGCAACCTCACCCAGCAAATTACCGCCACCTTCAAACGCCGCATGCCCTCTGGCGGCACCATTCATATTGAAGAAATCCAGGATCAGGTTGAGCTGATCCTGATGCGCTCCGGCGAACAAAAAGTCGCCCGCGATTACGTACTCTACCGCGAAGAGCACGCTCGTCTGCGCGCGCAGAAACAAGCCGCCTCCCAGGAACCGGATCCGGACTACCCCAGCCTGAACGTAATCCTGGCCAACGGCAGCCGCGCACCGCTGGACATTGGCCGTATGCGTACCATTGTGCGCGAAGCCTGTGCCGGCCTTGCGGGCGTGGAAGAGAAGGCGATTCTCGACGAAGCCATGCGCAACCTTTATGACGGTGTGGCGGAAAAAGACGTCAACACCTCACTGGTGATTACCGCTCGCACCCTGGTGGAAAAAGAGCCCAACTATTCGTTTGTTACCGCTCGCCTGCTCATGGATAAACTGCGCGCCGAAGCCCTGAGCTTTTTTGGTGTCGCCCAGTCTGCTACCCAAGCGGATATGGAAACCCTGTACGCGCAAACCCTGCCGCTCTACATCAAAAAAGGGGTTGAGCTGGAACTGATCTCCCCCGAGCTGCAAAACTTTGATTTGGATAAACTCGGCAAGGCCCTAATCGCCGAGCGCGATCTGCAATTCACCTACCTCGGCCTGCAAACCCTGTACGACCGCTATTTCATCCACAGTAACGACACCCGCATTGAACTGCCGCAGATTTTCTTTATGCGTGTGGCCATGGGCTTGGCGATTCAGGAAGAGCAAAAAGAAGAGCGTGCGATTGAGTTCTATCGCCTGCTGTCCTCTTTCGATTACATGAGCTCTACCCCAACCCTGTTCAACTCCGGCACATTGCGCCCACAGTTGTCCTCTTGCTACCTGACTACCGTGCCCGACGACCTGCACGGTATTTACGGCGCCATTCAAGACAACGCCATGCTCAGCAAATTCGCTGGCGGTTTGGGTAACGACTGGACACCAGTGCGCGCACTGGGTGCCTACATTAAAGGCACCAATGGCAAGTCACAGGGCGTGGTTCCCTTCCTGAAAGTGGCCAACGACACCGCCGTGGCGGTAAACCAAGGCGGCAAGCGCAAAGGCGCCGTGTGTGCATACTTGGAAACTTGGCATATGGATGTCGAGGAATTCCTTGAGCTGCGCAAAAACACCGGTGATGACCGTCGCCGCACCCACGACATGAACACTGCCAACTGGGTGCCCGATGCATTCATGAAGCGCGTGTTTGACGACAAAGAGTGGACGCTGTTCTCGCCCAACGACGTTCCCGACCTGCACGACTTGTATGGCAAAGCGTTTGAAGAGCGCTACGAGCACTACGAGCGCGAAGCCGCTGCCGGCAAGATCAAGGTTTTCAAAACCGTGCGCGCCTTGGATCTGTGGCGCAAAATGTTGGGCATGCTGTTTGAAACCGGCCACCCATGGATCACCTTTAAAGACCCATGCAACCTGCGCAGCCCGCAGCAGCACGCCGGTGTGGTGCACTCGTCCAACCTGTGTACCGAGATTACCCTTAACACCAAAGCAAATGACGAAATCGCCGTATGTAACCTCGGCTCCATCAACCTCGCGCAGCACATTGTGGATGGCAAACTCGATCAGGCCAAACTGGAGCGCACGGTGAAAACCGCGATCCGCATGCTGGATAACGTGATCGACATTAACTACTACGCCGTGGCGACCTCCAAGCAGTCCAACCTGCGCCACCGCCCTATCGGCCTTGGCATTATGGGCTTCCAGGACGCGCTCTATGAGCAGCGTATCGCCTACAGCTCACAAGCCGCCGTGGACTTTGCCGATACCTCCATGGAAGCGGTGAGCTACTACGCCATCAAAGCCTCCAGCGAACTGGCGGCCGAGCGCGGCAAGTACTCCACCTTTGATGGATCGCTCTGGAGCAAAGGCATTCTGCCCATCGACTCGATTGAAATCCTTGCGCAAAACCGTGGCGAGAATTACATCAAGGTGGATCGCAGCCAAACCTTTGACTGGGCGACGCTGCGTGAGCAGGTAAAAACCCAGGGTATGCGCAACTCCAACGTGATGGCGATTGCCCCAACGGCAACCATTTCCAACATCACCGGCGTAACCCAGTCGATTGAACCGACTTACCAAAACCTTTACGTGAAATCCAACCTCTCGGGCGAATTCACCGTGGTTAACCCGCACTTGGTACACGACCTAAAAGCGCGCGGCCTGTGGGATGCGGTAATGGTGAACGACTTGAAATACTACGAAGGCTCACTGCAAAAAATCGACCGTATTCCGGCAGATTTGAAAGCCATCTACGCCACCGCGTTTGAAGTAGAGCCCAAGTGGATCGTAGAAGCGGCCAGCCGTCGCCAGAAGTGGATCGACCAGGCGCAGAGCTTGAACCTCTACATCGCCGGCGCAAACGGTAAAAAATTAGACATTACTTACCGTATGGCATGGTTCAGTGGCCTGAAAACTACGTATTACCTGCGTGCCTTGGCCGCGACCACTACCGAGAAGTCCACCATTAACACTGGTGCACTGAACGCCGTATCGGCAGGTGGTGCAGGTGGTTTGAGCGCAGCGCCAGCGCCGGCAGCAGCGCCAGCCGAAGACGCAAGCTTTGCCCAAGCAGCACCAGTACCACTGGCCTGCTCGATTGATAACCCGGATTGTGAGGCTTGCCAATAAAACCCCCTCCCAGCCTCCCGCTGCAAAAGGGGAAGATAAAACCCCTCCCAACCTCCCCTTCAAAAGGGGAGGAGGTTGAACAGAGAGCAGCCAAGTTCCCTCCCCTTTCTAAGGGGAGGGCTAGGGTGGGGTTAGGATTAGGGTTAAACCAAGAATTCAGCTATTAAACGAGGATCACCATGCTAAGTTGGGATGATTTTGATACCGAAGAAGCCATCAAAGAAACTGCCCGTCAGGAGGCCATTGCCGCCAACCTGAATAAACCAGTGGCAGCGCCTGTAGCACCACAAGCGCAACCCACTCAAGTGGCGCAAGCACAGGCAACCGCTGCAGCGGCGGTCAATACTAGTTTCGCCGAAGCCGCTAAAGAAGCCGGTATTAGCCCGGAACTGGCCAAAGCCCGAGCCAGCCTTGCCGCACTTGACCCAGCTCCCGGTTTGGAAGAATTGCAAATGGGCGCTGCGCGTATTCAGGTAGACGAAAAGCGCATGATCAACTGCCGCGCCGACCTGAACCAATTAGTGCCCTTCAAATACGACTGGGCATGGCAAAAATATTTGGACGGCTGCGCCAACCACTGGATGCCACAAGAGGTCAACATGACCGCTGACATCGCCCTGTGGAAAAGCAAAGACGGCCTGACCGACGACGAGCGCCGCATTGTAATGCGCAGCCTCGGCTACTTCTCCACCGCCGACTCATTGGTAGCGAACAACCTCGTCCTCGCGATTTACCGTTTGATCACCAACCCCGAATGCCGCCAATACATTTTGCGTCAGTCATTTGAAGAGGCGATTCACACCCACGCCTATCAATACTGCATTGAATCTCTCGGCATGGATGAAGGCGAAATCTTCAACATGTACCGCGAGTTACCCAGTGTGGCGAACAAAGCCGCATGGAGTTTGAAACACACCCAAACCCTGGGCGACCCCACCTTCACTACCGGCACTCCAGAATCTGACCAGGAATTGCTGCGCAACCTCGTTGCATTCTATGTAGTGACCGAAGGTATTTTCTTCTACTGCGGCTTCAGCCAAATCCTCAGCATGGGTCGCCGCAACAAAATGACCGGTGTTGCCGAGCAGTTCCAATACATTCTGCGCGACGAATCCATGCATTTGAATTTTGGTATCGACGTAATCAACCAAATCAAACTGGAAAACCCACACCTGTGGAGCGCCGAATTCCAGCAAGAAGTGCTGCAAATGATTCTGGAAGGCACCGAACTGGAAATCCAATACGCCCGCGACTCCATGCCCCGCGGCGTACTCGGCATGAACGCCGCGATGATGGAAGAATACCTCCACTTCATCGCCAACCGCCGCTGCGCACAGCTCGGCTTAAAAGAACAATTCCCCGGCGCGCAAAACCCATTCCCGTGGATGAGCGAGATTATGGATTTGCGTAAAGAGAAGAATTTCTTTGAAACGCGCGTGATTGAATATCAAACAGGTGGAGCGTTGAGCTGGGATTAATTTTTTAATCCAAGCGTAGGTTGGCGCTGAGCGAAGCGATGCCCAACACACCATTTAGAACGGATTACATATTCCGGAGTGAATAAACCTGAACCGCTATTGAGTTTTGTCAGAGTTTTTCTGGTGGGGCTTGATGGCGGTTTTTTATTTGGAGCAGAGAATGAATATTTTTATTAGTTGGTCGGGAAGCCGGAGTAAGGCCGTTGCCGAAGTGATTAGCGACTGGATAAAGTGCGTTCTGCAGGCATCCCAACCATGGATATCCACACGAGACATTGATAGCGGAGCCGTGTGGTTCTCAGAAATTAATGAGAAACTAAAAGACACAACAATGGGTATTGTTTGCCTTACACAAGACAACAAAAATAAGCCATGGATATTATTTGAAACTGGAGCACTTGCTAAAGGTTTAACTACAAATAGAGTATTTACCTTTTTGATTGACCTAGAACCCGCAGACCTTAGAGATCCTCTTGCACAGTTCAACCATACAACACTCGAAAAAACGAGCGTATGGAAATTAGTCAAAACGATAAACAGTTGTTTCCCCCAAAACGCATTGGAAGAACGCATTTTGGAACAGGTTTTTACAACCTATTGGGAGCAACTGTATTCAAAAATAAATTCAGCAATAGAAAGCAATCCGGCCACTGAAGAAGTACAACCAAGATCAGAGCATGATCTACTAAGCGAGATCCTGAACAATACGAGAGGACTATCGCGCAGAGTTAGTGAATTGGAATCTTTACTAGAAAGTAAATCTTCGTTAGGAGGTCACACCTCCTTGGATCACCTAAGCACAAAGAAGAGGATAATCGAATCAATGCAAAATGGAGCATCCATTCAAGAAATAGTCTCCAATTTAAAAGACATGGGATTCCCCGAAAAAACCTCAAAAGAAATAATTAAAAAAGTAATGAATGAAAGTTTAATTGGATACTCATATGCCGATGGGATATTAGGATTATCAGACTATGATAGAAAACTGAAAAATAATGCGGAGCTAGGCAAGTTGTAAGCACGTAGGTTGGCGGTGAGCTTGCGAACCCCAACATTCGTAATCGCAAAAGGCACATTGCTTCATGAATGCGAAAAACCAATTAACGGCGCATGTATTTTGGTTTCGGTGGTTGCGGGGGCATGGTCATGTTGGGGTTCGTTCCTCACCGCCAACCTACGGAGCACCTTGAACGAATTACGCGCGGGCATGTAGGTTGGTGGTGAGCCTGCGAACTCCAACATCGCAATTGCAAACAGCACATTGCTTTGTGAATACGAAAAACCGATTAACTACACATGCATTTTGGTTTTGGTTTTGGTGATTGAGCATATAGATTAAAGGGGTCGTAGTGATTTTTTATTACGCACTAACTTAAGGGGATCAGACTAGGTAGATTATTAATGCATCCTATTCCACAGGGCTATTGTAAGGTCGAAGATGGGGATATGATTCGCGCTGGCGATTTGGCTCTGGGCAAGGTAAATTCTGCCTGTAGTCATAGCAGCTATGGCTGGAAAAATGTGGAACCACATTTAATTGGGCAGGAGTTTTTTGAAGGCGCTATTGAATTCGGTCATCCCTTTTTGTTAATCCGCAAAATCGATAGCACGTAGGTTGGACTGATGTAGCACATAGGTTGGGCAGCAATGCCCAACACGTAATTTCGATTATCAACAAAACAGACACAATACAATTTAAAACACGGAATTACTTTTTTAACTTTCGGCTTAAACGGAAACATGGACATGTTGGGCATGGCTGCCCAACCTACGGAACATCGAATGAATAATGAATTAATGGCGCAATTAACCAATGATATTATTCCGGCAATCATTGTCTTGTTGTATTCCGCTATGACGTCCATGTTCGTTGGTTATCGTGTCGTGGCAAAACGCCTTGCGCAAAGAGGTATGAAAAAAGGCAATGCAAAAGCCATTGGGCAAGCGACAGCATCGATTCTATTTTTGTTAATTGCGAGGATCTACTTTAAATTTTTGTATTGAGGTTAAGGTATAAAACCAATTAACGGCACACGCATTTTGGTTTTGGTGGTTGCGGATACATGGTCATATTAGGGTTCGTTCCTCACCGCCCCCTATTTTTTAAATTTGCGCTCAATGTGGTTGATGATTAAACTCTTTTAAACACTTAAAAAAGCTGAGCTTTTTATGAAAAAAATCACTCGTGCAGAAATGCGTGAAAAAGCAGTAGGTAGTGTGCTTGGTTCTTTGCGAATCGAGCAATTAACACCGAGCAATCTGGTTGTATCAGGAATGAAGTCCTGTGTGTTAGGTCAAGATACCACCCAACATTTATTACAAGAAGCGATCAAACACCATGCCCAAATACGCCGGGGGTGAGTGCTTTAAATACCCAGAGACTGAGGTATTAATCAATAAAGCCAACATTCGCACTCAAGACGCTCTGGATGCCTTTGAGGCAGACGTGACAGCAGTTCGACTCATTGAGTTACTGGACTCCCCTATTCCGGGCACCTTTGACCTTGCGCACCTGCAGGCGATTCATCGCCATATATTTCAGGACGTTTACGACTGGGCAGGGGAGTTAAGGCAAGTTGACATTCAAAAAGGTGGCAGCAAATTTGGCAACTGGGCTTTGGTGCCAAATTACTTAAACAAAGAACTCAAAAGAATCGCCGCGCAAAATTTCTTACTAAACCTGCCACCTGAAAAATTTATCCCTGCAATCGCACACTATCTCTCTGAAATTAATTCAGCTCATCCATTTCTTGAAGGCAACGGCAGAGCACAACGCGCATTTTGCTCACAACTCGCAGAGCAAGCCGGATTCTTCATCGACTTTGAGCAAATAGGCCGCGATGAAATGATAGGCGTGATGATTGCCAGCTTTAATGGTGACGAAAAGCCATTAGCCAACCTGCTGGAAAAAATCACTTCTATTATTGAATGATCACCATGAATAATTATTCATTGACACTTGAAGCCGAAACGCTAGTTTGCACTGAACTGCACAAGCCTTCGCCAGTGCACTCTGCCTTACGCTTTTGGTAGCCGCGCACAAGGGGCAGGCAAAGTTAAAAACTCACACACCACACAAAAAACTTACATGACAGCTACCGCCCTCTACACCGACCTCTCCGGCTATTACGATTTAATGTGTGCAGACATTGATTACCGTGAGCAGAGTGATTATGTGCGGCGGCTGCATGAGTTATTGGGCAATGGTGGAAAACACTACTTGGATTTGGCCTGTGGCACTGGCCCGCATATTCGGCATTTTATTGATTTTGGATACCAGGCTAGCGGTGTCGATATTAATCAGCCGATGTTGGATATAGCGCAAAGCCGCTGTGCAGAGGCGCATTTTAGCCAGCAAGACATGAGTGCACTGCAGCTGCATGAGGAAATGGATTTAATTAGCTGCTTTTTGTATTCCATTCATTACAATCAAAGCATCGCTCGTTTAACTGAGTGCATACAAAGTGTTTACCGCGCGTTAAAACCCGGCGGTATGTTTTGTTTTAATGCAGTGGATAAAGACCAAATAGATAATCGCCCCGGTATAAAACGCAACATCACCTACAACAACAGCGATTTTTGTTTTCAATCCGGCTGGTATTACAGCGGCAGCGGTGAGCAGCAAGCGCTGCAGTTGCGTATAGAAAAAACCACTAACGGCATTACCGAACAATGGCGCGACCAACACAGCATGGTGGCGATTTCGTTTGCGCAATTAACCGAGCTGCTCACCCCCCTGTTTGAAGTTCACCGCCTCAGCCACGACTACCAACGCATCACCCCTTGGCAAAACCAGAGCGGCAATGCGTTTTTTGTGGCGATCAAACACTAAAATCATTACCGCACCCACAAATACTCACAAAAACGGGCATGGAAAATAATTATTTTGGTGTATATTTGTGCCGGCCTCTCGGCTGAAATCGCGGTAAAACTAATAAAAAACCGCTCTCTTTTTATTTTAGGAACAAGGATTACACGATGTTAAAGAAAACCAAACTCGCATTATTTGTTGTGGCAGCATCTGCCTGTGCCTTCAGCGTTGCTGAACCTGTAAGTGTTCAGGCTAGCGTACCCTACGCTGCCGACGCCAAAATTGCACAAAATATCCGCAACGAATGCACCAAGCTAGGTACACAGTTCGCGGAGTTCACGCAGCAATTCGGCAAAAAGAATGGTGTTGAAGTTCAGCTGGTAAACAGCCTTGATACCGCCAAAGCAGGCCGTGTTTTGCAAATTGAAATCACAGAGGCAGTCAGCATGGGCAATGCGTTTATGGGACACCATAAATACTCTGCCGCGCGCGGCACTCTGTTTGAAAATGGAAAAAAACTGGCCTCTTTTGAAGCCCGCCGCCAATCCATGGGTGGTGCGTTTGCCGGCTATAAAGGTTCATGCTCAGTGCTGGGCCGCACCGTAAAAGCTATGGGCAAAGATGTTGCCGCCTGGTTGAAGCAACCAAACGACAACGCGCTGTTGGGTGATCTTTAATAGGCAAAGGCTGTGCGGATACTAAACCCGCGCAGTCGCAGAGGCTGGTCAACCATGGTTATCCCGGCTGTCCAGCTTCACACAATTTTGTTATTTCACTGCGAGATAATTTATGCGCTTGGTTAGCAATGCGATTTTAAGTTTTAACTTACTGCTATTAATTGCGTTTTCAGTTGTGCAGTGGAACGACCCCGATCCTTATATGTGGATTGCTTTTTATTTGTTGTGTGCGGCTGTGCCACTCTTGGCGCTGTTAAAAAAGCCATTGAAAATAGTGGTGATTCTGGCGGTAATCGCCTGCCTGCTGGAAATGGGCCGCACCATGCTTGGTGCTTACAATTACTATTTGCATATGGCGCAAGAGCCGCTGATGCAGGGCATGAACCCCAATAAGCCTTATATTGAAGAAGCGCGCGAGTTTTTAGGTTCCTTGATTGCATTAATATTGGTCATAATTAGCCAGTGGCTCACGCGTTTCAGTAAAAAAGAGGAAGCCGCCACGCCAAAAGTCGGCTAATCAGGGTTTACCGTTTTATTCCGTAGCTAATAACAAGAGGAGTGGACTCAATATGCATTTTCAGAAAAAACTGGGGCTGGGATTTATTGCATTTGGCATAGTGGCAATTGTGCTTGCCTACTTGCTTACCAATAGTGGTGCTTTTGTATTTTCTGCATTAATCGGTTTGATGGCGATCTTCTTCGGCGCATTCCAATTGATGATCTCCAACCTTGCCCAACAAACCAAATCTGTGGCCAAGCCTGCAGCAGGCAAATCCAAAAAAGCCCGCCGTTAAACCAGACCTGTTGATGGCGCTATTCATCAAACCAATAGCGCCTTGCTGTTTCCCGCCGTAACTCCACCGCTAACAACTGCTCATTGCGCCAACGAAAAATTAACGCGCCCTGCTCTGCCGTATTAAATGCCGTGCTTCCTATGGCTGCATAACGCGCCTTAATTTGAGGGTGCGGGTGCCCATGCTGACTGCGATACGCCGCCGAATAAACCACATACCGTGGCTTGGTATGTTTTACCCAGAGTTCACCAGAGGAACTGCGGCTGCCGTGGTGAGCAGCGGCAACTAGTGCCATTTCTGATGGAACCTGACCGGTATAAAGCAGCTGGTGTTCAACGCTGGTTTCTATATCGCCAGGTAGCAAGATATGCTGATCACCATAGCTAATCAGCAGCACACAGGATTGGTTATTGGATTTATGGCGCAAGTAAACCGATGCGGTTAGAAAACGGAACCCTATTCCTTGCCAATCCCATGGCGGTGTTTCATGGCAATTACGGGCTTGCGGAGTATTAGCGCTAAGGTTTGACCCTCGCCCCAATTCCCCCTCGTAAAGGGTTTCAACACGCATTTTATCGAGTAGCCCTTTAAGGCCACCGGCGTGATCCATATCCCTGTGGCTAATTACCAGCACATCAATTGCACTGATGCCTTGCGCCTGTAAATAGGGAGCAACTATCGCGCTGCCCGCATCAAAACTCCGGGTATATTGCGGGCCGGTGTCATAGACCAAGGTTCGCGAACCCACTTGCACCACTATGGCAGTGCCCTGACCCACGTCCAAAAAGGTGATTTTTAAATCGTCTGGCTTAGGCGGCGCAACAAAAAAATTCAAACCCGCGACCAGCACAAGGCCCAGCAGCGCGAATTGGCGCGGCAACAATCCGCGCGGCAGGAGGATAGCAGTAATACTCAACGCCAATAGCGGCAGCAACCAAGGCGAAAAAACAACCAAGGGGCTAGCCCAGGAACCAGCGTGCGCCAGTAAAAAATCCAGGAACTGTGCCAAATATTCCATAGTGCCAGCCGCCATCGACAGCAGTGCTTTACTTGCAAGAAGCCAGCTATCACCCAGCGCAGCGCCAATCAGCAACAAAGGCACCACCAGAAAAGTGATTAATGGAATGGCAATCGCATTAGCTATAGGTGCCACTAAAGAAACCGTGCTGACCAGCAGGCTCAGCGGCAACACCAGACCAATAAACATCACCCACTGGGAGCGAATAAAACCAATAAGCGCATCCTTTGGTGAAAACCCGGTCCATGGCTGGGGTGATGATTTAGCAATCAATCGACCAGAAAAATATACCAACAATAAAGCAACTGCCCCGAAGGAGAGCCAAAAGCCCATGTCATAGGCAGCGAGCGGATCCAACAATACAATCAGTGCCAGTGACCAGCAAAATATATCGCTGATAGCTATTTGACGACGCGCCAAACAGGCGGCGTAAAACAACCCCAGCATGATAAAGGTACGCATGGTAGGGATATTAAAACCGGCCAACGCCGAATAAAAACCGGCACACATCAGTGCGCCCAACCAGGCAAATACCAACGCGGGACAAGCATGCCAAACCAGTTGCACACACTTGCCCAATAGCAGCCCCGCATAAAAACCAAAGATGGCGAGAAAACCGACATGCAAACCAGATATGGCAATCAAATGGCTGGTTCCCGTTTGCTGCATACGCTGCCACTGCTCCTTTTCCACTAGCGCCGAGTCGCCAATTAACAGTGCCACCAGAATGCCGCGTTCACTACTGCCCGTATTCTCTACCACCCATTCCTGAAGTTTCTGGCGCCGCTGATTTATCCAGTCCTGCCAGTGAAATATCTGGCGCGGAGCAGCAAGCGCCTGATTGTCACTACTGGCAAGCACGTAACCAGTGGCGCCAATGCCCTGACGCAATAGCCAGGCCTGATAATCAAACCCGGCCGGGTTAACGAATCCGCGCGGACGTTTCAGGCGGACGCGCAATTGCCAATATTCACCAATAACCAGCGCGGGTAAAACCGCGGCGGCAGCCTCTTTATCGGCAAAATCACCATAGCCAGATGGCAAATACCAACTCAACTGCAGTTTATCTGGCATGTCTGCCTGGGCTAGCGGCTTACCACGGGCATCAACTACAGAAACAGGGCGAAAATCAAAACGCAGCCGTCGACTGTCGCGCTCCGGCAGACCGCTGATATGGCCAGTCACCTGTAGATCCTGCCCCACCAACGCCTCGGGTAATTGCTGATCGACCAGATCATGGCCTGCAGTCAACCCCCAGGCCAGGCCAAGACCAAAGGCAAGGACAAACCACAACCGTGGCCACACAAGAGCAGATAGAAAAATAGGGATAAGCAGTGCAATCCACCAGAGTGACAACAACTGCGGGGAGAAAGAGAAGGCAATAACGCCGAGACTAAAAACTAAAAGTTTTAACGACAATTGAAGATTCATCCTTGATGTTGTGACCTTTTATTTTCATCTTATTGAATGCCACCAGCCATAGTGTCATCCAATTGCAGTGGAGCTTATGGCAAGATCACTATGCAAACAAGTGCAATAGCCCGCCGCTTGAATAGTGTTAATTCGAGATTAAAGGCATAATGCACCATCTTTTACGCTGTACTCTGGTTTCCGGCATGGCACGCAATTTACTCAAACGTTTTTTCCCGTCACCTGCAGCAATTAAAAACAACCCCGGTTTACACTTTCTGGGTGATTTACTCCACGACCCAAACCTTTTTCATTTGAATCGCCATTCAGTATCTGTGGCTTTTTTTTGGGGATTGTTTATCGCGCTACTGCCTATTCCCGGACAAATGCCGGTAGCAGCGATTGCGGCGCTGGTATTTCGCTGCAATTTACCTATTTCTGTCGCACTGGTATGGATTACCAACCCTTTCACTATGCCCTTTTTCTTTTTCATCACTTATCAGGTGGGAAGGCTGATTCTGCAAAGTGAACCCTTACTGGTACAACCTGAATTAACCTGGGATTGGCTTGCCAATGAATTTGGCCACCTGTGGAAGCCCCTGCTTGCAGGATCTGTGCTTACCGGGCTGGTATTTGGCACGCTGGGTTATTTTGGAATGCAGCTCTATTGGCGCTGGCATGTGGCTCACAATTGGCAAAAACGCAAACGCCAGCGCGCCAGTAAAACACCCCAATAGTGCCTTCAATAAAAAAACCGCCGAAGCGGTTTTTTTATTGGCTAATAATCTCTTTTCACACGACTTATCTATTTACCCCTATCCGCCCGGTTTCTTATCTGCTTGGCTCAATCGGCAAATTATTCATACCGCAAAGCATCGGCAGGTTGAATTCGCGCGGCGCGCCATGCGGGGTAAAGTGTTACCAGAAAGCTGATAGCCAAGGCAGTAATTACCACTTTAGCTACATCTGCGACCACCAATTCAGATGGCAAATAGGTGATCGGATACACATCGGAATGCAAAAATTGCACACCAAAAACGCCCTCTATCCACTGCACCATTGGCGTCACCCAATGGGATAAGGCGATACCCAGCACCAGCCCAATTGATGTGCCGATCAAACCGATTAAACCGCCCTGAATCATAAAAATTGCCATAATTTCGTAGGTTGAAGCCCCCATAGTACGCAAAATGGCGATATCACCCTGTTTATCAACTACCACCATAATCAAGGTAGAAACCAGATTAAACGCGGCGATGGCAATGATCAAAAACAGCAGCATGCTCACCATGTTTTTTGACATCTGGATAGATTGATATACACCACCGTGGGTACGCATCCAGCTAACGCCATAATAATCGGCAGGCAAATTCTGCATAACCTCACGCACAATTTGAGGGGCCGCAAACAAGTCATCCACCTTGAGGCGTATGCCGGTCACCTGCCCCGGATAACCCGACAATTCAGCCGCCGTTCCAATATCCATTAATGCCAGAGCATTATCGATATCGGTATGAGTATCCAAAATGGCGATGACTTTGAGCACTTTTACTTTGGGCGCTGCATTTCCATCAGAGGGTAAAATCAAACTCAGGCTATCCTGAGCATCAACACGTAATTTTTCCGCTACGCCGCGACCAATCACAATCGCAGACGAATCGCCTGATAATTTGGCCAGGGTTCCATCCGGTAAAAACTCGGGTAATTTTGATGTAGTGTGTTCAAGCGCTGTGTCTATGCCAAAAATATTCACTGGCGCTACACGCCGCTGTTGACTAAGCAAGCCCTGCAGTTGCACAAAGGGCGTGGCCCCCAGCACACGGGGGTGGCGTTTTAGTTCAGCAACCAATGCTTGCGGATCTTCAATTGCCTGACGGTGATACACCATTGCCTGTGGCATAACGCCCAAAATATTCTCGCGCAGTTCTTTTTCAAAACCGCTCATGATCGACAACACCAAAATCAACAGCGCAACACCGATTGCCAAGCCTGCCGTTGATAAGCGGGAGATAAATGACACCAGATGGCTTTTGCCTTGCGCTACTCCGTAACGCGCACCGATAAAAAATAGACTGCGGCTTTGCATTAATAAGCACCGCTAGTTGCTGTGTTTTGGTCTTGAGTAAGCACCCCATCTACCAATCGCAGTGTACGATCCAGGCGTGCGGCAAGACGCGGATCGTGAGTGACCACGACAAAACTGGTACCTATAGATTGATTGAGTTCCAGCATCAGATCCTGAATTGAATCGGCGGCGTGACTATCCAAGTTACCGGTTGGTTCATCCATAAGCACACATGCCGGGTTAGTGACCAGCGCACGGGCAATGGCAACACGCTGACGCTCACCACCAGACAGTTCGGAAGGTTTGTGATCGACACGTTTAGCCAAACCAACACGCGCCAATAATTCCAGCGCACGCGCTTTAGCTTGTGCGACTGGGCACTTACCAATCAACAATGGCATGGTCACATTTTCAAGCGCCGTAAACTCAGGCAACAAGTGATGGAATTGATAAACAAAACCCAGGCTACGATTACGCAAACGGCCTCGCGCATCTGCACTCAAGCGCGACAATTGCTCACCTGCGACTATCACTTCACCCTGATCGGGCACATCCAACCCACCAAGAATATTTAACAGCGTTGATTTACCCGAGCCAGAGGCGCCGACAATAGCAACTCGCTCGCCCTTATGGATGACGAAATCCACGCCCCGCAACACATCCACTGCAAACGAACCCTGACGATAAGATTTGCTGACCCTACGACAAACCAATACGGGAGTAGCATCATTCATAGCATTTTCCAGATTATTCATAACGCAAAGCTTCGGCTGGTTCAATTTGGGCGGCGCGGTAGGCAGGGTACAAGGTTGCGACAAAACTGAGGAGAAGCGCGACCGAGCAAATGAGGACAACATCTTGCCAGAGCAAGACTGAAGGTAACTGGCTTATAAAATACACCTCGGGATCAAATACCTGCAGCCCCAACAGGGACTCCATAAATGGCATTAGCGAAGGCAACAACAGGGCAACAAGACAACCTAAAATCGCACCAATAAGCGTACCAAAGAACCCAACCGCACTACCCTGCACAATAAAAATACCCATCACTTGACGAGCACTTACGCCCATAGTGCGCAGTACAGCAATATCGGAGCGCTTATCCGCCACCATCAGTACCAGGCTGGAAACTATATTAAAGGCCGCTACTGCAATAATGATCATCAACAGTGAGCCAATAACAATCTTTTCCATCTTCACTGCCTGGAACAAGCTACCTTGGGTTTGGCTCCAATCTTTCACTTGATATTGATCCGCGCCCAACTGCTGACGCAATTCAGCCATGACTCTGGCAGCGACATACAAATCCGTCGTTTTAACGTGTAAACCTTGCGCCCCCTGATGGCGGAGGAATTTCTGGGCATCACTAAGGTGGATAAGAGCCAGTGTTGAATCAACCTGGGCCTTGGCTTCAAATACCCCTACCAAGGTAAAACTGCGGGATCGAGTGAATGCTCCCATCGGAGTCATATTAATTTCCGGCGAAGTAACTCTCACCTTATCACCGGGAGTAAGCATCAACCGGCTTGCCAGCAAGCGCCCCATCACAATTCCATATTCACCGGGCTGCAAGGCTACCATATCTCCCACCACCATTTTCTGATCGACGATGGAGACTTTTGATTCAACATCCGGCAGAACGCCCTGCAGCTCTATCGCCTCAAAACCACCGGAATAACTCACCATAGCGCTGCTAGCAATGTAAGGCGCGGCGGCAACCACTTCTGGATGCGCCTCAACCTGAGCAGCGAGAATTTTCCAATCGTCAAGAAATGGCGCTTGGTCGATGAAACCATGAGGTACTACGCTGAGAATGCGTTCTTTCATTTCACGATCAAACCCATTCATCACCGATAGCACGATTATTAGTGCCATGACACCCAGCGCCATACCAAACAACGAAAAGGCGCTAATGAAGGAGATAAATTGATTGCGGCGTTTGGCGCGTGTGTAACGCAAACCGATATAGAGAGGAATGTTTTTCAGCATGGGCGCATTAAACCTAATTGCCTGCCATTGCTCAAGTAAAAGTCAGAACGCCCAACAGCCAATAGACAAATCGACGCCACCAGAACCAGCTTGTGCTATGGTTATTCCATCATCCACAAGGGAAGATTTTGATCATGAGTGAACGCCGCAGCTACTTTCGTATTGATGAAAGTATTGCTATTGAGTTTAAAGAGGTGGAAGAGATTACCGCCAATACTGCTGCGCCCGAGTTGCAGTTTCCCGACACCCTCTCACTGAAATTCTTCGCTGAGTTACGTAAGATTGATAACGACAATGCGCATTTGTTTCATCAAATCAAAGAGGCAAGTCGGGCACTGGGCGAATACTTGCAAAACCTCAATCGCAAAATCGATATTATCAGCCAACAGGTAATGGCAGACTCCAAACCCTTGCCACCATCCAAAACGATCAAACAAGTCAACTTGAGCGAGGGAGGGGTCGCATTTGGAAGCTCCCGTTTTGTGGCTCCCAATTCGTTTATTGCCATGCGATTAATTTTTTTACCCAGTAATGCCGGGCTGGCACTGTTTGCCAAAGTCATTCGCTGTGAATCCAATAACAGTGGCGAATATCAAATTGCGGCAAAATTTCATCGCGCAACAGAAGCGCACCAACAACTGATCGGCCAGCAAATTATGCGTGCGCAAATGGCCGAACGACGCAAAAGTCATTCCCTGCAGTAATACGAGGCAAACGAATGGGCACTCTGAAAAATACCAGCCAGACTCTATTTATTTGGCTACTAGCAGCGAGCGGTATTAGCGTTGCGGCCGTCACACAGGCAGAGCAGATCAAAGTGCCCATAGGCCAACAAACTGCCGCTCAAGAAATAAAAATGCCGTCAAAAGGTATGAACAAAACCAAGGTTCAAGCCATATTTGGAGAGCCGCTTGAAACCACTCCAGCCAAAGGCCAACCGCCCATTTCCAGTTGGAAATATGCGGAGTTTATTGTGTACTTTGAGCATGAACACGTAATACATTCGGTCGCTATTTTCAAACCTCAGAAGGATCAGGAAATCATCCTGAAGGAATAGATACGATAGGTATTATCCCAAAAAATAAGGGCGCATCACGCGCCCTTATTTTTCATTTTCTCGCCCCTAGCGACGACTGATTCGGTTGATGCCATCTAATGCAGCAACCCGGTAAGCCTCAGCCATGGTTGGGTAGTTAAAAATATTATTGAGGAAGTAATGAATGTTATTGCCCTCGCCTTTTTGCGTCATAATTGCTTGTCCAATATGGACAATCTCCGCCGCTTCAGCGCCAAAACAATGCACACCCAATATTTCCAAAGTATCAACGTGAAATAGCAGCTTTAACATGCCTACATCTTCACCACTGATCTGCCCGCGAGCGGTGTTTTTAAATAAAGCACGCCCCACTTCGTAAGGCACCTTAGCTTGAGTTAGTTCAGACTCTGTTTTACCTACAGAACTAATTTCGGGAAGTGTATAAATACCTGTCGGGACATCTTGCACCGGCCGACACTCATCACCAAAAATTCCACCAGATACTGCACGCCCTTGCCCATAGGAAGAACTTGCCAAACTTGGCCAGCCAATCACATCACCCACCGCATAGATATTTTCAACCTGAGTGCGATATTCATGATTCACTTTTAAATTACCGCGATGATCAGCCTCCAAACCAATTGCTGCCAAATTTAATTGGTCGGTATTACCACTGCGCCCATTACACCAAAGAATGGCATCGGCTTTTAAACGTTTACCCGACTGCAGAAACAGAGTGACACTGCTGTCGCTTGCCTCTATCGCTTCATATTCTTCCCCGTGGCGAACAGTGACGCCGCTATCGCGCAAGTGGTAGCTCAAAGCATCGGATATCTCATCATCCAAAAATGACAATAGTCGCTCGCGATTGTTGATCAGATCAACACGCATGCCTAACCCGGAAAAAATAGAGGCATACTCGCAACCGATCACACCAGCTCCATAAATAATAATGTGGCGCGGAGTATGCTGCATTTCCAGAATCGTATCGCTGTCATAAATGCGCGGATGGTTGAAATCAACATCGGCCGGGCGATAGGGGCGCGACCCGGTGGCTATAACAATTTTGTCGGCATAAATCGTTTCTATACCGCCATCCAGCATGGCCAAATTCACGGTATTTTTATCGTGGAATGATGCCTCGCCCATGTGCACAGTAACTCTGTTGCGCACATAAAAATTGGTATGCAACTCCACTTGTTTAGGGATAACTTTTGCAGCGGATTGCAATACACGGGGAAATGTTAGTCGACGGCTATCGCCAATTTCACGAAACAGGCTGTTGGCTTTAAATTGGATAATTTGCTTTACAACATGACGCAAAGATTTGGATGGAATGGTTCCCTTGTGAGCGCAGCCCCCACCTACAAGTGCCCTATTTTCAACCACACCGACACGCTTACCTGCTTTGGCGGCTGCTATAGCAGCACTTTCTCCTGCAGGACCGGAACCGATTACCAAAAGATCATAGCTATGATCTGCCGATTTTTTACGACCAGTCAATTTATTCCCCTTAACCGATTAACCCACTGATATGCATGGACTTGCCAGATCCAGCAATATTTATTCCTTTTTCTTACTCGCGTCATATGAAAGCTCATCTGCCTTCAATTCACTACGGGTAGGTTTAGCTTTTTCCTCTGCACACTTAGCCTCATCGCCACCGCAGAGTTCACACACATAATTAGGATCGCCCAGCGCTTTTCCCACACCACCACAAGAACCAGATACCGGTTTACGGCCAGCCAGAACACTGATGGACAAGGCAAACGCAACGAATAACATCACTATTAATGTAACCACAAGTACAGCCATGATGAACCTCCAGGCTTTACTGCTTTTTCTAAAAAGCAAATGAACTATTGTTTAAAAAAAAACGAGGCGGGTTTCCCTGCCTCGTTTTCCTTTTCATTAACCGCCGAAGTCGTCTAGTAAGATATTGTCGTCTTCTACACCAAGACTTTTCAACATTTTAATCACGGCGGCATTCATCATCGGTGGGCCACACATGTAAAACTCACAATCTTCTGGCGCCGGGTGATCTTTCAAGTAGTTCTCGTAGAGAACATTGTGAATAAACCCGGTTAAACCCGTCCAGTTATCTTCAGGTTGTGGATCCGAGAGAGCCACATGCCATTTGAAATTAGGGTTTTCGGCTTGCAGCATATCGTAATCTTCTTTGTAGAACAGCTCACGCAGAGAGCGTGCACCGTACCAGAAAGACATTTTACGATCAGTCTTCAAGCGACGCAGCTGATCGAAAATGTGAGAGCGCATTGGCGCCATACCCGCACCGCCACCAATGAATACCATTTCGGCTTTGGTATCCTTCGCAAAAAACTCACCGAAGGGGCCGTATACAGTTACTTTATCACCCGGCTTCAAACTAAAAACAAATGAAGACATTTGACCAGGTGGTATTCCTTGAGACTTGGGTGGTGGCGTAGCAATACGAATATTGAACTTAACCACACCCTTTTCTTCAGGATAGTTAGCCATTGAGTAAGCGCGAATAACTGGTTCAGTTACCTTTGACTCCAAGTTAAAGAAACCAAAGCGCTCCCAGTCACCACGATATTCAGGCTCAATATCAAAATCAGAGAACTTCACGTGATGTGGAGGGCACTCCAACTGCACATAACCACCTGCACGGAAGTCAACGCTCTCACCTTCAGGTAAACGCAAAGTGAGTTCTTTGATGAAGGTAGCTACGTTGGGGTTTGATTCAACAGTAGTAACCCACTGTTTAACACCAAACACCTCTTCCGGCACATGAATCTTCATATTTTGCTTTACCGGAACCTGGCAACTTAAACGCCAGCCTTCATTTTGTTCACGACGATTAAAATGCGGTTCTTCAGTTGGCAGGATAGAGCCGCCGCCTTCGTTCACCACACATTTACATTGCGCACAACTACCGCCGCCACCACAAGCAGAAGCCAAAAATACATTATTGGCTGCCAGTGTTTGAAGTAATTTGCCGCCTGCAGGTACAGTGATGGTTTTCTCATCATTGATGAGAATTTGTACATCACCGCTATTAACTAACTTAGCCTTGGCCACCAAAATCACCACCACCAACGCGATGACGATTGCGGTGAACATGACTACACCTAATACAATCTCGATATTCATTGAATTTTATTCCTCGTCTCGCTTAGAGAGAAATGCCGCCAAAAGACATAAAGCCTAATGACATCAATCCCACGGTGATAAAGGTAATACCCAAGCCACGCAGGCCTTCGGGTACGTCGGAATATTTCATTTTTTCGAGAATACCGGCAAGCAGGACAATCGCAATCGCCCAACCTGTGCCCGAGCCCAGACCATAAACCACACTTTCAACAAAGTGATAGTCACGCTCAACCATAAACAGAGAACCACCCATAATCACACAGTTCACTGTGATCAATGGCAAGAACACACCGAGCGCGTTGTACAGCGCAGGCATAAACTTATCCATGACCATTTCCATGATTTGTACGATCGCGGCAATTACACCGATGAATGAAATGAAGCTAAGGAAAGTGAGATCAACACCGGTAACGCCAGCCCACGCCAAGGCATCTTCTTTTAACAAATAAGTCAAAATCAGATTGTTAGCAGGAACGGTAACGGTTTGCACCACAATAACGGCAATGCCTAAACCGATGGCTGCGTTAATTTTCTTGGACATCGCCAGAAATGAACACATACCCAAAAAGAAAGCTAATGCCATGTTCTCGATAAAAACCGAGCGCACAAACAGACTTAATAAATGTTCCATTATGCGATCTCCTGCGTTTTAACAGAGTTGGGCGCTATCTTGAACGACTCTTTCTCTACCTGATTTTTCTTCCAGGTACGCATAGCCCAAATAATGATGCCAATGATAAAGAACGCACTTGGCGGCAGCAAAAGCAAACCATTAGGTACGTACCAACCGCCTTCTGATATGGTTGGCAGGATTTGAATACCAAACCACTTGCCAGCACCCAGCAGCTCACGGAAAGTAGCAATAACAATCAGCAACGCTGAGTAACCAAGACCATGACCAATACCATCAAGGAAACTTGGGACTGGTGGGTTCTTCAATGCAAATGCTTCTGTACGCCCCATGACGATACAGTTGGTAATAATCAAACCAACAAATACCGAGAGTTGCTTGCTGATATCGTAAGCAACAGCTTTCAGCACCTGATCCACAACAATTACCAACGCAGAGATAATAATCATCTGCGCAATAATACGTACGCTGCTTGGCAAGTAATTGCGCACCATAGACACAAACAAGTTGGAGAAAGCTGACACCAAAGTCAAACCTATCGCCATTACCAAACTCACTTTCACACTGGACGTTACCGCCAGCGCAGAACAGATACCCAGAATTTGTAAAATAACGGGGTTATTTTCCAAAATGGGTTTGATGAGGAGATCTTTTGCTTTAACGCTCATGATTAGGCCTCTCCATTTTTCAGATTGGTCAGGAAAGGCTTGAATCCGTTATCGCCCATCCAGAATTTCATCAATTTGCTAACACCGTCACTGGTCAAGGTAGCACCGGCCAAACCATCTACTTTGTAGCCCGAATCTGGTGTTGATTCATCTACATGGCCTTTAACTACACTGACTAAAACCTCACCGGATTCGGAGTAGATTTTCTTGCCAATCCACAATTGTTTCCACTTCGGATTATCAACTTCACCACCCAGGCCTGGAGTTTCTTTTTGATCATAGAAACCGAATCCGAGAACAGTGTTAAGGTCTTTATCCAGTGCAACAAAACCAGACATAGTTGACCAGAGGCCGTAACCACGAACAGGAAGAATCACTTTGGAAAGATTGCCGCTTTCATCATTCACCAGAAACACTTTCGCGTATTTTTCACGACGAATGATTTTGGCTATATCAACCTCAGGAGCTAGCTTGTCAGACAACTCAGGCTTTTTAGCGGAAGCTGTTTGATCAAATTTGTCGACATCCGCAACCGCGTCAGTAAATTTGCCCGTTTGCAGATCGATGATTTTTACATCCACCTTTTCAAACTGGGCATCAACTGATAATGACGAATCATAAATGCCGGCAATTTTCAAAACGTTAGTTTTAAAATCCAAGGCTTTGTTTGCAGCTTGTGCGGGCTTTAAAAGAACCGCAGAACCTGCCACTAATACGGATGCCACCAAACACATAATCAATGTGACTGTGATGGTATATTTTGCTGTTTGTTGGTTAGCCACGCGCCAGTCTCCGCTTAATGTTGGATTGAACGACGAAGTAGTCGATGGTCGGTGCAAACATGTTTGCAAACAAGATTGCTAACATCATGCCCTCAGGATATGCAGGGTTGACTACACGAATAGTAATCACCATGAAACCGATCAATGCACCATAAATCCATTTGCCTGCATCAGTCATAGATGCAGATACCGGGTCAGTTGCCATGAAGAAGAGACCAAAAGCAAACCCACCGATAACAAAGTGCCACCAGAATGGCATTTGGAACATTGGGTTACTGCTGTCTGCTCCAGCCCAGTTATAAAGCAAGGTAGTCAAGGTCGCACCAATCAACACACCCACCACAATACGAGTGGAAGCTATACCCATAATTAACAGTGCAACACCACCAATCATCAGAGCCAGCGCAGAGGTTTCACCAATTGAACCCTGTTCAAATCCAATAAAGGCATCAAACCAACTGACATGGTTGACTACAGCATCCATCCCCTGTTGTGCAGCAATAGAAAGAGTTGTCGCACCGGTGTAACCATCAACCGCAGTCCAGACCGCATCACCAGACATTTCTGCAGGGTAAGCAAAAAACAGGAATGCGCGACCAGTCAGTGCGGGATTGAGGAAGTTTTTACCAGTGCCGCCAAATACCTCTTTACCAATAACAACACCAAAACTGATGCCAAGAGCAGCCTGCCAAAGTGGCAAATCCGGAGGACAAGTCAAAGAGAAAAGAATAGAAGTAACAAAGAAACCTTCATTTACTTCATGGCCACGGGTAGTAGCAAACAGCACCTCCCAAAAACCACCCACGATAAACACCGTGGCGTAAATAGGCAGGAAGTAAGCAGCACCAAGCACCAAGTTATCCCAGATGCTGTCAGGGTTGTGACCAGCAAACATAGCCGCAAGCGCGCCATGCCAGTTGTCAATCCCGGTAGCACCGGTTGCGGCAAGGATGGTATTGGCTTGCAAGCCTACGTTGTACATACCAAAGAACATAGCTGGCCATGCGCACAACCAGACGGTGATCATAATCCGCTTCAGGTCGATACCATCACGAACGTGCGAAGTGGATTTGGTTACGTCTGCCGGCTTGAACAAACCGGTGTCAATAGCCTCATAGAGGGAGTACCACTTTTCATATTTGCCGCCTTTGTGGAAATGCGGCTCCATGTTGTCGAGTAAACGTCTCAGACTCATCAATTAGCCCTCCTGCTCGATGCGAGTAAGGTTATTGCGCAGGATCGGGCCGTATTCGTACTTGCCGGGGCACACAAAGGTGCACAACGCCAAATCTTCCTCGTCCAACTCAAGGCAGCCAAGTTTTTGTGCTGTTTCAGTATCACCAACAATCAGCGAGCGCAGCAGTTGCGTTGGCAGGATATCGAGAGGCATCACCTTCTCGTAAGAACCTACCGGCACCATCGCACGCTCTGAACCATTGGTTGAGGTGGTAAAAGCAAACTTTTTACCGCCAAACAGCTTGGATAAATAAATACCCATCACCGAGAACTTATTAGTACCCGCACGCAAGTAATGCAGCATTTCACGCTCGCGACCTTCCAACAGTACGCTTACTTGGGTATGAAAGCGCCCTAAGAACGTCAAACTGCCATGGGAACGACGACCGCCAAATACTGAACCGGAAATTACACGATTCTCACCTGACTTTAGCTGCCCTTCGACCAGCGCCGATAAATCAGCCCCCAAACGAGTGCGAATCAAGCGAGGGCGTTCAACCTGTGGACCAGCCAGCGCTACAACGCGTTCAGTATTCAATTGACCGGTCACAAACAATTCACCGATAGCAATCACGTCCTGATAGCCAATAGTCCATACCGTTTTACGCGCATTGACTGGATCAAGGAAGTGAATATGGGTACCGGGGTTGCCCGCTGGATGAACACCAGCAAAAGTTTCAGCCGTGATGTTGGCGCCCTGGCCTTTCGGTAACTCAACACCAGGAGCCTGGCAAACAAAGACTTTACCTTGTGTAAGACGTGCAATCAGGGTCAAACCATTGGCAAAAGCATCTTTCTTGGCCGCAATCACAACTGCAGGATCAGCAGCCAGAGGATTGGTATCGATCGCCTGCACAAAAATGGAGCTTGGCTTGGAGTCTAATGCAGGAGCTTTACTATATGGGCGAGTGCGTAATGCAGTCCAAAGACCTGATTGCACCAGATTGTTTTGCACACTTTCACGGGACAAGTTTGCAAGCTCTGATACTGGGTATTTGGCGAACTCAACTGCTTCGCTACCATCCACATCAATCACAATCGAGTGAAATACTCTCTGATCGCCGCGATTGATTGCGGTAACGGTACCTGCTGCTGGTGATGTGTAGATAACACCGGGAGTCTTCTTGTCTGAAAAGAGCTCCTGACCGAGTTTGACTTTATCTCCTACCTGTACCGCCATAGTGGGCTTCATACCATGGTAATCAAACCCGATTAAAGCTACTTGGCGAACCTGCGGGCCATCCTCTATAGATTGATTGGGGCTGCCGGTGATGGGCAAATCCAATCCTCGACGAATCTTGATCATACGTCTCTGCCTAGTCGTTCGTGTGGATGTAGACCTGGATAACCAGGCCGCGAGGATGCGGTTAACAAGCCTAAACCAGCTATTGAAGACCGGTTACTTCCTGGCGGGAACCGGACACAACTTATGGGCGCTTGAACCGCGAGCACTCCGAGCTTATTTGCAACAAACAAGCAATACGCAACAAATAAACGAGCGGAGCATTTGAGCCAAGAACTTTCACGACATCTCTTGAGTAACTTAGTTAGTAGCCCAAAGATATGCACAAGAGATTGATTTTTGTGAAGTTTTAGATGGCCCAAGAAAATCAGCGGGATTATAAACGCGCCTCCCTACCAGCACCATAGCCATGCATCAATTTGACGCAGCTTTTATTGCGGTTTTATTGCTTCCGATTCGATACTGCAGCCGCCAACTGAAAAATAAATGCAAACAACAATAATTATCAAAAACAGCCGAGTGAGTCTGGCTGCACCTGTTTATTTCCAAAATCGACAAGCTGCGCGCCACTCACTTTCATAAAACGCAGGTAAAATGCACGGCAATTTTATTCAGCCTGGGCTCAATTGCGCGTCATGACTTATCAACAAACCAGCAAACCACCTATCTCAGACAAACCTGGCAACCGTCAATATTGGGGGCAACTCCACGGAAGTGCGCAAGCACTCACCATAGTTAATGCAGCAAAAGGTTTTGAGGGACTCAGCCTGGTAGTGACAGCAGACACCAGTACGGCAATACGTTTGGAGTCAGAGCTCAGTTTTTTCGCCAAGGGTTCCACAGATCCACTCCCGGTTTTGCATTTGGCAGACTGGGAAACCTTACCCTACGATAATATTTCACCCCATCAGGACATAATCTCAGAGCGGCTGAGCACACTTTATAAGCTACCCAATCTAAAAAAAGGCATCTTAGTGGTTCCCGTGACCACTCTTTTACAGCGCTTGATGCCTCAATCCTACTTGCTCGGAAATAGTTTGATGGTATCTGTGGGCGAAAAATTCGACCCTAATGAACTGCGTCAAAATCTTGAGCGAGCAGGTTATCACTGTGTAGATACAGTATACGAACACGGCGAATTTGCTGTGCGTGGCTCATTAATGGATATATTTCCCATGGGCAGCGAGATGCCCTACCGCATCGATTTATTTGATGACGAAATAGAAAGCCTGCGCACCTTTGACCCCGAAACACAAATGACAGTAGATAAAGTTGAGAGAATTCAACTACTACCTGCAAAAGAGTTTCCGCTCAATAAACAAGGCATTAATTTATTTAAACAACAATGGCTGGAACGCTTTGATGTCAACCACAAGGCCTGCCCGGTATTTCAAGACGTAAGTGCGGGAATTTCTCCACCGGGCATTGAATACTACCTTCCACTTTTCTTTGATGCCTGTAGCACGCTATTCGATTACCTACCCATCAATACTGTGGTTTATGCATTAGGTGACATTGAAAAATCCGCTGAAAATTTTTGGCTGGAATTATTGCGCCGCTATGAGAGTCGTCGAGTTGACCCTCTTCGACCACTGCTGGAACCGCGCACTATTTACTTGGCGATTGACGAGTTTTTTGGTCAACTTAAAAAATATTCGCGAACATTCATAGAATCTGGTGCTCTTGAAGAAAAAGCAGGCAACTACAACTTTGCCTCTAATTCTACGCCCGCTTTACCTATTAGAGCGCAAGCAGAAAACCCACTGGCCGCTCTTCAAGCATTTTTAATGGATTTTGATGGCCGCGTATTATTTTGTGCCGAATCCGCTGGCCGTCGTGAAACCCTGCTGGAATTATTGGGGCGAATTCGTATACGCCCGGACTCGCTCGATAGCTGGAACGATTTTTTAAATCACCCGGAAAAACTTGCGATTACTATAGCGCCGCTTGAACAGGGTCTCTTGCTCACCGAGCCCAAGATCGCGCTGATTTCAGAAGCACAACTATTTGGCGAGCGCATTCAACAGCAGCGTCGCCGCAAACAAACTCAGGATAATGCAGACCTTGTTGTTAAAAATCTTACCGAATTAAAAATTGGCGCCTCAGTTGTTCACATAGATCATGGCGTGGGCCGTTATCGCGGTCTTGAAACTATCACCATAGATAACCAAACCAATGAATTTTTGACGCTGGAGTATGCCGATGAAGCAAAGCTCTATGTGCCTGTTACCAGCCTGCATTTGATTAGCCGTTACAGCGGCGCGGATGATGACTTAGCGCCGCTTCACAAATTAGGCAGCGAATCCTGGCAAAAAGCACGCCGCAAAGCAGCAGAGCAAATTCGTGATACTGCTGCTGAATTATTGGAAGTTTATGCCCGCCGCGCCGCACGCAAAGGTTTTGCATTTCCAGACCCGAAAACAGCATACGAAGCGTTTGCGGCAAGTTTTCCCTTTGAAGAAACGGCAGACCAACAACGCGCTATTGAAGCAGTGATACAAGATATGCTCTCCAACAAACCCATGGATCGTTTAGTTTGCGGTGATGTTGGTTTTGGCAAAACAGAAGTGGCTATGCGCGCGGCATTTATTGCCAGTCACGGCGGCAAGCAAGTGGCCATACTGGCACCAACTACCCTGCTCGCACAACAGCATTACGAATCGCTCAAGGATCGTTTTGCCGATTGGCCGATTACTGTAGAAGTACTATCGCGCTTCCGCACTACCAAAGAAGTCAATCAAGTTCTTGAGCGTATTGCCGAGGGCAAGGTAGATATTGTGGTTGGTACACACAAACTGTTATCGCCCGATATTAAATTTAAAAATCTTGGTTTACTGATCATTGATGAAGAACATCGCTTTGGTGTGCGGCAAAAAGATCAGATTAAAGCCCTGCGCTCTGAAATCGACATTCTCACACTGACCGCCACACCAATCCCCCGGACACTCAATATGTCTATGGCTGGCATTCGTGATCTCTCTATCATCGCTACACCCCCCGCACGTCGGCTGTCGGTAAAAACCTTTGTTCGCACCTATGATGAAGCTGTTATCAAAGAAGCCATCTTGCGGGAAATTTTGCGCGGCGGCCAGGTTTATTATTTACACAATGAAGTAGACACTATTGAAAAAGTCGCGCGCGATATACAAGAGCTTATTCCGGAAGCGCGCATTGGTATCGGCCACGGACAAATGCGTGAACGCGACCTGGAACGAGTGATGTCTGATTTCTATCATAAGCGCTTCAATATAATGGTGTGCACCACAATTATTGAAACCGGAATCGACATTCCCAGCGCCAATACCATTATTATCAATCGTGCTGATAAATTTGGCTTGGCGCAACTGCATCAATTGCGCGGTCGTGTTGGCCGCTCACACCATCAAGCCTACGCTTATTTACTGACCCCTGATCGTCGTTCAATGACTGATGATGCACAAAAGCGTCTGGAGGCAATTAGTGCGGCCGAAGACTTGGGCGCAGGTTTTACACTGGCTACCTACGACATGGAAATTCGCGGCGCGGGTGAGCTACTTGGCGACGAACAAAGCGGCCAAATCCAAACCATTGGTTTCTCGCTTTATATGGATATGCTGGATCGCGCCGTAAAAGCGATTCGTCAAGGCAAGCAGGCAGACTTGGAAAAATCCCTTAGCGAAGCGATTGATATTAATTTGCGAATTCCTGCATTAATACCTGCAGACTATTTGCCGGATGTGCATAGCCGCCTGGTCATGTATAAACGTCTGGCCAGTGCAGAAAACGAAGATGGATTGCGCGATTTACAAGTGGAAATGATTGATCGATTCGGGTTATTGCCGGAGCAAACCAAAAACCTGTTCCGCGTCACCCAAATCAAAATCATGGCTGAAAATATTGGCATCGCCAAACTTGAAGCCAATGCGCGCGGAGGAAAAATCGAGTTTTCCAGCGATACGCGAGTCGATCCACTAAAAATTGTGAAGCTGGTACAAAGCCAACCACGCATCTATAAGTTGGAAGGCGCCAATCAGCTAAAATTTACCATGGACCTCGAATCAACCGAAAAACGCATTCAAACCGTGATGGATTTGCTCAATCATCTAGGTACCGATAAATAACAAAACTCTTTTTGCTATCAGTGGATTTAATTTATGGTTTATCGATTATTACAACAAATATTCAGTATCGGGTTTATAACTCTCGCTGTAGGCACATTTTATACTGCACCGAGTTATGCACAATCAAAACCATCAAATCATGAAGGCTGGTATCAGGTTGAATTGATCGTATTCGCCCGTAAAAACGATACCAGCCAGGAGCACTGGCCAAATAATATCAAGTTGCGCTATCCGGCAGACTGGGTTGAATTAAAAGAGATAAGCGATACTGAAACTAACGCTCCCGATCTCACCAAGGAGGCTTTTTATCGCCTGTCAGTCAGTGAGCGTCAACTTAACGCCCAAGCGCAGAAGCTGGAGCGAAACCCACGCTTTCAAGTGTTATTTCATAACGCTTGGCGACAAATTATCACCACCGAAAAAATGGCCAAATCTATTTTGATTCAAGGTGGGCAACAATTTGGACAACACCAGGAACTCGAAGGTAGCATTCGCTTAAGCGTAGCAACCTATCTCAAACTGCAAACTAATTTGTGGTACTCCCAATTCGATTTAAATGTCGGGCAAGAACAAACCCGACAATGGCCTGAGCTACCCAAGCAGCCAAATTATTTGGCGACGCCCATTGCGGGCCTGTCTCTAGACTCTTCACTGGAACTGGACCAAGCACTGGCAATAGAAAATCAGCAATGGGGCGAATCTATTGCCGAAGCTGGTGATGAGGCGAGTGCGAACAATAGTTATCTGACGCGTCAAATTATTTTATTGCAACAAAGCAGGGACATGCGCAGTAGCGAACTTCATTATATTGATCACCCCGTGATTGGCCTTATTATCCAAATAACACCCTACCCCGGTGCAACTCCCGCCGTCCAATGACGCCCAGGATGCTGTAGAAACAAAAACACCAGCCGGAGCTGGTGTTTTTATGGGCACAATAGATCTCAATTACTTAGCTAACTTAGCAGCAACACTACATCTTCTGCTTGCAAGCCTTTATCTCCCTGCTGTAATTGAAATTCAACACTCTGGCCTTCAGCCAGGGAACGGTAGCCATCGGCACGGATATTTCTGTAATGAACAAAAATATCCTCCCCTCCTTCTCCGCGAGTAATAAACCCATACCCACGCACGTTGTTAAACCACTTTACAGTACCAATTTCACGTTCAGACATATGAAACACCTCTAAAGCCTTGATGCTTATTGTTATTTGCTCGGTTTGCTTCATCCAATGATCGCCAGCTTAAGCCCGCGGTTATCCAAAACAACCCGGCATTTGGCACCAATGATTAGAACCAAAAACCTGGAGTTAACAGATATTAACAAATGTTTGTAATAAGAAGGAGTATTTTTATTGCTGAGTTTTCGAACGATTGGTTATATAGGCATCGTAATCCGGCACCAAGTGCGTTGATACACTGCAGAACAACGGTGAACTAATAATAAAATCGGCCGAACTTTGATTACAGGCCACAGGAATATTCCAGACCGCTGCAATGCGTAATAAAGCCTTTACATCGGGGTCATGGGGCATTGGCTCAAACGGATCCCAGAAAAAGATCAGCATATCCACCTTGCCTTCGGTAATCAGCGCACCAATTTGCTGATCGCCACCCAGCGGGCCGGAAATTAATTTATTCACCGGTAGCCCGGTTTCAGTGGCAATTAAACTGCCGGTAGTGCCAGTTGCGCAGAGTGTGTGCGCCATGAGCTGTTCTTGATGCTGCTTACACCATGCCAATAAATCTTGCTTTTTATTGTCATGGGCCACAAGAGCAATAGATTTTTTTGCCGGCAGTACAATATTTTTGTAATCCATAACTGGCTCGCTTGTGAGATATTAAATAAGTTGAGGTCATAAAAAAATGACCTTGTCCGATTATAGACAAGGTCATTTTTAATCACAGCATTGCTAGCACTTAGGTGGAAAAGCCGTTTAGTGGCTTAACTCCAACAGCAATTTATTCAAGCGCTGCACATAGGCTGCTGGGTCATTCAGCTGCGCACCTTCTGCCAAATTTGCTTGATCAAACAGAATATGCGCCAAATCGCCAAAGCGCTCCTCGTTAGCTTCGGCCTCCAATTTTTTCACCAGCGGATGCTCGGGGTTGAGTTCAAAAATTGGCTTGGATTCTGGAACCTTTTGCCCTGCTGACTCCAGCAGGCGACGCATTTGTGCGCCCATATCGAATTGACCAACCACCACACACGCAGGTGAGTCAGTTAAACGATGGGTGATACGCACTTCCGATACCTGCTCACTCAAGGCAGTTTTCACACGCTCCAGCAGCGGCTTTAATTGTTCGGCCACTTTTTCCTGCGCTTGCTTTTCCTCTTCGCTATCCAACTTGCCTAGGTCCAGTTCGCCTTTACCCACATCCTGGAACTGTTTACCTTCAAACTCTTGCAAGTGGCTCATCAGCCATTCGTCCACACGGTCAGAAAGGAGTAAAACCTCAATGCCTTTTTTGCGGAACACTTCCAAGTGCGGGCTGTTTTTTGCGGTATTAAAGTTTTCGGCAGCAATGTAATAAATTTTTTCCTGACCGTCTTTCATGCGCGCCACATAATCATCCAGCGATTGATTCTGTTCGGCACTGCCAGTATGGGTAGAGGCAAAACGCAGCAATTTGGCGATTTTTTCGCGGTTGGCAAAATCTTCTGCCGGGCCTTCTTTCATCACCTGACCAAATTCTTTCCAGAAGCTGGCGTAATTTTCTGGCTCGCTCTTGGCCATTTTGCTCAGCATATCCAACACGCGTTTGGTGAGTGCGGAACGCATAGAGTCGATGTTGGGATCTTTTTGCAAAATTTCGCGCGATACGTTCAAACTCAAATCGTTTGAGTCCACTACCCCTTTGATAAAACGCAAATAGAGCGGCAGGAACTGCTCGGCGTCATCCATAATAAAAGTACGCTGGACATATAACTTCACACCGCGCGATGCATCGCGATTGTACAAATCAAAGGGCGCACGCGCGGGAATGTAGAGCAAGCTGGTGTAATCCAAATTACCTTCTACACGGTTGTGGCTCCAACTTAATGGATCGGTGAAGTCATGGCTGACGTGCTTGTAAAACTCTTTATATTCTTCATCAGTCACATCAGAGCGTGAACGTGTCCAGAGCGCTGTGGCGGTGTTGATGACTTCATCTTCAGGTTCAGCGGCATCTTCACCAGCAGCTGTTTGTTTTTGCATCACCACCGGAATGGCAATGTGATCGGAATATTTTTTGATGATGGAACGCAAGCGCCAGTGGTCAGCAAATTCCAGTGCGTCATCTTTTAAGTGCAGCTCCACGGTCATGCCGCGGCCTTGCTTTTCCACTGACTCAACGGTGAACTCGGCATCGCCAGAACATTCCCAGCGCACCGCTTCATTAACCGGCGCACCGGCACGACGGGTGGTAACAACCACTTTGTCTGCAACGATAAAAGCAGAATAAAAACCAACGCCAAACTGGCCGATTAATTGCGCGTCTTTTTTCTGGTCGCCGGAGAGTTTTTGCATAAATTGGGCAGTGCCGGATTTGGCAATAGTACCCAGGTTTTCAATCACTTCATCGCGTGACATACCTATGCCGTTATCGCTGATGGTGAGAGTTTTGGCCTCTTTATCAAAACTGATACGGATTTTCAGTTCAGCGTCACCTTCGTAAAGATCGCCATTAGAAACCGCTTCAAAACGCAACTTATCCGCCGCATCGGATGCGTTAGAGACTAATTCGCGCAGGAAAATTTCCTTATTGGAATACAAAGAATGGATCATTAAATGCAGTAACTGCTTGGCTTCGGTTTGAAAGCCACGAGTTTCTTTGCGGGCATCAACGGTCATGTTTAACTCCTGAGTCAAATGCACAAATAAGTGAAATGAAAAGCCATCAGAGCGATAGCAGTGGGTTCTAAATGGGGCAATCAAGCAGAAATTCAAGTGGAGGTGACTAGCGGATACAACACAGCGGAGGCAACAGCGAGAGAAAAACTACAAAACAGCAAAAGTAACAGACAATAAAAAAGCCGCTTAAATAAGCGGCTTTTAAAATTGGTAGGACTAAGCAGACTCGAACTGCTGACCCCCACCATGTCAAGGTGGTGCTCTAACCAACTGAGCTATAGTCCTAAAACGCAATCCCTTTCGGGTCACAGGGCGCGCACTTTACCAAGCTGAAATCCCAAGGACAAGACCCAAACAACTTTTTTTGAGCCTTGTTTCGTCAAAGGCTTAATAACTGCCTAAACCACGCACAAGGTCGGCTTTTAAATCGCCAATATCTTCCAGGCCAACCGCGATCCGAATCAGGTTTTCGGTAATGCCAGCCTCGGCTTTTTGCTCGGATGTCAAACGTCCGTGAGTCGTTGTTGCCGGGTGCACTATGGTGGTTTTGGTGTCGCCCAGGTTGGCAGTCAGCGACATGATGCGCGTCGCATCTATAACTTGCCACGCCTCTTCACGTCCACCTTTAACGCTGAACGACAACACTCCGCCAAAAGCCGATTGCTGTTTTACCGCGAGATCATGACCAACATGACTGGGCAAACCGGCATAAAAGACCTTTTCCACGCGCGGGTGAGCATCGAGCCATTGCGCCAATTCCAGCGCATTGCGTGAGTGAGCCTCCATACGCAAACGCAGGGTTTCCAAGCCCTTAAGAAAAACCCAGGCATTAAACGGGCTCATGCTGGGGCCAGCGCTGCGGATAAAACCCAGCACTTCATCTACCAATGCTTTTGCACCGGCAACCACGCCACCCAAACAGCGGCCTTGGCCGTCGATATATTTAGTAGCTGAATGGATAATTAAATCGGCGCCGAACTTGAGCGGCTGCTGCAAGGCAGGTGTGCAGAAACAGTTGTCCACTACCAGCAGCGCACCATGCGCGTGAGTCATGTCTGCCAATCGCTGCATGTCTACAACATCGCACAGCGGGTTGGAGGGGGTTTCTACAAATACCAGCTTGGTATTGGGCGTAAAGCCCGCTTCCCACTCTGCATAGTTGGTGGGGTTTACAAAGCTGGTGGTGACACCAAATTTTTGCAGGTACTTGGTAAACATTACCGTGGTAGTGCCAAAAACACTGCGCGAGCAGAGGATGTGATCGCCAGATTTTAACAGCGCAATACAGGTGGCTAAAATCGCCGCCATGCCCGATGAAGTTCCCACCGCTGCCTCTGCACCCTCTAGCGCAGCGATACGCTCTTCAAACATGCGCACCGTTGGGTTGGTGTAGCGAGAATAAACATTGCCGGGTTGCGCGCCCGAGAATCGCTCGGCAGCTTCTTGCGCGCTACCAAACACATAACTTGAAGTAAGGTACAGGGCTTCGCTGTGCTCACCTTCGTGGGAGCGTGTTTGGCCAGCGCGAATCGCGAGTGTATCCAGTGCGACACCGAGCAGCGGGTCGCCAGCTAATTGATCGTCCAGGTTATCCATCTCAGCTCCTAATCAAACGCTCAGCCGCGTGCGGCTCCGTTGTGTAAACCAATCGGCAATTCCATTTGTTTTACTTTTTTGCCGGATTTGGCGCTGTCGTTGCGCGCTGCAGCCACTTTTTCCAAATATTCCGGTGTGACATCGCCCGCACAGTACTCGCCGGTAAAGACCGAGCAATCAAAGGCGGTGACCTGACTATTACCTTCGGTGGATGCCGCAATCAAATCGTCCAAATCTTGGTAAATCAACCAGTCGGCACCAATTTCGCGGCACACTTCTTCATCGCTGTGGCCATGTGCGATCAGCTCAGCCGTCGTGGGCATATCAATACCGTAAACGTTAGGGTACTTCACCGCTGGTGCCGCCGAGGCGAAATACACTTTTTTAGCCCCTACATCGCGCGCCATTTGAATAATTTGCTGGCAGGTGGTGCCGCGCACTATGGAGTCGTCCACCAAGAGCACGTTTTTACCTTTAAATTCCAGCTCGATGGGGTTTAGCTTTTGGCGCACCGATTTTTTGCGCTGCTGTTGGCCTGGCATGATAAAGGTACGGCCAATGTAACGATTCTTAACCAAGCCTTCGCGGAACTTAACGCCCAATTTCTGCGCCAGTGCTTGACCTGCAACACGGCTGGTGTCAGGAATGGGGATAACCACATCAATGTCATGATCCGGGCGTTCACGCAGAATTTTTTCAGCGAGTTTTTCACCCTGGCGCAAACGCGCTTTGTAAACCGAAATGCCATCCATGATGGAATCAGGGCGAGCAAAATAAACATGCTCAAAAATGCAGGGGGTTAGACGCGTTTCTTTAGCGCACTGGCGGCGATGCAATTCACCTTCTTCGGTGATGTAGATAGCCTCGCCCGGCGCGACATCGCCAATTAATTCAAAACCCAATACATCCAGAGCAACGCTCTCAGATGCCACCATGTACTCCAGACCGCCCTCTTCCGCTTCGCGCTTGCCGTAAACCAAAGGACGAATGCCGTTGGGGTCGCGGAACGCAATCAGACCATAGTTGGCAATTAATGCCACCACCGCATAGCCGCCGGTAACACGGTTATGCACGCCGGCAACTGCGGCAAACATATCGTCGGCAGTCGGGTTTAACTTGCCTTGCACTTGCAGTTCATGGGCAAACACGTTGAGCAGCACTTCAGAATCTGAGTCAGTGTTTACGTGACGCAAATCAGTTTTAAAAATATCTTCACTTAATTTGTCAGCATTAGTGAGGTTGCCATTGTGTGCGAGCGCAATACCGTAGGGCGAGTTCACATAGAATGGCTGCGCCAGCGCGGGGCCTGAGCTGCCTGCTGTGGGGTAGCGCACATGCCCAATGCCCATGTTGCCAAGCAGACGCTGCATGTGACGGGTGCGGAATACGTCCTGCACCAAGCCATTGGCTTTTTGTTGGCTCATCCGGCCATCCTGACAGGTGACCATACCGGCGGCGTCCTGACCACGGTGCTGCAAGATAGTCAACGCATCGTAAAGCTGCACATTCACATCGCGTTTACCCACAATACCTACAATGCCGCACATAAAATTGCCTCAATAACAATTAAACAAAATTAAACTTTTTCGGGTGACTCAACGCTACCGAACAACGTCATCAACCATTCACTGGTTTCTTTATAAGCCGCGACTACCCAGTCTTCACAGGCTAAAAAATGGGGGATCAGTTGCGCTTCATGCCACCATTGATCCTGGTCAACTGGCAGGAAACCTGGTAACAAAATCAATAGCGCCATCACAATAATAAATGCCCGGGCAGCGCCGAAAACCATACCAAGCAGACGATCGGTACCCGATAGTCCCGTAGCACGTACCAATGCACCAATCAGGTAACTTGCCATAGCACCGAGCAATAAAACGGCAACAAACAATACTGCGTAAGACGTCATCAAACGAAGAGATGGCGATTCAATTTGATTTACCAAGAGCGCAGCGAATTGCTCGCCAAACAATTTGGCGATTATTACTGCAGCTACCCAGATAACTAAGGACAGGGCTTCACGAACAAATCCCCGGATAATGCCAATCAAACAGGAGAGCGAGAAAATTGCGATAATGGCCCAATCAGCCCAGTTCATAAACTCGCCTGCTCCCATTTCAGCAATGAGTGATTTACAGAGGCGCGCATTCTACCAGAGGTATGCTAAAAATTGCTTTAAGGTTTGAAGGGTAAAACGCTGGAATTAACTTTTAAACGGGCATCCAGTTGTGTTTTAAGGGTCATGGCTTCCGCTTTTGTTTGCTTGGGACCAATAAACACTCGGTAAACTGTCTTCTCACCCAAGGGCACTGACCTGACATAAGCTCTATGGCCTTCAGACTGCAATTGATCGCGGAGCTTATTCGCTCCATCCTGAACACTTAAACTAGCGACCTGGATGACCCACCCCTCAGGCAAAATATGTGTCGCCACTTCGCTGGAAACAGTCTGGGAAATACTTACCGATGAAAAAGAATTACCCAGAGAGGATGCTTTGCCTGAAGAGCTGCTCATGGAGATAGCGCTTTTGGTTTCTTTAGGCAAAGTTTCTGATGCCAGCGGTTCAGCTTCATCCGGTACGAACATAGTTTCCGGTGCCGGTGCAGGCTCTATGCCCTCTGGCTGCTCTGGCTCGTTGAAATCAACCGCGGTGATACTGGGGCGACCGGGAATTTGCGAATTAGTATCCACCTGAAATTGCTGGCGATCTTTAAAAAAGCTGGGCAGGAATAAGACAGCAATAGCAGCCAAAACTGCGGCCCCAATTAAACGGTGTTTTACTGACTCTCTCACTATAACCCCTGCTGCACACGATAAATTGACACACTACAACGGACTACCAATAGCTTGGAGACCCGCAGCGACAGTGTAAAAAGAACCAAACACCATGATCAGATCATCCGGTTTGGAAGCCTGATAAGCAGCCTCAAGACAATCTGCAACACTACCATTGAAACCTACAGCGCAACCCAGAGCAGCAAGCGTCTTTTGCATCTCTAAAACACTAGCAGCGCGAGGTACAGCTCCTAAGTCAGCCAGATACCAGCGAGTGACAACGCCACTGAGATTGGACAAACTTTCACTGCGATCCTTATCTACCATCATGGCAACTACAGCATGAATTGGCCCGGACAATAACTGTGACTCTTGCAAGCGTGTCAAAAGATAAGAGGTCGCGGCGGGATTATGTGCGACATCAAAAATAATTTTTCTTTCACGCCATAATAATTGCTGGAAACGGCCAGGCATTCGCAACTTGGCCAAGCACTGAAAAGCATCTATTTTTGCAAGATCCAACCCCAACAACAAAACAACTTTTAATGCCGCTGCAAGGCTTGGCAAAGGCAATTGAGGAGCAGACTGATCATCAAAACGATGCGATGAATCCCACCAGGTCCAGAGCTGCTCAGCCGATTGCAAATAACCAAAATCGCACCCGATAAGATAAAGTTTTGCACCGGTTTTTTTTGCGTGATTAGCAATCGATTCCGGCGGGAAAGCATCGGCACAAACAACAGGCCTACCAGCGCGCATTACACCGGCTTTCTCAAAACCAATAAGCTCGCGGTTATCCCCCAGCCAATCAGTATGATCAAGTGCGATGCTGGTAATTACAGCGACATCGGCATCAATAATATTAACCGCATCCAGCCTTCCACCTAGCCCGACTTCAAGAACTATGGCATCAACGCCATGACGCCGAAATATTTCCAGCGCGGCAAGAGTACCGTATTCAAAATAGGTCAAACTAATGGGGTCAGCAGATAACTCATCAGCAAGCTGACAAGCAGCAAAGATCGTATTAAAAGCACTGCAAATTTCGTCGTCAGAGGCAGGCTCACCGTCAACCACAATCCGCTCGTTATAGCGAAGTAAATGGGGTGATGTATAGACGCCGGTAGAAAAACCGGCCGTGCGCAACAGAGCCGCCGTAGCAGTCACGCAGGAACCTTTACCATTGGTTCCTGCCACTGTTACCACCTTGGCACGGGGCTCCAGCAAGGACATTCTTTTGGCTACCACCGAGATTCGAGCAAGACCCAAATCAATTTCACGTGGATGATTCTGCTCCAACCACGAGAGCCAATCGGAAAGCGACATTAATTCCATGAAAAAATAAAGCGCCTGATTTATACAGCGGCTTTACGTGTAAATTTCGCCAAAAGTGAGGCCAACCTATCACGCATATCGCGACGATGAATGATCATATCAATGGCACCGTGTTCTAACAAAAACTCAGCTCTCTGAAAACCTTTAGGCAATTTTTGACGGATGGTTTGCTCGATGATACTTGGGCCAGCAAAACCTGCGCGCGAACCAGGCTCACAAATATTCAGATCACCCAATAGCGCCAAACTTGCGGACACACCACCATACACCGGATCAGTCATGACTGAAATGTAAGGCGTGCCTTGCATTTTCAAGCGCTCAATAACAGCACTGGTCTTTGCCATTTGCATTAACGAAATCAATGCTTCCTGCATACGCGCGCCGCCAGTTGCAGAGAAGCAAACAAAAGGAATATTTTCCTTAAGCGCGATGGTTGCTGCGCGGGTAAAACGTTCACCAACAACGTAACCCATAGAACCACCATGGAAAGCAAATTCAAATGCCACAGCAACAACAGGCATACCTTTTAGCTCACCACGCATGGCAACCAAAGCGTCTTTCTCACCGGTTTCTTTTTGCGCAGCACTCAAGCGGTCTTTATATTTTTTAACGTCTTTAAATTTCAAACGATCAATTGGCTCAACGTCAGTGGCTAATTCCTGACGATTTTGTGGATCCAAAAACATATTCAAACGTGCACGTGCACCAACACGCATGTGATGGTCACACTTAGGACAAACATTGAGTGTTTTTTCCATTTCTGGTTTGTATAAAACCGCATCACACTTAACGCATTTCTCCCACAAACCCTCAGGCACTTTATTGCTGCGCTTGGTTTCGGTGCGGGAAATACTGGGGATAATTTTATCTAACCAACTCATGGTTGCTTCTCTGTGCTCAATGTAAATGAAATTTATGGGCGCCCTATCAGACACCCCAACTATCAAGAGTCAAATTCGCCGCTCAAAGATCATCTATAGCAGCGCGAATACCACCAACTATCTGACCTACTGCACTGGCAATTTCCTCTGGATTCCGATCGGACATACTTCCCATCTTGTCTACCAATACACTGCCTACGACCACGCCATCTGCCAATGCAGCAACCGCTCGTGCAGTTTCTGGATCTTTGATGCCAAAACCGACGCACACCGGAAGGTCTGTTAACTTACCAAAATCGGCCAATTTTGCCTTTACTGCATCCACATCCAAATGACCTGCACCTGTAACACCTTTGAGCGAAACGTAGTACAAAAAGCCTGTGGCGTGAGCCGCAATTTTTTGTGCACGCGCCACTGTAGTGGTAGGAGCAAGCAGAAAAATATTGTCGAGGTCATAAGCATCCAAATGAGCTTTCAGCTGCACCACTTCTTCTGGAGGCAAATCAACCGTCAGCAACCCATCAACACCTGCGTCAGCAGCTGCTTGCGCAAAGGCTTGATATCCAAAACGCTCAACAGGATTTGCATACCCCATAAGCACAATCGGTGTTGATGTATTGGTGGCGCGAAATTGCTTTACTAACTCCAAGGTTCCCTTGAGGCTAATATGGTACTCAAGCGCTCGTTCATGGCCTTTCTGAATAACCGGACCTTCCGCCATAGGATCAGAGAAAGGAACACCTAACTCGATTACATCAACGCCCTGCTTCACCAACTCATGCATAGTTGGTAATGTTGCCTCTGGGTGAGGATCGCCATTTACGATATAAGCCACGAGAATTTTTTTGCCTGCACTTTTTGCTTGCAATAAACGCTGGGAAATACGACTCATCAATAATTCCTGATTTTTTCTGCGATGTTGTTCAGCAGTTAGATTTTTATTGGTTGAATTAAACGGTAATTCCGTCAAGCCCAGCCACAGTCAAAATATCTTTATCACCCCGCCCTGAAAGATTGGCGATAATTACTTGATCTTTGCTCATGGTTGGCGCCAGTTTTTCTACATAAGCCAATGCATGACTGGATTCCAATGCTGGCATGATACCCTCTGTTCTGGTCACTTTACGGAAGGCAGCCAGCGCCTCATCGTCGTTAATTGCAACGTAATTTACGCGACCAATATCTTTTAACCAGGAGTGTTCAGGGCCGACACCGGGATAGTCCAAACCAGCTGAAACCGAGTGAGTTTCAATAATCTGGCCGTTTTCATCTTCCATTAAATAAGTGCGGTTACCATGCAGCACGCCAGGAATCCCCCTGTTTAAGGGAGCCGCATGCTTGCCGGTTTCTATACCCAAACCACCGGCTTCCACACCGTACATTTGTACAGATTCGTCAGTCAGGAATGGATGGAACAAACCGATAGCATTAGAACCTCCGCCAACACACGCAACTAACGCATCAGGCAACTTGCCAGCCTGCTCAAGAGATTGACGACGCGCTTCGCGACCAATTATGGATTGAAAGTCACGAACTAATTGAGGGTAAGGATGGGGGCCAGCAACAGTACCAATAATGTAGAAAGTGTCATCCACATTTGTAGCCCAATCGCGCATAGCTTCGTTCATCGCATCTTTGAGTGTGCGTGAACCGGAGGTTACCGGAAAGACTTCAGCACCCAGTAATTTCATGCGGTAGACGTTAAGTGCCTGACGCTTGACATCTTCTGCGCCCATGTAGACGCGACACTTCAACCCAAGGCGAGCAGCAACTGTCGCAGTAGCAACACCGTGCTGACCGGCACCAGTTTCAGCAATAACACGGGATTTTCCGGTGAACTTGGCTAACAGAGCCTGGCCAATTGTGTTATTTACTTTGTGGGCACCGGTATGATTCAAGTCTTCTCGCTTTAAATATATCTGTGCACCACCCAACTCACGAGTCCAGCGCTCTGCCAGATACAACGGCGAGGGACGGCCAACATAGTAAGCCATATCTTTATCGAACTCAGCCTGGAAGCCTGGATCGTCCTTCAAGCGCGAATAAATTTCCTGAAGCTCATCCAGTGCATAGATAAGCGTTTCAGATACAAAACGACCACCATAGGGGCCAAAGTGACCTTCCTCATTCGGAAAAGCACTGTAATCAATCGCTGAAAAATGCTCAGTGTTATTCACCGTTTAACCACCTGTTCGGAGCCGACGATCCGCTACATTTTTGAGCAGCACGCCGTGCGTTATTGATAAATAAAGCTATTTGTTTGTGATTTTTTTTACCGGGGGAAGATTCTACACCACCGCTCACGTCAACCCCATAAACGGCAGTTGTTGTGATCGCATCACCGACATTCTCTGCGGTGAGACCGCCAGCCAACACAATGGGTACAGATGATTGACGAGGAACCCGCGTCCAATCGAAGGTCTCTCCTGTTCCACCCGGCACACCTGGGCGATATGCATCCAGTAGGATTCCCGACGCGCTGGGGTAGCGTGCGATCTCCGCGTTCACATCAACATTGGGCCGCATACGAATGGCCTTCATGTAGGGGCGCCCAAAAGATACACAATATGCCTCAGGTTCATCCCCATGAAATTGCAATAATTGCAAAGGCACCCTGTTCAATACGCTAGTCACAAACTCTGGATCAGCATCAACAAATAAGCCGGTAACTGATACAAAAGGACCAGCAGCAAGAGAGATCTGACGTGCCAACCCAGAATTGACAGCACGTGGACTGGCGGCATAGAAAACCAACCCAAGCGCATCAGCACCAGCGTCAACAGTGGCATACGCATCATCAACCGAGGTGATGCCGCAAATTTTAATGCGCATACAGGACAAAACCGGACGCTCCAAAAACCAAAGATAGACAGTGCTTATCGCAAAAGATCTGCGCATAAAATTGTGCAGGATGATAGCAGAGTTTACATGCCATCGCCGCAAAAACACCCTTCACGCCTAAACCTCACCCGCAAAACCACCAAGAGGTTCGGAGAAATAAAGAGGCCCAGGCAACACACTAGGCAACCCAAAAACGACAGGGTAATCAACCCCAACCAAATACAAACCAAACGGCTTTGCCGTAACACCCGCTGCACTGCGATCACGGGCAGCGAGCACATCGGCAACCCACTCCGCAGGCTTATCCCCTGCACCTACGGCCATAAGCACACCAACAATATTGCGTACCATGTGGTGCAAAAAGGCATTTGCCTGAACCTCTACTATGATCAACTCTCCACGCCGCACTATATGCAAATACTCTATTCGACGAACCGGACTCTTTGCCTGGCACTGTGTCGCCCGAAAAGAAGTAAAGTCATGCTGACCCACCAAATATGCAGCAGCAGCACGCATAAGATCCAGAGACAAAGGACGTGATGACCAAGTGATTTGATCGTGCAGCAACCCCGAAGGCACCTTGGCATCCGTAATCAAATATCGATAAGTACGATTCTGCGCACTAAAGCGCGCATGGAATTGAGGAGCAACCTCTTTGGCCCAACGCACACTGACCGAATCGGGCAAATAGGGGCGAGAACCACGCAACCACGCTTTTTCCGGACGGACAGCAACGGTATCAAAATGCACCACTTGGCTTGTGGCGTGCACACCCGCATCAGTTCGGCCAGCACAAACAAGCGATATTGACTCATTAGCAACGCGCGAAAGCGCCCGCTCAAGTGCCTGCTGAACTGTGCTTACACCATTGGGCTGAATCTGAAAACCATGAAAATCAGAGCCTTTGTATTCAACTCCCAGCGCAATCCTATGCATACCCTCTGGCCAGACCGTATCAGCCACGATTTCGCCACTGCGCACATAAGGTTTGGACAAAGGGACATAGTTATCAGTCATACAACACCAAATTTAAAACCTGAAAATAAAAAAAGCCTTGCAGGTTAGTGCAAGGCTTTTTTGTAAATCTAACAGTTAAACGATACGACCAAGCAGCTCATTGGCTTCGTTGCGCTGCTCTTCACTGCCCTCACTGACAACCTCAGTCAATATATCTTTTGCGCCATCGATATCACCCATATCGATGTAAGCTCTAGCCAAATCAAGCTTGGTTGCCGCTTCGTCAGCATCAGCAAGGAAATCGAGCTCCGAATCCATATCATCATCACTCAAGCCAGCCAGCTCTGATTCACCACTAGAATAAGATTCAAGATTTAGTTCATCTGATTCCGATGCAAAATCAGATAAAGCCTCAGCAAACAAATCTTCGTCTTGCTCTACCTCAAGAGGCTGCTCAAAACCAGGCAAATCCTGCTCTGCCTCAGCAGACAGAGGCGCATCGAAACCGCTGGCAACCTCTGGAAGATCAACTACTTGCCCAGGGATTTCATCATGCAACTCAAGATCGACTATATCTTTATCGCCATCAGGCACCACTGGATCAAGAACTTGTTGATCGAGCCCTGCAAACTCTTCATCCAGGTCTGCGAGGTCAAAATCCCCCGAATCAAGCTCAAGCGATGAACCGCTATCATCTTCCATGGACAAATTGAATTCGTCATCACCTACAATCGTCGCTGGACCAAAATCAACTTGACCAACCTTATCCAAGTCATCAGTCAGATTCAGCTTGGTTGAACCCAAGTCTTCAGCCAAAAGCTCTAAATCATCAGAGCCGTGCAATGGTGCAATATCATCATCGAGATCCAAGCCGAATTCAGCCTCATCTTTGGCAATCTCCCCAGCAACAAATTCGGCGATTGCAGGCTCCTCATCCAAAGCAGCCTCGTCATCAAAATCAACATCCAAACTTTCCATCTCATGATCAAGCGCAGCCAGATCAACATCCTCAACATTCATGTCAAGATTAAAGTCATCAGCAATAACTTCCAGACTTTCACCTGTTGCATTGAGATCAGGCTCAGCATCACTCAAAGCAAGGTCATCATCGAAATCGAATGTGAACTCTTCTTCAGCACTCTTGCCTTCGGTGGAAGCATCACCAATTTCATGATTTGAATCCAACTCACCAAAGGCTATTGACAGTTCAGAGACCTTGTCACCTTCCTCAGCAGAAGCACTTTCATCAAGCTCGGAGAGATCAAAATCAAACTCCGATGCGCTATCACCATCAAGTGCTGGTGCATCTCCTGAAGCGAGAGACGCTATAGTCGACTCGTCATCATCCAAATCCAGATCAAAATCAAAGTTGAACTCTGTCTCGGCATCACCTGCTAGAGACGAGGTGGCATTGTCGCTATCAGCAACTGTTTGTGTAGCTGACGATGCAGAATCATCTGAATCAAAACCATCTAATGAAAAGTCAGCGCCAAAATCATCTGAAACTTCACTGGCAACATCTGCATCCGCAGAATAATCACTCGCACCAGAAATAGTCTCGCGTAACTCAGACGCTTTGGATATGAGCGCGGCTCCTGCCATGGGTAACAGTAGCGCATAGTGTTTATCAAATGATGGAGCATTTTGCTGTTGAGCATAAACCTCCAATAACTTCATTCTGATATCAGTAGAGTTAGGGTCTTTTTCTAAAGCGTTGATCAGCATTTCCTCTGCCTGATCTAACTTACCGTAAGCTATATAGATATCAGCCTCACCAACAACATCGCCAGTTTCAGCAACAGCAGTCCTTTCACTATCATCTTCGAACAGAGAGGAATCTATTTCCTCAGAGATATCATTATTTTCATGAAAGCTTGGTTCGTCCTGCTCACCAAGAGATTCATCCACTGTGAATTGATTTTCATCTTCGTTGTGTTGTTGTTCTTGCTGCTCCTTGCGGCGGCGATAAGCATATGCTGCGCCACCAACTCCCAGCACTCCCAGTCCGGCAAGAGCCAGCAATAACGGGTTGCTGGTTACCGACTCAACCAGACTTGGCTCAGGCTTTGGCTGCTGAACAACAGGTTTAGGTTTGGGGGCTGCAGGCAAGGGAGGCTGGACAGCAGCTGCCGCACTTGATAGAGCAGACTCTTGCAGTGCAGCAGACGATACTTGGGCAATCTCTGCAGGAGCAGAATCTGGCTTAGCTGGCTCTTGGCCTGCTGCAACTTGCAGCGCACGAAGCTTTTCATTGCTAACCGCAACAAGCCGCTCCATAGTTTCGATTTGTGCCTCAAGATCTTTAACACGAGAGCCTAACTCAGTGTTTTCGGATTTAGTTTTATCCAACTCCTCCAAGGTTGCAGCAAGCTCACTTTCAAGCGCTCTGCCCGCACCGTCATTTGCACCACTCCCTTGACCAGCATTACTCCCAGCGGAGGGGGCAGCCAATTTAACCCGACCACTGACCTCCGCGGATTCAGCCTGAGTGCTACTAGAACGACGGGATGCGTTGAGCTGGGCTCCATAATTTGAGTCGCCGGTAGCCTGTGCAAACTGATTAACCGCTTCCGTTTTTCCTACAGAGCGCATTTCGCTTGCATCAGGAACGCGTAGTACTTGACCACGTCGCAGCTTGTTAATATTTCCATTAATAAAGGCATCAGGATTTGCTCGATAGAGCGCCATCATACTTTGATGTACCGAGACGCCTGAATCCTGGCGCACCCTCATGGCGATTTCCCACAGAGTGTCATTTGCCCGAACTTCATACTCACTTGGACTGATAGGAGCGCCACTCTCTACCGCCGACTTACGAGAAGGCGATGCAGACTCTGCAACAGAACTGCGAGGGGCCACAGCAGGCGCCGACTGGCGTGTTGATGTTGTAATTGCTGCTGCCGGGGCAACAACGGAAGAGGAGCGCGCATCTTCATCGAAGGTGGGCAGATCCATTAAGAGTGTGTACTCACGCAACAGCCGCCCTGCTGTCCAACGCGCCTCAATAAGGAAGTTTAAGTAAGGTTCGCGCACGGGATTACGCGAGCGAATGATAACCTTAGGGCCATCCGCGGAATCGAGATCAACCTGAAATTGTAACTCTGTGTAGAAATAAAGGCGGTCAACACCATTTCGCTCAAAGTCAGCAGGAGAAGCCAAAGTAACTAGAATTTGCTCAGCGGTCAAGTCGCGAGTATCGAGCAACTTCACCTCAGCCTCCAAGGGCTGGTTCAACGATGACTTGAGTTTAACCTCACCTAAGCCCAAAGCACTGGCATAAGGCGACAGTACAAAGGACGAAAGACCACAGGCTAAAACCAACTGACGAAGACGCATAGCGCTATCCTTTTATTATTCCACGGCTGCATTGAACCAGAGTAGGCAGACATTTTAGTTGATAAACACAGCGTCATGCAGGTTGAGTATGCTGTGTGGGAGAGGCATAAAACCTCGAATGAATCTTCAGTATCGTTCGTAAGTATTCATTATAAATAGCTTTTTATCAATACTCGGGGTCTTGACAAACCCTGCGGACACGACACTTTTTAATAGTTTTTAGGCGCTTAATGATAAAAATGTGAAAAAAGACTGACATTTAAATCCTTATTTGGGTGTTTTTGGTTATCAAAAACAAAAAACCCGAGGATTTTATCCCCGGGTCTTTTCGATACATAACACTAATAATGACTATTTAGCTTCTTTAAGGATTCGCAGCATGCGACGCAGCGGTTCGGCCGCCCCCCACAACAACTGATCACCAACGGTAAAGGCAGATAAATACTGCGGCCCCATGTTCATCTTGCGCAGACGCCCCACTGGGATATTTAAAGTACCAGTCACCTTGGTGGGTGTCAGATCACGCATGCTTGACTCGCGCTCGTTAGCAACCACGCTCGCCCATGGATTTGCGTTTGCAATCAAAGCTTCGATATCCGCGATAGGCACATCTTTATTCAGCTTGATAGTCAGTGCCTGACTATGGCAGCGCATGGCACCAATACGCACACATAAACCATCCACAGGAATTGGGTTACCATCACGCCCCAGGATTTTGTTGGTTTCCACCTGCCCTTTCCACTCCTCTTTTGATTGGCCAGTTTCCCACTGCTTATCTATATAGGGCAGCAAGCTACCTGCCAGAGGATGGCCAAAGTTAGCCTTTGGCAATTCTTCACTGCGCATTGTCTCAGCGATAATGCGATCAATTTCCAAAATAGCAGACTTTGGATCAGCCAGTTTATCGGCCACAGAGGCATGCAAAGCACCCATTTGCGAGATAAGCTCGCGCATGTTTTGGGCGCCCGCACCTGAAGCTGCCTGATAGGTCATTGATGAAACCCACTCGACCAAGCCAGCCTTAAACAAACCACCCAGCCCCATCAGCATGAGACTGACAGTACAGTTTCCGCCGATGTAATTTTTTACGCCACTGGCGATTCCATTTTTGATGACATCACTATTCACTGGATCGAGAACTATGATGGCATCTTTATCCATGCGCAGACTGGATGCAGCATCTACCCAGTAACCAGCCCACCCAGATGAACGCAGTTTCGGGAAAATTTCGTTGGTGTAATCGCCACCTTGGCAAGTGACGATTACATCCAATTGTTTTAAGTCATCTACTGAATAAGCATCTTTTAGCGCAGGTAGACCGGATGCAACAGCCGGTGCAGCGCCACCCACATTAGAAGTGGTGAAAAATACCGGCTCTATATCAGCAAAATCTTTCTCTGCTTGCATACGCTCCATCAATACAGAGCCCACCATACCACGCCAGCCTACAAAACCTACTTTCATGTATTTCTCTCTTTCGTCAACTATTGGTTACGCCAGCGCTGCAACTACGGCATCGCCCATTTGCGAGGTAGATACTTTAGTCGTACCTTCAGTATAAATATCTGCGGTGCGGAAACCTTGATCCAGCACCTTGCCGACTGCAGACTCAATTACATCTGCCACCCGTGGATAACCCAGCGAGTAACGCAGCATCATCGACACCGATAATATAGTTGCCAGCGGGTTGGCTATACCCTGCCCGGCTATGTCCGGCGCCGAACCATGGCAGGGTTCGTACATACCGCGGCCATCTTTATCCAGGGACGCCGAAGGCAACATGCCGATGGAGCCAGTTAACATGGCTGCCGCATCGGACAAAATATCACCAAACATGTTACCCGTCACTAATACGTCGAACTGTTTGGGCGCACGCACTAGCTGCATAGCGGCATTGTCAACATACATGTGAGACAGCTCAACATCAGGGTATTCTTTGTGCAAGGTATCCATCACTTCGCGCCACAGCATGGTTGCCTCCAACACATTCGCCTTATCTACTGAACAGACTTTGCGATTGCGTTTGCGCGCCATTTCAAATGCGGTACGACCAATGCGAATAATCTCACTCTCGGAGTATTTGTAGGTGTTGTAACCTTCGCGCTCACCGTTTTCCAACACACGAATACCGCGCGGCTCACCAAAATAGATACCGCCCGCCAACTCGCGCACGATCAAAATATCCAAACCTGAAACGACTTCTGGCTTGAGCGAGGAAGCCTCCACCAATTGCGGATACAAGAGTGCCGGACGCAGGTTTGCATACAAACCCAACTGCGAACGAATCTTTAACAGCCCCTTTTCCGGGCGAATCGCACGATCCAACTTATCCCACTTGGGGCCACCCACAGCACCCAGCAGAATCGCATCGGCTTTGCGCGCTTTTTCAAGCGTGGAGTCCGCCAGCGGAACACCGTAAGCATCAATTGCACAGCCGCCCATGTGGTCGCTTTCAAAGGTCAACCCCAGATCGAATTTGGTATTTACCAGATCCAATACTTTGCGCGCTTCACGCACGATTTCCGGGCCGATGCCGTCACCTTCCAGAATTAAAATATGTTTGCCCACAAGCGATCTCCAGATAAAAAATTATTTAACGACATCAAACAACCAAGGCGCTTCCACGCGACGTTTGGCTTCATAGGCGCGAATGGCATCTGCATGCTCAAGAGTTAGACCTATATCGTCCAAACCGTTCAACAAGCAATGTTTACGAAATTCGTCGATCTCAAACGGGAAGCTATCACCCCCCGGGGTTTTGACCAGCTGCGCGGAAAGATCAATGGTTAACTCGTAGCCTTCAGTGGCGTACATTTCGTTAAACAACTGATCGACAATCGCATCGCTCAACACAATGGGCAGCAAGCCATTTTTAAAGCAATTATTGTAAAAGATATCCGCAAAACTGGGCGCGATGATGCTGCGAAAGCCGTAATCATCCAAAGCCCAAGGTGCATGCTCGCGACTGGAGCCACAACCAAAATTTTCACGCGCGAGCAGAATGCTGGCACTTTGGTAGCGCGGGAAATTCAGCGGAAACTCGCTATTTAACGGGCGACCTTCACAACTTTGATCCGGTTTACCTTCATCCAGATAACGCAACTCATCAAACAAGTTTTTACCAAAGCCGGTGCGCTTGATGGATTTTAAAAACTGCTTGGGAATGATCATATCGGTATCGACATTCGCGCGATCCATCGGAGCGGCAATGCCTTGCAATAGAGTAAAACTTTTCATGGCTTCTCCTATGGATTAATTAAAAGTGCGCACATCAACAAAATGACCGGCAATCGCCGCCGCCGCTGCCATCGCAGGGCTGACCAAGTGAGTGCGCCCGCCATAACCCTGACGCCCTTCAAAGTTGCGGTTCGAGGTAGATGCACAGTGTTCACCATTACCTAATTTGTCGGCATTCATTGCCAAACACATGGAGCAACCTGGCTCGCGCCATTCCAAACCGGCGGCGATAAAAATCTGATCCAAGCCTTCGGCTTCTGCCTGAGCTTTTACCGCGCCAGAACCTGGCACAACAATCGCCTCTTTGACCGATGCCGCTTTTTGCTTGCCCTTCACGACTTGTGCAGCGGCACGAATATCTTCAATGCGCGAGTTGGTGCAGGAACCGATAAAAACACGATCCACATGAATCGACGTGATTGGCTGATTAGGTTGCAACCCCATGTACTGCAGTGCGCGAATCATGTCATTGCGCTTGACCGGATCCGGCTCATTGGCTGGATCTGGCACCTTATCCTCTACTGAAACCACCATTTCGGGTGAGGTACCCCAACTAACCTGAGGCTTGATGCTGGCGCCATCAATTTCGATGACTGCATCAAAGTGTGCGCCTTCATCACTCACGTAACTTTTCCAATCGGCGACGGCTTTTTCCCACAAGTCGCCCGTGGGTGCGTAGGTACGGCCTTTAACGTAGTCGATAGTAGTTTGATCCACCGCGACCATACCGGCGCGCGCGCCAGCTTCGATGGCCATATTACAAACCGTCATGCGCCCTTCCATACTCATGTCGCGGAACACTTGCCCACCAAATTCCATGGCGTAACCCGTGCCACCGGCAGTGCCAATTTTGGCGATAATGGCGAGCACCACATCCTTGGGGGTAACCCCCAGACCGAGCTTGCCCTCAACCTTAATCAGCATGTTTTTCATTTTTTTGGCCACCAAACACTGGGTAGCCATGACATGCTCCACTTCACTGGTGCCTATACCGTGCGCCAAAGCACCCAAAGCACCATTGGTTGCGGTATGTGAGTCGCCACAAACCACTGTCATGCCGGGTAAACAAGCGCCAGTTTCCGGGCCAATAACATGCACTATGCCTTGGCGCTTATCGTTAATTTTGAATTCGACGATGCCGAATTCATCGCAGTTGTCATCAAGGGTTTGCACCTGAATCAACGACACAGGATCTTCAATGCCCTGCACGCCATTAGCGCGCTCTTTTTGGGTGGTGGGTACGTTGTGATCGGGCGTGGCGAGGATGGAATCCACGCGCCACGGCTTGCGACCGGCCAGACGCAGACCATCAAACGCCTGGGGTGAAGTCACCTCGTGAACAATATGGCGATCAATGTAGATCAAGGCTGAACCATCGTCGCGCTGCTGCACGAGGTGGACATCCCAGAGTTTGTCGTAAAGGGTTTTAGCGGTCATGGATAGCTCCGGACAATCGGCGTACATATAAAGAGGGTTCAGCAGTCGCTCAAGAGAACTTAACTGGCTGCATGAGGGGGGATATTAAAGTGCAGCAAACCATAAAACAAACTTATCTTTTTTATACATTGCATTCCATTTTGGAATGGATTAAAAAGCCATATGGATACCCAACACCTCCAAGCCTTTGTCGCCATTGCCGAGAGCGGTTCATTTTCTGCGGCCGCCGAGCGCATGCACCTAACCCAACCGGCGATTAGCAAGCGCATAGCACTGTTAGAAGAGCAGCTGGGCACGCATTTATTTGATCGAATTGGCAGACAGGTCGCATTAACCCAAGCCGGTCAGGTTTTATTAAGCAAAGCCCGACTAATATTGAATGAGGTAATTGCGGCACAGCGAGCGATTGCCGACTTGAATGGACAGGTTGATGGCAGCTTAAGCATTGCTACCAGCCACCACTTGGGTTTGCACTACTTGCCGCCGTTTTTGCGCGCGTTTTCGGTGCGCTATCCCAAAGTGAAGTTTGATTTACATTTTTTAGATTCAGAACAGGCCTACCATGAAATACTCCAAGGAAAATTCGACCTCGCCCTCATTACGCTTGCGCTCGAACAAGACCCGCGGCTCCAAAGCCATCACCTCTGGGACGACCAGCTCCTCTTCGTCGCCGCGCCCAGCCACCCTCTTGCAGCGCAACAAAATCTTCAGCTGGCCGATTTAAGCCAGCATTCGGCAGTAATGCCAGACACCAGCACCTATACCACCCAACTCATTAATCAGCTATTCGAGAGCCAAGGTGCCATGCTCACCATTGGCATGGTCTCGAACCACTTGGATACGATTAAAATGCTGCTCAGTATCGGGCTTGGCTGGGGGCTGCTGCCAAAACGCATCCTGAACAGTGAGCTGGTGGTACTGGATGTCAAACACGACCCCATTAAACGGCCACTGGGTTGCATTCACCACAAACAACGCTCACTCAACAATGCAGCGCGCGTGTTTTTAGAGCTGCTCCAAGAGCCACACATAAAAACCTGAAAGCATTTTTTGAGTTACAGCAATCCACCTGTCACGCACGTTGACTTACACTGGCCACCAATTTAGCCCTTTAACCCAGGGGCACCCCACAACAAAAGGAAAACCTGTTATGAAAGCGCTTTCTTGCTTAACCAAATATTCACTGGCAGCAGCCTCACTGGTCATGGCCAGCCAAGTCAGTGCCGATACTGTTTTTGGTATCTACGCTGGTGCCGGCAGCTGGCAAAGCGAATATTCAGGCGATGTTGGCCAAACCTCAGCATCACTCAATGACTTGGGTGTGGATGACAATAACAACAGTTTTTATTACATCGCTGTTGAGCACCCTATTCCGCTGATCCCCAATATTAAATTGCAACAAAACGATATCAGCAGCCGCCAAACTGGCACTTTGAGCAATGATTTCAACTTGAATAACCAGTCCTTTCCAGCCGGCACTGCAGTGACTACTGACTTCGACCTAAGCTATACCGATGCCGTGCTCTATTACGAAATTCTGGATAACTGGTTAAACCTGGATGTAGGCGTTACGGTGCGCAAATACTCTGGCGAGTTAATAGCCCAATCATTAAATGCCAGTGACAGTGTTGATGTGGATGTCACCCTGCCCCTGGGTTATGCCCGCTTTCAATTCGACTTGCCCCTGACTGGTTTCTCCGCCGGGGCAGAAGCCAACCTGATTCGCTATCAGGACAATTCAATCTCTGATTACAGCGCAAAAATCAGCTACATGTTTGATTCAGCCTTGGATTTGGGGGTTGAGGTGGGTTACAAAACGGCGTCAATTCAAATCGACGAAGATGATGTTAATACTGATATTCGTTTGAAAGGCCCTTACGCAGCTGCGATTTTCCACTTCTAAACCGCACCGGAAAATTATCGCTAATCAAAACAAAGCCCCGCACCTGCGGGGCTTTGTTTTTATATCACGCAATTTACGTCAACCGATGAGCACTAGAGTGCACCAAGCTGCAAGTACAGGTTGTAATCGCCACTAAAGGTAAAACCATAACCCAAGTAAAGCGGCCCTAGCGGCGTTTCACCGCCAAGGTAAATGACTGCCGAATCCAACCAACCCTGCTCCGCACCTAAAATGTAAACCTGCTCCAAGCGTGCCGCCTCAAACCCTAAGCCCAAGCGCATATCACCATTTAAGCCCAACGGCATGCGTCCAATAATTTGTTCAGCTCGCAGGTGCGCATAAAAAGCATCATCACCCAGCAACTGATTGCGTGCATAACCGGACATATTTAAAAAACCGCCCAGCATTACCGCGTCGTATACCGGCAACTCACTATTTAACGCCGTGATGTGTGCGGCGCGCGCACCAAGTACCACATCATTCAATTTATAAACACCGCCCAGATCCACACTCAGCTTTTTGTAACCCTGCTCCTGTGAGTCAAAAAAACTAACATCCGCCCGCCAGCCGTGCGATGGGAAGTAGAGGCGATTGCGACGATCCAGATTGAGTTCAAAAATCAGCCCGCCATATTCCTCGTCGATATTGGGTATTTCAAAAGCGCTGATATCGGCACTGCCGCGCATATGATAGTCGCGCCACCCAAAGGTGGATTTACCGAAAACTCCCAAATTTTTACCAACGCTAAGCTCATAGTAAGAGGTGTCCAAGGTGTATTCAGCAACCTCATTGCCATTGACATAAATACCAATAGCGTCACGTCTTCTGGCGTAGAGCGGCTCTACAAAAAAGCGCTGGCTAGGCACTAAGGGCTGATAGAAATTTAATTCCAGTGATGGGGTTCCACCCACATCCAGCGCTGCAAAAAACTCACCGCCGTAACGATTAATCCAAGTATTGCGGTAGGCACCGCGAAAATTAAAGTTGGCTCCCCGCCGGTATTCATTATCAATCGTAAATCCAAAGGTTAGGTAATCAGCCCCCCAGTCTTTCTCACGTACTAGGATCTCCAGCGTATTTTGTTCCGCTTCGCGAACCACACGGTAATCCACATTGCTATAAAAACCATCGCCATAGGTGCGCAATAAATCCTGCTCCAGAGCGGCACGATCCAGTAGCTGATTGGGTTGCTGGCGAATATGGCGCGCCACGTAGTCTGGATGCGCGCGCTTGGTGGGAGCAATCCGGATTTCATCAATTATGACCGGCTCACGAGCAGGACTATGGCGCGTCGCCTGCCAGCGTGCATAGGCTTCGGGACTGACTGCAAGTTTGCGCAGCTGCGCCAGTTGCTGATGCGTCGCACGGTTGCCGGTTTCAGCAGCCGCCTCGTAACGGGCAAAATCTGTTGCTTTGATGTCACCCAGCTCGGGAGCGATATAAATATCAGCACCCGTCAGGCTTGAGAGGGAGCGCTCTACATTCTGCTTGGTTAAGATACCAATCATCTGCGCCGATACACTCAGCAACGAACCTATTTCCTCAGGTGCCTTAAGCGGGGAACCTACATTCACTGCAATCACACGATCCGCCTGACACAGATCTCTGGCAACCTGAACGGGCAAGTTATCCACCAAGCCGCCATCCACCAATTTACGCCCCTGATACTCCACCGGCGCCATCAAACCCGGCACCGACATGCTGGCACGCATGGCTTGGGTGAGGCTGCCCTCGCGAAACACCACCCGCTCGCCATTCCCTATATCAGTAGCAACGATTGCAAGCGGGATAGGTAGCTCCTCGATGCTGCGCTCACCTAAGTCCTCATCCACCAATTGATTGAAAAAAAGTTTGATTTTCTCGCCAGCAACAACCCCCGGTTGAATTTGCAGCCCGCGCTCCGACAAACCAACTTGAGCACCAGTAAGGTAGCGGCGGCTAATACGTTTTTGGCGATAACTCAACTGGGAGTAGTCGGCCAGATCGAGAAACATATCCGTCCAGTCTGCCTCTGCCAATTTGGCACGCATCATTGCTGGTGACAGACCTGCAGCATAAGAACCAGCCACTAAACCGCCCATGCTAGTGCCCACCACACAATCGATGGGAATACGCTCCTGCTCCAGCACCTCTATCACGCCAATGTGCGCTGCGCCACGCGCACCACCGCCACCTAATACCAGCGCAATGCGCTCTGGCTGCGCCACGGCAGGCAGAGCCATTAGCCCGCACAGGAACACCAAACCCAACTTTTTCATTACCGCACTATTCCCTTTCTGTTAGTTGATCGCGGGTGTTGGTGTAGCCGGCACCCTCAAGCCTGATTGGCGAAACCGTTTACTTTTTAGCCTATTTTGATTGCTGGGAGTTACATTTTCGTCGCCTTACGCCTTTTTTTGAAGGATAGATATTTTTAAATTCAGGCAAAAGTGAGGATTAATAAGATGATGATCTTTTTATTTCCAAAAACCACAACAGAAGCATCCCAATAAAAACAATAATTAAGTTATTTTATCTTTATTTATAGACTCAATTAAAAAAACCATCCCATCTTTATGGTGATAATAGGTAGAATAGCCTCACATTGATTTTATAGGAACTACTGCAATGACCAATCTGCAAGTTGATGACCTTAACGTCGTCTCACAAGAGCTGCTGATCTCGCCAGCAGCCTTGAAAGCAAAAATCCCATTAACTTCGAAAGCCCAGGAAGTTGTTACCCAGGGGCGCGAAGTGGTGCGTAATATTCTCGATCGCAAAGACCATCGGATATTCGTAGTTATCGGCCCCTGCTCAATCCATGATGTTGCCGCCGCCAAGGATTACGCTCAACGCCTGAAAAAGCTGGCCGATGAAGTCAGCGATACCATCTACGTTGTTATGCGCGTTTACTTTGAAAAACCTCGCACCACGGTGGGCTGGAAAGGTTTGATTAACGACCCTTACCTGGATGACTCCTTCAAAATCGAAGAAGGTCTACACATTGGACGTCAGTTGTTACTGGATATCGCTGAACTTGGCCTGCCAGCAGCAACCGAAGCGCTTGACCCTATTTCACCGCAATACTTGCACGACCTCATCAGCTGGTCAGCGATTGGCGCCCGGACAACAGAATCACAAACCCATCGCGAGATGGCCAGTGGCTTGTCATCAGCTGTTGGCTTTAAAAACGGCACTGATGGTGGACTGACTGTTGCGATCAATGCACTTCAGTCAGTATCAAAGCCTCATCGTTTCCTTGGGATTAATACTGAAGGACAAGTTGCCATTATTCATACCCGCGGCAATGGTTACGGTCACGTAGTATTGCGTGGCGGTAATGGCAAGCCCAATTATGACTCGGTAAGTGTTGCAGTTTGCGAGCAGGAGCTAGCCAAGGCAAAAGTAGTTCCCAACATCATGGTGGACTGCAGCCACGCCAACTCCAACAAAAACCATGAATTGCAAACGCTGGTTATGGAAAACGTTGCCAATCAGATTCTGGAGGGCAACAACTCAATCATCGGTCTAATGGTGGAAAGTAATATTGGCGCCGGCAATCAAAGTATTCCCGCCAACCTGTGCGACCTGAAGTACGGTGTATCAGTGACTGATGCCTGTATCGATTGGGAGACAACCGAAGCTAGCCTGCGCAAAATGCGCGATACCATCAAGGAAGCACTGGTCAAAAGGGCGCAGCAATAACCTCCCCCCTCTATCAAAGCGGCCATTGACGGCCGCTTTGATTTATAGAACATTTCTACTTTTTACCTCCAATAAAGTTAGCCTCTTCACATATTGTTAAAGACATCGACACAACCCCCTACCTTTGTGTGGTCTTTTGACTATATCGCTGTTAGATTTTCCTCCCCCCAAAAGTGCACGGAACGCTGCAAAATCCCGGATATAACCGCTAAGCACGAGGGTTTCTATGAGTATCAATCCACTGTTAAAACCCGCTCTCACGAGTCAGGCAAATAACTCTCACGCCCAAGGATTTACACCTTTACTCAAAGCGATAGAGGCAGGCGAATTTGTATTAAGTGTTAGCAATATGCTGGGCTGCGATTACATTTTCATCAATCACAAGGGCGCTCATGCTCTTTTAAGCCCCCACCAATTACACAAGACCATTCGCGAACTTCTGGACATACTGGACACATCCCCCCGCCAAAGCTTGATAGTCAGTGCAGACCAGTCAGATTCAGGTGCGCTGATATTTACCCGATACGATTACGTTTGGGAAAACCGCAAGGTAGTTCGGGTCAATGCAAACGCAGTTAACAATCCAGAACAAATAGATTTCATGCAGATGATGCTCGACTGCAGCTCAACTTGCTGATGCAGATGCACTAGCAAGCTACCTATCAATAGCCTAAGCTTTAAATCATTATTAAACGGCGCGTCAAAGAACCGCTGTAAGTATCGGCAACCTATTCAGTCAATCAGTTGGATATCAGATCCCGAACCGGGCTAGACCTCACCCTGCAGGCTAGCAACCAGTAGCAACACTTTGACGAGTAGCACCTCTATGCCGAGCCTTTTTCGCAAGACCATCGCCACAATCTCAGCCCTCTATCTTGCTTTCTATGCACTTGGCCCAACTGCCGCAGAACAAAAAACTGTGGTTACCAACATGAAATCCAATGTCCAGACGGATTACATGAATGGCCTTTTAAAACTTGCACTTTCTTATTCATCAACAAAGTACACCTTTGCAACCACGCCCGAGGTTTACTCCCGCCCAAGGGTTATGGAATCGGTTCGATCCGGCAGCATCTCCGTTATGTGGGGAGGTACATCAGAAGAAATGGAGCGCGACTTTATCCCGGTTAGAATTGATGCCTACAGAGGGCTGATGAATCATCGACTGTTTTTTATCCGCAAGGGTGATCAAGCACGCTTCGACAATATCTACAGCCTTGAAGATCTTAAAAAAGTAAGAATGGGCCAAGGACGCAGCTGGCAAGATGCGTCCATTCTGGAAAATGCCGGTTTCGAGGTAATAAAAGCAACTAAAAAACCCAGCCTGTATCACATGTTAGATGGTGGTCGATTTGATGCATTCCCCCGTGGCGCTAACGAGGTATGGACTGAATTGAATGCATTTCCTGAGCTGGCACTCACTGTAGAAAAACGCTTGGTTTTAATTTATCCCCTACCAACGTATTTTTTTGTTAGCCCCAAAGACCCTGAGCTGGCAAAAGACATAGAAAATGGGCTTGAATCGGCGATTAAAGACGGCGCCTTCGATAAATATTTTTACGGCAGCCCTGAAGTACAAGAAGCCTTGGAAAAGGCAGACCTACCCAACCGACGCGCCATTCGTATCGATAACCCCTACCTGCCCAAAGCAACACCACTAGACAGGAAAGAGCTGTGGCTTGATCTGACCCGTCAAATGCCAGCACCTGACGCTACCCCAGACACCACTATCCCGTTAGATAGCAGCGCGACTGATTAATAGCATTCCCTCGCCACCAAAGCACCTTAATAGACGAGCCAGGAAACTTTCTGGTATTAAAAGAATCCCTTTAACGCCCCCTGCCCGCCTTGGCGGGCACTCTCCTTTTAATCACCCTTTTCCGCTATCATGACCAAGGGGCTGCAGTTGTTTCGCCCTATGACAATATCGATCCAATGACGCGCCGCGTTTTTGACCTTTTGAGATGCTCTGTATGCAAATTGCTGTTGTGAGATTGTTAAAGTTTACAATGATCGGCTTTTTAATAGGACTTTCGCTGAGGGGGTTTGCGGCCACAGAAGAGCTGTCACCCACCCCCGAACAAAGCAAGGCAGTTGTCGATCTAGTAGAAAAACTCAACAAAGAGCACTACCGCGATCAAGAGCTTAACGACGCCCTCTCTTCCCGTTATTTGGATGAGTATCTAAAGTCACTGGATAATGCCAAGAATTTTTTCTTGCAATCCGATATCAACGAGTTTGAAAAATTTCGTAAAACCTTTGATGACGACTATAAAAAGGGTCAGTTGGACAATAGTTTTGCCATTTATAACCGGTTCGATAAGCGCATGGTCGAGCGCCTGGAAAAAGTCATCAAAGAATTAGAAGATCCAAAAACCAAATTCAATTTTGATGTAGAAGAATCAATCAGCATTGACCGCGAAAAAGCAGCTTGGCCCGCCGATGCCAAGGAAGCCGATAATTTATGGCATAAATACCTTAAATCAAACTTACTTAATTCCATGCTTGCGGGAAAAAGCCTGGAAGAAAGTAAAACTACGCTGCGCAAACGCTACGCCAATCAGTTGCGTAGACTCAAGCAACAAACTCCCGAAGAAGCATTCAGTGTGATGATGAACTCACTCACCACGCTCTATGATCCGCACACCAATTATTTATCGCCAGAGAATGCCGAAAACTTTGATATCAGCATGTCTCTTGAATTGCAGGGCATTGGCGCCGTGCTGCAGAGCGAAGACGATTACACCAAAGTAAGCAGCCTGGTTGTTGGAGGCCCGGCACACAAACAAGGCCAGTTAAAACCCAATGATAAAATTGTATCCATCGCACAGGGAGCCGACGGCGAATTTGTGGATGTGGTGGGATGGCGCTTGGATGAAGTTGTGAAACTCATTCGCGGCCCTAAAGGCACCATTGTTCGCCTGGAAGTTATGCCTGCTGATCCGACCGCGACAGTAAACAAACAAATTACTATTAAGCGTGAGACGGTAAAGCTGGAAGATCAAGCCGCCAAAAAAGCCGTTTTTGAAATTAAAAATGGCGATTCAATTTATAAGCTGGGCGTGATTGACATACCTACTTTTTATATGAATTTTGAGGCTTACCAAAAAGGTGACCCCAACTATAAAAGTACCACACGCGATGTTTACAACTTGCTGAATGAGCTCAATAAAGAAAAAGTTGACGGCATAATTATTGATTTGCGTGATAACGGTGGCGGCTCTCTGCCAGAGGCAGCAATGCTCACAGATTTATTCGTAGATCCGGGTCCGGTAGTACAAATTCGTCAAAGTGACGATACCATTTCACGCAATTATCGCGCCTACCAACCTGCAGTTTATCGCGCACCAGTTGCTGTATTAATCAACCGTTTGAGCGCTTCGGCATCAGAAATTTTCGCTGGCGCGATTCAGGATTACGGACGCGGTATAGTAATAGGCTCTACCACCTTCGGTAAGGGTTCGGTACAAAATCTGGTGGATTTAAAGCATGGCCGTTTAAAAATTACCGAAGCAAAGTTCTATCGTATTTCTGGCGATAGCACCCAGCACAGAGGAGTCATCCCTGACGTCACATTACCCAGCTTGCTGGACCCCAATGAAATTGGTGAAAGCAGCTATGATAATGCCCTGCCTTGGGATCGAATTCACCCTGCACCGCATCAGAACTACTACAACATCAGTAAGTTCCTGCCGCGCATTGAGACTGCGCATCAAGAACGTTTGGCGCAAGATCCCGAATTCATCTACCTGAACAAACAGAGCAATTTATTTAAAGAAGCTGCCGCAAAAAAAGAAGTTTCGCTGCGCCTTACCACACGTAAAGAAGAACAAAAACAACTTGAAGATCGCCTGTTAAAAATGGAAAACGAATTGCGCGCAGCTAAAGGAGAAAAGCCTTATGCAGACTACGCAGCACTCAAAGCAGACAAGGGTGAAACTGACAGCGAAGACGCACCAGAACAGGCACAAAACAAAGAGATAAACCCTAAAGAAGATCCCTATTTGATGGAAGCGGGTCATATTCTGGCGGATTTCATCGGTCAGCTCAAACCAGCCGAATCCAAAGTTGCCCAGCAATAATTTTCTCTAACCTACTAATTACACCCGGGCAGAAGTTGCCTGGGTGTTTTTTTAATGAGTTCAGTCATGAAGGCAATATCTTTTAACGTCAATAGCATACGTACCCGCCTGCACCAGCTCACAGCAGTGATTAATACACACAATCCGGATTTTATTGGGCTGCAAGAAACCAAAGTAAATGACCCCGACTTCCCCCTGCAAACAATTCAAGAACTTGGCTATCACGTAGAATTTTTTGGCCAAAAAACACATTATGGTGTCGCACTACTTTCAAAATATCCCTTCAAAAAAGTTATTAAAGGTTTCCCAACTGATGTGGATGATGCACAACGCCGTTTTATTGGCGGTGTTTTTGAAACTCCGCTTGGAGAAATCACTATTTACAATGGCTACTTCCCCCAAGGCGAGAGCCGTGACCATGCGGTGAAATTTCCAGCCAAGCGAAAGTTCTATGCAGACCTTATCGACTACATCGAACAATCAGAATCGCCAGATAAACAGCTAATCGTTATGGGCGATATGAATATTTCTCATCAGGATTTGGACATAGGCATTGGCGAGGTAAACCGGAAACGCTGGTTAAAAACAGGTAAGTGCAGCTTTTTACCGGAAGAGCGCGAATGGCTGGATAATCTTCTTGCGTGGGGGTTAAAAGACAGCTTCAGGGAGCATCACCCTGATGTGTGCGATTTATTCAGCTGGTTTGACTACCGCAGCGGCGGTTTTGAGGATACCCCCAAACGCGGCCTGCGAATTGACCTGATTCTCTTAACCAAAAGCCTGCAGGAGAAGTGCGTAGCCAGTGGTATTGATTACGATGTGCGCGCGATGGAGCGCCCATCAGACCACTGCCCCGTTTGGGTTGAATTTAAACAATAAAATGAAGGCGCCAATTAGTAATCGCTAATTGGCGCCCACTATCAGTTTACCGGCTACCCGCACATTTTAGGTAAATGAGTTTTCAATATTTCCGCCAATCTCCGCGTTGCGGGCCCGGCAAAATCGCGATCAGCAAAAGTAAGGTAAGTCGTTACCTCGCGCACCGCCCCCAGATCAACAGGCAAATACTTTAATTTTCCTGCCGCAATATCATCCTGAGTGTAAGCATCCGGTAGCCAGGCATACCCCAGACCAAGGCGAATCGCATCAAGCGAGGTTTTGATGTGACTCACCGTCCAGCGTTGATCGGCCTCCTGCCAGCCTTCACTGCGACGACGATACTGCCCCGAGTCGCGCACGATAATTTGTCGATGCTGACGCATATCCTCATAAGTAATGGGCCGGCCAAGGTGCTGCAATGGATGATCCGGGCTGGAAACACCACGCATAGTCACTGTAACCAGCTTTTCCCCCATAAAGCCGGTAGGAACTCGCCCTCCAATTGCCAGATCAACCTGGCGTTGTAGCAGCGCATCTTCAGTGCCACTGAGCACAGACTCAAACACTTCAACTCGTGTATCAGGAAAATCCTCTGCAAAAACAGCCAGGCACTGAAGCACACGCGCAGGAGGAATGATGATATCAGCAGCAATTTTCACCAAAGGCTCGACCTGTACCGACAAACAACTCGCCGACTTTTCCAAACGTTCAGCTTGCTCCAGCAACTGTTTGGCACGTCGATACAACAACTCACCTGCAGGTGAGGCTACAGCCTTTCGCCCCTGCAACTGAAATACTTTCACACCTAAAGCAAGCTCAAGCTGGGAGATGGCATAAGAAACGGCGGATTGGCTTTTGTTAAGCAACTCCGCTGCTTTGGCATAACCCCCAGCGTCTATTACCGCCAGCAGCGCGCGCCACTGTTCTAGCGTCACTTTATTTTCAGTAGTTACCAAACCTGTGGGAGTTTGATCCTGCATCATGATTTACCTGTAGCGGCCCAGTATCGATTAAATAATTAGATCATAAACCACTAAATATCACTATTTATCATTCATCACTCAAATCATTAAATAGCCTCATGGCAATAAGGCCAATTAAATGAGGACAATGAAATGGCAACTCTTTTACAAATTAATAGCAGCTTGTTTGGCGAAAATGGCAACTCCAGTCAACTGACCCAGGAGTTTGTGGCGCGCTGGAAAGAACAGCATCCTGAAGGCACAGTGACAGTTCGGGATTTTGCCAAAGAGTCTGTGCCCCACCTGGATGCAGCGCGTGTACAGGCGCTTTTCACACCAGAAACGGATCGCACAGCTGAGCAGCAAGCTGTAGTGGACTACTCGGATAAAATTATTGCTGAGATCCAAGCGGCCGATGTGATTGTAATCGGCGTGCCGCTGTATAACTTCGGTGTACCATCAACTTTAAAAGCCTATTTCGACCACATTGCCCGCGCTGGCGTCACGTTTAAATATACCGAGACAGGGCCCGTTGGACTGCTCGACAACAAGCCGGTTTATATAGTGGCAGCACGCGGTGGCGTTCACAAAGGCCAGCCAAGTGATACACAAAGCCAGTTTCTGACGAACTTCCTGAGTTTTGTGGGCCTCAAAGATGTACGTTTTATTTATGCTGAGGGGCTGAATATGGGCAAAAAAGATGAAGCCTTTAGTGCCGCCAAAGCAACCATCAGCGAGGAAGTGGCCGCCTAAGCGGCACTTCCAGCGCACAATCCGTTAAGGGGGTAAACCATGCAACGCCAGTTACAACAAATCCTTCAGGGACGCGAAACCAGTGACGGCGCCGGTGTGCGCATAAAACGTAGCCTTGGGCAAAATCAACATGCACGCTTTGATCCATTTCTGATGCTCGATGAATTCGGCAGCAGCAGTGCCGATGATTATATTGCCGGCTTTCCCGCACACCCTCACCGCGGCTTCGAAACTGTCACCTACATGCTGGAAGGCCATATGCTGCACGAAGACCACATGGGCAATAAAGGTCATTTGCGCAATGGTGATGTACAGTGGATGACAGCGGGACGTGGCATCATTCATTCGGAGATGCCACAACAAGAACAAGGGTTGATGCGTGGTTTCCAACTGTGGCTTAACCTGCCGGCAGCAGAAAAAATGAAGCCCGCGCATTATCGGGATATTCCGGCTGCGCACATACCCACCGCAGAATTGCCCGGTGGCGGGCAAATTAAAGTGATTGCAAATACTGCCGTAGTCAGCAACAACATCGTGAGCGGCCCAATACAGGGGTTATCCACCGAAGCTATTTATTGGGATATTCATCTGCCGATAAATGCAGTGTTTAACCACGCTATTCCGGGCGAACACAACACTTTCATTTATGTATACGAAGGTGATGTTGCCATCGGCGAGGACAAGCGAAAACTTACCCGGGGTAACGCCGGATTATTGAGCAAAGGCGATGAGCTGAGGGTTGAAGGGCTGCAGGAAAACACGCGCTTTCTGGTCATATCGGGCAAGCCACTGAAGGAACCCATTGTTCAATACGGCCCATTTGTGATGAATACAACGGATGAAATTGAACAAGCTATTCAGGATTACCGCGCAGGTACGCTGACCGGTTAAATCGCCATCAAACAAAAAGCATCGCCACCTTCCGGGTTAGCGATGCTTTTTAATAAACAAACACGCTTTACAAGATCACAATTTCAGCGCTGGATTAACATTCTTCCACCAAAGTACGCAAATCATCTTGCGTTTGTTTTTGGCAATTACATTCAATCAGCCTGACCTTTGCATATTGCTCCGCAACTGCTATGGCCGCGCAGTTGATGATATCCAAATTACCGGCATAGGTCGGCAAGTAATCGCCAACACCCTCAACAATCAGCTCAATTTGCACACCACCATCAATAAGCTTGGGCGATCCTTGCAATTGATAACCTGGCACATAGGTCTGCACCCGCTGTTCCATTTCATTCAAGGCAAGCTGCAACTTTGCAAGATCAATATTATCTGCATAGGCACAAATTCTATTTAACATAGGTTTGCCTGCATGTGCCTCGTTGCTCAGCAGTGCCACTTCAATCGACTCAATACCTGTGTATTTGTATAAACCGCTGCGAGTATTGCGATAATACTCTTCGATATTAGCAAGCGTTGCCGGCCCTATAGAATCAGGTGAAACCAGTGATGTAACGCTCAGCTGTTGGATATTAGGGATCACCTTCACCAGGGCCTGCGCCAGAGGAATAGAGGATTGACCGCCACAGGAAATCATACTGATATTTTTATTTTCCAACACTTCGTTCATCCCCAGCGCAGGCACGCAACATTCGCCGATTTGGGAAGGTGTCAGATCAATCGCAAAAATGCCCAACTGATCTAGGCACTGCGCATGCGCAACATGGTCTGCTGCAGAAGTCGCATCAAATACAATGTCACAATGAATATTTGGAGCAAAAAAAGTATTAATCCCTTTATCCGAAACCGGGATTCCCAAACCCTGGGCGTATTGCATACCCGCTGACTGCAAATTTCTTCCCGCAAAAATGACAGGTTCCAACCAAGCAGAGCGCTTAACTTTCAATAAAAGATCAGTACCTATTTTCCCCGTCCCCAGAATACCTACACGTAATCGACCGGAAAACTCCGAACCACTCTTATGTTTTTTATCTGCAAAAATATCATCCTTCAAAACTGATGTAATGAACTGCATAATCCAATCCTTAAAATTATCTCATCAACCGAATTTTTTCGGCTGCCACTATAGCGGCGCAACAATTTCACAATAATTTCAGAATGAGAACAGTAAGGATCAATTTTCGCGAAACACCTCGCATAAAATAAAAATCAAAGCCTATGAAAATCATATAAATATAAATTTATAAATATGATTATTTTTTGATTTATCTATGTAATTCATGAATTTTTTAAACAATACGGCAATCACGCAATTTTAAACGCCATAATTTTTTTGTTTTCTTGAAAAGGCCTACCATCTGATCATTCAGATGTTCATAATCGCGCGCCCGCCTCACAGGCAAAATCATAATAATGAATGGCGGATGAAAAAATCGTTTAACGATCATGACTGTACTTTGACCTGAGGTTTTGTCGAAGTGATTTTTTTTGACAATTGACAACCCTTAAAAACACAAAGAAAGGAGTATCAGATGGTTAAACAACCGAAATATTATTTTGAATCCATTCTGGGTATAGCAACACCTTGGTACATTCAAAACTTTGAAATTGATGAAAGAAATAAAATAATAAAAATCACCATTGGCTATCACACAGAAAAATCTGCTTTTTCGCTCTTCAGTAAAAAGAACGATACAAAAGCTTCAAGAATTGAACAGAACAATCAACAAAAGCGCTGGACACATACGCGAATCGGGCAATATAGCTGCCAGGTTATATCTTCTTTTTACGATTCAACTATTTGCACTGCAGGAATTGGCCGCGAAAGTTTATTGCAGCCTCATTTTATTGGTGAGGCTAATCGCACCTACACACATCAGTTGCGTCAGCAAGTGGCACTGGCAAATACACGAGGTCTAACTAGCGAAGCCATATCCTACATGTTACTGGTTGAGTTATCGCTGGTTGAAGAAATAATTAACGACATTGAAAAAACGCCAGAGACTTATAGGCAAGCATTGTTATTGCCAACCGAAATTGATCCCATCTGGGAAAACATGGTTTACGACAAGTTTCACCTAAAGACTCAATCATTCCCACTTCGCTTAATGCTCTCTAAAATAAAGTTGAATATTATTGACCCCAATATAAACAGCTCGATTAGTGAAGCTGTTACTGAGTTACGGAAATTTTTCATATCCCAAGTTAATCATTTGACTACAGAAGTTAGCCAAGTCTGTGCAATAACAGCTAAAAAGCAAGATACTGAAGAGCGCCAAACCGGAGCAGCCAAACTAGTATTGCCTGCGTTAAAAAATAGCATTTGGCTTAAACTTATCACCGGAAAACTTGACTTAAAATCCACCAATGTTCCGTTAAACTTATTTCTGGTTCGCTTACGTCACGCATTTTCACAGACAGATGACAACCAACAGCGAATCAATACCCTTAATTCACTGCGCGAATTCTTCAGAAAAAATGCACGCAACCTTAAGCGGGAATTGATTTTAATTAATCAATTAATGAATGCACCGGAAGATAGCCAATTTACACTTCCTGATGCGAGCAGTAGTGTCTGGCAGAAAATACTCAAAGACGACTCATTCATTCCAAGCTCCCATATTGCCTATAAATTATTATTAGCCAACCTGCGCTCACAACTATTGATGAATCCCGACCCTGTGGTTGAACTCAACGCTGCCCGCAAAATCAGAGACTTCATTAAACACAATCAGCGCTTTATGCAACAAGAGTTGCGTTTGGTAATGACCAACAGCCAAACATATTAATCTGTCACCCAAGGAGCAACCTATGGCATACGAAGCCGATATTAGTATTCGCAGCGAGCTCATCGGGCGCGCAGAACTTATTGAAAAAATAAACCGCGGTGATTATTTAGTAATTGCTGCAGATGAATCCCTACTGGCTGATCTACCATCCGGCAATTGGATAGCAGGTACAATCCCCTACTTTATGACAACAGAGGGTGGTAAGGCTGATCGCACATCGATGTTTGTACACACTATAGAGGGCGTACAACCATCCAAGGCACCGCGTATTGCTCTTTATGATGTCAATTCTATTTCCCGAATAGCACAAGAAGCGCCGGAACACGGTTTCACCATCGTAATTTTGCCAGCCATGTCAGAGATTCATTTGAGTTATGCGCAACATTCGCCTGAATACCCGAATATGTATTTCTCTCCCATTATTGGTTGGATTTCTGGTGTGCATTTGGATGAGCTGGGTAAAAATAGCGCCAAAGTTGGCTTTGGACCGGCGAGAGGCATGCTTTTTGATCAGCAAGCAGTTGCAATGCACATTCCACTGCCGGTAAATCAATTAGCGAACATAAATATTGTTAATTTATTTACCCAAGGAACAGGTCCGGAAATCAAATTTAAAAACACCGGCTTCAGCGCTAGCGATTGCACCATCAATGGTGAGCCAGCCAATCTCGTGGATTACATCAAACACGCCAAAATTGACACTCGTTTACCGCTGGTTGCGAATTATTCGGGCGTGATGGTCAATGTCAGTATCCAGCAGCTCGATGAATACAATAACAAAGTAGATTTATATGCACCGGTGTTTGCCGACATCAGTTATCGATTTGCCAAACCAGTAGACAATTATTTGGAAAGTTTTAACAAAGAATTATCTGCGTCAGCCAGCGAGGGAATCTCTTTCTCCTGCAACTGTATTTTGAATTATCTTTATTCTGAACTCGAAGGGAAAAAGACCAGAGATCTAACCGGCCCTATCACTTTTGGGGAGGTTGCCTATCAGCTGTTAAACCAAACCTTGGTATACCTGAGCTTAACAGGTGGCTCTCGCTAACCCGGTTATCAGCTTTTCAAGACTGTCTAATAATTAACAATAAATAATAAAAAGAATTACCGGCGGGAAATAAAAAGGCGGACATTGTAGTGTCCGCCTTTTGTTTTAGGAATGAGCCAAAAAAATTAACGGCCAGCACTATATGCCTGAATGTATTGTTGCAAGGTTTTTTCATTGCGGCGAATAAAATCTATGTCGGCTTGAGGAACGGCTAGCACTGCGGGGTCGGCTTTTTCTTTTAATTCTTTAGCCTGCTCTTCAGTTACCTTGCCTAGGTCACCCAATAAAAAATAAGCAGCTATAGCATTACCCAGCTTCGTACTTAAACGCATATATTCGCCTATCGACTTCCAGCCATGTTGACGCGCTACTTTAGTCGCCTGCTCCATTAAGTTTGCCTCGCGCAGTACGCGCTCAATTTGCTCATCTTGCTGCAGCGGCGATAATGCCTCAAACGTTTTAAATGACTCAGGGGTGAGATGATAGGCATCCACTGCTTGTACCAGTGGTGCCATGTCACGATTACTTTGCATCCAACGATTGACTGACTGCACATTCAAATTATTGTTGTCTGGCAGCAACTGCGCATTTGCGCTAACCGCAAGAAGGCCGAAAAAAAATAATTTACATACAACAAAAAAAGCGTTCATTTTTTATAACCAATCTATTTAAGAGACACGCAAACTGACGGCGGTGGTTAAAGACCACACCCAAAAGAAAAAGAACACCAGGAATGGTGTCAGTAAACCCAACGACAAGCCTGCAACCCCCTTGCCCTCGTAAAACGGATAAAACACAAAGAGTTGGATCAAGGTTGGAATCAGCGCGATAACAAAACTGCGTGCAAAAGTACTACTTGCATAAATGGGTAGCAAAAATAACAAGCCCCATAAACCGCCCCACACAATACGCGGATACATCCAATGGGGTGATACCGAGCCAGACAGACGCACATTTAACGACTGTGTGATTCCGTAATAACTGAACAACCACATCACCACACACATAACTAACCCACCCAAACAACCTGCGCCGAATACCGTCAATGCATTTCTCATAATCACCTACTTATTACTAATCATTAATAACCGGAGCATTACCAGCCTTGGTGCTGTTTATTTTGCCCCTCGCAAAGGTATCGGGCGACAGTGTAGCACCGCAACTTAACACTTGGTTACACGAAGTCCCCGGAGTGAGCTGCTACAATAGCCGCACAGTTTTTAGCCAGCACTTTCCGGCGAAAACCCGTTTCATTCATTTATTACCGGCGATTGTATTATGTTTCGTTTTTTTGAAAGCCTGATAAAACCCTTTCCGCCTGAAGAACCCACCAGCCCACCCAAAACCCTCTATGCCTTTTGTCGCCACTACAGCCGTGGCGCTGAGTTTTATTTAATCGCCATGGCACTATTCACCGGCCTGATTGCGGTTTTGGAGGTGTCGCTCTTTGGTTTTTTGGGCGATTTGGTGGACTCACTCAACCAACACTCGCCTTCCAGCTTTTGGGCGGAATCGCGCCGTGAATTACTTTGGATGAGTTTTATTCTGCTGGTGGGTTTGCCGCTGTCGGTGTTGATGCACTCACTATTAATGCACCAAACCCTGCTCGGCAATTTCCCCATGCGCATTCGCTGGCAGGCGCATCGCTACTTGCTGGGGCAGAGTTACCAGTTTTATCAAAATGAATTTGCCGGTCGCGTCGCTACCAAGGTGATGCAAACCGCGCTGGCAGTGCGCGAAACCATTATGAAATTACTGGATGTGCTGCTCTACGTTATGGTGTATTTCAGCAGCATTCTGGTGCTGGCTTTTGCGCTGGATTGGCGCCTTGCCCTGCCGCTGATTGTGTGGTTTTTTGCCTATTGCGGTTTGCTCTATTACTTCTTACCGCGACTTTCCAAAATCTCTACCGCGCAGGCTCACGCTCGCTCAGACATGACCGGCCGCTTGGTAGATACCTACACCAACATTTCTACGGTTAAATTATTTTCGCATTCCAATCGCGAAGCCGATTATGCCAAACAGGGCATGGAATATTTTTTAACCACGGTACACCCGCAAATGCGACTTGCGACTTTGTTGGGCACTAGCGTTTGGGTGATTAGCGTTATTCTTATTTTTTCCATTGCCGCCACATCACTCTGGTTGTGGTCTAGTGCCGCGATTACCACCGGTGCTATCGCCGCTGCTGTGGGTTTGGTGCTGCGTTTAAACGGTATGGCGCAGTGGATTATGTGGGAAGTCTCTGCCCTGTTTGAAAATATCGGCACCGCTCGGGATGGGTTAAATACTCTGGCGATTCCCCGCGACGTTCAGGACAAACCTCAAGCCAAAGCCTTGGTGGTACAACAGAGCGCGATAGATTTTCAGGCGGTTTGTTTTAATTACGGCAAACCCCAAGGCCTGCTACAACATTTTAATTTGCACATTAAGCCCGGTGAAAAAATTGGTTTGGTGGGCCGCTCTGGCGCGGGCAAATCCACACTGGTGAATTTACTGCTGCGTTTTTACGATGTGGATGCCGGCAGCATTCTGATCGACAACCAAAACATAGCCGAGGTCAAACAAGAGAGCCTGCGCGCGCAAATTGGTATGGTGACTCAGGATACCTCGCTACTGCATCGCTCAATTCGCGACAACCTGCTCTATGGCAAACCCGATGCGACCGAAGCCGATATGATTCGCGCTGCACAACAAGCGGAAGCTCACGATTTTATTATGGGCTTGAGCGACAACGAGGGGCGCACCGGTTATGACGCCCACGTGGGCGAGCGCGGCGTGAAGCTCTCTGGCGGCCAGCGCCAGCGCATTGCGATTGCGCGCGTGCTAATCAAAAACGCGCCCATTTTAATTATGGATGAAGCGACTTCAGCGCTGGATTCAGAAGTGGAAGCGGCGATTCAAACCAATTTAACCACACTCATGCAAGGCAAGACGGTGATTGCGATTGCCCACCGTTTATCCACGATTGCGGCGCTGGATCGTTTAATTGTGTTGGACAAAGGCCAGATTATTGAACAGGGAACCCACGCTGAACTCATCGCCTTAGGCGGCGTTTATGCGCAGCTGTGGGCGCATCAATCGGGCGGTTTTTTAGGCGAGTTTTAATTTTTTATTTAGATGTTAAAAAAAAATCGGCGGGTCACACCAACCCGCCGATTTTTTATACTAGACCTTGCACTGTGAGCTTTATTTTTTAGCGAAGTACATATCCCAAATCACCAAGACAATGCCTACAAAAAAACCAATATGCGCAACCACAGCTCCCAGGGCAAACAACCAGCCCATCCACAAAGCGCCGCCGGTTTCCGGGTTAAACAAGCTGTAAAGCATGATCGGTGCGGCACAAACAAGCACCAACATTAAACTGAGCGCAATAATTTTTATACCGCGTGGCGATTGACTGCGCAGCACCGCGCGGATGGGGTTCCACATAGCCCTACCACATCAAATCATCGGGGATGACATAATCCTTGTAGGGGTCATCTTCATCGACTTTGTTGTCTTGTTTGGTATTGGCAACCACTACGTATTTTTCATCGCGCTGGGCGATTTTATCGGCCACTATGCGCGGCACTAATTCATAGCCCTCGCCGAGTTTCACAACCGCTAACAGGCCACGGGCAATTTGCTCTAGCACCAGTGGCGATACCCGCATTTTTTTAATCAGTTTGCCATCGGTAAAGTTGTATTCCACATCGTTTTCACCGGCGCCTTTTTTCTGGCGATGATTTTCAATCAGTTGTTTGATTTGGGCGGCTATGGCTTTTTGTTGCAACTCCAAATCCCGCTGGCGATTTAATTCGCGGTCGCGCTCAGCTTTTTCCAAACGCGCTTGCTCGGCGGATTGTTTTATTTCATCCACTTTTTCTTCGTTGGAGCGGCGCGCCACATTATTTTCTTTGCGCTTTTCTTTGTTGGCTTGTTTCGCTTTTTTGGTGTCGATTAAACCGGCTTTTAACAGTTGATCTTGCAGTGAGGCCATAAAAAATTCCGATCAAGTCTGGTGATTGGCGAGGTAGTTAGTGGCTGAATAGTGTTCCCTAACCCACTGCGCGCGTTTGGCGATAGCTGCGCGTTTTTCCGCGTTGTGATTATCCAGGTGTTTAACCTGCAAGGCCAAACGCGGGTGATTTGCAAATCGCGCGCGATGCGTTGCCAAAAATTCCCAATAAAGCGTAGTGAAAGGACAGGCGTTGTCGGTCTCGGCTTCATCGGGTTTATAGCGGCAGCCAGCGCAGTAGTTGCTCATTTTGGCAACGTAGCGGCCAGTGGCAATGTAGGGCTTGGACGCCATTATGCCACCATCGGCGTATTGGCTCATCCCTAAAACATTCGGTAGTTCTACCCACTCCACGGCATCCACATACATGGCCAAATACCAGGCGTGAATCTGATGCGGCTGGGTTTGCCACAGCTGGGCAAACAAGCCCGTCACCATCAACCGCTGAATGTGGTGACCGTAACCATGATCCAGTACTTGCTGAATGCTCTGCGCCAAACACCGCATATCCACCTGCCCCGTCCAGTAAAAATCCGGCAGGTTATGCCGGGCATCCAGCGCATTCATGCTGTGCCAATCCGGCATCAAACTCCAATACAAACCGCGCACAAATTCGCGCCAGCCCAGAATTTGGCGAATAAACCCCTCCACGGCATTCAGTGGCGCCTTGCCCTGTGCATAGGCTTGCTCGGCGGCCTGAATCACTTCCAGCGGCGACAGCAGTTTGAGGTTAAGCGCTGCCGATAGCCGCGAGTGGTAGAGCCAGGGTTCATTAGTCCACATGGCATCCTGATACTCGCCAAACAGCGGCAGTTGCTTGGCGATAAAAAACTCCAACAACTGCAGTGCCTGTTGGCGCTTCACCGGCCAGCCGAAACTCATCAAGTTGCCGGGGTTGTCAGGCAACAGGCGAGTGACGGTGCTTATAGCCGATTGGGTAATCTCATCCGCAACAAACAGCAACGCCTCGTCCAGCAGCCCCGGCCCTTGGCTGGAGAAGGTGCCGCGATTGTCTTTGTCGTAGTTCCAATCACCGCCTTCGGGTTGGTCGCCGCGCATAAGAATGCCGGTGCGCTTGCGCAACTGGCGATACCAGTACTCCATGCGCCACTGCTTTTTACCCTTTTGCCAAGCGCTGAACTCACCGGGTTTGGCGATAAAGTGATTGTCTGCCAACAACTCCAGCGGCAGTTGCCGGTCAGCACAATAGTGTTTGAGGCTCTGCAGTACCCGATAATCCCCCGGCAGCACCAGCTTCAGGCTCTGCACCTGATACTGTTGCAGGCTGTGCGCCAGCGCGCTGGTTAAACTCTGATGCGCCGAGTTGATTGTCGCCTTACCTTCGTTTGGCGATAAGTCGCTTGTATCCAAGGATAAATAATCCAGCGGCAAACCTTCGTCGCGCAGGCTCTGGGCAAAGTGGCGCATGGCCGCCAAAAACAGCACGCTGCGCTGCTTGTTGGAGGGCACGTGAGTGCTCTCCTCCATGACTTCGGCCATCCACAGGCGATCTTTTTGGGGGTCAAAACCTTCGAACAATAAGCTATCGCGGTTGAGCTGATCGCCGAGAATCAGGCATAAATGGCGAATCGCTTGCCGTGCTTGGGTATTAGGCATGGTGTGAATTGTCCCCAGTGGTTTTGGGTGAATGTTTACGCGCCGCGGCGCCACAGGCTTTGGAGCAATACTTAACCTGCTCCCAATCGCGCTCCCACTTTTTACGCCAGGTGAAGGGGCGCTGACAGTAAACGCAGGTTTTTTGCGGCAGATGTTGTTTTTTCATGATGTTGTTTTTTCATAGCGATATGGCCGTGCAGCTTATGGCGACAGAATACGTTGCCGCTGCCCACTGGTATCATTCGCGTCTGTTTTTAATCCCAACTGGTTAACTGCATTCTGCCTATGACTTCTACTACCCCCAATAGCTGGGACATTTTTTGCCGCGTGGTTGATAACTTTGGCGATATAGGTGTCTGCTGGCGGCTCGCCCGCCAATTAATCAATGAACACCACCAAAACGTGCGTCTGTGGGTAGACGACTTGAGCGCACTCACCCGTATTTGGCCAAGCGCGCAAGTCAGCCCACAACAATGGCTGGAAGGCGTTGATGTGCGCCACTGGCCGGTGGAGTTTGATCCTACTATTGAACCCGCAGCGGTGGTGATTGAAGCCTTTGCCTGCGACATGCCCGCATGTTTCCTGCACACCATGGCAGCGCGCAAAAACCAGGCACAAGCACCGCGCTGGATCAATTTGGAGTATTTGAGTGCAGAACCTTGGGTGGAGGAGTGCCATGGCATGGCCTCGGTTCACCCCGCCACCGGGCTGCGCAAGACTTTTTTCTTTCCCGGTTTTACCCAACGCACCGGCGGCCTGTTGCGCGAGCAAACGCTGTTGGCCGAGCGCGATGAATTCCAGGAAACTGCACGGCACACATGGCTTGCGCAGCTGGGTATTGAACCCGCCGCTGACAGCTTATTGATTTCACTCTTCGCCTACGAAAACCCGGCGATAAATGGCCTGCTGCAGGCGTGGCAGCAATCGCCCCAGCCGATTTACTGCCTTGTGCCGGAAGGGAAAATTCTCAGCAGTATCAACACCTATCTGGGTAAAACCCTGACTGCGGGGGATAGTTATAGCAGTGGCGCGCTCACCCTCAAGATCATTCCCTTCCTGATCCAAACGCAATACGACCAGCTGCTCTGGGCCTGTGACATCAACTTTGTGCGCGGGGAGGATTCTTTAGTGCGCTCACTCTGGGCGGCAAAACCCATGGTGTGGCACATTTATGTACAGGAGGAAGACGCGCATCTGGTCAAATTAAATGCATTTCTGAATCAGTACGCGCCGGAGTTACCTACGTTAAATATCGCACTTCAGCAATTCTGGCGGGATTGGAATGAACAGGGCTATAGCGATGCAAGCTGGGACCAGCTCATAAAATGGCTGCCGCAGTGGCAGCAACACGCCCGCCGCTGGAGCGACCAACTGAGCCAGATGCCTGATTTGGCCCGACAACTTATCAACTATTGCCAGCAAACTTGAGCCAATACGGCCTTGTGCAGGGCAAAAAGCACTACAGAAAAGCCATAAACAACTGTATAGTAGCGCGCCTATTTTCACCTTTGGGGAGCCTTGGCATCACGCGCTGCGTGGTCTTGGGTCGCCCTGCTCTTACATTAACCATTGCAAATCAGGATCTACCATGAAAATTGCACAAGACTGTCGCGCTGGCAACGTCGTAATGATCGACGGCTCACCCTGGGTTATCCAAAAAGCGGAATACAACAAATCTGGCCGTAACTCTGCTGTTGTAAAAATGAAGCTGAAGAACCTGTTGAACGGTATCAATACTGAAACCGTATACCGCGCTGACGACAAGTTCGAAGACATCCAATTGGATCGCAAAGAAGTAACCTACTCTTACTACGCTGACCCAATGTACGTATTCATGGACCCAGAGTTCAACCAATACGAAGTAACTGCAGAAGAATTGGGCGACCTGTTGCCCTGGATGGAAGATGGCATGGAAGACGTGTGTGATGCCGTGTTCTACGAAGGTAAAGTTATCTCTGTAACTCCACCTAACGCAATCACTCGCGAAGTGGCTTACACCGAACCTGCAGTGCGTGGCGACACCTCTGGCAAAGTGATGAAAACCGCAAAACTCAACAACGGCACTGAATTGCAAGTGGCTGCGTTTGTTGAAATCGGTCAGAAGATCATCATCGACACCCGCACCGGCGAATACAAATCACGCGCTTAATCGCGGATTAGTTTCGCAATAAAAAATGGCGCCCTGGGGCGCCATTTTTTAGGGTGTCTGTTTAAGCTGCACGTAAAGCCTGTTGGTTGCCGTTTGCAGCAATGACAACTGAATTGCGCTATCGCCCTGCACAAATTTATGCACCTCGGCATTGCCATCCGCACGTAAAACTTCGTGGCTGAAACCAGCATCCACAAATCCCTTCAGGTAATGATCAAGCGCGTCGGTTAATGCCGCTCTGCCTTCGTAATCTACCGTTAACAATTCGCCATCACGCGCAAACGCGGTACGCACCAAACCGGGGAAGCGCGCCACCGGGCCTGGGTCAATACCACTGACATCGCGCTCGGGCAAAGCCTTGTTTAGGTCAATGTTAGGCATCATTTGCTCCACCTGATTTTTTAGCTCAGGTACTACATTTTGCGCCTGCTCCACCAACTCCAAGGCTTGAGCCTGAGCTTGGGCTTTGACTTCTGGCACCACATTTTCCAAAGGCTGGGTGAGTTCCTGCAGCGGCTGTTTAAGCTGTTCAAGTGGTTGCCCGAGTTGCTCTAGCGGCTGTGCCAGCTCCGTTAAAGGTTGTGTGACCTCCTCCAGCGATTGCGCAAGTTCTGGTGAAAGCTGTTGTAGTTGTGCCAGTGCATTTTCTGGAATCAGCGAACCCATATCACCCGAGGACGCTTTGCCCCATAACCAAGCAGCTATGGAAATCAGCAACCAGAGTAACAATGCCACCAGAGTGAGAATCACCACCCCGATAATAATCCAGGTGCGTTTTTTAATACGCCCTAAAAACGACATCGCTTTCATTGCCCCACCGGTATTGTGCATATTCATGGAATGTTTCTCTCATCAAATTGATTTAATAAAAACTGATTTTTAATCCTTAACACCTGGATTACTCAATTCAAAACACACCATTCATCACACCATAAACACCTACACCTCATTCGCGAAAGATTATTTTTGCTGCAGCGCCCAATAGCAGCGCGGCAATAAAACCAGTAACAACACCACACCCAAAACCGTCGCCTCAAAATAACTGGAGCGCACCTGCATTAATACATGAATCCAGCCCAATATGGCGATGAGATAGATGGACTTGTGCAGACGCATCCAGTTGGCACCCATGCGCCGCATCATGCGCTGGGTAGAAGTAATGCCCAAGGCAATAAGCAAAACAATCGCCGGCAGTGTGACCAGAATATAAGGTCGCTCGACTAATTCTTTCGCAAAGCGCGACACATCCAAACCAAGAATAAACACCAAAAAAGCAGTCATATGGAGCAGCGCATAAAACAAAGCGAACAAACCCAGCATGCGGCGATGGGCTTGCAGCCAGCGAAATTGTAAGTAGCGGAATTTAATTAAACGGCGCAGCGGCGTTACCGCCAGGGTGATAAATAAAAAATACAGCGCCCATTCGCCCGTAAATAATACGATGGTGCTGGCGGGGTCGGCGCCGAGTTGTTGAGTGAGCGTTTGATAAACAATAAACGCCAAGGGAATCAGCGAGCAGAAAAAAATAACCAAGCGGCGCCACACAACAGGCATTAGTTTTGGCCTCAATAAAATTTACGCAAATCCATGCCTTTATACAGGTGCGCCACCTGCTCCGCATAACCATTAAACAATTGGGTGGGAATAATGTTGGGTTTTAGCAGACCACTCGGCAAACGCCGCTCCTCTGCCTGGCTCCAGCGCGGGTGACTCACCTGTGGATTTACATTCGCATAAAATCCATATTCATCCGGTGCCAACATGCTCCAAGTAGTTTTGGGTTGTTTTTCCGTGAATTCAATTTTTACGATGGATTTAATGTATTTAAAACCGTACTTCCAAGGCACCACCAAACGCAGCGGCGCACCATTTTGATTGGGCAAAACCTTGCCATATAAACCTACCGCCAGCGTGGTGAGTGGGTGCATGGCTTCGTCCATGCGCAAGCCTTCGCGATAGGGCCAATCGATGGTGCTGAAGCGACTTTTTTGTTCCGGCATTTCTGAAGGTCGCTCAAGTGTGGTGAAGGCAACAAATTTTGCGTTGCCGGTTGGCTCTACACGCTTGATTAAATCTGCCAGCGAAAAACCTATCCAAGGCACTACCATCGACCAAGCCTCCACACAGCGCAGGCGATACACGCGCTCCTCCAAGGCCACACCTTTTAATAAATCCTCCAAGGTATAAGTACCGGGCTTGGCAACTTCACCAGCAATTTCCACCGTCCAGGGGTGCGCGGTCAGCGTGTGGGCATTCGCAGCGGGATCGGTTTTGTTGTAACCAAACTCGTAAAAATTGTTGTAGCCAGTGACATGCTCGTAGGGAGTGAGCGACTCCGTCAGCTGGGTTTGAGCTGCCTTGGCGCTGGCAATTTGTTGCTTGAGCCAATCCGGGCCTTTGACCTCGGCCTCTGCCACATGCGCAGGCTCCGCTAAAACACGCGGCGCGGCTGACATGCCAATACCCAGCGCAGCTACACTCATGGCACCGCGCATAAATTCACGGCGCGCCTTGTAAATTGCTTCGGGGGTAATCTCGGAGGATGGAATATCACTGGGTTGTTTGATCAGCATAGCGCCCTCGGTGTAACGCCTTTAAGTTTCACGCCGGAATTTAGCGTCTTACAAACACAAGGTTTTTACCTTGGTAATCACACACATAATAAAGTTCACCCAAGACGGAACAATATTCAGCGCTCAAGCCAGCAGGCGAGTTGATCGCTTCACTCACCGCCATGGCGGCTTTATCTTGTTTTAAAAACCCAAACATGGTTTCAAAGCGCTGGGCGAAATCCAAGCCTTTGGTTTGTAAATCTTGATAAAGAAAGGCGAACTTGCGATAACTCATGGTCACTCCACAGAGTCCAATTTCACACATCTTGGCGATGTACTGTTGGTAAGCTGCGGCCAAGTCATAGGCGCGACCAGTTGATGCGGGCAATTCCATTTTATTCGCTGCAGTTAACACGCCCGGGGTTAAACGGTGATTGGCACGATTACCGGTTAAGCGATAACTGACTTGCCCACATACCAGTTCAGACTGCCGTAGCTCGCACTGGTCCGCTGCATTCGCTTGAACAGTATTACGCAGTGTGGCACGCGCAGGTTCACTGGTATGCAACGGCCTTGGCGCTGAATGGGAAGGGCTAACACTGGTTGCATCCACCGGCGCCGTTGCTGCTTGTGCCGCCGGTACAGCAGGCGATTTTTTACTGGGTGCAACCAAAGCAATCCCATTGCGCTGCGCCGGGCGTTTTAGCAACGAGAACTGCACCTGTTCATTATTTTTTTTAAATTGATGAAACGGCGGCAGCTGTTTGGTTTGCGCCTTGGCTTGTAACTGGCAGTAGACCTGCTCGTAATAAGTTTCTGCCGCCGCAAAACAAAATTGATTAGCATCTGCGCCACTACTGAGCAGCATCATTATAAAAACACTGGCATTCAGGTAGCGCATAAGCCTGCTCATGGTTGGGGGTTTAGTGTCGAATCAGCCAGCACTGGTGGATTTTGCCATTGCGTTTGAAATCCTCATCAATCGTGCGCGCACTAATATCTTCAATAGTGAAATTCGCCAGTGCGTCGCTGTCCAATTTAAAACTGCGCAGGTTGTTGGAGAAAATCAAAGTACCGCCTTCTGCCAGCGAGCGCATAGCATGGTTAATCATGCTCACATGATCACGCTGTACGTCCAGCACATCTTCCATGCGTTTGGAATTGGAGAAGCTCGGTGGGTCGAGCAATATAAGATCAAACTGTTGATCGTTCTGCTCCAACCATTTTAAACAGTCGGCCTGCTCCAAACGGTTGCGCGATTCACTCAAACCATTTAACGCAAAATTTTTGCGCGCCCAGTTGAGGTAAGTGTTGGACATATCCACACTCACCGTATAACGCGCACCTGCCATAGCAGCATGCACACTGGCGGTAGCGGTGTAACAGAATAAATTCAAAAAGCGCTGGTCTTTAGCCATATCGGCAATCATGAGGCGCACCGGGCGGTGATCCAAAAACAAACCGGTATCCAAATACTGCCACATATTAATGTGCAGCTTGGCAGCGCCCTCCTGCACACTGAACAGGTCGCCGGTGGGGCGCTCACTCAGCTTTTCATACTGGCTGGTACCTTTATTGCGCCGGCGCTGTTTGTAGCTGATGTTCGCTGCGGGAATATCCAGCGCAAAGGGCACGGCCATTTCAATTTCTGCAAAACGCGCTGCTGCTTTTTCTTCATCAATGGATTTAGGGGCAGCGTATTCCTGCACATGGGCATACAACTGCGGTGCGCGATTAGGTTGGGTCTGGCCGCGATAAATATCAATCGCCGCGGCATATTCCGGCATATCGGCATCGTATAAACGATAACAACTGATGTTGTTTTTCTTCGCCCATTTTTCCAGTTGTTTCATATTTTTTTGCAGGCGGTTAACCAGCATCTGCGCACCATTAGTCAGTGCGGCGGCCTGCTCTTTTTTGTTTTCAACTTTTACCTTGGCCTCGGCTTGTTCGCGCACCTCGGCATCTTTACTGAAGCGGGCGTCTTGCTCTACGCGGCTTTGCACAAAGGCATCGGCGTTAATAGAGAATATCAGCAATTCGCTGGCGATAGTGCCGTTAAAAAATTTGTATTTTTTATCCGCGCGCAAACCCATTTGTTTGCCCAGCTCCGGGTTACCGGTAAAAACACCGGCGCGCCAACCTTGGAATTCATTACGCAAACGCTCACCCAAGTGGGCGTAAAGTAATTTGAGCGATTCGATTTCCCCCAAGCGCTCGCCGTAAGGCGGGTTGCTCAGTACCAAACCAAATTCCATGGCGTGGTTGTGGGTGGGTTTTACAAAATCTTTTAATTCTTTGCGGCTGACACGCAGCCAGTGATCCAACTCGGCGCTGACAATATTTTCCTCTGCGGCGCGGATCACTTTAATATCGGCATCGTAACCGCGAATTTCCGGCAGATTGTCCCGCGCGAGGCCGGCTTTTTTGCGTGCAAAGGCTTCATCGCGCAGCTCCAACCAGATATCGCTGCGGTGATTGAGCCAGCGCTCAAAACCAAAGCTGCCGCGCAGTAAACCGGGGGCAATATCCGCCGCGATTAACGCTGCTTCAATCAAGATGGTGCCCGAACCACACATAGGGTCGAGCAGTGCGCCACCTTGCGCGGCAATCTCCGTCCAGCCGGCGCGCATCAAAATGCCGGCGGCAAGGTTCTCCTTCATGGGTGCACTGCCCTGTTTGATGCGATAACCACGGCGGTGCAGGCTGTCGCCCGACAGGTCGATACTGACAATCACTTTGCTCTTGGCAAGGCGCACATTGACGCGCAGATCCGGGTCGCGTTTGGCGACCGAGGGGCGCTCGCCGCTGAAGTCGCGCAGGCAGTCCACAATGGCATCCTTCACCTTCAGGGCGCCGAATTGGGTATTGCGGATGCCATCGTTAGTGCCGATGAAATCTACCAGCAAACTGCCGCTGGGGCTCAGATGCTCCTCCCAGCGCAGCTCGCGCACACCGTCGTACAGTTCCTCCTGGCTGTTGGCCTCAAAACTGGCCAAGGGCAGCAGCACCTTGTTGGCAAGGCGCGACCAGAGGCAGACCCGGTAGGCGGTTTCTATCTCACCCGAGAAATAGATGCCTGCCACTGTCTCGCGCAGCTCTTGGGCGCCCAGGGTTTGCAGTTCGGTGTAGAGCAAGCCTTCCAGCCCTTTGGGGCAAGTGGCGAAGTATTGATAAGTCATTAATGCTTCCAGGATGAACTTTTGTGCCAGAGTGAACTTTTATGAATGCCACCTGACTAAAACAAGGTGTTTGTCATTAAGTTGTCAAATACATTTGCTAGGCCGATATGCCATATAGAACGGCCTATGTATAAAAATTTAATCGTTCACGGTTCAGGTTAAATCTGGTGTACTCACCAAACCTGTCAATTCCAAGGAGAACCCAAGAAACAGTCATACCGGCAAGTGAAAGACCGCAACACCGCTTTCGTCGATAAATTTATCTATCGATAATCCACAACTTAGAGGTGCTATTACTGATGAAACGTCAAAAACGTGACCAAACAGAACGCGCATTTGTAAAAGGGTATCAAGCAGGTATTGATGGGCGTTCAAAAAGTCTCTGCCCCCATGAAACTGGCCAAGCTCGCCAACAATGGCTGAGTGGCTGGCGCGAATCGCGCATCGATCAATGGGATGGCTACAGCCGTTTGGCACAGGTTCAAAAAGTCAGCAACATTCAACCCATGTCCATGAGTGGTTAAACCTACCTTGGCAACCACTTATTTAGTACTCCACTAACACTGAGTACACTCAACAGACCGATTAATTATTTATCAATCATGTCCAATGAATAAGCCCGCTACTGCGGGCTTCGCTGTTTCTATAACCACCAGAAATTACAAACCCTTTTGGTAACTGGCGATACCTCCTGCTGCTCGTGCGACCAGTGCCGGACCTTCGTAAATAAACCCGCTATACACCTGCACCAGGCTGGCGCCCGCGCGAATTTTATCGGCCGCACTGGCACCATCCAAAATCCCACCAACGCCGATGATGGGCAACTTACCGCCCAAACACGCATTCAGGGTTTTTACTACATAAGTGCTTTTGTCGCGCACCGGCAAACCACTTAAACCACCTGCCTCATTGCCGTTTTCGTATTCTTCTACGCCCACACGGGTGATGGTGGTATTGGTGGCAATCACGCCGTCCATACCCTCTTGCAGCAACACACCAGCAACCTGGTGGATCTCGCTTTCATCCATGTCAGGTGCGATTTTTACCGCAATCGGCACATAGCGGCCGGTCGCTCTATGCAATTCAGCCTGCGCTTTTTTGAGCGGCGCCAGGAGTTGCGACAGCGAATCGCCAAACTGTAAATTGCGCAGGCCAGGGGTATTGGGCGAGGAAATGTTGACGGTGATGTAATCGGCGTAGTCATAGACCTTGCGCAAGCAGATCAGGTAATCGTCAACTGCATTTTCTACCGGCGTCACCGCGTTTTTGCCGATGTTAATGCCCAAAATGCCTTTGTAGCGGCGCTTTTTCACCTGTTCTACCAAGTGATCCACACCCTTATTGTTAAAACCCATGCGATTGATGATGGCCTGAGCTTCAGGAATGCGGAACAAGCGAGGCAAGGGGTTGCCCGGCTGCGGGCGCGGGGTAATAGTGCCAATCTCCACAAAACCAAAGCCCAGAGCGCCCAGCGCGTTGAAGTAATCGCCGTTTTTGTCCAAGCCTGCGGCCAAACCCACGGGGTTATCAAATGTGAGGCCCATCACCTGTACCGGATTACTTGGCACCTTGGCAGTAAAAAGCCCAAGCAGGCGTAAACGCTCGGCAGCACCAAGCATATCCAGACTGAGTTCATGGGAAGTTTCGGCGTCGAAGCGGAAAAGCACATCGCGAATTTGCTGATACATGGCAGGCTCTTGGCGGATCAATAAGGAGATTCAAGGGAGATTAAAAACAGGCCGCAAGGATACTGGATTACGCCCCTCAAATCACCCCAAAAGCCGGTATTTGTCTGTCGGGATTAGCCCAACCGCTGGATGGATTGAAAGCGATTTTGCTCATCAAAGTTGATTTGAAAGATACCGCTCACGCCGTTATGTAGCACAAACGGCCGCAGTATAGCGGCCGGAAAACGGATACTGCGCCCATCCACACTTTGCGCATGAACGGTTTTGGCACTGCCTTGGTACAGCCGCTGGAATTCCTCGGCAGAAATAAACAAGCTGACTACGATTGTGTTCAAACAAACCCCGCTTCAACTGAATAATGCAAATCACGCTATTCAGATTTTAAATTGCAGGGTGTTTTCCAACAAGCGATCCGCGCCTTGCCGCAAATTCAAACTGTACCCCAAGGTTTTTTGTACCTGATCCAGGATATTTTCAGAGGAGTCGCCAAGCTCGCGTGTGCTGCGCGACATTTGTTCCGCAACGGCCGCTTGCTGCTCGGCCGCTGTTGCAATTTGGGTATTTAAATCGCGCAGCATTTCTACGCTTTGCACAATTTGTTGCAGCGACTCACCCGCGCTGGCCGCACTTTGCACTGAATTCTGCGCTCCTTCAAAACTCTGCAAAATAATATTCACCGCTTTACTTGCCCGTTGCTGCAGCTTTTCAATAACACCCCGAATTTCGGCGGTGGAATCCTGGGTACGTTTTGCCAATGAACGCACCTCATCCGCCACCACGGCAAAACCTCTGCCCTGCTCTCCGGCGCGCGCGGCTTCAATGGCTGCATTTAATGCCAGTAAATTAGTTTGCTCGGCGATACTGCGAATCACCTCCAGCACAGCGCTGATATCAGCAACATCACCCTGCAACTCGGTGATAATCATTTTTGCATCGCCGACATCACTGCCCAAACGATTAATGGCTGCAATCGCCTCATTCACGCGCGTGCGCCCTTCCAGCGCTGTATCCCGTGCAACATCGGTGGCAGAACTGGCTTCTACACAGGTGCGCGCTACTTCGCGTACCGTTGCCGCCATTTCTGTTGCCGCCGATGCAGACTGCTGGGTTTGATTATTCTGCTGATCCAACTCACCTTTGGTTTCATCGGTAACGGCTTGTAACTCTACCGACAATTTATTGACCTGATCCGCAGAGCTTTGGATGTTGTTAATCAAGTGCGCCACCTGCCCCACCATCGCCGCCAGGTTATGTGCCACCTCGCCGATAACATCCCGGCTGTGAACCGCGAGCGTTTGGGAAAAATTACCGTTTTTTAGTTGCTGGGTAAGGTTGTTGACTGAATGCACACTATGATTCAAGGCCGTGAGAATCCCCATAGCGACATAACAGCCCAGGGCAATACAGGCCAAGGCCACTGCCAATAATAAAAGACGGGTATTTTCCGCCTGATCGCGCGCCAGTGAAGCACTTGCCAGTAACTCTTCGCTGGCCAGGGCATCAACCGCTGCAAGCGCATCAATCGCGGCCGTCGCCTGGGAGAAAAATACCGTGTTGGTAACACGCGGGGGGACAATCGCAAGTGCATCCTGCAGTAGCAGATTATCGAGCTGGGAAATTGCCGTTTTGAATTTTTCTACCGCAGCGGAAAAGTGATTGGCAAGGTCGCGGTTCTGATTCAGCAATTGTATTTGTTGCTCAAAATCGGCCAGGGTGCGCTGCATACCAAAATGCAGCCCTACCAAAGTTGCACGCTCTTCGGCGGTTACCTGCTGATCAGTTAACGCACCCGCACCACGGCCACGCAACTGCCCGAGCAATTCTTGCAATTCGGGAATCTGGAACAGGGTTAATTGTGAAAGATAATAATTGTCGCGTGTGGATTGCAGTTCAATATCAAAATAATCCACCAACAAAGTCATTTCTGCATGCACCCGCGCAATTAAACCGGTGTGAGCAGTAAAACTTTTGGCCGCATCTTTTTCGATGCTGGATAATTTCAGGCTGCGCCAGGCTTGCTCTATATTGCCCAGCTCGGTTTTAAACTCCGTTGTTTCATTAATGCGCTTAATAATACCGGCAAGATTCTGATCCAGAGACTGCTCTAACGCCTGCAAGGCTGCAGCCTTGTCATTGGCACCAGACAAATACTGCGCCATTAAGCCGCGATGTTGTGCAAAACCCAAAGCAATAGGTTTAACGGCCAGGATCAAATCGACTCCAGTCTGGGTTCGCTCTGCCGACACTAATACGCGGCTACTTTGCGACCACTGCAGATGCAGTAACCACAAAAATGGCACCAGAAATATTAAGACTATGGTGAGCAACTTGTTGGAAAACGACATGGTATTTGCCAACTTGACCGCTGGCGCAAAAAGACTGGACATAACAACTCCCTGAAAACGTTCACTGCACCAAAAATGCGCAGCAAAATAACAAGCAAGACAATAACTATTGTCACTTGAGAGATACTAGTAGACAAACCAGCGGAGGCAAACTCTTTTCAGGTTTCAATGATTTCAAACAACTTTTAATAAGGTTACGTAGTTTTTAATATTCTTAAAAAAAATAATAAAAAACCCCGAGCTATGTCGGGGTTTCAGATGTGTTGGTATAGGTATTGGTTTTAGTGTTAGTAAAAAAACACTTAACCCACCGGCTAACGCGGCTTGCGGAATACCGTCACTGCGGTGCCCTCCACCTGCGCCATGGCGCTGAGGTTAGTCAGGTTGGTGGCGCCGGTGGTGTTGGCGACTTGCGCCCACACACCTGCCGGTAAATTCACAAAGCGATTAGCGCCGCTGTTGTACACAATAAATAAATCATGGCTATCCCGCGGGCTGGTGATGTGCCCGGTGACCACTTCTCCGCCAAACTCTGCCGGGCGCGCCACCGCCAAATACTGGGCGATTTCAGCATTGGTAGTCATGCGCAAACCGGCGTGGCTGCGGCGCAGATTGATGAGATCTTTGAAGTATTTAAAGGTCGCAGCGTTACTGATTTTGTTGTTCCATTTGATGCTATTAAAACCATCGGGCGCGTTGTAAGTATTGTGCGTGCCGCCGTGGGCGCCAAAATTCCACGCACTGGCAATGTGCATTTGCTCGTTGTTGGTTTTGGTGCGCAAAAATTCATCGCCGGCGTGTACAAAGGGAATGCCTTGGCTGGTGAACACTATGCCCATACCAAAATTCGCCACACGTTTGGCATAACCCAAATTAGCCGGTGGTGTCAGGCTCAGCACTTGATGCGATGAATTTTGCACCACGTTGCTGGCAAGGCTTAAATAAATCTTGTCCCACAAACCGAAATTATCGTGCGCAGAAATATAGTTAATACTCTGCTCCGGGTCGGCGCTGTAATTGCGGAACCAAGTGCCGTTGCGCGAATCATTGGCGCTGTAGGGCGATGCGCGCATGCCGTCGTAAATCGCCCAGCCACCATCGGCAGGGTTCAAATTATTAAACATGTAGGCGGTGCTGGTGCCATCGTTATTGCCTTTAATGGCATCGCGGAAAGCTCCGTTAAATACGCCTACATGTTCCTCCACCATAAAGCGGGTGGTGCCATAGCGCACACGCTGACCTTCTTTGGAGTCACCGGCATAACCGTTCCAGGGCTCGCCGTAGAGCAGCAAATTGCGATCCGCAAATTTAGTATTTAAATGGCGCCCCCACTTCTCCACTTCGGCGTAAGAAAAAATACCAATCAAATCGAAACGGAAACCGTCGATGCCATATTCCTCCACCCAGTATTCCAATGAATCCTGAATTAAACGGCTCACCATAGGTTGATCGGCGTCGATGGAATTGCCGGTGCCGGACAAATCGGTCGCGGTGTAATATTTTGACGAAATAGTTTCAAACATTTCTTTGGCAAAGGTGTGGTTGTACACCACATCCATAATCACGCGAATGCCAGCTTTGTGAAATTCATTCACCATGGTTTTGAATTCGCGCATGCGGTTTTCGTAATCCAATGGTGTTTGTGAATAGCGCTCTTCCGGCACGTTGTAATTGCGTGGGTCGTAGCCCCAGTTGTAACAGGGGTCGGAATCCGGCAGGCCATCGCAGGTGGCATAGTCATACACCGGCAAGAGTTGCACATGGGTCACACCCAATTCTTTCAGGTGATCCAGCCCGGTTTTGGTGCCATTTAATACAGTGCCTGCTTGCACCATGCCCAAATATTTTCCGCGGTTATTGGTGAGTACACCGGAGCTGGGGTCGATGGTGAAATCGCGCACGTGCACTTCATAAATAATTGCATCTTCACGCGCAACTAACGCGGGGCGCGGCGCCCAACCACCCGCTAATTGCGTGCGACTAGTGTCCATGACGATATTGGTATTGGTTTGCGGCTTAATCATTTTGCCGTAGGGGTCGCGCACTTCGGTGCCGTTGATGAGGAAGCTGTATTCCGCAAGGCGCAAATCACCATTCACCGCCACCTGATACACATTGGTGTAGCCGTTAAAGTCAGGCACTTTTTGCAGGTTGTGCGTAATGCCATTGACCTTAACCTTGACGTTGGCTGAGTCTGGCGACCAGATAGAAAAAATCGTTTTTTCTGGCGTGTAAACCGCACCTAACGTAGATACTGCCACTGGGCAATTTTGCGTGCAGGCGAGTTTTTCCAGTGTGAAGGCACGGGTCTGGTCGTTGACGGTAATTTTGTAATCGCCGCTGCCTGTTTGATAAATATCGGCACCAGATTGATCGAGAATTTTATCGCTATTGGTGTCGCCATAATTTTGCGCCCAATTGCCATACACATCGAACTTGAAGCGCTGATTGGTTTGACCATCCAGGCTGACCGTTAATTGCCAGGTATTGTTGCCCACCAAGGTCATGGGTGTGGCCGCCCAGTTATTGGCTGTGCCGCGGAAATAGAGCGATGGAAAAACCTTGCTGAATCCACTCTGGTCGCAACTGCTGACCACTTGCGCGCTAATGCTGTTGTTGGTGGTATTAAACGAAATTTTGTAACGGGTGTTGGCGTTCACCACATAATCGGTCGCGGGAAAACTTTGCGCCCAGTTGCCGTAGCGATCAATTTTAAAACGCGGCGCGCCGTTGCTGTCGCCTGCACCAAACAGCTGGCAGGTTTCAAAACTGGTGGCAGAAGTTTGTGTCATGGCCGTAGCGGCCCAATTATTGGGTGTGCCACGGAAAAACCAATCGGCGTAACTGTATTGGGAAATACTGACGGCAGCGAATAGTCTCGCCGCCACTAACATGGCATTGCGTGATGTCATTTTACTTGCCTCGTTATCATTATTATCGGCTGTCAAACTGATAGCCTGTGTATACACATGGATAAGCCATAGGCTTGCATACATGGTCGGCTATCGGCTTGTAAAAAAACAGGCTGGCGCGTAAAGCTGCATACGTATTCATAATGCCCAACCGATTTTTTTATAAAAAATCAGATGGACTCACAATGCTGGGTGGCCTGCGCCAGATCCAGTAAATCGCGTAAAGCGACAGCAATCATCGCAAAATCGGTGCCGTTAACTGCCTGCAGTTCATTCACCATGGATTTCCAGCGCCCAATCAGCAATTGATGTTGTGCACTCCAACGTTCAATTAATTGCTCAACGTCTAATGGCTCAACCTTTTCAAGGTCATCCATAAACCTGACCAACGACACGCTCAGGTTGCGCAATTGCGATTCCAAATCACCAAGATAGGCTTCGCGCGCCATGGCCTGCCAAAAATTATCCACTGGCAAGTTGGAAATCTGGGCAGAAAACCAGGGCAAACTCAAGTGATTGCCCAGCGCAAAATATACCTTTGCCAAGTTATCGACCGATTGATTGGCGATGCGCGCCGCTTCTACCACGCTCAAGCCGGAATAGAGATCGGCAGGGTGTGCCGCGCGTTTCACCAGCGGCTCAGGCAACCCCAGTGTGCGCAAATGTTCGCTGGTCGCTAACCACTCTTGCAGCGCCTCGCCGCTTAATAAATTCTCTAAATTTTCGTTGATATGCATCATGCCTTGGGAAAACAATTGGACTTCGTTAACCGGGTTCAAATAACTGCGCCGATTGCGTAAAAACCAGCGAGTGGCGCGGCGAATTTTACGCATCATGCTGTTAATTAATTGCAGCTGCAGCGCCGCTGAAATATTTGCCGAGCTGCGCTCCAGCGCCGCCAGGAACTCGGGCATCGCATAAATATCGCGCGCAATCACATAGGCTTTGGCGATATCCGCCACACTCGCGCCCGTGGATTCCATTAGCCGCTGCGCAAAACTGATGCCCATGGTATTCACCATGTCATTGGCGATTTGGGTTGCCACTATCTCGCGGCGCAAACGGTGGTTGCGCAAGGCCAATGGAAATAGCTGCGCAATTTTTTGCGGAAAGGCCGTTTCAATAAACGCGGCCATGTAATCATCATCGGCGATAGTCGTTTGTGTTAAATCCTCTTTTAACACGGCTTTGGCGTAGGAAATTAAAATCGCCAACTCTGGTCGCGTTAAACCTTTACCCTGGGTTTGGCGCTCCAACAACAAATCATCCGTAGGTAAAAATTCCAGTTTGCGATTCAGCCGGCCCTGCTGCTGCAAATAATTCATGACCCGACGATACTCGGCGCTACGCGCCAAAGCCTCGGATTGCGCCACACTAATGGCTTGCACCTGCCGGCGATTGTTATAGAGCACCAGCTGCGCCACATTGTCGGTCATATCCATGAGTAATTGGTTGCGCTGCTTGGCGGTTAGATCGCCATTGGCAACTATTTCATTCAATAAAATTTTGATATTCACTTCATGGTCAGAACAATCAACACCACCGGCGTTATCGATAAAATCAGTATTACAGGCGCCGCCATTTAAACAGTATTCAATGCGACCGCGTTGGGTCATGCCTAAATTGCCACCTTCGCCAAATACCTTACAGCGCAGTTCCTCGCCATTCACCCGCAGGTTGTCGTTAGCTTTATCGCCAACATCAGCGTGGGTTTCTGTGGCCGCTTTGACATAGGTGCCAATGCCGCCGTTCCAAATCAAATCAACCGGCGCTTGTAACAATTGGTGAATAAATTCAGTCGGTGTAAGGCTGGTGGCATCTATCGCAAAACAAGCGCGCATTTGCGGCGTAATCGCAATAGCTTTGGCGCTGCGCTCAAATACGCCGCCACCTTCACTCAGTAATTTTTTGTCGTAATCTGCCCAGGTACTTTTTGGCAGTAAAAATAAACGCTGCCGCTCCGCAAAACTCGCAGCAGCTTCCGGGTTGGGATCAATAAAAATATGTTGGTGATTAAATGCGGCGACCAATTTGATCGCCGATGACAAGAGCATGCCATTGCCAAATACATCGCCCGCCATATCGCCAATACCCAGCACGCTGATCGGCTGGTTTTGCACATCGATACCTTTTTCATGGAAATGGCGCTGCACTGAAATCCAGGCGCCGCGCGCGGTAATGCCCATGCCTTTGTGGTCGTAGCCCTGACTGCCGCCTGATGCAAACGCATCGCCCAGCCAGTGGTTGTATTGCTGCGAAATTGCATTGGCGATATCGGAAAAACTCGCCGTACCTTTGTCGGCAGCTACTACCAAGTAGGGATCGTTTTCGTCGTAACACACCACTTCAAGCGGTGCGACCACACGGCCATCAATAAAATTATCGGTAAGGTCAAGCAGGCCGCGAATAAACCATTGATAGCAGGCAATGGCCTCTTGCTGTTGTTGCTCGCGCGTTGCATTGGCGGGCATTTTTTTACACACAAATCCGCCCTTGGCACCACTCGGGACAATCACCGCATTTTTAACTTGCTGGGCTTTTACCAGACCCAAAACTTCCGTGCGATAGTCCTGCAGGCGATCCGACCAACGCAGCCCGCCGCGCGCAACTTTACTGGTGCGCAAATGCACCGCTTCCATGCGCGTGGAGTAAACAAATATTTCAAACAGCGGGCGCGGTTCAGGAATTTCCGCCAAAGCGCGCGGCGCAAATTTTATGGATAGATAAGGTTTATAACCCCCTTGGTCATCGCGCTGGTAAAAATTAGTGCGCAGGCTGTTATCGATCAGCGCCATAAAACGGCGAATAATGCGATCATCATTCAGGTTTTGCACTTGATCCAATTCACTCACAATACGCGCGCGAATTTGCTCCAATGCGGCCGCTGTTGACTCGCTCTGCTGCTGCGGATCAAATTTGGTGTGAAATAAATTAATTAACTGGCGCGTTAAGCTCGCCTGATTAACCAAGGCCTTGGCAATATAAGTATTGGTTAATGGAAACAGGGTTTGGTGCATGTAGCTGGCGTAAGCGCGCAAGAGTACAACTGATCGCCAGGGCAACCCCACACTACCAACCAAGGCATTAAAAGTATCGTCATCCGCCTCACCCTGCCAGATTGCAATAAACGCATCCGTCAGGACATTTTTTAACAGCGAGAAATCAAGCGTCGCTTGCGACTGGTGTTCCAGTTTGAAATCGTGCACCCAAACAACTTGCCCCGATTTATTTGCAATATCGTAAGCCGTTTCACTGACCACCCGAAAGCCAAGGTTCTCCAATACCGGAATAACATCGGACAGCGCCAGAGTGGTATGGGGATGAAAAATTCTGAACTGCAAACTGGCACCAGCCTCCTGCCCCCGCAATTGATAAATGCTCAGCGCGATAGGCGCTACCTGACGCAGGCTGCGTTTATCGGCAGGTGTTGTTTGCTGTGCGGGCAACTGCTGCAAAAGTTGCTGGATAATCTGGATATCCTGCACCGCCGTGCGCGCGTCATATTGCTCCTGATAACCGGTTGGAAATGCATCGCGGTATTCACGCAGCAGTTGGGCACTGGCTTCTTCGCCGTGCGCCTCTTGCAAGGCGCCCAGTAAAAAATCCTCCCAGGAGCGGGTGATATTGACTATGCCCGCTTGCAGCGCAGCCACATCAACTTGGAGCGGCTGGTGTTTATCCAACTTAAACACCAGATAAACCCGCGCAAGAATGGATTCTGAAAAATAGGTAGTAAATTCACACTCTTGCGAGCCAATCGCTTTACCAATTAATTCCTGGATTAATAGGCGAATACGGGTGGAGAAATAATCGCGCGGCACATAGACAATAAAATTAATAAATTTTCCAAACGGATCGCGCCGCATAAACAAACGCACCATAGAGCGCTCGTTGATTCGCGCTACCCCCATGAGCGTTTCAAATAATTCTGCACTGCTACTTAAAAAGATTTCATTGCGCGGAAACGTTTCCAACAACTGACGAAAGTTTTTGCCGTCGTGACTGGATTCCTGCAATCCGCTGCGTGCAAATACCTGTGCAACTTTGGTGGCAATCAGGGGAATGTCGTTGGGGTTCATCAAATACACCGCAGAGGTGTACAGCCCAAGGAAACGCGCCTCACCTATCACTTCACCGCGCTCGTTAAACCGTTTAACAATTACATAATCGGAATAAGCGTAGCGATGCACGCGCGAACGCAAGGAGGATTTGGAAAATACAATCGGCTGGGGCACCAAATGGAAACGCGCCATGCCGTCATTGAATTGATCAACGGCCAGCAGCGCTGGTGAGCTTTGGCGCAAAGCAAAAATCCCCAGGCGCTGAGCGGGAATTTCACGCAGCGCCTTTTTACCCTCCAGTTCGCAGAATTCATATTCTGAATAGCCGAGGAAGGTAAACCTGTCCTCCGTCAGCCAGCGCAAAAACGCCTTGGTTTCCTGCACCCGCGCAACACAGGCAGGGTCCTGGATGTGATTGAGGTTTTGTTCGGCAGCCAGTGCGGCGGCTCGCATTGGTTGGTAGTCGGCGACAACCCTTTCCACCTCGGCCAGTACGCTGTGCAAGGCCGCTTGTATGGCGGCCATTTCCTGCGCATCGCTGTGCGCGCTAATCTCCATCACAATCAAGGCTTCGTGATTGTCGGCAGCTTCGGGGCCATTGCGCTCACTCAGGCTCACTAACTGCGCCCCATCGCGCATCACTTTTAATACGGTGCTTTTAATGGTGTAAATGGGAATGCTGCGGCGGTTCAATTCAATGCGCAGCGAGTCCACCAAAAAGGGCATGTCGCGCTGTAGCACCGCCAGTACACTGTGCGAACTCACCCAACCGTCCTCTGCGAGCGAGGGATTAAAGAGGCGTATTTTGGGCTGCTGGCGATCAAACACCGCCAGAAACTGCCACCATTGGTAGACACTGCCAAAAACATCACTCAGGCGTTTGCCCTGCAGTTCATCCAGCGGGTAGTGATTAAAAAAATAACCGGCAAACTGGTTAAAGGCGGGCGGCTCGCTAGGGCCCAGCTGCTCCTTGGCGTAGCGGGTAAATTCTTCAAGAAACCCGGCGGGATGACACTGGCTCACCAAAGCGCTGTTCATAGAAACTCCCTCGTCTTTGCATCGCGGTTGAATCCTTTAAGCCTAGCCGAAAAATCCCTGTAAACACTTGAAATCACAAGGAACTGACACCAACAAGTGCAGTCTATTGAGCGCTTTGTGAAGCCGTAGCGCAGGCAGGTAACGCCGTCAGTCATCAGGTATCAATCAATACCCAACCCTGACAGCTCTCTTAATGACAACCAAAGGTCTTCAATCCCAATGCAGGCACATGAACAATTACAGTCGCTGAACACCTGGCTTAATGACCAAATTATCGGACAGGAACACCTCATCCAACGTTTGTTAATCGCACTGCTGGCCGATGGCCACCTGCTGGTAGAAGGCGCTCCCGGCCTTGCCAAAACCAAGGCGATTAAAACCCTCTCCCAGGCGATTGAGGGCAACTTCCACCGCATCCAGTTCACTCCCGATTTACTGCCTTCCGACGTTACCGGCACCGATATTTATCGCCCCGAGCAACACCGTTTTGAATTCCAGCCCGGCCCCATTTTTCACAACCTGGTGCTGGCGGATGAAATTAACCGCGCCCCGGCCAAGGTGCAGTCAGCACTGCTGGAAGCCATGGCCGAACGTCAGGTGAGTGTGGGCAGCAAAACCTACCCACTGCCCGGTTTGTTTATGGTGATGGCAACCCAAAACCCCATCGAACAGGAAGGCACCTACCCGCTGCCCGAAGCACAGCTGGATCGCTTCCTGTTACATGTGGTGGTGGATTACCCAAGCATTGATGCCGAGCGCCGGATTCTGCAGCTCGCGCGCAACGAAGCCGCGGCAGTTGCGGTAGCGCAGCCACCGGTTATTTCACAAGCGGGTATTGAAGCGGCGCGCAAAGAGATTCTGAACATTCACATGGCGGAGAGTGTGGAGGACTACATAGTCCACCTGATTAACGCCACCCGCCGCCCCGCCCAGTATTCCGCAGATTTAGCGGAGTTGATTGAATACGGTGCCAGCCCGCGCGCCACCATTGCACTGGATCGCTGCGCGCGCGCCCACGCCTGGTTGGAAGGCCGCGATTTTGTCAGCCCCGATGATGTACAAGCGGTTGCCCATGACGTGCTGCGCCATCGCCTGATTTTAAGTTTTGAAGCAGAAGCCACAGGTACTACGGCCAATCAGGCGATAGACCAACTACTCGCCGCCGTGCCGCTGAGCTAGGAAGCGCGTTATGGCTAACCTCCAGCAGGATTTAAACCCGCGCGGTGCCTACACCGAGTTGGCGAGTTTGCTGCGCTGCCGTTTTTCTGCGCAGGATCTAAAACTGTTTGCCCATCGCCCCGCGCGCAGTTTGTTGTCGGGCGGCGAGCGCACTCGTTTCCGCGGCCGGGGTATGGATTTTGAAGAAGTACGCCTTTACCAGCCGGGCGACGATATCCGCTCCATCGATTGGCGGGTTACAGCGCGCACCCAGGTGGCACACACCAAAATTTTCCGCGAGGAGCGTGAGCGCCCGGTGTTTATGCTGGTCGATCAACGCTCGCCGCTGTTTTTTGGTAGCACCCGCTGCTTCAAATCAGTAATGGCAGCACATATCGCCGCCCTGCTCGGTTGGGCCGCACTTGCCAATGGCGACCGTTTGGGTGCATTGGTATTTGGTGATTACAGCCAGCGCGATGTTCGCCCGCGTCGCAGTAAACACGCGGTGCTGGAATTGCTGCACCAATTGCAGGATTACAACCATCGCCTGACATCGCCAGTTACGCCAGAACCGACGACGACCGCGTCAGGGCAAATTTCCACAGCCAATACACTAACTGACATGCTTGCCGATGCGCGGCGCATTGCCAAACCCGGCTGCGCGCTATTTATCATCAGCGATTTTCACGACCTGGATGGCCATGCCGAGCAACAATTATTTGAGTTAGCTCGCCATACGGATGTCACGCTGATTCATGTTTACGATCAGCTCGAACGCGAATTAATCAGTAATGCAGCACTCACCATCAGTAATGGCAGGGAGCGCTTGCAACTTGCGGCTAACCAAAAGGCTTTTCAACAGGCTTACAAAAACCAGTTTGATCAGCAATTACAGTTGCTCAGCGGTTTGTGTAAACGGCTGCGCATCCCCTTGTTAAGTTACGCCACGCAAGATGATATCCACGAAGGCCTGCGCAAAGCATTCGGGCGTAGGAAATAATTCAGGGTTTTATCGCCAAGGCTTTAATGCTCCAACAAATAATTAATCTGTGAACAATAGCTATGCAACCAACGCCAACTCCCTTGGATCAATTAGCCGATATTCATTTACCTGCTGAACCCGGCTGGTGGCCGCTAGCGCCCGGCTGGTGGATATTACTGGCACTGGCCATTGGTGCGCTGATGTTATTTTTGTGGTGGCGCCATCGCCAACAGCAGAACCGTTACCGGCAGATTGCACTGCAGGAACTGGATGCAATTTTTAACCAATACCAGCAACAGCAAAACGCTGCCGACTATTTACACCAACTCAGTGTGTTGTTGCGCCGCACCGCTATTACCGCTTATCCGCAGAGTTTCAACGCCAGCATAAAAGGTACTGAGTGGTTGAATTGGTTAGATGCCAACTGCCCCGCCCTGAGCACCAGATTTTCCAGTGATTTAGGGCAAAGTTTAGTGGCCAATGCCTATCAAAAAAATCCACAGGTTGATGCACATGCGCTTTATCAGCTGAGCAAGGAATGGATCAGCTTGCATCGCACAACATCAGCCAGGAAAAAAATATCCACCAAGAAAACAATTACCAAGAAGACAACCACTGCGGTGGAGACAACTCATGTTTGAAATGCAGTGGCCCTGGCTCCTCCTGCTCGCCCCTTTGCCGCTGGCGATGCAGTTATTGCCCGCTAAAAAGCGCGTGGAAGCCGCGTTGCGCGTTCCTTTTTATCAACACGCAAGCCAATTGGAACAACACCACAAACTGGGGCTGAACAAACGCCCGGCAAAATTATTGTTGCTGTGGCTTATCTGGTTATCCTGTTTGCTGGCTGCCACCAATCCGCAATGGGTAGGCGAACCCACCAGCATGCCATCCAGCGGGCGGGATTTATTAATGGCCGTGGATATCTCCGGCAGTATGGAACAAACCGACATGACCATCGCCGGGCGCGGTGTTACGCGGTTAATGGCCGTAAAAAAAGTGATTGGTGAATTCGTAGTGCGCCGCAACAGCGACCGCATGGGTTTAATTTTATTTGGTGCCCAAGCCTATTTGCAGGCGCCACTCACCTACGACCGCCAAACGGTTAACCAATTATTGCAAGAGGCACAAATTGGTTTTGCCGGCCGCGAAACCGCAATCGGCGATGCGATTGGCCTTGCCGTAAAACGTTTACGTGACCGCCCCAATGCCAGCCGGGTCTTAGTGTTATTAACCGATGGCGCTAACACTTCCGGCCAGCTCTCGCCCGAGAAAGCCACCGAATTGGCACAACAAGCCAAGATTAAAATTTACACCATCGCCTTTGGTGCTGAGTCTATGGAAGTACAAGGGCTTTTTGGCTCGCGCACCATTAATCCTTCACGCGATTTGGACGAGCCAGGCATGATTAACATTGCCGAAAAAACTGGCGGTAAATATTTTCGCGCGCGCAATTTGGAAGAGCTGGAAAATATTCACCGCGAATTGGATCGCCTCGAACCTGTAGAAATGGAAACAGAAACCTTTCGCCCGGTTCAAACCTTATTTTATTGGCCACTCGCCCTTGCCTTGTTGTTGAGCCTGCTGCTTGCCAGCTGGCACCTTTGGCAGGGCCGCGCAACCCGTGTGGAGCAGGCATAATGCTGGACACATTTATTTCCCAATTTCATTTTTTGCGCCCGCTGTGGTTAATTGCACTGGCGCCTGTGCTAGTGATTGCACTCTTACTCTGGTATCAAAAACACACGGCTAAACAGTGGCAGCAAATGGTTGCACCGGAACTGTTGAAATATTTATTGGATGGCCAAACCACGCGCATCAATCCCTGGCAATTTTTGGTGTTGTTATTAGCCTGGGTTATTAGTTGCCTTGCACTTGCCGGCCCCAGCTGGGAAAAACGCCCGGTCGCCGTGGAGCAAAATTTACAAGCACTGGTGATTATGTTGGATCTCTCACCTTCGATGATGAGTGAAGATGTAAAACCCTCACGTCTGGTGCGCGCCCGCCTAAAAATTGCCGACATACTGCGTGCACGCAAAGATGGCCAAACAGCTCTGTTGGTTTATGCCGGTGATGTGCATGTGGTTACACCACTCACCGACGATGGCGAAACCATCAATAATATTATTCCCGCACTCCACCCCAATATAATGCCCGCGCGCGGCAGCAATACCGAAGCTGCAGTAAGCCGCGCATTGCAACTGTTGAAAGATGCCTCCATCACCCAGGGCGATTTGTTATTAATTACCGATGGTGTCGATGAAGATGCACAGTACACAGTGCGCGACATCATGCAGCGCGAACCGCAATACCGTTTATCTATCCTCGGCGTCGGTGGCGATACCCCTACCCCCATTCCCAGCAGCAAAGGTGGTTTTGTTCGCGACAATAGCCGTAATCTGGTCACCACCAAACTCAATAGCGGTGAATTGCAGCAGTTAGCTGGCGATAGCCGTGGGCGTTACCGAACACTGGGCAATACCAGTGCAGATATAGATTACCTGCTCAATTTTCCTGCGCCGGTACAAGCAGAAACACAAAAAGTAGAACGTGAATTTGACAGCTGGTATGACCGTGGCCACTGGCTGGTGTTATTGCTATTACCCATTGTGCTTTACAGTTTCCGTCGCGGTGTATTGCTGGGCTTTTTGTTAGTGCCACTGCTGGGTTTAACACCGAACACCAGCTACGCCATGGAGTGGAGCGATTTATGGAAAAACAAAAACCAGCAAGCGCTGGATGCATTGCAGCAAGGCAATGCAGAACAAGCCGCGCAAAATTTTACTGACCCACAATGGAAAGCCAGCGCCCAATTCAAGGCGGGCAATTATGCTGAAGCCGCCAAGGGTTTCGCCCAAGAGGATAGCGCAGTAGGCCACTACAATCGCGGCAATGCCCTGGCAAAATCCAATCAATTACCCGAGGCTATCAAAGCCTACGATGAAGCATTAAAACGCGACCCTGAATTTGCTGATGCAAAAAAGAACCGCCAATTGGTAGAAGAAGCTATCAAGCAGCAACAAAATCAGGATCAACAAGACCAGCAAAATCAACAGCAGGAAAATAAAGAGCAAGACAAACAGGATCAAGGTAATAAGGATCAACAAAACCAGGATCAGCAAGACCAACAGCAACAGGACCAAGATCAACAGGACAATAGCCAGCAAAATAACCAACAAGATAATCAGGATCAGCAACAACAAAACGATCAGCAAAACAACCAACAAAACGAACAGCAACAAAATCAATCTGAGCCTGAACAACAAGATCAACAGCAGGATCAAGAGCAGCAAGAACAGAAAGAACAGAAAGAACAGAAAGAACAGAAAGAACAGAAAGAACAGCAAAAAAATGACGCCCAACAAATGACCGAAGAAGAACAAGCAGCGGAAGCGCAAAAGCGCGAACAAGAGGAACAAGCCGCGCAAGCTGAACAACAAATGCTTGAACAGACAGAAGACGAGCTGACCGATGAAGAGCGTCAGGCCATGGAGCAATGGCTGCGGCGAGTGCCTGATGATCCAGGTGGTTTGTTACGCAACAAATTCCAGTATGAGTATTACAAACGCAATCAAGAAATTATGAATGGCGATTGGACACCACCGGAAAACGGTGCTGAAAACCGCTGGTAAATCGCCAGATAAAACTCAAGGTAACACAGCGCCCGGGCGCGCAATTGCAATGGAAAAAACAATGAGAGAATTTGCTTTTGGTTTTCAATGTCACGCGCGGCGATCATTTGGAGTGGCATTGTTATTAACCCTGTTATTCACTGCCGTTAATACCTATGCCGCCAACCTGACCGCCAGCGTCGACCGCGACATTCTGGGTTTGGACGAAACCTTTACTCTGGTGCTGCGCTACGACCGCCAAATTAATGCAACACCGGACTATGAATTGCTGCGCAAGGATTTTGATATTCTCAATACCCAAAGCGGCACCCAAATGAGTATTATCAATGGCAACATGGAGGCCTCTACCGAGTGGAAAATTGCACTGGCCCCCAAACGTATTGGCCAGCTGTTAATTCCCTCGTTCAACATAGACGGCGCCGTCAGCGATGCAATCCAGATTACCGTAGAAGGGAAAAGTCGCTCACCACAAAACGGCGACAATCAGGTCACAGTCGAACTGGAAACCAATAAAGATTCTGCTTACGTGCAAGAGCAAATTATTGTCACCCTGCGCCTTTACACCACAGTGGGTTTAAGCGGAATTGATTTGCAACCACTGCAAGTGAAAGACGCCTTGGTAGTACAGTTGGATGAAAAACAATATCAAACAAAAATTAATGGGCGCCCCGGCGCTGTGGTAGAAACCCGTTACGCCTTATTCCCGCAACAGAGCGGCGAATTATTAATTCCCAGCGTGCTTTATCAGGTGTCGCTGGACGCAGGGCAACAGGATTTATGGGACAGATTTTATGGCAACAGCCAAAGCAATATTCGTCGTTTGCGCACCGAGGAACAGCGTTTAGCGATCAAATCCGCACCGGCTGCCAACAATAGCCAAGCCTGGTTGCCGGCGAACAACGTCGAGTTGGTGGAGCACTGGAGCGCCAGTGTGGATTCACTCAAGGTGGGCGAACCTATCACCCGCACTATCACCATAAAAGCAGATGGTTTAACCGCAGGGCAAATCGCACCACTGCAGCTGAGCAATCCAGATGGCCTCACCTTTTATAACGATCAGGCACAAACCGACGATCAAAAAACCACGGCGGGAATTCTGGGTTCGCGCATAGAAACCATCGCAATAGTTCCCACCAAAACGGGCAGCTTCACCCTGCCGGAAATCAAGGTCAACTGGTGGGACACCAACAACCAGCGCTTTCAAACAGCAACCCTGCCTGCAGTCACCTTGAATGTAAGCAGTGGAGCCATGTCATCCACACTGGATGACACTGCTAATGCTCAGGTGGATGACACCACTGAGCCTGCTGCAGTGCCAGTAAATACCGACCTCAGCAGCTTAAGCACTACCGATGCCGACACCCAAACAGAGAGCGCACCAACCTGGCTTTACCTGACTAATCTGCTGACTTTATTGACCAGCTTGTTTTTTGGCTGGCAGTGGTTGCGCGCGAAAAAAATGCAGCAAGCCGTGCAAGATACCCATCAACACGAAAAATTATCGCTTGAATCTGAAGCGGCAGCCTGGAGTAATTTAAAACATGCACTGGGCGACAACAATTTGCCGCAATTGCGCAAAAGTATTATTGAGTGGAGCCGCATCTATTGGCAGGACAAAACCCTGAGCAGCCTGCAGGGTGTAGCGGCGCGCGCAAAAAACCCTGAGTTGGATATTCATTTACAAAATTTGGATAGCGCGATTTTCAGTAGCCAAAACACTGGTGTGGATACTGATCCTTTGTTGCAATTACTGGTCAATATTCGCCGTCGCAAATACAAAAAAACGGCTGCCGGTGAGCAGTTGCAGCCGCTGTATAAAACATAATGTTTAAACTAGCCGGCGCACCCACCAACCCCGAGTGCGCCGGCAATTACGCAGAATGATATTCCAATTGTTCAATCTGGCGATCAAACTGATTTAACACATGCTCAATGCATTTGGTTGCTAACCTGAAATAATCCTGCGCTTGAATACTTGGGCGGTCCACCACCAGTTGGGTTTCAATACAATGCAACAAGTGTTGAATTTCACGGCGCGACTGTTCTGGCCAGCTTGCATCCACACTGGATGCAATTTTATTGCGTAAATGATTTAACTGAATGCGCAACACACTGGAGCACTGCCCTTTTGCTGCAACGCCGGTGCCCAAGGCCCGCGCCTGGCCTATGTATTCAGCAATCGATAATAAATAGCGCCAGTCGGTATCCATGGCATCGCCCGTGATTTTGGTCAGGTGATGTACATCAGCCACATCGTCAATTAAATAAAGTAGATTCGCGATAAAAATATTGTGTTGTTTGAAATTTTTATCGGCATCACCTTGCTGGTATAAAACACCCAAGCGCGACCAGTGATCCAGCAAACTACTCCACTTAACATTGTTGTGCATCCATTCACCGGCTGCATCCACCTCCGCCATACTTCGCTTAATCTGTTGCTCAAGAAGTTGTATATCCAGTTTGGCTGCCTCATTACCATTGATAAAACCCGTGGTTAAACCGCGGTGCTGTTGCACGTAAGTTAATAAACTGCGCAATATTTTTATGTAGGTAATGCCCTGCATAAAAAGTTTTGAAGCGGCCTGCCGCCGCAGTTGTAGAGAGGCCAACAAAAAAACAATAAAACCTACGGGAACGGCCAACAGCGCCAGTGTGAACAACAGGGGAGTTTCCATTATTTTTACTCCGCTTGATAAGTCAGTTTATGAAGGTGATCTGCAATTTCTGCCGCTTGTCCGGCCCGAAAACTATTCTGATTAGCCAGGTCGGCAACGGTTTCTATATGTTTTGAAATTTCGCGCGCCGCAATACTTTGCTGGCCAGCGGCCACAGCAATTTCATCGATCAAACCAAACACTGTAGTAGTGGTTGTTAAAATAGCGCTTAGAGAGGCATCTGCATTGGCAACTTCTCTCAAGGAGTTATCTGTTTTTTCCACCACGCTCCTCATACTGCCGGACACCTGCTGCATGCTTTCTTGCACGCGCGCGATATTGGCTGCAATTTCTGCGGCAGAACCATGACTGCGCACCGCAAGCGCACGCACTTCATCCGCTACCACCGCAAAACCGCGCCCATGCTCACCGGCGCGCGCCGCTTCTATAGCCGCATTCAAGGCCAACAAATTGGTCTGGCCGGCAATATCACCAATGATTTTGGACATGGAGGTTACGTTGAGCATGAGTGCATCCAACTGACTTACCCGCGCTTCGGTTTCTCGGGCGAGGCTGGCAACATCATTTACCTCGCGACTGGCGCCCGCCAGGGATTGGCCGCCTTGTTTGCTCAATTCACAAGCGCTGGTTGCGGCATCGCGTGCGGATGAAATACGGCTGCTGATATCATCAATACTGTGACTGATCTCGGTAATGGCTGCCGCGCTGGATGTTGTTGCGTTGGACTGATAAGCCGCACTTTTTGAAACTTCTTTGGCGTTGGTGGCTAACTCCAGGGATGAGTGCCCCATTTCTTTCACTGCATCGCGATACTCGGCATTGCGCCGTTGGCGATTTTTAAATACATCGATAAAGGTATCGTGCAAACCTTGCAAAGGGCCAACAACCAGTTGGTTCCAATCCGCCGCCTGTTCGCGATCCACTGCCAGTAAATAGTGTTTTATGCCGGCAATATCTTTATTTAAACCACCAATAACCCCCAATATCAAAACCACAATAAACAACAGCGGCACAATCATCCAGATATTCACGGTTTCCAGTGCGATGGCACTTGCCACTAATAACAGGTTGCCAAAAATGGCCGCCAACAATACCCAGGATTTAACAGAAGCAACTGCCTGCCCCAAAAAACGCACCATTACCGCCTCCACACACACCTTTCACCCGGTCAACCTTATCGCTTTAATGTTTGTTCATTTAAGCTGCATCAAAAACCGGAACGCATTGACTGCTTCACTGTTTTTTTGCCCTGTGAGGGCGCAGTTTTTTAAACAGTGCACCATGAGTGATAACAGCTAATAGCGATAAGTTTCATAAAATAAAAAAGCACTGCTTTTTTAAGCTTTCAGCCGTTAGTTATAAAGCATCACGGACAAAAACCGAGCATTGCATTAGGTGTGCTTCAACATTCGTGCCATTTATTGCAGAGATGGAATTAGCGGCGAGAGCCACTGCTTTTAATGCGGAGTGTTATGGGAAAGGTGCGACTCATTTGCCAGTACAACACCATTGCGACCATTGGCTTTGGCTAAATATAAAGCAACATCAGCGCGTTTAAACCAATCATTGACTTTGCTGGAGTTCAGCTCTGCCACACCAAAGGAGCAGGTTATCGCAGTTTTTGAGGAGAGCTTATGGCCGGCAATTAATGCGCGCAAATTTTCTGCCAGACCAACTGCACCTTTAGCACTGGTATTGCAACAGATGATGGCAAATTCTTCGCCACCCCAGCGCACCAAATAGTCATCCTCGCGTATATGTTTTTGAATAAATCGCGAAAGCTCTATCAATACTGCATCACCTTCTGCATGGCCAAATAAATCGTTAATTCGTTTGAAGTGGTCTATGTCCAACAAAATCAGTGAAGAAATATTATTTTTGCGGATATACAAGTCAATCACTCTGGTTAACACATCGCGCAGCCCCGTTCTATTCAAGCAACCGGTTAGTGCATCGTGTTTTGCCATGGACTCGTATTTTTCTTTCTCGATACTTAAAAATTTATTGATCTGCGCCAGATCAGCCTCGCGCTTGCGCGCTTGTTTATTTTCCTGATGAAGTTTATTGAGATTGTAAATGGCGTGGACGACTGAAAATACCAACCAAAAAATAACTAACACCAAATAGAGATCTTTTGCTGCAATCCATTTACCTGTCAGCTCCATTTGGATAAACCCGATATTCACCAAACGCTCAAGCGTATTGTCACCGGTAGAAATTTGCAGGTATTTGATGTTATCAAACCGAAGCCCGGCATATGTCGCCTCCGGGTGTGCAAAAATCCACCAGGACGGCAAATTAAACCCGGCCAAGTTCATTTCATAGTCTGCAATACCAGTGACCGGCGCCAGGGTATGCATATTGGCTCGCCCGTGTATGTTGCCTGCCCTGCCCTCATCATTGAGCAAATACACCAGAATGGTGTCTGGCTCAGTTGACTTGAACTCAAGTGTCAGTTTCATCCTGTCAAAGCGCGACAAATCCAACCCTTGTTTGGATGCATCTGCCAGAGGAATCATCAAACTACAAAACGGAAAGGTGGAGGATTTTTTAATCTGACAATTCAGGACAATCTTGTTTGATTGTGCCTCCAGACTGGCAATAGAAACACCGCCATTAAATTCATCGTTGAGCATGGAGATTGGCAGGTCACTTGCTGCAGATACCAAATAGCGGTAGTTCATTCCCCAGTGCTGCCAAACTATCAACACTATGGATAAGACTACCGGTATAAGGTAAACATAACTCTTTGATGGTAATTGGATAGAGGAAAATTGCATAAGAAGCCAGCAAGGCGCAGCCATTATTCGCTTAGGTTCATTCAGTATAGACCGACATCAAAAACCTTGTTTTGCAGATCAACATAAAAAATGGCCGCTCCTGGGGCGGCCATTTTTTAAAAAGCTGCTGCGCTTTATTTGCAAATTTCTCTAGCGCAGGCTTTTGCTCACTACTTCAAATACATCTTTGGAAAGCTCAGGCTCGGCCATAATTCGCTCCAACTGGGCCCTCATCAACTGCTGGCGAGTTGAGTTGTATTTTTTCCACTTGGTGAGCGGTGTTAATAAACGCGAGGCAATTTGCGGGTTTTGTTTATTAAGCTGGATTATTTGATCCGCTAAAAATGCATAACCTGCGCCCTGATTCGCATGAAAGTTAATTGCATTGCTGTTGCAGAAGCTTGCAATCAACGCGCGAATTTTGTTGGGGTTTTTGCCATCGTAGCCAGCATGATTTTGCAGCGCTTTTACTTTATCCAGTGTATTGGGCAGCACACAGCTGGCTTGCACTGTGAGCCACTGGTTAACTACTAGCGACTCATGCTGCCAACGCGCATAAAAATCGGCCAATGCCTGCTGTGCAATTGTCTGCCCCATCTGGGCTTCACTATTCACCAGCTGGGTTAACGCCGCCATCACATCGGTCATGTTATTGCTAGTGCGATATTGGTTTTCACAGGCGTGAATAAATTGCTCATCGTTCAGCAACATTAAATAGGCGAGCGCCACATTTTTTAAGCTGCGCGCCGCTATAGCGTCAGCGGTTGCCGCGTAAGTTTGCTGATGATCATACGCGGTATAAATGCGCGCAAACTCATCGCGCAACTCACGCGCCAGTGCTTTACGCACAGCTAAACGGCTGTAGTGAATCGCCTCCACATCCACTTCATCGGCCAGTTCACTCAAATAAGCCTCGGATGGCAAACTGAGCATATAGGCCACCATTGCCTGATCCAGGCTTTGGTCCTGCAACACACTGCGATAGGCAGCGATTAAATCGGCATCTACAGCCCACCCGGACAAGTCGCCGCCCTGCTGGAACTGTTTCATCGCTGCGGCAATCGCTTGTAAACCCAATTGTTGGCTAGCTTCCCAGCGATTAAAACCATCGCTATCGCGGCTCATCAACAACACCAGGTCAGCACGACTGTAATTAAAATGCATTTTTACCGGCGCAGAAAAACCACGCAGCAAACTGGGTACAGGTTTTTCCTGTACGCGTTCAAAGACAAAGGTTTGTTCCGCCTGGGTAAGCTCTAACACCTTGTGGGTGTTATCGCCGGTTTCAAAATCCGGTGCAGTGCCCTTAAGGTTGAGTGGCAAGTCACCTGCGCTCCCCAAAAGCCCCATAGCGATAGGAATGTGGAAAGGTAATTTCTGCTGGCATTCCGGTGTGGGTGGGCAGGATTGTTTAATGGTTAACGAATATTCTTGCGCGGCTTCATCGTAATGCTCAGCGATATCCAAACGCGGGGTGCCCGCTTGTGAATACCAACGTTTAAATTGGGTTAAATCGCGGCCTGAAGCATCTGCCAACGCAGCGACAAAATCTTCGGTGGTAACCGCTTGACCATCGTGACGCTCAAAATATAAATCTGTGCCTTTGCGGAAATTTTCTTTGCCGAGCAAGGTCGCTAACATACGAATAATTTCAGCGCCCTTTTCATACACGGTCATAGTGTAGAAGTTGGAAATTTCAATATAGGACTCAGGGCGAATCGGGTGCGCCATGGGGCCGGCATCTTCAGCAAATTGCAGGGTGCGCAACAGGGTTACATCTTCCACCCGTTTTACCGTGGGCGAGCCCATGTCCGCAGAAAACTCTGAATCGCGATAAACGGTAAAACCTTCTTTCAAACTCAACTGGAACCAATCGCGACAAGTGACGCGGTTGCCGCTCCAGTTGTGAAAATATTCGTGTGCCACCACGCCTTCTACCCGCTGAAAACCAGCATCGGTGGTTGTTTCAGGCTTGGCGAGAACGCAGGAGGTATTAAAAATATTCAGGCCTTTATTTTCCATGGCGCCCATATTGAAATCATCCACCGCGACAATCATAAAAATATTCAGGTCGTATTCGCGGCCATAAACATCTTCATCCCAGCGCATGGAATTTTTTAGCGAGGTCATGGCGTGCTCGCATTTATCCAGGTCTTTGGGTTCAACAAATATTTTTAAGCAGACGTCGCGCCCGGAGCAGGTGGTAAAACTATCTTCAATGTGCGCCAAATCACCGGCAACCAGCGCAAATAAATAAGCCGGTTTTTTAAAGGGATCGTGCCATGTTGCATAGTGGCGATTATTTTCCAGCTCTCCCTGATCAATCAGGTTGCCATTGGACAAGAGCACCGGGAATTTTTTATCCGCTACCACTGTGGTAGTGAATTCACTCATGACATCCGGGCGATCCAGGTAGTAAGTAATTTTGCGAAAGCCTTCTGCCTCACACTGGGTGCAATACATAGTGCGCGAGCGGTACAAACCCTCCAGCGAAGTATTGGCTTCCGGTTTTATTTTAGTAATGGTGAGCAGTTTAAATTCTGCCGGTGTATTAAAAATGGTGAGGCTCTCCTCGCCAAATTGATAATCACCCTCTGCAAGTATTTTTCCATCCAGCGCGATAGAGACTAACTCCAGATCAGCACCCTGCAATTTGAGTTGGGTGGCTGTACTGGTCGCCGCCGGGTTGCGATACAAATCCAGCATGGCACTGACAATCGTCTCGCCCTCATAGATTTCCACGCGCAAATCGGTTGTCCTGATCAAATAATCAGGTACTTGATAATCCTTTAGGTAAATCGTTTTGGGTGGTTGGTTTTGGGCGGGAAGCGATTGTTCAACTGCAGTCATAATAAATTCCTGGGTCGCTAAAAAATAAAAAGGTTATTCAACCCACTTGATGGGTTTATCGCTTTGAGCATGGTCATGATCGTGATCCTCGTCACCGCAAAAAGTGTGCGGCTCAGGCGGAATGTAACCTGTGTGTTGATCTGGCGGGAGGTTTTTGTGCTCATACGCGATAACAGCTTGCATACATAATTGGCGCTGCTCACTGGAGAGGCGATTGCCGTCGGGCCACTTACCCAACTCCACAGCGCGCTTCAGGTTTTGATAAATTTCCGGTGTGAGACTGGAAAGTAATTGTTGTAAATTCATAAGTCAGCTCTGACAAAAAATAAAACAAAAATAATTCACACGGTGATACGGCGACTAGTCACCAGCGCGTAGCAAGCCCCGGCAACCAAACCACCAAGATGCGCTGCATTGGCCACTGAACCGGCAATAAAATAATCCACAATTCCGGTCATACATAACACCAGCCAAAACAACATAAAACCAATCAGTGCAGGCGATACAGCCACCAGAGGATGAGGGTTTAAGCGCTGGCGCACCGCAATAAATCCAACCAAGGCGTAAACCACGCCTGACATACCGCCAAAATTGGACACGCCACTCCACCAATATTGCGTGAGGTTGGATGCAACACCCGTTACTACTACAAACAATAAAAAGCCCCACCGCCCCTGTAAGATTTCCAGGCGGCGACCTAAATCCCACATCCACAGGCTATTAAACAAAAAATGAAAAATGCCAAAGTGCAAAAAAATCGGCGTCAGTAAACGCCATAGCTCACCGCGCGCATAGGAGTCGGCCAAAGGCACATACTGGGTATCGGTAAAGTCCTGAAAACTGAACAGGTGCAGCAAAGCGCGGCCAGTTTCCGTAGCAACCACCAAGGCACCCAACCCACTCAAGGCAATCAGGATAAGTACCACGGGTGTGTAAAGCGCTTGTGTCATCAACGACATCTCTGAACCCGCGGAATAGACAGCAGCATCAGGCGCAGTTTGTGCATCGATCACCGGTGATAATTGTGCACGACCATCGTCCAATTGCTGTAAAAAATCTTGCAGTGCAGGAATCACATCTGCATCCACTACCGCTAAACATTGGCGGGCATTTTCTTCCGTGATGCGATGCACCAAACCGCGTGCCTGCAAGTATTGGCTGAGAGCGGTTAAATCCTGATCCAGGGGAAAATATTTTACGGCGATCCAGTTCAAAAGCAGTTTCCACTCAGCGTAAGGGCACAAAATAATTAAGGATCAACATAGACCCAAACAAATTTATCGCGCTGCAATTGTGCCTCACCATCCATACGGTATGCCACCAAACGGCCGTATTTAACTGCGCTGTAATCCAGGCAGGCCAAATTATTGGCGATAGGTTTGGGGCTGCCAGTAAGCCAGTAATGACCTACAAACAAAGGGGGCTGCTGCGCGTCGTAGTAGACCATTTGCGAGCGATGTTCGGGCGCTATATCCATGGTGGCTATGTGTTCCGGCAGCGGATCTGGCTGAAACAACAATTGCCCGTAAGTTTTGGCATCCGGCACCCAAAACTTGGTGCGAAACGCATGACGCACGTACCCATCGGACGAGACTATTTCAACACCCTCAGGCAGAGGCAGGTCGATACCTCCGGTCAGGCGCGCACGCGTGCGATATTCCACACTGCCTTTGTCGCAGGAGCGCCGCACAAACTCCCAATCGATACACCCATCGCCATAACGCGCCCTGTGCCTATGAATTAGCGGCGAGTCCCAACAAGCATGTACGGCGCGGAACACTTGATGGGTCAGGGGGTGCTCGATTTCCAAAAACAGCGGCAAGCTTGCAAACCAATCCAAAAATCCACGCCACTCATGGGGATAAGCAGAAAATTGTTGCAGGGTTTCAGCAATCTGGCGGGCCGCCGAGGGGGTGTGTTTACGCAGGTATTCATTGCTGCCGGGGGCAACCGGCGTGCAATAGGTCATGGCATTAAATTCATGATTGCCGAGCACAATCAACGCGCTGCCCTGCTCCACCATGTTGCGCACCAGATGAAGGGCTTCGCGCACCCGGGGGCCGCGGTCAACTATATCGCCGAGGAAAATCGCCTGACGTGAACTGTGGCGATAGACACCGCGAATCTTTTTATAGCCCATTAACTCCAGCAGGCGCACCAGCGTTTGTGCACAGCCGTGAATATCGCCGATCAAATCGTAGCCCTTGGCCTCACCCAGGCTTGCAGCTACTGACACCGGCGCCTCACTCTCGACCATAACAATGTTTACTCTCGCAACAAGTGCCCACCCCAGCCCAACTTGGAGCGGCAGCGCTGGTAGAAGTTGTAATCAAGCGGATGCAGTAGCTCCAGCAACTGCTCCTTTTTGCGGATGCAGATTTCATCCCCTGTTTGCACCTCTACGTGAGAGCTGCCATCACAGGTCACCATTGGCTCGGCGCGATTATGTTCGCCAACACGAATGCTGATTTCACTATTGCCGGCCACCACAATCGGGCGACTGCTGAGCGTGTGCGGATTCATTGGCACTACCACTATGGCATCCAGGGTGGGATGCAAAATCGGCCCGCCACCACTGAGCGAATAAGCGGTAGAACCAGTGGGAGTGGAAACAATCAAACCATCGGAGCGCTGGCTGGTGACAAATACGCCATCCACATAAATTTCAAACTGCAGCATGTGGATAAATTTCCCCGGGTGCAGCACTACATCGTTGAGCGCATCAGCCTTGTCTATCACTTGGCCATCACGCTTGACCTCCATATCCAACAGAAAACGCTTTTCTGCCGTGAATTTACCGGCCAGCACTTCATCAACCTTGTTTTCAATATCGTCGGGGGTGATGTCGGTTAAAAAACCCAAACGGCCGCGATTTACCCCCAATAGGGGCACATGGTATTTAGCCAGTGCACGAGCACCGCGCAACAAGCTGCCATCGCCCCCCACCACAATAACCAGGTCGCATACCTGGCCCAGGGTTTCCATGTCGATTACTTGCTGCGCCGCCGCAACCAAACTGGCGTCAGTAATCAGGCCAGCGGTTTCCGCCTCAAGTACAAACGCTTTATTGCGCAGCTGTAAAAACCGGATAAGCCGCTTGATGGAATAAACCGCGCGCTCGTTGTTGAGGTGGCCAATTAGGCCGATGGTAGAAAAATGTGTCATAAGATTCACTGGGAGCGCCAAGAAGTGGGCCTAAGCCGGAATGTCTGTGGGCTATTATAGCCCTCATCAGCACCGAGGCTTCACTTTATGCAAACCCACACTATCGTCAACCTGAACCTATTGGCCTCATTGCGTCACCAGGCAGTGCGCGACCTCGCCTGGTGCTGCTTTAGCTCACCGTTACTTGCAGCGCTCCCCGAAAGCGATGCACAGATTTTACCGCTCCCGGATGGGGGTCATGAAATAAACCAGTGGCTGACACAGCTGGATCGACATCCCGAGCCATTACTCCAGAGTCTCGCACAAGCCAAAAGCACACGGCTGGGCATTTATTACGAGCACTTGTGGCGCTTTTATTTTTCCCAGCACCCCCGCTGGCAATTGCTTGCTCAAAATCTGCCGGTTTACAAGGGCAAGCTCACACTCGGGGCATTCGATTTTTTGTGCAAACACGGCGATGAATATTGGCATATTGAAACTGCAGTGAAATTTTATTTATGCGACACGCATGATCCGCAACAAGCCAACGCTTGGCACCATTGGCTCGGCCCCAATAGCAACGACCGCCTGGATCTTAAACTGGCACATTTGACTGAGCACCAGTTGCCGCTGCATCAATCGGCAGAAGGACAAGCATTACTGACAAAAACCTTTCCACAAGCCAAGCATTGGCACACAGGCCTCTGCTTGCAGGGCTATCTCTTTTCGCCTGCACCACCAAAACTTTCCAGCAGTGACTTGGCGCAATCCATTCCTGGCAAGTACTTTCTGAGGCCAAGTCACAGCCACACCAATCAGGGCAGCGGCTTTTGGTGGTATTTACGGGATTTTTTAGCGCTGATATCCGATTGCAACACAGCAACCGACCAACACGCAGCCGCAGATCTTCACTGGGTAATTCTGGAATATCATCAATGGTTTTCACCAATTGAATTGAGAGATGAAGCCAGCCTGCAGAATCCGCTTCGATTATCAGAGCGTATCAGCCAACATCTGCTACAAACACAACGGCCGCTGATGTTAGCGGCCGTTAAAAAATATGATGCTGGTGATAAATCTACAGAAATCGTTTGGCGTGAACACCTGCGCGCGTTTGTAGTACCAAACGAATGGCCCCACCAGCAAACAAAGCACTAGCCCTATTTGCCGGCTACCGCCAAGCCATCACGCAGCAAATAGTTTTGCGTATCCGCCAAATAGTGCAGGCGAGCATTGGGGGTAAATAATTGATCACAAGCATCCAGCGCCAGGGTTTTGTAACCCTGTTGCGCTAACAGGTGTGCTGCTGCCCGGCTGCGACGCCCGGTGTCGCAATAAAATACGTAAATATTTTCTTTGTTTAGCAGCCTGCTTTTTATAGCGAGGATGTGAAGCGGAATATTCGCCGCCTGCTGTAGATGCCCCTCGCTGTATTCATCCTCACTGCGAACATCAACCATTACTGCGCCCTTGGCAAGCGCGCCCTCTAATTCGTTAAAGGCCAGCGTTGCAACCAGCGGTTCTTTTAGCAGACGATAGAAATCTTGTTTGGCAAGGCACATAAGAACGCCATCGGTGCGCATTACCACACTGGCATTGCGCGGTGCATCATTGACCAATGCATCCTCACCAAAGCAACGCCCCACACCAATGGTAGCCAAATGTTCGCGCTTATTACCCTCATGGCGCATCACATCGGCCTCACCCTCTTTAATGAAATAACATTGGTCGCCAATTTCACCCTGGCGAATAATCACATCGCCGGCATAGACAACTTGTGAGCGCAAGCGGGAAAAAATTTGCTCCACATTTAACGGTGGGACTTTAAAAAACAGGTTGGAGCGCAACACTGTCATCATCCAGTCCACGTCTTCATCCAAATCGCGCTCACGGGAAATATTCAGCTGCAGATAATCCGCCACTTGGCTCCAGGTCAGCAATTTATCCAATTGCTCGCTGTTGATTCGCAACAGACTGCAATCTGTTTCAGCAACCGCCGTCACCTGTCGCGGCTGTTGATGCGCAATAGGAAATAAAGAGGAGCGCCCTTTGATTAAACTGCGCGAGCCATCCTCAGCTACCAGGCTCACATCACCATGCAACAAATAAAGGTGCTGCCCGTCATAATTCCCTGCGCTGAACAACAACTGACCGGCACAGAGGGTTTCAGGTACAGCATGCTCAAGTAGCGCAAGCAAATGGCTTTCACTCATGTCCTTTAGTGGCACTAGGGTATGCGTTAAATTCAGATCAAATTCAACGTCCGGCAGAGGTAGAGATTTTTGTGCATGCATAACAACTTCCTTCAAGGTGAAAGCCGATTTTCAAGGGCAGATAAACCCGCGCCGCCCCTGTAAACCACCCGAGTGAATCGCAACCAGACGCGAACCGCGCGGCCAATAGCCTTGTTGCGCCAGGGAATGAATTCCCCAAAACATTTTTATTGTATAAACCGGGTCCAAACGTATCGCTGTCTCACGCTCAAACCTACGCCAAAACTCAAACAATTCGCCACTGGGCTTTTTAGCGTAGCCTCCCGCATGAAAACCGGAAATTAATCGCCAGTTATCTGCAGCGATGGAACGTGTAACACTCAATTGGCGATAGGTACTGGCAATATCCAATCCCAAGCTACCCTCACCTTTCAATACCGAAAAGCCAATGGCAGCTTTTTGTTGATCGATACCGGCTGCCAATCCAGCCAAACTGGTGCCGGTGCCTACCGCTATACAGGCCGCGGTATAGTCGCCCTGCATTTGCAGCTCAAGTGCTTGCCCCAATAGCTGCATACCACGAGCGCCCTCAAGATTAGCGCCTCCCTCAGGAATAAGATATGACACGCCATAACAAGCTTGCAGCTCGGATAACCAATCTGCCTGGGTTTTGCGATCGTACTCAGTACGGCTGATGAATATCAATTTCATCCCCCAAGCCTCAGCATCGATCAATGTTGGGCTTAACTTCACCGGTCGTTCACCACGAATTACACCAAGCGCCCTTAAACCGTAGCGATTGGCTGCCGCAGCCAAAGCATGTAAGTGGTTGGAATAAGCACCACCAAAACTGATCAGCTGGGTGTAACCTTTAGTTCGGGCAGACTGCAAATTAAAGAACAGTTTATAGAATTTATTGCCTGATAATTCTGCATCCAACAAATCATCCCGACGCACCCAAAGCTCAATACCCTGCTGGGAAAGCTCTCTGGTTTTTACCTCCTGCAAAGGCACGGCTAGTGCCGTCTTAAGCAATTCTTGAGCTGTATCTATGACCACTTGGCACCACACTCGCTGCATGTATAAAGCCACTGCTCGCAGCCAGTACCAAAACTGTTAACTACGGCTATCAGCTACCATTCCCAAAGCAACCGCTTGATGCTGTGCACAGCGATCACTCTCACCCGGGTGAAATTCTAGCGGAGTTTCAATCGCACGAATGCTCCGCCCACAGGCCTTGCCACGTGCATCAGTAGCATTACAACATGGCATCTGATGGTGAGCCAACCAGGCAAGGTATACCGGTTCATTGACTCCAACCTTGGCTGCTGCATAGGCATTGGGGTTCTCCAAATAGACACCTATATCATCCAAAGGAATAGCCACCTCGCCCAAGCCGGGCAAAAAGGTCACCAGATTTACCCCCGCCTTGACCAAGCGGGCAAGCAATTGATCACCGCTATTTTTTAGCAGCTGTTGGGTTTCCTGTTTTAACTGCGCTATCTCTTCCTTGAGCGTATTTTCATTTTGATGTCGATAAAACAACTCGACTTCGCGCATATCCAGCATTTCACGCAGTTCCGCTGTGGCCGCTTGGATCTTTGCATCCAACTCCAAGGCAAAATTTTCCTGCAGCAATTGAATTTGACTGGACTCGCCCTGCTGGGCAGCCTTGAGTTTATGGGCAAAGTACTCGCGCATCCCCTCAACTTTGGTGGCCTGTATATCAAGAGTTTCTTTCAATGTTTGATTGCGCTCTTGCAGGTCTTTGTTCTCTTGGGACAATTGCTGCAACTTTTGCTGGTAAGCCAACACTCGCTCCTGATGCTCTTGCTGCAAGCTGTGCAGCTTCACCTGTTTCTGATTCATCAAGGTGGCGATATGTAAACTTTGCTCTTTTGTTAACTGCTCTACTTGCTTTGCCAACTCAGCGTTGTAGTACTCGTGGAGACGTTGCTCCAAGGCAGCCTGCTCGCGCGCAAAGGCTTGCTGATCAAATGTCGCTTGCGGCGCAACAGCTCCACTTGACACAGTAACCGTCGGTTTTTCCGCCTTTGCTATCAACCCGAGACGGTTTGCTCTGACTGCATCGCGAATCACAATAAAAGTATTGTTACCCGCTTGCATCGATGGATCCCAGAGATTTTTTTGGTGCCAAGCCACAGGACACTGGCTATAACAAGCTAACCTAACAGGGCCACCGCCCATATCTGGCCCAGTACCTGCAGACTCCAGTAACTGCTGTAGAGGCACATTCCAGCGCCTATCCACCATGCCTTTTGCGTCAAAACTAATCAGGAAAAATACTATACCGACAACCCGGAGCTCGGCATCCAACTGCAGATAAGTTGCCTTGGCAGAGGTACCTGCAAAATCAGGTACGGGAATAAAACCATCAAGAATGGCCTCAAATTCGGTATACAAAAGCTCACGCGCCAATCGCCCCTGATCAAATAGGAAAACAGCCTCAAAGCTTGGGGTATTCAGGTGCGCACTGGGGGAATTGGAGTGTGGCATGGGCAGAAATCTCAAGCCTGAATTAGGGACAACTTGAGTATAGGAAATGAGACGCCAAAAAACCGTGAACAATCGCCCGTCAAAATGACTTTAAAAGAAATTTGCAACCGCTTCGACGGAAAGAAGCAAAAAAGAAAAAACGAGCCAAACCTGCAGTTATTAGCTCTGAGAGAACAAGAAAAGGATGGTTATAAAAAGAGAAAGAATCAAAAGGAATAAAAGTAGTGCCTTCAGCTTAACGCCCCAGCTTAAATGTCCGAATAATCTTCGTATGAATCATCATCACTATCGTCGTATTGACTGTCTAACAGGTCTTCAATGTAGTCTTGCATGCTTAATCTCCTTTGTGTGTCTTTGATACGCCAATGGATGGACAAACAGATCAATATCTTGTTCCCGCACCAGAGCGCATACAGAAAAACTAACAAGAAGATATGACATTTTGATGTCAGCAGAAAAACAAAAAGCCCGCAACCAGTGCGGGCTTTTATAAAAGTGGCGGACCGGACGGGGCTCGAACCCGCGACCTCCGGCGTGACAGGCCGGCATTCTAACCGACTGAACTACCGGTCCGCATGCTTCTCAAACGTAATTTTGCATTGTTTATAAAAACGTTATCGCTTTTTAAACAGCTCTTGTTCATGAGAGCACAAAATTTTGGTGGGCGGTACAAGACTCGAACTTGTGACCCATGCCTTGTAAGGGCATTGCTCTACCAACTGAGCTAACCGCCCCTCGTTGAGAGGTGCGCATTCTATCGAATCTGTATCTCGTGTCAAACTTTTTTCAGCAAAACAACAAAAAAAGTTTTCATCAGGACAAATAAAGGCCAGCAGCGCACAAAACATCGACAAGGCGGCGAAAAGCTGAACTGTAATTGCCTTGCAACCCGTTGAACTCGATATATTTAAGCCTAACGAGTAAATTATCCTCTTAGTAGCGGCCCAAATAGTAGCAAGCAATGAAGATACCAGACCCATTTGCCAATCTATCGCCTAACGACTCAATTACCGGCTTAGGGTTGATAGTGATTTTTTTGCTGATTTTACAAACCCTGCTCATTATTGGGTTGCAGCGCAGCAGGATGAGCAACAAGCGCGCCCGCAACGCGCTCAAGGAATCACAAAAAGCACTTGAGCAGCGTATTCGCGAGCGTACCGATAGCCTTTATCTGACTAATAATTTACTTGTTGACGAAGTGGCTCGCCACGAAAATACCGGGCGCCAACTGCGTGAAACCAAGCTCTATTTACAGAGCATGATCAACTCCATGCCCTCAATTATTATCGGCGTCACTGCCGATGCCGAAATAACTCACTGGAATGCAGCAGCTGAAAATACGTTTGAAATTTTTTCGCAGGACGCACTGGGCAAAAAAATAACCTCGCTACTGCCGCGCTTCCCTATCACCCTGCAGATGATTCAAACAACTATTCGCGAGGGAGAGCAAGTCTCCACACAACATGCCGAACAAAAACCTGAACAAAAAAATCGTTACTTTGAAATTACTATTTACCCATTGATTTCAAGCAGCCAACAAGGCGCAGTCATTCGAATGGATGACGTAACCTTTAAAGTCACCATTGAAAACCTGATGATCCAAAATGAAAAAATGTTTTCTTTGGGAGAAGTTGCCGCCGGGATCGCTCATGAGATTAATAATCCGCTCAGCGTTATTTTACAAAACGCCCAAAACATAACACGCCGCACCGACCCAAACCTTGCAATGAACCAAGCGCGCGCACAACAGTTATCTGTAGATTTGCAGGCATTAGACGCCTATTTAAAAGCCAGCGATATTCCACAGATGTTGGATGCAATGCGTGAGGCCGGAGAGCGCTCTGCCAGCATTGTGCGCAACATGCTTGAGTTTTCGCACAATTCAAAACGTGTTATTGATTTTATCGATATAAAACATGTTATCGACCAGACCATCGTACTCAATCGCAGCAGTCAGCATGCAAACACAATAAACGATAATATCCCGATAAAAATCACTACTGAATATTGCGAACCACTACCGCCTGTGAAAGCGTCCGCACCTGAACTTCAGCAAGTACTTTTAAACTTATTACGCAATGCAACCCAGGCATTTGACCAACAAAAACCAGATAGCCCTTGCATTTGGATAAAAGTATTTACAGACGCTAATCATCTTGTGATAGAGGTTCAGGACAATGGCCCAGGCATGACAGATACTGTGCGCGAACATATTTTTGAGCCATTCTTTACCACTAAAGAAGTTGGTTCGGGTACAGGCCTTGGGCTATCGGTTTCCTACTTTATTATTACTGAACGCCATCAAGGTTCTATTGACGTAAAAACATCCCCCGGTAAGGGCAGCTGTTTTATTATTAAATTACCCATAGGAAATTAATAAAAATGATCAACTTCCGCCAAATTACTCGCTTAAGCCTAATCACATTGTTGTTGAGTGGTTGTGCAGCCACCCCACCAACTAGCGACAACAATACGCTTGCAGCTGCAGCAGAAAAAATTCTATACAAGAATGTTTATTACAATGAAATTTTTGCCAAGTGTGCAGCACTAGGCGGAGAGATAGAAGTTGATGCAATAAATGTTCAGCAGGATTGGCTAAACGCCAATGCCAAGCTCGTTGCCGCTGCTGATAACTTTTACAGCCAACAGCAAGCAGACAATAGCTTCGAGTATGCAGGGCTAACGCTTGCCCCCACTGCGATTCGTATGGCATTACAGGCAAGCCAGGAAGCCCAAACTGAACTGTCACTCAACAAACGTAGCATTGCAAACCAACAAAAAACTTGCTCTTTTATGCTTGCCAAAATGTCAGATGCCGGCCTGTCATTGACCTCAGACCCACAGGTTGCCAACGCACAGGCAGGCCTAATGAACGAACAACTTTTAGATATCAATGCTCTTAATTCACCACGTTTGGCCGGCAATATAAAAAGCATCCCCGCCGGAAAAAGCTATTTCAGTATTAACAAAACCCACCAAAACAACTGCCCGGATGCCTATACGCTGGTCATAGCCAATGATTGGCCAAAAGAAGCCTATGCTAATTTTTGTGGCAGCAAAGCCATGGAAGTCCTGCTATGCGACTGGGGCAAATGTGAGGCAAAAAAGTTATAATGGCCAAAAACAAGCTCCGGCAAGCCGGAGCTTGAGCCTTTTATAATGAGCTATTTATGAATCCTACCGACTTCTCCCCTGCCAGTTACCAGCATCAACTAGACGAAAAAATTCATCGCATCCAAGCAGATTTCTCCGTTTTTTCTCTTCCTGATATTCAAGTCTTTCCGTCGCCGGAAAAACATTACCGTATGCGAGCTGAATTTCGTGTATGGCATGAGAAAGAACGCACTGACTATATTATGTTTAGCCAGGACGAATTTAAGCGCCCTTATCCGATTTATGAATTTCCGGTGGGTTCAGTATTAATTAATACGCTGATGCCACGTTTACTCACGGAAATTAATAGCGATGAATTGCTGCGCCACAAACTTTATCAGGTTGAGTTTTTAACTACCCAAAGTGGCGAAGCATTGATAACACTGATTTATCACAAAGCACTGGGAGAGGACTGGATCACGCGTGTTAGCCGCCTGAAAACCGAACTCGGAATTGATGTGGTTGGCCGCAGCCGCAAACAACGTGTATTGGTTGATCGCGACTATGTAATAGAACACTTAACTGTGGCGGGACAAACCTACGCCTATCAACAAGTAGAGGCCAGCTTCACCCAACCAAATGCAAGTGTATGCGAGAAGATGCTGGGTTGGGCTGTTGAACATAGCAAAGAGATAGGCGGTGATTTATTGGAGCTCTATTGCGGAAATGGCAATTTCACCCTGCCCTTATCGCGCAATTTTGACAAGGTACTGGCAACCGAGGTATCAAAGACCTCCGTTGAATCTGCACAATTTAATATTGCAGCCAACAAAATTAACAACATTCAAATTGCGCGCATGTCGAGCGAAGAATTTTCACAGGCAATGGATGGTGTGCGGGAATTTAACCGTTTGCGTCATGTAAATTTGGCTGACTATAATTTTTCAACTATTTTTGTAGATCCACCACGCGCCGGTCTTGACCCACACACTACAAGTATCGCCCAAGGCTTCGATAATATTATTTACATATCCTGCAACCCGGACACATTGCGCGATAATTTAACATCCATTACGCAGACGCACACAATTACCGCCTTTGCTATTTTCGACCAGTTTCCCTACACCCACCACCTGGAATGCGGTGTAATCCTGAAAAGAAAATAAAGAGTCAAACCTGCAGAGATTTCACCATATAAAATGCAGGCCCCGCATAAGTTGCTAAATGCTGTCGCTGGGCTTGCATCAAGTTTTCAAAAGTCACAAACCCCAACTTCTCCCAAAAGCCTTTTGAATTCTGCACTGACACCAAGGCTGCGTGAGTCAAAGCATCATGTGGCACCTGTGCCAAGGCATGCTTAACGATAAATGGCCCCAAACCATAACCGACAGCCGCACGGCTGATTGCAAGATCATGCATATAAAATGTATCGGCTGATGGCTTATGTGAAAACTCACAACCCCAAGGGCTGACTTCTCCCAAATTTGTGTAATAACCCACCAGATAACCGCACACCTCACCGCGTCGCTCAACTACCCAGGAGGTGTCGGCTGTTTGGATAAAACGCTGGGTTATGACTTCGTCTGTTTCAAGTATTTCATCAACATAAGCTTCAGACTGAATGCGAATAACATCCGCGAGATCACGCAATTGCATAGCGCGACAAATAAATGGGGACATAAATATTTCTGCTTAAAATGTACGACCTAAAATACGCTTGGCGGCATCCATTACAAAATCATTAAAGGTAGCCTCCTGTTGCAGTCGTTCAATATCGAACTTGCGCTGTTCAGTTACCGAAAGCTGCTTCCAAGCCTCCAGATAAGGAATATGGCTGGTTTTATCACGCAGCTGAAAAAAGGCGGAAAATTCTGTTTTTACCTCGCCATTAATATCAAGACTCTCCAACAAGCCCGCTATACGAATACTTGCCTCAGTTAAACTAAGTTCATCATTGTGGAGCGCCTGGGCCAATATCTGGATACTTTTATTAATCCATTCACGTTGCGCCATTTGTGCCTGTTGATTAGCTAATTCTTGCGCAGCTAATTTTTCTTTGCGCGCCTTCTCCTGGCGATAAACTAAAAACACCAAACGTCCGGCAATTGCTGTCAAAACCAGAATAATAACCAAGGCAAAAATCATAACTACAGATGTTAAATTCATACTTAATCTCTTTTATGCTCCAAATCAATCAGGCTTGGATGCGGTAGATTCCTGCTCTTCATCAGCGCCAATCAGCAATTCTTCACTGTCCGGCTCCGCCCCTGCATCCTCCAGTAAATGACTGGCAATGGTCTTTTTGGTTTTTGCGCCCAAACGTCGAATATCATCCACTCGTTTAACCAAATTGCCGCGCCCTGTCTGCAACCTTTCACGGGCTTTGTTGTAGGCCTCCTGGGTTTTATTTAGCGAATTACCTATGTTATCCAGCGATTCCAACAACAACACAAACTGGTCGTGTAATGCACCGGCATCCTTGGCAATACGTTCGGCATTCTTATTTTGCTTCTCGTAGCGCCAGATATTTTCTACAGTGCGCAGAGTAGCCAAGAGGGTTGTTGGACTTACCAAGACTATGTGGCGATCATAAGCCTCGCGGTACAAGCCAGGCTCATGCTGTAAGGCAAACATAAACGCAGCTTCGATAGGAATGAAAATAAAAACGAAATCCAGCGCTTTTATCCCTTCAAGTTTTTCGTAGTCTTTAATACTTAAATTCTTAATATGATTACGCAAAGAATTAACGTGGGCGTTTAAATAATATTTACGCTCGGCTTCATCTTCAGCGCTGCAAAATTTTTCGTAATCAACCAGCGAGCATTTTGCATCGATAACTATGTCCTTATTTTCCGGCAAATGGATGATGACATCAGGCATCAACCGTGATCCGTCACTGGCGGTAAAATTAACTTGCGTATCGTACTCACGCCCTTTTTGCAGCCCCGACTCCTCCAGCAAGCGCTCTAGCACCACCTCACCCCAGTTCCCCTGAGCTTTAGTATTGCCCTTCAAGGCTTGAGCCAAGTTAACTGCATCTTCACCAATTTTTTGCGCCTGTTTTTGTAGCTCTACCACTTGGCCGGCCAAACGGTTGCGCTCAGCACTCTCTTTTTCATAGGCATCTTCCACTTTTTTACGAAATTCAGAGAGTTGTAATTTTAATGGATCAAGAGTGGTATCCAGCAAGCTTTTACTGTTGACATTAAATTGCTGCTGTTTATTTTCAAAAATTTTGTTAGCGAGGTTTTCAAACTCTTTAGCCAAATCTACTTTTGCGTTTTGCAGCAAAGCCAACTGCTCGGCAAAGTGTTTGCGCTCTTGCTCCAGACGGGTTTTGAGCTGGGCATTTTCTTGCTGGGAAGCAATTAGCTGATCGTCCTTACGCAATAGTTGTTGCTGCAAATCAGTAAAATGTTGGGTTTTTTCGCGCAAGGCTGCCACTTCCTGCTGGGCAACTCCGAGTATCTGGCGCTGTTCGCGCTCTTGCAGCTGCGTATTATTCAGTTCACTGCGCAAATCACCCAATTGCATTTTTACCTGGGCTAATTCGTGCTGTTGGGCTGCTTCGCGCAGTTCATGGGCATGCTGCATTTGCACACGCACAGCCTCAAGCTCAAGCGTTTTGGCCATCAGGGTTTGATCTAAACGACGGTTGAACAACCAGTAAACGAGCAGCGCCCCGGAAAACAACCCGCCCAGTGCAGCCATTAACAAGATTATCGAAGGATTCACAAACAACTCCAGAGGTTGAAACACAGCTAGGCTTTACCAACGCCGGCCGCTAAAATTGCCGGCATTTTAGCAATATATCTTCAGTTGCAGGCTAGCCGATTTGTCCCAGTCCCATAGTTCCCCAGTACCCCAAGCCAAGCCCGCCACTATCCTGGTATTCGATTCCGGCGTAGGCGGCCTGAGTGTTGCGCGCGAAATCCAACAGCGGCTGCCCGCCCATCCCTTAATTTATGCTTCGGACAACGCTTTTTTCCCCTATGGCACCAAAGGCGAAGACGAGTTGATTACGCGTGTGGATAAGGTTATTGGCGAGCTGTTACTGCGCTATCAGGCAGAGATATTAGTGATAGCCTGCAACACTGCCAGCACCCTTACCCTGCCTCATTTGCGTGCCAAACTGGATTTACCCATTGTGGGTGTGGTGCCAGCCATTAAACCCGCGGCGCAACTCACCAAGAGCGGTGTAATAGGCTTACTGGCAACACCGGCGACTGTTGCACGCCCTTACACCCATGAATTGATCCGTGAATACGCCCCCCAATGCGATGTTATTTCCCTAGGCAGCAGCGAGCTGGTAGAAATCGCTGAACAGAAGTTGCGCGGTGAAAACATTGATCGCGCTGCACTGGCCACAATCGCCGTTAAATTGATGCAGGCAGACAAAACAAAAACAATGGATGTACTTGTACTTGCGTGCACTCACTTTCCATTATTGCGAGAAGAATTAGCGCAGCAGCTACCCAGTGAACTCAAATTGATTGATTCAGGTGAGGCCATTGCGAGGCGCGTAGAGTTTTTATTGACGAGCCACAACAAATTGCCGGCCAGCGATGATCCGCGTCCTTTACACCGGGCAGTTTTCACCAAGCATACCCCGCAGGCTCAAGCGCTTGGCCCTGCCCTCGCAGGATTTGGCATCCAGCATCTGGACTATCTGGAGATTTGAAGCTCCATCGCCCTTTCGGTTAATACCCGAAGATATGCGCAAGCCTAAGCTCAACGACGAATCCGCAAAAAACATTCACCCCAAAACAAAAACGCCGCCTACTCATTTGAGTACGCGGCGTTTCCACAAAAAATAATGCTTAACCGATGGTCAGTTAGCAACCAACATTACAGATCCGTGATTGGCTTGTATTTGGGAACCAACACTTTCATCACGCCCCAGGCCAGCAAATAAGCAAGTGCGCAGAAGCCGAACATGATCGCGTAACCCGTTTCGATCTTGCCCAGAGAATCGTAGTAATCAAATAACCAGCCCGCTGTTTTTGATACTGCCACACCACCCATACCGCCAGCCAAACCGCCAATGCCGACAACCGAGGCAACACTTTTCTTGGGGAACATGTCTGACACTGTGGTAAAGATATTTGCCGACCATGCCTGGTGAGCCGATGCACCTATACCAATCAAGATAATTGGCACCCAGAAACTAATGTGACCAAATGGTTGTGCCAAAAGTACAACCAATGGGAAGAGTGCGATCAACAACATCGCCTTCATGCGGCCATCGTAAGCGGTATAACCACGGTTAATGAAATACATGGGCAATGCACCACCGCCAATACTGCCAATCATGGTCATACTGTAGAGCACGGTAAGTGGCAACATTAATTCTGTGCCTTTAATCCCGTATTGTTTGGCGAGGAAAATGGGCAGCCAGAACAGGAAGAACCACCAGACACCGTCGGTCATAAACTTGCCAAAGGTGAAGGCCCAAGTCTGACGATAAGTCAGCAATTTAAACCAGGAAACTTTTTGTTCACCGGCATCATCCAGCTGCAGCTGTTCTTTTTCACTGTCACTTTCAATGTAGGCGCGCTCGTTGGCACTCAACCGTTTTTGTTCAGTGGGTTTGTCATAAAAGATGTGCCAGAAAATCATCCAGACAAAACCTATAGCGCCGATGATGATAAACGCTGTTTGCCAGCCCCAATGAGCTGCAATCCAGGGCACTGTCAGCGGCGCCAGAATAGCGCCTACGTTTGCACCCGAGTTAAAAATACCCGTCGCAAAGGAGCGCTCCTTCTTGGGGAAATACTCTGCCGTTGCTTTGATTGCCGCCGGAAAGTTACCCGCCTCACCAATGGCAAGCACTGCGCGCGACATCATAAAACCAATAATCGATACCGGAACCGCGGCGATACCTGCCAGGGCCAATACATGGTTTGACCACTCGCCAATCGGCACTGCATAAGCATGCATGATAGCGCCCAGTGACCAAACAAAAATGGCGAGCTGATAACCCCACTTGGTGCCGATCTTGTCGATAATACGGCCGGCAAACAGCATGGAAATAGCGTAGACAAATTGGAATACGGCGGTGATGTTGGCGTAATCCGAGTTGGTCCATCCGAACTCTTTGGAGAGGTCAGGAGACAAGAGGCTGAGAACTTGCCGGTCCAGGTAATTGACCGTGGTGGCGAAGAATAACAAGGCACAGATGGTCCATCTGTACTTACCAATGGTGTTAGTGCCAATGGTTTGCTGGCCAATAGATTGCTGGTTCATAAGGTCACTTGCTTATCGTTATGGAACTCAAAGGAGTTAATCGCCGAACTTTTGTGATCGCACAACCCAATACAGCCAGAAAACAATATCGTTAGATGCGCTACAAAAGCCGGGGGCGATGAGATGCTCCTCACCGGAAGTATTGACCTTGATTTGCCTGATTGCTTACGCAAGTTGCCTTTTCGGCATTCTGAGTGCTTTCCTTTAGCAGTTGCACAGTGAGCAGAGCTACTGCGACCTTGAACATCCGGCTGTTCGTTTTGTTATTGTTCAAAAAGTACCATGATTCCCGCAGGCAAACAAGCAAAGAGATTTGCTAACTCCTTGTGTGACAAAGGCTTATAACCAAACTTTACACCCTGTTGCGGTCAACACCAGCGAATCTGCAGGTCGCAAGGGCAATGGTTAGGGTGCCATAATGACGCCCACTTTTTCGTGCTATCGATTACAAAGCCCAGGCGATATTTATCATGGTTGATACCTATTTCGAGATTTCCCCATACCTTCAGGCTATCCAGCAAAACCAATTGATCATCACCGCCAATAATCGCTTGCGCAACCATTTGCTGCGCGCTTACGGTCAGTGGCAACTGGGCAACAATACCAGCGTGTGGCCTACCCCACGGGTTTACTCTTTGAGTCAGTGGATCAGCTCACTGTGGGGTCTGTTGCAACGACGCACCTACCCTGCGGCAGCAGTGCGTATAGTGAATAATCTGCAGCGCCAGCTGCTGTGGGAAAATATCATCAAAGAGTCATCGCTGGCCGAGGCACTCTTGCAGGCCGAACCTCTGGCACAAACCGCCGACAATGCCCTGCGCAATCTGGAACTTTGGCAATTAAGCTATCAGGATGTAAAAGATGCCGAGCCATTAGCCGGCACACAGACAAATAGTTTCTGCTGGCTGACCTGGGCAGCAGAATTCAACGCAAAGCTTGTTAGCCTCGGTTTCATCACTCAGGAACAAGCCAATCAAATAATTATTGATGCATTTAAACAGGGTGCATTGCACACCGAGGCAGTCATTCATCTCACTGGATTCGATGACATACCACCGCAACATCAGGATCTTATTAACTCTGCCTGCCAAGTACTAACCAGTATTAAACCGCACCAAAACCACAGCCGATTAACGCGTACAGAAACACCAACACCGGAACAGGAAATACGCGCAGCGGCACTCTGGAGCAAACAACAACTGGAAAATAATCCTGAGGCTATGATTGGCATTATCGTGCCCAACCTTGGGCAGTGCCGCGATCAGGTAGAGCGAATTTTTATTGAAGTGTTTGAACCCCTGGCGGCATTACCAGACCAGCCACGCTACACCTTGCCCTTCAATTTTTCAGCCGGCACACCACTTGCTACCACCCCAATTATCGCCGCCACATTAGATTTGCTCGAATTGCAAAAATCCACCTGGAACCTGGAAGCGATTTGCAACCTCTTGCTTTCACCTTTTTTTGGCGATGCCGATAACGAATTGATATTACGCGCGCAACTTATTCAACGCTTGCGCAAACTCGGCCGCTTTACCATTAGCCTGGGCGACCTCCGCTATTATTGCCAACAGCTTTCCAGCAAATTGCATATTCCCGATAGCAACACTCATCTGGCAACTCGCTTGGTGCAATTGGAAAATTATCGACGCCAAAGTTTTGGATTTCATACCGCAGAATATTGGTGTGACTTTTTTCAACAGCATTTACAGCTATTGGGCTGGCCTGGCTCACGCCGGTTGGATAGCCAGGAATACCAACAGCTCATGTTGTGGAATCAAGTACTGGATAACTTTTTACAACTGGATGGTATGGGTGTTCATTTCAGCTACAGCAATGCCATCCAACAACTGCGCAGCATTGCAGGCAAAATGCCATTTCAGGCACAAACTCCCCAGTCGCCAATCCAAATTTTGGGCGCTCTGGAGGGCGCAGGCTTGGCATTCAGTCACTGCTGGGTAGTCGGGCTTCATCATCGCCAGTGGCCGCCAGTACCGGCCCCCAACCCACTGCTGCCCATCAATTTACAGCGCAACAAAAAAATGCCACACGCTAGCGCAGAGCGCGAATTAGAATTTGCACGCGCCTTAACTGCCCACTATCAATCCTGTGCCCCTGAAGTGATTTTTAGTTCTGCCCACAGCGATGATGGCAGCGAGTTAAGCCCCAGCGCATTAATTCGTCATTTATCACCAACACCACTGAGCGACATCATCCATAGCGACACCAGTAGTGCCGAAAACTATCGCCGCCTTGCACAAGCAAAAGACTGGGAGCTGGTAGATTGCGCCACAGCTCCCCTGCTGGATATCACCCGGGAAACTGTGCGTGGCGGCGCCAACCTTTTTAAAGAACAAGCGGCCTGCCCGTTTAATGCGTTTGCCCGTTTGCGCTTGGGTGCGCAAACAATCGATGCTCCTGTGATTGGTTTTTCTGCAATCGAACGCGGCAATTTACTGCACGATGCACTGGCCAATATCTGGCGCGATTTAAAAGATCAAAAAAACCTTATTGCGCTAGCCGATGAAACACTCGTCAACTTAATCAATAAACATGCACAACAAGCCATAGACACCCTTAAACAAAAACGCGGAACCAGTATTGGTGCCTATTATGCGCAGCTGGAACAAGAGCGATTGAGCGCACTATTAGCTGATTGGCTAGCGCAAGAAAAAACCCGCCCTCCATTCAAGGTTATTGCTATTGAAGAGGCCGTAGAAATTAACTTCACCGGTTTACCACTGAAATTACGCATAGACCGTATCGATGAACTGGCTAGCGGCGACTTAGTATTAATTGATTACAAAACTGGCAACCCCAAAGCTGCCAGCTGGCAAGGCGAACGTATGGATGAACCCCAGCTGCCACTTTATGCGGTTACAGCACACAACAAGATTAACGCCATTGCCTTCGCCCAAATTAATGCTAAAGCCATGCAATGGATTGGTACCGGCGAATTGCAAGTAATGCACGAAGGCATTTTCCCCGGCAAACAAAGCTGGCAGGAGCAGATACACGAGTGGCAAACCAATTTGCAACAACTCGCGCGGGATTTTATTCAGGGGGATGCCCGCGTCGATTTGAAAAACCCTGCCGCCGCTCAATACGCTGAAGATTTATTAGCCTTGAATCGCCTACCTGAAGCTGATGCGCTCACCACTTTTATAAAAAATCCGCAGGGAGCTATTTAATGACGGATATCAATAACCAATTGCTGCAGCAACCTGTTGACCAACAGGTACGTATAGATGCGCTCAACCCACAGAGTTCATTTGCGGTATCTGCACCCGCAGGTTCCGGTAAAACCGGGTTGCTCACACAGCGAGTGCTAACCCTGTTGGCCAGCTGCGATGAACCAGAAGAAGTGTTGGCAATTACCTTTACCCGCAAGGCCGCGGGCGAAATGCAAGACCGTATTATGCAGGCTCTTTGGCATGCAGCCGACACGCCGGAACCGAGCGACCCACACGCCCTGCGCACCTGGAAAATTGCACAAGCGGTTCTGCAACGCGACCAGCAACTGCAATGGAATTTATTGCAAAGTCCGCAGCGCCTTCGCGTGCAAACCATTGACAGTTTATGCCGTTCAATCACCAAACAATTGCCACTCGCCAGCGGCATAGGCGCACAACCAGACACACTGGATGATGCTGAACAAGCCTATGCCTTGGCCGTGCGCGAATTATTTACTTTTCTGGAAGATGACACACCACTACGCCAAGATTTAACGCAGTTACTTCGACACCTGGATAACAACCTTCCAGCTGTCGAAAAATTGTTAACCGGTTTACTTGGCAAACGGGAACAATGGCTTGGCATTCTTTTGCAAGCACGGCATGAAGAAGCGCGCATCTACCTGGAAGCAGTATTGAGTGATGTGATTCGTGAACATTTACAGCTAGTAACCCGCAACCTGCTGCTGCACGCCAGCGAAATCTGCCAAATTGCTGATCGCGCCGCAACTAACTTACAAGATGAAGGCGAACGAAAAAATCGCATTCACGAATTATCAGGTATTACCCATTTGCCAGCAGCAGAGCCGGAAGCCATACCAGAATGGTTAGCTATTTGCGATTTATTGCTGACCAATAGCGGCGGCTTTCGCGCGCGCCTGACCAAGAACGAGGGCTTCCCCGCCGGCAAAGAACATGCTGAATTAAAAAACCAATTCAGCGCACTAATTGCCGCGCTCAGTGAAACAGCACCCGATACCGCAGAAATTTTGCATGAAGTGCGCAGCTTGCCACCTGCGTTTTATGCTGAACACCAATGGCAATTGCTCGACAGCCTCACCAGCATTCTGCCGGTGCTCGCCGCACAACTAACAGTGGTTTTTAAACAATTACGTGCAACTGACTACACAGCCATCAGCCAAGCCGCATTAAATGCACTGGGCGATGAAGACTCACCCAGTGATTTAGCCTTGCAATTGGACTATCGCATTCGCCATATTTTGGTCGATGAATTTCAAGATACCGCCAGCCCCCAACTTGAATTACTAAAAAAACTTACCAGCGGCTGGCAAGCGGGCGATGGCCGCACACTGTTTATTGTGGGCGATGGCATGCAATCCTGTTATGGTTTTCGCAATGCCAATGTCGGTTTGTTTTTGGATGCGCGCCAGCAAGGCATAGGCACAGTGCATTTATCAGCGTTGGATTTGCGCGTGAATTTCCGTTCACAAGCCGGTGTAGTCAACTGGGTAAATCAGGTATTCCAACACGCTTTTCCTGCACAGGACGACATTAGTCGCGGCGCAGTGTGTTACTCACCTTCAGTCGCTTTTAAACCCGTATTGGAGGGCAACGCCGTCGATTTTTATATCTGCCCCTTCTCTGCAGAAAATAAAAATAACTATGGTGATGAAGGCGATGAAGACACACAAGACGATAGTTTATCCAAAACACAAGCCCAGCAACTGGAGGCCGAAACAGTTGTAACACTGGTCAAACAAGCAAAACAAAATGATGCTCAAGGCAGCATTGCGATTCTGGTACGTACACGCAATCACCTTAAAAGTATTTTGCCAGCGTTAACCGCCGCAGGTTTGGATTACCAAGCCACTGAAATTGATAGCCTCGCCAGCCGCATGGCAATTATCGACTTACTGTCCCTGACTCGCGCTCTATTAAATCCGGCCGACCGCATAGCCTGGTTGGCAATTTTGCGCGCGCCCTGGTGCGGGTTGGACCATCACGACTTGCATGCAATAACTACCGCCGATTTAACCGATATCAATCCACGTCTTAACGACAATGAATTTGCCGTGCTGCTGCTGCAATTATTAAATTTTGAAAAAATAACGGCACTTAGCAACGCAGGAAAGAGTATTTTAAAACGTGTAGTACCAATACTGCAGAACACCCTTGCGGAAAAATATCGCAAGCCACTGCGTCAATGGATAGAAGGCGCATGGTTTGCACTGGGCGGCCCAGCGACATTACTGGACAACAATGATCAGGAGAACATCAACAGTTTTTTTGCACTGCTAGATAAACACCAGGAAGGTGGCAGCATTCCTGACTGGCAGGCATTTCAAACAGCGATTGACCGGTTATTTGCCGCGCCCAAAGCCGATGCAGATCCGAAACTGCAAGTGATGACTATTCATAAATCCAAAGGCCTGGAATTTGATACGGTAATCATTCCCGGCCTTGACCGCAGCGCCCGTAAAGACGACAAACAATTACTGCTATGGCAAGAGCGAATCAATCACCGTGGAAAAAAACAACTGCTGCTAGGCTCACTTGCCGCGACAGGCAAAGAAGAGGATCCGCTCTACCGCTTCATGCGCCGCGAGGCTGAAAAACAGCAGGCGTTTGAAGCAACTCGTTTGTTATATGTAGGCTGCACTCGCGCCATTAAACGTTTGCATTTAATTGCCTGCATCAACCACAAAGATGAGATTGCGCAAGCACCAGCCAAAAACTCACTACTGCACAGTATTTGGCCTTTTGTAAAAGACCATGCACAAACACTAAAACACAATGCATCGTTCAACGTTGAAATTAATCGTGAACGCAAACCAGGTTTGCAACATTTATTGCGCCTCAAACCCGATTGGCAAATGCCACCACTGACGGATGTAAAACTACTGGATGCTTACCGCGGTCATGAATTTGGCAGCAACGCCGCAGAGACGCTTGAAAACCCATTAAACATCCCCGAAGTGGAAACCACCAATGCACGACTCGCTCGTCACACCGGCACTATTATCCATAGCGCTTTGCAAGCACTGGTTGAAAATAAACTGGTAAGCAAAAATTACTGCGTACCGGCGGCTGAATTTATCCATCAGCAACAACCATTGTGGAAAATTCAACTGCAACAACTTGGCTGGTATGGCGACAAGCTGGACAAAGCATTAGGTAAAATTGATCTGGCAATAATGCGAACGCTCGCCAGCGAACAAGGCCGCTGGTTATTGGATTGTGATCACGAGCAAAGCGCTTGTGAGCTATCGCTTATGCAAAAAAATAGACTCGATATCAAAGAATCCATTATCGACCGCACGTTTATCGCAAACGGAGTGCGCTGGATTGTCGATTACAAAAGTAGTGAGCCTGACAGCGAAGAACCAGAAGACGAGTTTATTGCGCGCGAGCTGGCCACCTACAAAACACAGCTGGCAAATTATGCAAAGCTGTTGGGAGCAACAGCAGCACACCCGATAAAAACAGCACTTTATTTAGTCCAACTCGCAACATTGGTTGAGATTTCCTAACGCCATAAGACCAACACTTTAATTCGCCACAGCCAACCAGTATCTGATTGACCCAAGTCAAACTATTGTTTGCCTTGGATGTTTTAATGGCTCCACTAATAAGGAGCCTGGCATGAGAGAAAGATTTTACAAAAAAATGGCGGGAACTTCGGCGGTGTTTATTCCGGCGGATTTCAACCATGCATCACCGGTAGAGCGCGATGGCCTTGTGTGGACGGATACAGAACTTAGTATGCCGGATAGCCCGCAAATCTTGCGCTGGAAAGCACCACTGGAAACATCGCTGGCGCTGGAAGGGCTGGAAGAATATGACCCGCCTTCTGCGGGCGATGCGCGTTATGTAGTAAAACTGGGAATCGGGTTTGTCTATATTGGCAAAATCCGCGGCTGGGTAGCACTGACGGATTTTGCGTGACCGGCGCTAAACCGTTCGCCGCCAAATGAGCATCCCCAGCCAACCAAATCCAAAGGAAAACACCAGCCCAATAAAATGACTTTTGTTTATTCCCACCGCGACAACCGCTTGGTTGTTATCCTCAGGATTTACATAAACCGGTATCCGGTCGCCATTTTTTAAGCCGGCAGGCGGGCGACTGATACCAAACCCGACCCGGGTACCGCGAAATTCCCTGCCATCAATCTCGTAGCGATACGTCAGCCAACGGCCTCCGTAGTAACCACTGGAGAATCCGCTACGTATTTCGTTGGTTACTACCCCCGTGTGCACAGGCCAACTTGCCGCCGCCGAGCTTTTTGCCATGTTGCGCGTACTGGATAAAAACAACATCACTGCAGCAATAATGCACAAACCAAAAAAAATCGAGCGCAACCGCTGGTATTTAATCTCTATTTCCTGACTCATCATGTTCCTGCCCGGTATTCTTTGCTGATCAATATACATCAGCGGAAATTGCTGCATTTAGGCTTTGTTTTTCTTTACCACTGATCATTAAACAAACCGAACCGCATGACTTATCAAATGTATGTTCTGAAAAATGGGAGGCCTGAATATATATTATCGCGCCATAAAAATTTAAACCTATACTCTTAAACAAGTTACACACTGGAGAAGCAATACAGCAACCGGACAGTTGCTGCAGGAACAGGATAAAAGTTGGAGACTTTTTTGAACCTATTACATCACTACCGCACATTATCCCCTACCCAGCTCTGGCGACTTGGCAGTCAACGGGAAAAAGCCCTTATTTTTGGTGGTTGGTGTGCACTGGTACTGGCGAGTGTTGCACTCGGACTGTTATCAGTCATGAACAGTTGGTCGGGATTGCCACTTGCGTTTGGCGGGGTCACTGTTTACCTCACCGCTTATCCCACACTCATTATCTGTTTGTTTCTCACGCTTACCTGCGGCTGGCGCTGGGGCGCCATACCGGCGTATTTATCCACTTTGGCACTCGCGTTTTATTCCGGCATGCCCTGGCACTGGGCGATAATCTTTGCCTGTGCCAATCCCTTGGGGTTTGCAATTATGGCAGTGGGGTATCAAGCCATTCCCGTCAGTAAAAAGCTGCGCGATTCCAATTCAATCCTGTTTTATATCCAGCTGAGTTTTGTAGCCAGCATATTCAGCTCAAGTGGCGCGCTTATTTGGTGCTACACCAACCATATTGATCGCACAGGCTTATTAGCCATCTGGCAGGGCTGGTGGCTGGGCGGGTTTCTCCAGAGCGTGCTTATTGTTGGCCCACTACTGGCTGTTACCTGGCCATTTATTACGCGCTGGCAACACCGCCACCCCAAATATTGGCGGGCAGCCAGTGGCAATGTTCGCCGCTCAGTGCTGCGGCTATTGGGTGCCATATCCACCAGTGTGCTGGTTTATGGGGCGGCCACCATTGAATTGGCAGATGCAAACCTGAATCAGGCTCTCGCCGCGAATCCTTCCGCAGTGACAGATGCCATCTCGGTATTACAGCAGACGACCTGGGTATTTTTCTGGGTGTTTGCGATGATAATTTTGTTCATCGCCTTCTTTGGCTATCAACTATTCACCCGGTGGCAGCAATCCACCGACAAGTTGCTGCGTGAACTGCACAGCGCCAATGAGCGTCTGGAAAGCCTGGCGCAAATCGATGGGCTGACGGGTTTATTAAACCGTCGCACCATGGATGAACGCCTGACCAAAGAATGGCAGCGCGCCAAAAGAACCGGCAACGGCAGTGCGCTAGTATTGCTGGATATAGATCACTTCAAAAACATTAATGATCGATATGGCCACGCAGCAGGCGATTTGGTCATCCGTACTATCGCCGGGGCAATTCAGGCTGAAGCCAGGGGCATGGACCTCGCCAGTCGCTATGGCGGTGAAGAGTTCGTGATTTTACTGCCCCAGACCGACACCAGTGGCGCAGTACAATTTGCCGAGCGAATACGCGCTCGTGTGGCTACTGCTGTCGGCTACCACGAAACCCATACCTTACAAGTGACCGTCAGTTTGGGAGTCGCTATTTTTTCACCGCAAGACAACAACTTTAACCAGTGGCTAGCGCGAGCTGACCGGGCGTTGTACGCCGCTAAGGCTGCAGGGCGCAACCAAGTGATGGTGGCAGATTAATCCAGCAATCCCCAGTAATAAAAAAACCGCACATAGAGTGCGGTTTTTAGAAGGTTGCCTGTCGAGCGACAGGTCAAACTAGCGAGACGAATTAGAGACCAATTACGTTTTCCGCTTGCGGACCTTTTTGGCCCGGCTTCACATCAAACTCAACACGCTGACCTTCAGCCAGGGTTTTAAAACCCGAACCACTGATAGCGCTGTAGTGTACAAATACATCTTGCCCGGCTTCACTTGCGATAAAACCAAAACCTTTGGATTCATTAAACCATTTAACGGTACCAGTACTTCTAGCCATAATTAACCTCGGTGTTTTTAATAAAAATGAATACTCCACAAGGGATTAAGCTGGTGAATTCAGATCTTACTTATGAAAAACAGAACGAGGTGCTAATAGTTTTACTGCTAGAACAACGATGCGACTTACCATAAATAATGCTGCTAACTGACCAGCAGATCCAATATATTATCGAGCCAACTGCAAGTAAAGAGGCTCTTTTAGCAAACCAGCCTTCTTTTTGGTTATAAGCCGACATCAATAACCAGTGTTGCCCCAATACCGATATTTCCGCTCACATTTGAGCTAAATCAACTATTTACCACCTCCAGTAAAGCTGCAACAATCCCTTTTTATCTGGTGGTGCAAGTGCTAGCACCATGACTATTAATCGAGGTGCCGGCGCCATGACAGTTAATCAAAATATCGTAAAAACCCAAGATGCAAACTGTCCTCACGATAAACGAGTCAGCTGCGGTAATTGCCGGCTAAATACCATTTGCCTACCTATCAGTTTGCACATTGAGGATATCGACCGCCTAAACGGTATCATCCAACGCGGTAAGCCTTTGCAAAAAGGCGATTATCTCTATCGCGCCAATGACCATTTTCACTCGGTTTATGCAATACGCTCCGGTGCGGTAAAGGCGCTGACCCTGAGCGATAATGGAGAAGAGCAAGTCACCGGTTTTTATTTGCCCGGAGAAGTAGTGGGCATGGATGGCATAGCTGACAACCGTTACACCAACTCCGTAATCGCACTGGAAACCGCATCTGTGTGCGAAATCCCCTTCAATCGGATGGAAGAATTAAGTTTACAAATACCTAATTTGCAACGTCACTTCTTCCAACTTATGAGCCGTGAAATAACCCAGGACCAGCAGATTATTACCTTACTCAGCAAAAGCAGTGCCGAAGAGCGCATAGCCGCATTATTACTGAGTATTTCCAGCCGCAATAGCCGCCGACAACTTTCGGCCAATGCATTCCGCCTGCCCATGTCACGCACCGACATAGGCAATTACCTGGGTTTAACCATTGAAACCGTCAGTCGTATTTTCACTCGCCTGCAAAAGCAAAATGTTATTTCAGTCGATAAAAAAGAAGTACTCATTACCGATATGGAATTACTCCGCAATATCGCTAATGGCGATGGCCACTGCTAAATTGCAGCATAAAACTTTCATGAGAATCCGTAATGATTAGCAACCCGCGTTTGCAAGCCACCCTCTCTGCGTTTGATAGAGCCAACCTGCAAGACCCCAATACTGAAATAGTGGACGGCAAGCCTGTTGCCAAAGAATGGATTTACGGGCAGCGAATGAGCAAGCAGCTGCAAGTATTTTGCCCCCAAGCTTCAGAGGCACTGCAGCTCGCCGCTCGCAGCCAGCATATTTGTCGCTGGAAAATACCTCGCGCTGACTATCCTATGGATCGTGCGGGTTACAAAAGATGGCGACTGGATCTTGCCCAATTACACGGTGAAATAGCCGGCAATATCATGGCTGAAGAAGGCTACGATGAAACCATGGTCGCGCGCGTGAAAGATCTGTTGCTAAAACGCAGTTTGAAGCGCGATGAAGAAGTGCAAACACTGGAAGATGTTATCTGTCTGGTATTTATTGAATTTTATCTGGAAGATTTTGCCAGCAAACACGATGAAACCAAACTGATCGATATCATCCGGAAGACCTGGAACAAAATGTCAACCAAAGGTCACGAAGCCGCATTGAAATTGCCATTACGCGATGAAATGTTAACCTTGGTTGGCAAAGCACTTAGCACCGACAACTGATCTCTATTGCTACAACCCTGTTGATCCAATTCTTGGCGTAAATTATTAAAAAGGAAACCACCGTGTACCTAGCTCTAAAACACCTGCATTTAACCTTCGTTGCTCTCTCATTATTGATTTTTGTAGTGCGCGGCCTCTGGTTATTTATGCATTCAACCATGCTTGACAAAAAACTATTCAAAATAGCACCACATATTATCAATACCATTATGTTGGTGAGCGGTATTATTTTGGCTGTACATCTGGGCATGAAACTCGGTGAGCATACTTGGCTGATGGCTAAAATTATCGGCTTGATTGTGTTTATTATTTTGGGTGTGGGCGCATTCAAAGTTCGCCATCCGCTTGCGCAAAAAATACTCTGGGTAGATGCCCTGGTTGTTTTTGCCTATATCGTCAGTGTGGCAATCACTAAAAGTCCAATGGGATTCCTCAACTAAAAGGACAAACACGTCAGTGGCGGTTAGACGCCGCTGATGTGTCATCCAGAGGCTGCAATACGCAATTTCACCCTCACCTCGCCTTTGCTAAAACACTGCATTTATCAAGTACTTATCCCTTTCTCTTCCCACCTTTAATTACCCTGTGCAAGAACAATACATTTATTTGCATTTTTGGATATTTGAACCATATTTAGATCAAGAAGTAATTAATAAGGTTGATTTTATTTACAATACTTGACGTTTTTTAAAAAGTGATTTATATCACGTATCTGCTGTTTAGCTTTCCAATAACTTTAATAATCGGCGAACTCTATGAATAAAATAATCTCGACCATTATCCTTTTTTGCTTTGCTCAAATGACATTTGCGTGCGATGAAACATGCAAACGCACCAAAGCTGAAGCGGCAAACAATATTAAATTTGCCACCTATCTCAACGCAAAATACTGCAAAACCACCGGTGTGGATTTTTTGCTTCAGGGGCGTAAAAGTTTACAAGCTTATCGTGAAAAACAACTGCCAACGGCGCATCGCGGTGGAGCTAAAAATATCCGCAACTTTATTCTGCAACGCAAAGACTGGCTGCAAGAGTGCGACAATTACCTGCAGTTAACTGAACAGGGCCGTATTTTTCGCGATAAAGAAAGTACGGAAAAAATTCTTGGCTCATTGACTACTACTGCTGAGGAACTGCACAAAATCATGATGCGGCCACGTGCGGAGGTCGAGAGTCTGGAAGTGGTTACCGCTCCGGCAGCACAAAAATTTGATGAATTATTCAAGCATGTAGACACGCACTACCTTGAGCTACAGCGTCGCGGCTTGCTTTAAATAGTTATTATTTACCCCATAAAAAAAACCGGCGAATTTACGCCGGTTTTTTTTATGGGTATCGAACGAATCAGGATTTCTTTTTTAGCGAAAGCACAGGGCGCTCTGGTTTGTCCGGGCGCTCAGCGAATTGGCGAGCGAGTTCTTCACGGGCCTTTATCGCTTCTGTCTTGGCAGTTGCCGCGGGACTAGACTGCCAGGATTTAGGTGCACTACCACCGGACTTCGCCAAAAACTCCAAGCCGGATCGCAATAACCGCGCCTGATCGACAAAACTGATGCCCTCAGGAAACTTACCTGGATAAACATCGCTCGGATCCTTGGGATTACCTTCGATGCGGATACTAAAACCGCTCGCATGAGTTGCTGTGCCAGCGGCCAAATCAGCCACCCAATCCTCAAAATTCATAGATACCACTAATACTGATTAACGAAAGGCTGCATTAAAACATAAATTATTTATGTGACAAAATAGCGTTTTACTATTTCTTGTCCATGTAAGGCAACAGGTGATAGCGCCGCACCATTAGCCATTTACTGCTGCTGCATTATCGGCAGCTTGGGATTTACGGCGCTGCTCTTCACGCATCTCCAATTTCTGTGCGCGACGCAACTGCCGTTCTGGAGGCAATACACCTATATGCCCCTGATTGCGCTGTTTGGCCAACTCGATTTGTTTTTGACGTTCGGCGAAACGGGTCTTTTGTTCAACGGTAAGCTTGTCGTAACAGCGCGGGCAGCAAACTCCCAACATGTAACGATCAGACTGTTTATCTTCCTCAGTAATCGGGTAACGGCAGCCATGGCATTGATCATAAACGCCTTTTTCCAATTTATGATTCACCGCCACACGGTTATCAAACACAAAACATTCGCCGCGCCACAGGCTCTCTTCCTCTGGAACTTCCTCCAGATATTTGAGTATGCCACCTTCCAAGTGATAAACCTCTTCAAACCCCTGCTCTTTCATGTACGCAGTGGACTTTTCGCAGCGAATACCACCAGTGCAGAACATGGCAACTTTTTTGTGTTTTTTCGGGTCAAGATTTTCTGCAACATAAGCCGGAAACTCACGGAAGGTTTCCGTTTTTGGATCAATTGCCCGTTCAAACGTGCCAATTTCATACTCGTAAGAGTTACGGGTATCTATGACCACTACATCGGGGTCACTGATGAGCGCGTTCCAGTCTTGGGGTTTTACATAGGTGCCCACAATTTTTTGAGGGTCTATGCCGTTAACTCCCATAGTGACGATTTCTTTTTTGAGCTTAACCTTCATGCGATAAAAAGGCTGCTCTTCATAAAAAGACTCTTTATAACTGAGATTGGCAAAGCGGCCGTCAGCATCCAAAAATGCACGCAAGCCATCAATCGCCTCACGACTCCCCGAAACTGTCCCGTTGATCCCCTCCTCTGCCAACAACAAAGTTCCTTTGATTCCCAGCTCATCACACAGGCTTTTTAAGCGCGGCACCAAGCTTTCATAATCAGGCAATTTGACAAATTTATAGAGGGCAGCAACAACAATCTGGGTCATAAATGGCACTTAAACAGTAAGAGTGAACATAAAAGTAAATCTGAAATGATCGATCAGATCACAGGGCGCGCATTATAGGCGCTTGTTTTTTGTACAGCCAGTATTTATTGGTCGTCGTGTTTACTTCCACCAAGACACTGCGGCGATGCAGGAACAGCCTTGTTTGCAAGCCACTCTTCCGGGCTAAAGGTGTGCAAGGCCAGTGCGTGAACACCATTTTGCAACTCCTCAGCGAGGCAGGCATAAACCGCCTGATGACGCTGTACCTGGCGCTTACCCGCAAACACTGCGGTAGCGAGTAATACCTTGAAGTGAGTCTCTGAACCGGGAGGTACAGAGTGCATATGGCTTTCGTTTATGACTTCCAGATGCATTGGCTGGAACTGCGCCGTCAATTTGGACAGTATCCGGCTTTCAACAGGCTTCATGATCGGGTCACTCCAGAGGTACAAAATTTTACGCGCATTCTAACGACAAAGGCCTAGACTGTGTTGACCTGAAACAATTTGTCACCTTTTTTCATCTATTTATCGACCCACACAGGTGCCATGCCAACCGGGGAACTTCCATGAGCGATCAGCGATTCTTTTTTGATCGACGCAAAGGTGCTGACCGTCGCCTTGATCGCGACCCCTGCAAATATTTGCCGCTCGATTTGTATCACCGCAAGCGCCGCAAATCCAAGGAGCGCCGCACCGCCGATCGCACGCTACAGCAGGATGTAGAAGCCTTTTTAGGACAAACCGCTTTAGGCGGAACGCAGGATAAAGATATTTCACACTGATTGAGCTGCAATTCCCCAAGCCAGTAACAGCATAAAAAAAGCCCCGCACAAGGCGGGGCAAACAACGACATCGGGATAAGGACTGAAGTTTAAAACGCACCGGCACTGGCTTTGGCCCGAATCAGCGTAGGTATACAGCCAGTTTGCGCTTGGTAATTTGTTTCGACGGCGGCCATCAAACGAGGAATAACTGCTGCTGGAGCAACAGCAACCACACAGCCGCCAAAACCGCCGCCCGTCATGCGGGCGCCAGCCTGCCCAGCTCCTGCCTCGACCAATATATCTACCAGGGTATCAATAGCAGGCGTGGTGATATTAAAGTCATCGCGCATGGAAGCGTGGGACGCAAGCATTACTTCGATCAAGGCAGACAAATCGCCGGCCGCCAATGCCGCCGCCGCGGCAAGCGTGCGGGCATTTTCGGTCAATACATGGCGCGCACGACGAAAACTTAAATCATCCAACTTACCTTCCGCCGCCAGCAATTGATCAAGCTCTACCGCGCGCAGGGAAGTCTGACCAAAAAAGGCCGCCGCCGCTTCACACTGCTGGCGACGCTGGTTGTATTCACTATCGACCAAACCACGCTTTACACCGCTGTGTACGATCAGTATTTCCCAATCCGCCGGCATAGACACAGGGCGAACCGAAAGATCCTGACAATCGATTAACAGCGCCGCATTTTCCTGGCCACGGGCAGAAATCAACTGATCCATGATCCCGCAGTTACAACCCACAAAATTATTTTCTGCTGCCTGCCCGACCAAAGCCGCTTTTGTCGGGTCAATCACTTCGCCACTGAGCGCAAGTAAGGCGCGGATCAAGGCAATCTCCAGGGATGCAGAACTACTCAAACCTGCACCCGCCGGTACATTACCAGCGATATACAAATCACCACCGGCCAGACGAAAGCCGTTTTTACGCAATTCCTGAACTACGCCGCGTACATAATTTGGCCAGGATTCCTCAGCGTTATGCGCTTGAACCGCATCCAAATCAACAGTGCAGGATTGGTTATCAAAGTTATAAGCAACCAGCTTCAGCTGTCGATCATCTCGCGGTGCTATAGCGATATAGGTGTTGTAGTTGATCGCCGCTGGCAGCACAAAACCGCCGTTGTAATCCGTGTGCTCACCAATGAGATTAACGCGCCCTGGCGCCTTCAAGGTAGTCACTGGTTGATAGCCAAAAAAAGCGGCAAACATTTCGCTCACACGAGCGTTAGAAAGTGTTGTCACACCCACTTACCTCAATCTGAAATGAATAGGGGATTGCTGGCGCAAGCGCTCGGCAGCTTGTTCTGGCGACAGATCGCGCTGGGCCTCGGCCAACATTTCATAACCCACCATAAACTTGCGCACAGTGGCGCTGCGCAACAACGGCGGGAAGAAGTGGGCATGCAATTGCCAATGTGCGGCGCTATCCGCATTAAATGGTGCACCGTGCCAACCCATTGAGTAGGGGAATGAACACTCAAAGAGATTGTCATATCGGGCGGTAATATCGCGCAGTATGTCGCCCAGGCTGATTTGCTGGGCCTGATTCAATTCGGTAATACGGGCACAAGCCTGCTTGGGTAAGAGCAGGGTTTCATAGGGCCAAGCCGCCCAAAAGGGCACTACCACTAGCCAGTGTTCATTTTCTACCACCACCCGCTCGCCACTCACCGCTTCTTTGCGAGCATATTCAAGCAATAGCGATTGCTGATGTTGTTGGAAATAAGCGCGCTGTTGCTCGTCCTCTTTACTCACCAACGTAGGAAGCTGTGACTGCGCCCAAATCTGGCCATGTGGATGCGGGTTTGAGCAGCCCATTACCGCACCTTTATTTTCAAATATTTGTACGCTGGGGAACTGCTTGCCCAGCTCAGCAGCTTCATCCATCCAGGTGCAAATCACTGCGTGCATCTCTTCATCAGTGAGCAAGGGCAGGGTTTTGCTGTGATCCGGCGAAAAACAAATTACGCGGCTGGTGCCGTACTCTGCCTGAATCTGGAAGAGAGGGTCGCCAGATGCAGGAGCGTCTGGAACTTGCGGCATTAGCGCAGCAAAGTCGTTGGTAAACACAAACGTGGTCTTGTAAGGCGGATTGCGTTCGCCACCTGCGCGTTGATTGCCAGCACAAAGATAACAACTGGCATCATGAGGCGCGCTTTCTGGCCATTGGTTGGACTCTTGCTGACCTTGCCACGGGCGCTTGGTGCGATGGGGTGAAATAAGTAGCCATTCACCGGTGAGGGGGTTATAGCGGCGATGCGGGTGCTCGTTAACCGAAAAAGTTTCTGCCATAAATTACCTGTCACTTGGGCATATAAATATGATAATTATTTAATGAGCCTAATTTACCCCAATCGCCAGCAGATCACAATCCATAAATCCTGCTTTTTTATGGCAAATACCAATGCTCAAGAGCCACAAATTACACTGGGGAATTCATCTTTGCCCCACTGAAGGCTGATTAAAAAACAAAACCCCGGCAACAGCGATTGCCGAGGTTTGTAGACGCCAATAAAAATCAGGCAAAGCGATTAAATGCCACTATGCCCCACACAATAGCCAACAACAACAAACTCATAAATACCAGTGCCGAGCCTATATCCTTAGCGCGACCAGATAACTCATGGCGCTCGGAGCCAGTGCGATCCACCACCGCCTCTACCGAAGAGTTGGCGAGCTCCGCCATCCACACCCAAAAGATACTGCTGATTAACAGAATCAACTCTATGTGGGTTTGCGCCAACCAAAAAGCGACTGGAATCAGCAGAACGCCCATAGTGATTTCCTGACGAAACGCCGCTTCATACTTCCAACTGGCAGACAAACCTTTCATTGAATAGCCAAAAGCATCAATTACTCGCGCTATACCGGTTTTACCTGGCTTACCCATTCGTTATCTCCACCACTTTTCATTTATGAACCCGGGAAAGGCACTGTTGCCCTGCCCGCCAAATGTCATTGCACCTTCACCAAGCATTCACAGAAGCGTCATACAGCAGTGCTAAAAATGATCGCGGAGAGAGCAAAAAAACTTCGCTCTTGTTCATCTGCAAATCACTAATGGCGGTGAATCATGAATACTTTCCTACAGCGAGTCCATCACTTGGACACACTGGCATTCTTGTGGGTACATGTGACAAAACGCTTTCAATATCGTCGTTCCGTGAGATTTATTTCCGCCACCGGTGATGGCCCCACCTATTTGTGTATCGCACTGCTATTGGTGTTACTGGAACCACTAGCCGGTAGCGCTTTTTTTTGGGCAGGCATTATCGCGTATTGCTTTGATGTGAGTCTTTATCTACTCCTGAAAAACCTGATCAAACGCGACCGTCCAGCAGTAAAAATTACTAGCTACCAAGCATTTATTACCCCCTCTGACCAATTCAGCTTCCCCTCCGGTCATACCGCTGCCGCTTTTTTATTTGCTTGTCTGGTACTGAATTTTTATCCGCTGTTTGCGCTGCCGTGTTTTATCTGGGCAGCAGCGGTGGGCGCTAGCCGCGTACTTCTGGGTGTGCACTACCCCACCGATCTGGTGGCCGGGGCAATCCTGGGCAGCACTTGTGCGTTCTGGGGAATTTATTTGCACCAACTGTTAATCACATTGCATTAACGCAAGAAACAACTGATCCAAGTACTAATTACGCCATTGTTCAGGAGCTCACTGCATGAAAATTTTATACGGCGTCCAGGGTACTGGAAATGGGCACACAACCCGCGCAAGGATAATGGCAAAAGCACTGGCGAATGCGGGAGCTCAAGTCGATTGGGTATTTTCCGGCCGCGCGCGCGAACAATATTTTGATATGGATGCCTTTGGCGACTTCAAAACCTTCCGCGGCCTTACCTTCGCGACGGAACATGGCAAAGTGCGTTACCTTAAAACCGCGCTGACCTCAAACCTTGCGCAAGCTTATCGCGATGTAAAAAGCCTGAATGTAGATGGCTATGATTTTATTATTAATGACTTTGAACCCATCAGTGCCTGGGCGGCAAAACTAGCGGGAAAACATGTCATAGGCATATCCCACCAAAACGCATTTTTTTATGACATACCCAAAGCTGATGACAATATTTTTGTGCGCTGGTTTATGCGCAATTTTGCTCCGGTAAACCAACCCATTGGGTTGCACTGGCATCACTTTGGGCAGCCCATTCTGCCACCGCTGGTAGAACACAGCTCCTACACCAACACTATTACCCCGAAACATTATTTGGTGTACCTACCCTTTGCAGGCCTGGACGATATTCTGCCGCAGTTACAGGAATTTCCTGATTACCATTTTTTTGTTTATCAACCAGTACCTGCCGCTTATGACCGCGATCATATTCATGTTCGTCCCTTTTCACGCGAAGGATTTCAAATAGATTTACACCGCTGTGAAGGCGTTATTTGCAGTGCTGGATTTGAACTACCTAGCGAAGCAATTCATTTGGGTAAAAAAATTCTGGTGCAACCTGTCGCCGGGCAAATGGAACAAAAATCCAACGCTATAGCCTTGGAAAAATTAGGTTTAGGCACAGCGACCAAACAATTGGATGTCTCCACCCTAGCCCGCTGGTTACAGCAAGCCACCCCCAATCGCCCACGCAATTATCCGGATGTAGCAAAAGCATTAGTCGATTGGCTGGTGACTGAGCGAGGCAAAAATATGGAAGCCTTACAGCAACAATTATGGCAACCCTTGTTGCTGCAAGATTCGAGTGATGCACTGCAGGCGAAAGAAAAACAACAGGCAGGCGCTCTCGCACATTCTGCGAATGCGTGAGGTAACTCAATCAAAAGAAATTTTTTTCTGCCGTGCGGATTTAATAGCGCCACGCTGGGCTTTTTCATCCATACGTCGCTGCCGGGATGAAAATGTAGGGCGTGTGGCATGACGAGCCTTGGGGACTTTGAGTGCCTCCAGAATAATCTCGCGCAAACGCATCAATGCATCATCGCGATTTTGCTCCTGGGTGCGATAGGTCTGGGCCTTAATCACCAAGACGCCATCATTGGTGATACGTTTATCACCCAGAGCAAGTAAACGGGATTTGCAAAATTCACTTAACGAAGAATTGGGGATATCAAAACGCAAATGTATCGCACTCGACACCTTGTTGACATTCTGGCCCCCCGCCCCTTGAGCGCGCATCGCAGTCAGTTCGATCTCACCAGCGGGAATGAGGGTAGACGCATTAATGCGCAACATATTAATGCTGCTCTACAGGTTGGAAGAAGCGCAGTGTTTTTCGCTCGTCCACCAATACCGGCTGCAGCTCTCGATCAAACCGGGTTCGCCATGAGTGCCAGCGAACAATAAGCCCGCCTATTGCCAAGCCGGTAAAACCCGCCAAGGTAGTTATCGCTTCCTGGGCAAAAAAAGCGTGTGCCAATGAGGTAAGTGTCACCAACGAGATGATTGGCACCAGGTAAACCAATAGCGACCCTTTGGCGATCACCTCTTCAGGAATACCTATCTGGATTTCGTCACCCAATTTGTACTGGGCAGGGTCGCGACCATCCAGCAGCACCCATATATAGGCGCTGTGACCATCCCACTTGTTGAGCAAACTGTGACCACAGCCCTTTTCTGCTTTACAGGAACCACAGGCGGACTTCTTGATAGTCTCTACCCACACACCTTCAGTTTCCACAGAGACAATTCGGCCATTTTCAATAATCATGGGATAACCCTGCGCGACTTAAATACCGCTTATATTTTGCGCAATTTTTTGCGCCGTGACGACAGGAATTTCACCAACAACTGTAATCCGGTAATTTTTATCACCGCTCGTTAGAGCATCCATCACCGCAAGGGTGGCACCACGCTGGGCAACACCTTCGGGAACGGCGCCAGTAGCCTCCTCAATAAATACCGAAAAAGTCGTCAGGCCATCGGTGTACATCAACATATCAATTTGGCTTTTAACCTGCCGCTGACCGACAAAGGCAAAACCTGGAGGAACCCACTGCAAGCTCCAACGCTCCGGCTGTTTGTTGGCGGAGGGATTGCAATCAGCAAGTTGTGGTATGGCCGCGCGGTGCAAACGCGCTTTTGGCTCGCGCAGATTTTCTATCTTAGGACTAAGATCGAGATCGATAAACTGATAGCGCTCCAAAGGACGTGCGGATTCATCTACCAGCCATGACTTGAGTACCAAGCCGGTTTCATTATCAATTGTCAGTAGGGAACTGTGCCTGAAAGGATCGAGCGGCAAAGCCAATAAAGCTGTCGCCTCACGGCCAGCTACTCGCTCGGGGCCACGAATTTCGAATCGGTACAGCTGATCGAGCCGTGTGAGGTTCACCCCCAGCTGACTGATTTTCCCCTGCAGTAATTGATCCCCCAGAGACTCACACCCAAGGGTTTTACCGGTGCGAATCACCTCGCGCTCAGGGCCATTTAAATACTGCAAACGCTCATGCTCTACCCCATCCTCTACCCAGTGGATAATCCTGAAACTCTGTAACGCCGGATTATCTTTATGCTGATAGGTAAACGATCCCTGATAATTAAGGGTTGGCGGGATAGTGGCCATTTTACGCAGTAAGCTCGCCACCTCTGGCGATTGAATTTCAGCCGCCGTTGGCGCTACAACAGTAGATTGCGCAGAAGCAGGAGCCGATGAAAACGCCCCATCACTTTGTGCTGCAGCAAAAGAAGAGGATAGCAACAAAATAATCGCCGAGGCTGTACCAAACTGAAGGGTTTTATGCAGGGATGCAGGAATTAACATGCTGGACTCGAAGAGAGGAAATCAGGTGCGCAGCATAACTGCTTCACCTGATTTTACAAATATTGCCGGGAGGCGGATGACGCAGACGAGCGTTAACTGATTATTCCTCCTCGACCAAAATTACCCGGGTGTAAGGCAACATACCCTGACCGCTATTCAATGAAGCGTTATCAGTGTGCTCCTGAATTAACTGGTTTACGTAACTGCTGATATCTTCATTGTAAACCGGGGCGGCCTGCTGGCGCGGCACAAACATCACACGCCGACTTTCCTGTGGGCGGGATTCATAACCACTCTGGACTGCCACAGTGCGCGCCGACAACGCTGGGGCATTAATACCTGAAGGTAAATTAGCCGCCTTGCTTTCTGAAGCTGGTGCCGGAGCAGCAGCGATCCCACCGGATGTCATAGCATCAAGATCCGCACCAGGAGCTTGGTATTGCTGAACACCTAAAATAATCGCACCCGCTACTGAAGCAGCTACAGCCACACGCCCTGCTTGCTGCCACCAACGTTGTTGGGGAACAGAAATTGCCGCCTCTGCAGTTTGCCCGGATAAAGCAGTACTGACAGATGCCGCGACTGAATAGGTTTCTTCTGCGTCAATCGCTGCGCTAACACGAGAGGCAAAATCGCTACTTGCCAATACCGGGATGTCACCCTTTAAGCCTGCACTGGCGATTTGATAACGCGACCAGGTCGACTTCAGTTCAGGATCCGCTTGCAAAGCTTTGAGCAACCTCTGCAGCTCTAGTTCGGAAGCCTGATTATCCATGAGTGCTGATAAAGATTCGGCTAGCACTGGTGATTGGTTTTGCTCTGTCATTCTCGCTAAAGCCTCTTTGTGCAAATGCAGGGGGTGCAAAAAGCAGTGGTGGTATTTCCAGTTATGTAACGCTGTACCTGATATGACTAAACACTAGTCAATTGGTTCAAAGATTTACAAAAAAATGTGAAAGTTTTTCAAGGGACATTAAATATCCTCAACCAAGGGTTTGATTCGCTTATCAATTGCCTCCCGCGCGCGGAAGATCCTCGAACGAACAGTCCCCACAGGGCAATCCATAGCCTCAGCAATTTCTTCATAACTCAAACCATCAATCTCGCGCAGGGTCACTGCCGTGCGCAAGTCATCGGGCAAATCCTTAAAGGCTTGGGCGATAGTATTCTCAAGCTCCTCACACAACACATTGTGCTCGGGTGTATTGAGTTCATGCATACCGTCATTGCCGTCAAAAAACTCGGCATCTTCAATTTCCACATCGCTGGATGGTGGGCGGCGGTTGCGGGCGACTATATGGTTTTTGGCTGTATTGATGGCGATCCGGTAGATCCAGGTATAAAAGGCGCTATCACCGCGAAAATTAGGCAGGGCGCGATAAGCTTTTATAAATGCCTCTTGGGCCACGTCCTGAGCCTCGGCATGATCACGGATAAAACGACTAATTACCGCCAGCACTTTGTGCTGGTATTTAATCACTAGCAAATCAAACGCGCGTTTATCGCCTTTTTGAACTCGCTCGACCAGTTGCTGATCAACATCAGGCGCTAGTTGCGCTGTCATTCTTAAACCCCCAAGGGAAACACATCTTATGCAAAGTCTATTGGTTCAAAGCCGCTTATAGACAAAACCCCAAATTAAAAGTTCAAGCGGTATTATACGAGGTTATTAACCACAAGGCTGTTTAGTTCGTATATAGCACTTGATCCTTGGCCGCGACCGAGCCAGAACGCTTAATAACAGCAAGGCTTGGTATACTTACCGCACCTTCACCCTTTCTTTATATATTCCGGGTTTGATTTGAATGAATAAACACTATCAGTACGACGTTCTGGTAATTGGTTCTGGTGCAGCCGGTCTGACCCTGGCACTGAGCCTTGCAAAACATGCCCGCGTTGCGGTGCTCAGTAAAAATGCAATCAATCAGGGCTCTACCTGGTATGCCCAGGGTGGAATTGCCGCCGTACTGGATGATCAGGACTCTATTGATGCCCACGTTGCCGATACCTTGATCGCGGGGGCCGGTCTTTGCCATGAGGATGCGGTTCGTTTTACTGTCGAGCACAGCAAGGCTGCGATTCAATGGCTGATCGATCAGGGCGTAAATTTCACCAAAGAAACCGCCAACGGTGATTACCACCTCACCAAAGAAGGTGGGCATAGCCACCGCCGCATCATCCATAGTGCAGATGCAACGGGCCAAGCAGTGCATTCCACCCTCATCGAACAAGTACAAAAACAGCAAAACATTGATATTTTTGAAAACCATGTCGCCATCAACCTGATTTCACAAGCTGATGCCGATTCGCGCAAACTGCGCTGTAGCGGCGCCTATGTACTGGATAACAACAATGACGCCATCCATGTTTTTCAGGCAAAAGTGGTGGTGTTGGCGACCGGAGGTGCGAGCAAGGTTTACCTTTACAGCAGCAATCCAGATAGCGCCAGCGGTGATGGTATCGCTATGGCTTGGCGCGCGGGCTGCCGCGTAGCAAACATGGAATTTAATCAATTCCATCCAACTTGCCTCTTTCATCCACGCGCTAAAAACTTTTTAATCACAGAAGCCCTGCGTGGTGAAGGCGCCTATTTAAGGCTGCCGAGCGGCGAACGTTTTATGCCGCGTTTTGATGAACGCGAAGAGTTGGCGCCACGCGATATTGTGGCTCGTGCAATCGACCATGAAATCAAACGTTTGGGCTGCGATTTTGTTTATTTGGATATAAGCCATAAATCGCCAGAGTTCATCGCTGAGCATTTCCCCACAGTAAAAGCTCGCTGTCTCGAATTCGGCATAGACATCACCAAAGAACCCATTCCCGTTGTACCCGCTGCGCACTACACCTGCGGAGGCGTGGTAGTGGACAAAAATGGCCAAACTGATTTGCAACATTTATACGCGATTGGCGAGACGTCTTTCACTGGTTTACATGGTGCCAACCGCATGGCTAGCAATTCCCTGTTGGAGTGTATCGTCTACGCCCAATCTGCTGCTCAACATATCCTCGCCAAGCTCGATAAGATCAATCCGCCCGATAGGTCTCCCCACTGGGATGCCTCACGAGTGCGCGATTCCGACGAAGACGTGGTGATTTCACACAACTGGGACGAGCTGCGCCGTTTCATGTGGGATTACGTGGGTATAGTGCGCACCCATAAACGCCTGGAACGCGCTACTCATCGTATTAAACTGCTACAAAAAGAAATTGCTGAGTACTACAGCAACTACAACATCAGCAGTGATTTGATTGAGCTGCGCAACCTGGCGACTGTAGCCGAATTGATTATTCGCTCAGCCCATGAGCGCAAAGAAAGTCGCGGATTGCACTTCTCTCTCGATCATCCTGAGAAGTCACCTATCGCGCGCGACACTATTTTAGTACCCACTAATTTTGCCGGGCAGGATGTTATTGTCAGCAAGGATAGTTAGCGCGGCCTAGCTCTTGGGTTTCAAACAAGCTCGCAACCAGGTGCGCAAACGCGCCTGGTCCCTGGCATCAAGGGCATCCATCGCGATAAACACGTTTTTAATTACCCCAGCCTGGTTTTTGAGCGGCAACATAATCAGCCAAGGCCAACAGAGCACCTCCCCCGCCAGCTGATACTTAACATCGCCTCCCGATCCAGTAAAAATCCAGCAGCCCTCTTCAACACTATCCACTACTCCCGAATAGCCTCCACTTGCTGCTTGATAAGCTAGCAAACCCACCGGAATTGCGGCCTTTTGTCTCAAGTACAAATGCACTAACCAGCCACTGGATAGTATTGCAATGCAGAGACAAAGAATGGATTTAACAAGTCCGGTATTGCTATCAACCCAGTAAGGAGCAAACGCGACCCATATTGCGGCCACCATGGCGCAATAAAACATCAGGTATAAGCGACGTAAAAAAGAGGAATCTGAGATGGAGAGCACCGCCAGAGGAGGCAGTGCCCTGAGTTGGACATCAGACAGTTCAAGCGAACCGATAGTAGACTGATCCGAAGGTTGAGAATCAGTGGTGAGTTTTTTGAAGCCCTGTATTTGCACGAATAACATCCACAATCCGTTGTAATTCCGGTTTATCCGGATTTTCGCGACGTAAAAACCAGGCAAACAAATCCTGATCCTGTTCCTCTAGCAACAACCAATAAAGTTCCTTATCGCTTTGCTCCAGAGTTGGATAAATATTCTCCAGAAATGGCATTAATACCAAATCAAGCTCCAACATACCGCGTCGACTAGCCCAAATTAAACGATTTTTATCCACGCTAATACCTGCATCAATGATGTAAAGCCCACATTATAAACGAGCAACTTGCCAAAGGTTTAGTTTGACTAGAGAATCGCGCTGCCTTTGGTTAATTTGCGGAAATTGCACCATGTTTACTCCAGCTGTATCGCCCACCACCCACCTTGTTGGGCTTAGCAATCAAACACTGTTATTGATCAGGGGCCCTGATGCCAGTAAGTTCCTTCAGGGCCAAGTCACGTGTGATATTAAAGAATTAAGCCAACAGGTCACTCGTCTGGGCGCACAATGCAATCCCAAGGGTCGGGTTCTACTCAGTTTCCGCGCTTTACAAATGGATAGCGAAACTATCGCTCTGCGCTTGCCAGCAAACATGATGAGCTCTGCACTCAACACATTGGGCAAATATATCGTTTTCTCCAAAGCCAAACTTCATGACGCACACAATGATTTTGTGATCATGGGTCTATTTGGCGAATCGGCACACAAGGTTGCAGCTGTTTTTTTTGATCAGCTACCTGCCGGTGACGATGCATGGATTACAAAAGACGGCAGCTACCTTATCCAATTAGCGCCCGATCGATTTGAGTGCTGGATACCCTCAAGTGAGCTGGACACTTTTCTCGCCGCTGTCGGTCCACAAACACAAAATGCCACCATTAATGATTGGCAACAGCTGGATATTGCCGCAGGAATTGCCGAGGTTTATCCCGAAACCTTTGAACTCTTCACACCACAAGAATTAAATTACCAACTGGTAAACGCCATCAATTTTCGCAAAGGGTGTTATACCGGGCAGGAAATTGTTGCGCGCCTGCACTATCGCGGAAAACTTAAACGCCATATGTATCGCTGTGAATACAAGGCTCATGAATTGCCATTACCCGGAACACCAGTCATCAACAGTTCAAACGGCCACACCATGGGCGCAGTGGTCATGGCAACAACAAGTAACGAAGGAAAAATTGAGTTACTCGCATCACTGTTTGATGAAGCACTGGATGAGGCACAAGTAGAGTCCGCCACAGAAAAACTCGGCCGATTAGACCTACCTTATGCTATACCTACAGCAGACGGCACCCTTCAATAAATAGATGTCAGGACAAGCAATGAATCCCATCGCAGAAAAAGTACGCCAGGAAATCATCACTGCCATTGAGAAAGACCAGCTAGTTTTACCTACCCTGCCGGAGGTTGCGCTCAAAGTAAGAGAGGTTGCAGACGACCCGGACGCGGATATCGATAAGCTCACACTGGTTATTGGCAATGACGCGGCGTTAAGCGCTCGAATCATTCGTGTCGCCAATAGCCCTTTACTGCGCGCCAGTCGAGCAATTGAAGATTTACGCACAGCGCTTATGCGCCTTGGCATTCAGTACACCTGTAATATTGCTACCGGTCTGGCCATGGAGCAGATGTTTCAAGCGACCTCGGATCTCGTCGATATGCGCATGCGCGAAGTTTGGAGCCGCTCCAGTGAAGTTGCTGGCATCAGTCACGTTCTCTGTAAACACTACACCAAATTGCGCCCGGATCAGGCAACCTTGGCTGGCCTTGTCCACAAAATTGGTGTTCTACCGATTCTTACGTATGCTGAAGACCATCCTGCCCTACTAAAAGACAGCTTTACCCTGGATGCAGTAATCGAAGAACTCCATGCTCCCTTGGGTGATTTGATACTGAAAACTTGGGGATTTCCAGAAGAGCTGGCCCATATACCTACGCAACATATAGATTTTCAGCGCTCTATACCCAAAGCCGATTATGCCGATGTGGTTACCGTTGCCATGCTACAAAGCTATTTGGGAACAGACTCAGCCATGACAACAATTGACTTCACCAAAGTCAGGGCGTTTGAGCGCTTGGGGCTTGATCCCGACATGCAAGTCAGTGAATCAGAAGATTTAAGTGCAGACATGGAAGCCGCCATGTCCATGCTTGTGTAGGAATTCGATCAGCATCTACTCGAAAGTGGCTCCGGGGCACTGGGCCACTTTCCCAACATTCCACCAATCAAATCATTTCACTCTGGTCGATTTTCCGGCCACCTTCTCAACAGATTTACCCGGCAATAACGGGCCAGTAGATTCGCGAAGAATAATGCTCGAGTTCAGCATGCTGGCAGGTAGCTGTATATCCTTACCTCGCAATTGTTTGAGCAGTAAGTCAGTCGCTTTTTTTGCCATCTGACGAATCGGCTGGCGAATAGTAGTTAGAGATGGCCATATTTGATGTGCAACCGGCGTATCGTCAAACCCGGCCACGGACAAGTGACCGGGAATTTTTATATTCATTTGATGAGCTACCATCATTACACCAGCGGCCATGTCATCGTTTGCTGCAAATATCGCCGTTGGCCTATCGGCCAATTCCAGCAATTGTTGCGCACAGGCCTCTCCGGACTCAAACGAGTTATCCCCCTGCGCAACCAAGACCGGCATAAGGGGTAATTCGTTTTCAATGAGCGCGGCCTTGTAACCCTCATAGCGCAGTGACATTGCACGGTGATCCGGATGCCCGCAGATAAAACCAATACGTGAATGCCCCTGGGCAATAAGCTGACAGGTCATATCGTAGGATGCTTCTTCATCATTGGTTTCAACATAGGGTGACGCCGATTTATTCTCCGTCGGTGCAACACGCACAAAAGGGATATTCATTTTTTTGAGCAGCGATATCACCGCCATATTGTCGGAGAGCGGCGGCGTTAACATCACACCATCAACGCGCTTTTCCAAAATCAAATCCGTTACTTCCTCAATCAGATTGGGGTCGCGATGAATAGCCGGGTGTACCAACAACTCGTAGCGCTGCGGACGACAAATTTCCAGCACGCCCTCCTGAATATCCAACACATAATGCGCACTGGGGTGCCCGTAAATTAACCCCAGCAGATAGGAGCGATTACCCGCCAGACTGCGAGCAGATTGATTAGGGCGATAACTCAACTCACGGATAGCGGCCTCTACTTTCTCACGCGTAGCCGGCCTAACATTGGGCTCGTTATTCACCACACGCGACACAGTTTTCATTGAAACACCGGCCAGCGCAGCAACATCATCAATGGTTGCTTTAGTCAATTGAATTACCTCTGCTTTATATTTTTATAGGTCAATGTGACCATAAGAAAACGAGCTTGCAACCGATTGTAGTCCGACCACAAACAATGTGACAGCTTTATAAGCTTGCATTATAGTACCGCGCGCTTACGTCAGCTTGCTCAAGCCGCGTAAAGACGCCAAGGTTATATCGGCAACTTTATTTTAAGACCACGACAACGACAAACAATTTATAACAACGAGGTAACAACCCCATGGCCAGCATTCCGCAAGGCTCAACACAACCAGTAGATTCGAATGACGAAACGTCATATACGATTCCCTTGATTATTGTAACTATCTTGTTTTTTATGTGGGGCGCCATTACCTCACTGAACGACGTACTTATCCCCCACTTAAAAGGGATTTACAATCTGAGCTTTGCGCAGGCAGCACTTGTACAGGTGTGGTTTTTTGGCGCTTACTTTCTGGTATCAATTCCTGCAGGCTTGTATGTACGCAGCTTTGGCTATCAAAAAGGTGCGGTTACTGGTTTGGTAATCGCTTCTGCAGGTTGTGCGCTGTTCTATCCTGCAGCATCCAGTGGCTATTATTTTTTCCTCTTTGCACTTTTTATTCTCGCGTCGGGCATTACCGTACTACAAGTCGCGGCAAATCCTTATGTTGCTGTACTTGGACCAGCAAAAACTGCATCGAGCCGCCTTACACTTACCCAGGCATTCAACTCACTCGGAACAACGCTTGCACCTAAATTTATTGCCGGATTAATTCTTGGCGGTGCGACTTTTCTTACCGCTGAAGAAATAGCAAAACTTGACCCTAATGGATTAGCAGCTTACCGCCTACAAGAAGCCTCTTCAGTGCAAGGCCCATACCTTGTTGTAGCCGGCATGCTACTAACCTTGGCAATTGTTTTTGCAATTATTAAATTACCTAAAATCGCTCAAGCTGAAGATGACGCAAAACAAAGCTTTAAAGAGGCATTTGTCTCTAACATTGAAGCCATTAAACAATTCCCTCACCTCTCTCTTGGCGTTATAGGAATTTTTGTTTATGTAGGAGCCGAAGTCTCTATAGGCACCTGGCTTGTTAATTATTTAGGGTTAACTAATATCGCAAATATGGATGAGGCTGACGCAGCAGCTAACTACCTTTGGTTGTATTGGGGAGGCGCAATGGTGGGTCGATTTATTGGTTTTGCTGCACTACGCTTTTTCCGCCCAGGCATGGTACTGTTTACGTGCGCCTCGGTATGTACATTGCTACTAATGTCTGTGGTATTTATGGATGGAAAAATAGCCATGTGGTCGATCATACTTATTGGTCTATTTAACTCTATTATGTTCCCAACTATTTTCACTATGGCACTGCATAACCTTGGCAAATATACAAGTCAAGGCTCAGGCTTGCTGTGTATGGCCATTGTTGGCGGAGCAGTAATTCCTTACATGCAAGGCACGTTGGCTGACAATATTGGCCTGCAATTGTCATTCCTGCTACCAGCAATTTGTTATGTTTTCATTTGTTTCTATGGTAAAAAATACGCATCACTTTACGATAAAAAACAATACTCGTGAGAGCATTTGCAACAAATAAAAAATGGGCGCCGGGCGCCCATTTTTTATTTAACGCTCCGATTAATTCACCTCACCAACGCTCACTTGCAGCTTTATCCGCCTGATTCTCCTCTACCCATATTTCGCCCTCCTCCGTAATTTCCTTTTTCCAAAAGGGAGCTTGGGTTTTTAAAAAATCCATTAGAAATTCTGCCGCTTGAAATGCCTGTTCGCGATGCTTACTGGTCACGCCAACAAATACAATTTGATCCATCAAATGCAATCGGCCAACTCGATGAATAATGCGGACTGACAACAAATCCCAGCGCTGTTTTGCACTCTCCAATATTTGTTCCAATACCAGCTCTGTCATACCAGGATAATATTCCAGTGAGAGCCCCGATACACGCCGCGATTGATTCATCTCCCTGACTCGGCCAACAAAAAATACCACCGCTCCAGCATGTGCATCACCCGTTACCAAGCTTGCGTACTCATTACCCACATCAAAATCATCTTTTTGAATAGCAATTGAAAAAGGCATATTAACCCCCCGTTACCGGTGGAAAAAACGCCACTTCATCACCAGCCTTTAATGACAAATTACTCCGAACATATTGATGATTAAGTGCGATAAGTATTTTTTTGCTCTCGATGAATTGCTTCCAGTGCGGATTGATCTCACAGAGGTATTTTTTCAATTCATCAATCGATTTAGCTTCAGCCGCTTGAACCTCTATACCCTCACAACCGAGCTGCTCACGCAATTGGGCTAAAAAAACAATCCGAATCATTCTCAAAGCACCTCGGTTTGCACACGTCGATAATGACCACGCCGACCGCCCATTTTCTCCAACAGGCAGACTTGCTCAATCACCATTCCCATATCTACAGCTTTACACATGTCGTAAATCGTCAGCGCGGCTACACTTGCAGCGGTAAGCGCCTCCATTTCTACCCCGGTTTGCCCAGTTAATTTGCAGTAACTGGTAATTTCGACACAAGAATTTGCCTCATCCAGACTGAAATCTACCGAAACTTTACTCAATGCCAAAGGGTGACATAACGGAATCAAATCGGCACATTTTTTTGCCGCCTGAATTCCCGCAATGCGCGCCACCGCCAGAACATCACCTTTTTTCAGGCTGTTATTTTTAACCTGCTCCAAAGTCTCGGGCTGCATAACTACGCGCGCAAAGGCTCGCGCTTCGCGAATGCTGGCAGGTTTATCAGACACATCCACCATGCTCGCGCAACCATGAGAATCTATGTGAGTTAATGACATAAACGGTTTCTTCCTCATATTGGGCCAGTTTGCTGTGCAGCCCTATTCAAATATCGATATCATAAAGCACCATGCCAATAACAATTGGCATTTTATATTACGCCTTCATATTTCGAACCCTAATGACATCACCTAAACTCCTTGATCACCGCTTCACGCTCGCCCCCATGATGGAATGGTCTACTTCAGACTGTCGTACCTTTTGGCGCATGCTCAGCAAAAAAGCCGTGCTTTACAGTGAAATGGTAACCACAGGTGCGCTTTTACACGGTGACCGCAAACGTTTTTTAGATTACAACGCCTGCGAACATCCGCTTGCTCTACAGCTTGGAGGTAGTAACCCCAAGGATCTTGCCCAGTGCGCGATCATCGCAGAAGACTGGGGTTACAATGAGGTAAACCTGAACTGCGGCTGCCCAAGCGACAGAGTACAGAACGGCATGATTGGCGCTTGTTTGATGGCGGAACCTGAATTAGTGGCTGAATGTATTGCTGCCATGCGCAACGCGGTAAAAATTCCGGTTACGGTCAAGCACAGGATTGGTATCGATGACATGGAGGACTACGCGGGTCTCGAAAACTTCGTGCGAACCATTGCCGCCACAGGTTGCGATACCTTCATAGTACATGCCCGCAAGGCATGGCTTAAAGGACTTAGCCCAAAAGAAAATCGTGAGATTCCACCCCTACAGTACGACAAAGTTTATCAGTTAAAACAAGACTTCCCTCACCTGAATATTATTATCAACGGCGGCATCACCACACTGGAACAATGTAAAAATCTACTGCAAGAAGTAGATGGTGTAATGATTGGTCGGGAGGCGTACAGCAACCCTTATCTGCTTGCCAACGTTGATCAGGAAATTTACGGCTGTACAACGCCTGTTATTAGCAGGGAGCAAGTCATGGAACAATTCAGGGGATATTGCATCGAACAATTGCAATCAGGGGCTCGCTTAAACCATTTAACACGGCACATCCTGGGGCTTTATCAGGGACTTCCGGGCGCCCGACAATTCCGCCGGATAATTAGTGAACAGGCACATAAGCCAGGCGCTGGAATAGAGGTACTGGAACGCGCGCTTGCTGCTGTAAATGAGTTACCATGAGCAGAAATCAGATAAATTAGAGAACCTGAAAGGTTATGCATTTATCGCTTTATAAGAAATGAGCACTTCATTCAAAAAGTCATTAAGACTATAATATTTCTAACGGCAATAAAACGAACATCAACCACGTTATATCAGCAATAGGATTACTACTGTGACTAGCAAACTCGAACAACTGAAGCAATTTACCGATGTTGTAGCCGATACCGGCGATATTGAAGCCATTCGCCTTTACAAACCACTGGATGCAACCACCAATCCATCACTGGTGTACAAAGCAGCACAAATGCCGCAATACCAAGATTTGTTAACTGCCTCTATCGCCGCCAGCAAAAGCATTTCGAACAGTGCAGAACAACTGAGTGCCGCCTGCGATCATTTGGCGGTAGGTATAGGTTTGGAAATATTGAAGATTGTTCCCGGCCGTATATCCACTGAAGTGGATGCTCGCCTGTCATTTGACACCAAGGCCTCTATCGCTAAAGCCCACCAATTAATTGCTCTGTACGAAAAAGGTGGAGTTGATAAATCGCGCGTATTGATCAAACTGGCGTCCACATGGGAAGGTATTCGCGCCGCAGAAGTTCTGGAAAAAGAAGGCATCAACTGCAATCTGACATTGTTGTTTGGATTTAATCAGGCCGCTGCTTGCGCAGATGCGGGTGTATTTCTGATTTCCCCTTTTGTTGGTCGTATTTTGGATTGGTACAAAGCCAACACGGACAAAAAAGAATATACCGCTGAAGAAGATCCGGGTGTGATCTCTGTGCGCCAAATCTACAACTACTACAAGCAAAACAACTACAACACTGTGGTTATGGGTGCGAGCTTCCGCAACATCGGTGAGATTGAAGCGCTTGCCGGTTGCGACCGCCTCACCATCAGCCCTCAATTGCTACAGGAGCTGGATCAAGACAAGGGCGAGTTGAAGCGCATTTTGTCTCCTAACAACGTGGGAGAGAAAATTGCAAAACAAATCGAAACTGAAGCTAGCTTTCGCTTTGGTCTTAACCAGGATGCAATGGCGACAGAAAAGCTCGCCGAAGGCATTCGCGGTTTCGTGAAAGATCAAATCAATCTAGAGAACCTGTTAAAATCCCGTGTTTAATAAGCTCTCCAGATTTATCGAGCGCCACCTGCAAATAGGTGGCGACTCTCTCGCGCTTACTGACCACCAGAAACAACTGGCGGTTGCTGCATTGTTAGTAGAAATTGCAATAGCAGATCACAAATTTTCAGAAGCGGAAACCGTTAAGCTCAGTCAGTTGCTCGCACAAAAATTTTCTATTGAGACAGAAGAAATAAACGAGTTAATTGATCTCGCCAAAACGGAATCTAATCACGCCACCTCTCTTCATCAGTTTACACATATAGTGAATAGTCAATGCTCGTCAGACGACAAACTACGACTGATAAAAGCAATGTGGGAGATAGCCTACGCCGATGGGAATCTGGACAAGTACGAGGATTATATGATTAGGAAGATTGCAGATTTAATTTACGTTTCGCACAGCGATTTTATCAGGACAAAAAACCTGGTCAAAACCGGACTGAAGCTGTAACGAAGAGTTTGAACGTTTGCGACCGGGAAAATCAGCAGTTCTCGAGCATGTTAACAAGATTGCGAAAGGTGTCTGCGTTTGTCGTATTTAATCCCATCAAAATTTTGTGCGCTTCCAAGACCTTTTCTTTCACAGCCCTCTCATCACAGTTAACGCAATTTAATGGCTGGGCATCCAACACAGGCGCATCCAAACTATCAACTATCGCAAATATATCGTTGAAGCCCATGGTTTGAAGAATACGTTGAATACTGGGGTTGCTTGCAAGAATCACCGGCACTATACCGCATCGCTCCTGCCCCAAAATCGAAATTTTTGCCATTAAACCAAGTGTTGTGCTGTCTATCGCTTCAGCATCTGAAAGATCGAAGAGCACTGAAGTGAAGTTTTCACTTTTAAACATAGCATCGATAAATTGATCGAATGATACGCACAAAGTCAGGCGAACATCACCTAGCATTTTAATGATGTAAACACCATTGTGGTCGGCAACTAAAATTTGGCCGGGTTTCATCAATTTATACCCCTAGAAATCGATAAGACCGCAATATCATCAGGATTATCGCGAATCTCTTTTATCACCAAAGTATTACAGACTGAATCCAAAGTGCCAGTGCTCGCAGCAACCAACTCTAGTAAATGCCTCTCTTTTTCGGCCAACTCAGACTGAGGCAAAGTTTCCAACACACCATCTGAAAAACATACTAGTGCAAAGGTTTCAGGCAAATCTCTCTCATAAAGCTGCCAACTGACATCTTTAAAAATGCCGGCCGGCTTTCCCTGACCACCAAGGTATTCCGCCCCTTTTGCTGTGATTAAAATGGGCATTGGCAAATGTCCCGCCACTACATAATGCAGTTTGTGCGTTTGGGTATCTATGACCCCCACAAAAAGCGTCAGATGATGACTCAGTCGTGTCTCATGCAGCTCGCGGTTGATTTGTCGCAGCATCTGATCGGCACCATCAACAAAGGAGTTTTCGTCGCCAAACAATCCCTCTTCACGCACCATTCGACTTACCAGATGCTTCAGCCAAATAGTAACAAACGCAGACGAAGCGCCATGGCCGGAAACATCGGCAAGATAAAACGCAAGATAACGCTGCTTTATGTGAGCGTAGTCAACAAAATCACCACTCAAAAAAAGTGATGGAATTATTGTGTGGGCTACTTTATACCCCTCCTGCGTGGTCAGACCTGATGGCATCAGTCGTCGCTGTACACGGCGTCCGGCTATCTGATCACGCTCCAAAGCCCTAAGGTTTTCTTTAAGTTCGCGGTTGGCATTTTCCAATTGCACCCTGTAGCGCGAATTTTCAGCCTCCAAATCCTGCCTATCCAAGACTTTATTAATCGAATGAACAAGAACTTCCAAGTCCACCAGAGGTTTTATCAAGTAATCGCGAGCCCCAAGTCGCAAAGCAGCGACAACGTCGTTCATCACACCCGCCCCCGATACCACAATAACTGGCAATTGTGGGAACTTTTCATGAACTGTTTGCAACAACTGCAAACCATCGCCGTTGGGCATGCGTAAATCTGTTATCAAGAGATCGGGGAGTGTGACAGCTGATTGAAGAAGGTGGAGCGCAGAGTGAGTATCTGTTGCAAACTCCACAGCAAAACCACTATCCGACAGATAGGTAATAAGGCTTTGGCGGACGAGGGCATCGTCATCGATGATAAGCAGCTTGCGGCTTGCGGGTGTCATCTTCTGCTCGGACGTGAGGTTCAAATGGATCGAAGGCCGATCAATAAAGCGCGTAACACTACTCCTTCACCAACAGGGTTGCAAGTTGATCTTAGCTATTCCAGATAGGCTTTTATTGTGTTTAATTGGCGCAGCAAAGGCTTGATCGAAACCGATAACTACGCCGACAAAAAACCAATTTTATTGAGGCTTTTTATTCTTTTTGTCACGTTCAGCCTTTCTGCGAAGCTCAACCAGTTGGCGCTGCGTCAACTTGGCCTTACGCTCTGAATAGGGGTTCTCGTTATTACGAAACTCGATTTTTATCGGCGTGCCATGAAGATCCAATACGCGGCGGAAAGTTTTCTCCAGATATTTGGTGTAATGACTAGGCACATCGTTGGTCTGGTTGCCATGGATGACAATAATCGGTGGGTTATGCCCACCGGGATGGGCATAACGCAATTTAATACGCCGCCCTTGAATCATAGGCGGTTGATGCTCGCGCACGGCGTCTTGCAAAATTCGGGTAAGGTAATTGGTGCTAAATTTGTCGGTGGCGGATTGGTAAGCCAATTCGATGGATTTGTACAGGTTCCCTACCCCAGTGCCATGTAAAGCTGAAATAAAGTGGATAGTTGCAAAATCCACAAATCTTAGCCGACGCTCAATTTCCTTTTTCACATACTGTTTATGTGATTCATCCAAACCATCCCACTTATTGAGAGCAATTACCAGAGCGCGCCCCGCCTCAATAGTAGTCCCCATAAGATGAAGATCCTGTTCAACGACGCCTTCACTGGCATCCATTACCAGAACAACTACATTAGCGTCAGCAATAGCCTGCATGGTTTTAACAATAGAAAACTTTTCTACCATCAGATCTATGTTCTTGCGTCGACGCACACCTGCGGTATCGATAATGGTGTAAGGCTTATCAAAGCGAGTGTAATTTATGTAAATACTATCTCGTGTAGTGCCAGGCTGGTCATAGACAACTACCCTATCCTCGCCCAGCAAGCGGTTTACCAGTGTTGACTTTCCTACATTCGGGCGCCCCACGATGGCGATTTTGATGCCTGTGGCCTCTTCTGGCTCATAACCTTCGGGAAACTCAGGAATCTCAGCCAGAACTTCTTCCATAAGAGATCTGACACCGCGACCATGACTTGCGGTTGTTGGATACACCTCACCTAAACCCAATTCATAAAAAGGAGCCAATGCTATATCTGGATCTGTGCCATCAATTTTGTTGGCAACCAGATAGGTTTTTTTATTATGTACACGCAGATGTTTGGCGATCATCTCGTCAGCCGGATTCAACCCTGCACGACTATCAACGATAAAAAGTACTATGTCAGCCTCTTGAATAGCCAGCAGGGATTGCCCGGCCATCATGCTGTCTATGCCTTCTTCTTCACCGCTGATTCCACCTGTATCTATCACAATAAAGCGACGGTTTTCCAAGACGCCTTCGCCGTATTTACGGTCACGGGTCAACCCTGGGTAATCTGCCACTAAAGCATCGCGAGATTGGGTCAGGCGATTGAAAAGAGTGGATTTACCCACATTAGGGCGGCCTACAAGTGCTATTACAGGGATAATCATAGAGGTATCAATGAGGTAGATGTCAGAGTGAAGGCGGGAATCGCCTAAAAATCAATTTTGCCTAAAAACAAAACCAGCCGCAGTGAAGTTTACCATTAATCACTCAAGGTAAATTCAGCGGCTGGTTTTATCTAGTGGTAAATATGGAGCCTACTTTTCTTTCTCAGCGCGAAATGCGATTAACTTGCCACTATTGGTGAACACATAGAGTGTTTCGCCATTGGTTTGCATGGGAGCACGGGCACCTTTACGATCCACTCTTGTACGGGCAGCAAATTGACCATCATTTTGATTGAGAACATGCATGTAACCCTTGTAGTCAACCACCGCCAGATAATCGCCAAATACCTGAGGGCCATTTAAGTTACGACGCAACAATTGTTCGTTAACCCATAACTGCTCGCCGGTAGCTGTGCTGTAAGCAGCAACCTTTCCATCGGAGAGAGATACAAACACCTTGTCAGCAGAAACAGCAAGGTTTTCACTGGTAGATCCGTCGATACCCCACAGTGGGCTACCTGTACCTCTTGATATGGCACTGACTCGTCCCTGAAAAGTACCAACATAAATAACGCCATCCCGCAGGATAGGACTCGCGTGTATGTCAACCATACGCTCCAACTCAGAACGTCCTTTGGGTGATGCAATCCGCTGCTCCCACAAAATCAACCCATTAGAAGGGTTGAATGCCATCATCCTGCCGTTTGAAAAACCTGTGTAAATGGCGGTGTCGGTGACAATTGGAGAAGGTGTTCCACGCAACGTAAGCACTGGGGGTTGGTTGTCATAAAACCAAAGCTGCTCTCCGGTTTTGGCATCCAGCGCATACAACTTACCGTTCACCGACTGTGCAGCTACCACAGAGCCGTTAGTGCGGGGAGCGGAAACTACCTCTCCGGGTAGCTGTTTACGCCAAAGTTCATCGCCACTCTCTTTGGACAAAGCCATGACTTCGCCCGCGTAGGTCGCGACCAACAACATACCGTTTTCGGCCGCTATACCACCAATAATCTGACGATTGGGGTCCGCCGCAACGAAAAAGCCTTTTAACCAAGCCCACAATCCTTGATTGGCTTTGTTAATCTTGCGCGACCAGAGCTTTTTACCAGTTTCAGCATTCACCGCAACGACAAGCCCTTCAAAGTCCACGGCATAGATGGTGTCGCCATCCAATGCTGGAGTGAGACTACTAAAACCTTTGTTTTGACCTTCGCCTATACCACGCTTCCAAACCCGATCCAAGTCGATGGTTTCTTCAAAATCGACCAATTCCATAGGTTCGTTCCCGGTTTTTTTGCTAAACCAGGAACATCCGGAAACAGCGAATGCACAAAGCAAAACCAGCCAGCTAAAGTGCCTCACAGAGACTTGCGTCATTTATTTCTCCTCAGCAACAGGGGCTGCCGGTACAGAATCGTTCACTTTCAAATCATCAACTTTCATTTGCAACAACATGTAACGCTCTTGCTGCTGTGGATCAATTGAAGCCAAGGCTTTTTCAAATGACGTTCTAGCTGCGTCCAAGTCACCCTGTAATTTTAAAATATCACCGCGCGCTTCGGCATAATCAGCAACAAACGCTGCCGCAGGCTCTGGCGTTAATTGGGAAAGCGCCTCATCGTAGGCTTTTTGTGCTGTTAATACGCGAGCCAAACGCAAACGCGCCAACTGCGCGGTTGCAGCATCGGGTTTGGCAGATAAAACCCATTTAAGTTCACTTACTGCTGCATCCAGCTTGTTATCTTCAACAGCTAATTTTGCTAGAAAAAATGCCGCACTGTGTGCATACATACTTTTGCTATTGATTTCTTTGAGTTGACCTGCCAAATGAGCGACTGTCGCTTTATCGGCATCGGCAATTACTTTGCCTGACTCAACGGTTACCAACTTCAATAACTCTTCATAAATCATTGACGCTTTTTCTGCAGTCTGACGCTTTTGATCCTGCCATGTGGTGTAACCGAAATAACCAATTACAGCAACCAGCACAGCAATCACAACGGTTTTACCGTAATCTTTCCACCAACGTTTCATTACTTCTAATTGTTCTTCTTCTGACAAATGTACGCTCACAATCGACTCCTATAGGCTTTGCGCAGGACGCAAGAGATATTAATGATTTAAAAACGTTATTTTTTTATTCAAGCGATTGCAAATAAACAATCGCTTCATCAAAGCTTAGCAACTGCTGCTCTAGCTCATCGCGCAGGAATTTGATACCAACTTTGTCGGATTTAACTTCATCCTCACCCAGAATTAATGCCATCTCCGCACCACTCTTATCAGCTCGTTTTAATTGGGTTTTAAAATTGCCACCACCGCAATTAACCATCAACCTTACAAAGGGTAATTCGTCGCGAATGCGCTCAGCAAACTTTATTGCCTGTGGTTGCACATCACCCACCGCAACCAAATAAATATCCGTTTGCTGGTCCAATCCATCAGGTACAACCTCAGCAGCTTGCAGCAATAACACCAAACGCTCAAGACCAATACCAAAACCAACTGCAGGTGTTGGTTTTCCACCCAATTGTTCAACTAGGCCATCGTAACGTCCACCTGCACAGACAGTACTCTGGGAGCCTAATTTGTCAGTGACCCACTCGAACGCCGTTTTACCATAATAATCAAGCCCGCGCACCAAGCGCGGATTTACCTGATAAGCCACGCCTGCAGCGTTAAGAAGACTTTTCAGGCCTTCAAAGTGCTCGCGTGAAACCTCGTCCAGATAATCCAACAAAACAGGCGCTGCATCTAAAAGACGCTGGGTATTAACATCTTTTGAGTCCAGAATACGCAAAGGGTTTGTATCAAGACGGCGCTTACTATCTTCATCCAGCTGATCTTTTACACCATCAAGATAAGCCACCAAGGCCTGTTTATAAGCGGCGCGCGCGTCTGCACTGCCAAGCGAATTAATTTGTAAACGAACATGTTCCGCCACACCCAAGTCCCGCAAAATTCGCGCGCTTAATACCAAAACTTCTGCATCAATATCGGGTCCCTGAATACCGAAGGTCTCAACACCGATCTGGTGAAATTGGCGATAACGTCCTTTTTGTGGACGTTCGTGGCGAAACATAGGCCCCATATACCAGAGGCGTTGTGTTTGATTGTAAAGCAGACCATTTTCTTCGCAGGCACGCACACAACAAGCAGTACCTTCCGGGCGCAGAGTCAAACTATCGCCATTGCGATCCTCAAAGGTATACATTTCTTTTTCTACAATATCGGTTACTTCACCGATAGAGCGTTTAAAAAGTTCGGTCGCCTCAACAATAGGAAATCTGATTTCTTGATAGGCATAGCGCGCAAGTATGTCAGTAACTACAGACTCTACGTATTGCCAAAGTGGCGAATCTGCCGGAAGCAGATCATTCATACCGCGAATTGCTTGTATTTTTTTCAATTTAAAACCTTGTCAGTCGTTTTAAAAACATCAGGCTTTCGCGATGATATTTTTTGCGTCTTCATCAATTTTTGCCTGCTTTTGTGCAGCTTTTGCACGAATAAGGCGTTCGAGATTGTCCACTAGATTCTCATTGGTTAGTTTTTGATTCGGCTCACCATCAATGTAAATCAAATTACTTGGCGTTCCTCCTGCAAGCCCTAAATCAGCCTCTTTAGCTTCACCGGGTCCATTTACTACACAACCGATCACAGCGACATCCAGAGGCACAGTAATGTCCTCTACTCGCTGCTCCAAGTCGTTCATCGTTTTAATCACATCAAAATTTTGGCGAGAACAACTGGGGCAAGCGATGAAATTCACACCTTTACTGCGTATTTTTAAACTGCGCAGCATATCCCAACCGACTTTGATCTCTTCAACTGGATCGGCAGCCAACGAAACACGGATGGTATCGCCTATACCATCCATTAACAGTGCACCCAAACCAATCGCCGATTTAACGGTACCTGAGCGCAACCCACCTGCTTCAGTAATTCCCAGATGCAGTGGCTGCTCAATTAAGCTAGCCAATTTGCGATATGCAGCCACAGCCATAAAGACATCAGAAGCTTTAACACTCACTTTAAAATTCTGAAAATTTAATTGATCAAGAATTTCTACGTGACGCAACGCAGATTCAACCAATGCATCAGGAGTTGGCTCGCCGTATTTTTTCTGCAAGTCTTTTTCTAGAGAACCGGCATTAACGCCGATACGAATAGGAATATTCAAATCACGGGCTTTGTCGACGACCGCCTTAATGCGTTTTTCGCGGCCTATATTGCCAGGGTTAATACGCAAGCAATCAACACCCAAGTCAGCAACACGCAGGGCGATACGATAATCAAAGTGGATATCGGCAACCAACGGAATGGTAACCTGCTTACGGATAGCACCAAATGCTTCTGCAGCATCCATTGTCGGCACGGATACCCTCACTATATCGGCGCCTGCAGCCTGAATGCGACGAATTTGCTCAACAGTCGCACTGACATCTGTAGTTTCGGTATTGGTCATGCTCTGTACCGAAATAGGCGCATCACCACCCACGGCAACATTTCCAACCATAATTTGTCGGGACTTACGACGTTTTATAGGAGACTCGCAATGCATAACTTTTCCCGATTTATGTCCAATGAGATGATCGGCCTACTGACCTACTTTTAATGAAAGAACATTAGTTGATGATAATGGTGTAAATGCAAAAGGCTCACCATCTAATAAAATATTGGCCGCCAATGCATTGCCCAGCTTTACATCGAATGGAGCTCGGCCACGCAACTGCAGCGTACTTCCAGCTGCCTGTAAATCAGCTGCAAGCACATCGCCATTAGCATCGCTGACTTCGACCCAACACTCAGCACTGAATGTCAACGTAAGCACGGAAAGCTCAATTGAGCCGGAGGTTCTTGGCTGGCTTTGCGACTCCGAAGAAGATTCCGTAAAAGCACTCAATTCTGCAGCTGCAGAGCTAATCTCTGAGTTTACAGTACTGCTTTCTGTATTTCTGACAGCGTTATTTCCTGTATTTTTAACAGCATTACTTTCTGAATTAACGGGACTACTGTCCGCACTCGAGGAATTTGCAAGTGCTTGTAGGTCGTCAGGAATTTTGACTACCTCAGCCTGCAAGGCAAGAGAGCTTGTGGTGTCACCTACCGATATGTTTGTCGGTGATTCTGAACTCAGCGCATGTAAGCTGACAGTACTTTTTGCTGGAATTTCACGTACATCTAATTGCGGTACGACGGCTGCAGGACGATTGATAACAGATTGCTGGCGGTTATCAAAAAACCAAATAGAAATCAGCCAAATTATCGCCAATAAAATCACAATAGCTGCAGCAAACTTCCCAATAGGTTTTGCGGCGGACTCAGTCTTTCGAGGGAGCGACTGTTCCGTCGCTCCCGTCTTTTGTAAAAATCGATCATAGGCAGCTAACAGCTGCAGCACATCCAAGTGAACCAGATTGGCGTAGGCGCGCAAGTAACCACGCACAAAAGTGTCAGCCCCCATATGACGATAATCATCCATCTCCAGCGAACGGACTTTGGTAAGCGTCATGTAAAGCTCTTTTGCAACTTGCTCCTGGCTCAGATTGGCCCGTTCACGCGCCCATACCAGTAACTTACCCGGAGAAAGATCTCTTGAGCGGCCATCGTCAATGTTTTTTTTGTCGTCGTCAGAAATCATTTTTAGCCTGTAAAAAGCGCAAATTGCCTCACATCATCGTTTGTTTGTATTCAAGATATTCTCTTGAATAGGGATAGCGATTTTTCAACATCAATAAATAACTAGCTTCTTTGTCTTTGTTACCAAATACACGCTCCAGGCGAATGCCCAATAACAATGAACGAGGCGTTACCTGCCCCAAAGCTTGATATCTATCCAAATGCTGTTTCGCGGCAGCGTAATCTTGCTTTTGGAAGTTAATATCAGCTAGCTCTATATGTGCATCAGCCATACCGCGATCAAGGACGGCGGCGTGCTCCAAGGCAGCTTTGGCGCGCTCGTTTTTACCCAACAACAAAGCAGTTCGCCCTACATTAACCAATGCCGATGCACGATCGGTATATTCAATGTCAGCTGCAGCCAATTCAAATTGCTCCAACGCCTCTTCGTAGCGTTTTGCACCAAATAAAAATACACCGTAATTGTTGCGCGCCAATGTGAAATTCTTTTTGGCTTTTATAGCCTTCTTAAAAGTTTCCTCTGCCAACTCTGGCTCACCTTCGAGTTGATACAAACGCGCCAAAGTCTCAGTAGCATCAGCTGAGTTGCGATTTATTTCCGCCGCCTTACGCAAATGATGGCGCGCAGACTCACGGTTACCCCTATCGATATACCCTTGAGCCAATTTGATGTGCAATTCTAAAGACTTGGCCTTATCGACAGGTCGATTCGGTTTTCCACCTTCAGAGACACATCCCGTCAATAACACAATCGCCATCAGGCTCAAGGTCAGTAATTGCAGTAGTTTATGCTGTTTATTGCTTTGCATTAACGCACCTACCTTCAATCAAATTGCCAGTGTTAAGAGGCCAACCAGAACTACTGGTTAACAATTTTAATACTTTGCACTTCATCAAACTGCGCGCGATAGCGCTCACTGCGGCGGGTAACATCATTCACCTGCCCCGCTAATTGACCGCAAGCGGCATCGATATCGTCACCGCGCGTGGTACGCACGGTGGTGATATAACCCGCCTCCATCAAAATATCCTGAAACTTGCGCAACGCATTGTTGCTAACGCGCTTGTAGTTAGACAAATTAAAGGGATTAAATGGAATCAAATTAATTTTTACCGGCACATCACGCAGTAACTCAGCCAACTCGTGAGCGTGATGTGGGCGATCATTCACCTGATCGATCAAGGTATATTCGATAGTGATTTTGCGATGGGTGTCTGGCATGGCCTCAATGTAGCGCTTGGCCGAGTCCAGCAACATGGCGATAGGATATTTACGATTGATGGGCACCAATTCATTACGCAGCTCGTCATTGGGCGCATGTAACGAAATCGCAAGACAGGCATCGGTATACTGGCTCAAGCGATCCAACTGCGGCACAACACCGGAAGTACTTAATGTGACGCGACGCTTGGAAATGCCATAAGCATTGTCGTGCATCATTAAATTCATTGCGTCAACGACATTGTCGAAGTTTAAAAGCGGCTCACCCATTCCCATCATCACCACGTTAGTCACACGACGTGGACCATTGGCAGCCAGCTGACCAAAGGATTTTGCGGCAATCCACACCTGCCCAATAATTTCTGCGGCAGTCAAATCGCGATTAAAACCCTGTTTGCCGGTCGCACAGAAGCTACAATCCAACGAACAGCCAACTTGCGATGAGACGCACAGCGTGCCGCGATCACCATCGGGAATAAAAACCGTTTCAATGACGTTGCCGCCACTCACTCGAATTAAAAATTTGCGTGTGCCGTCGGTGGAATCAAATTGCTGCACCACTTCAGGCAGGCGAATTTCGGCAATATTTTTTAATTTTGCGCGCAAATCTTTACTAACATTGGTCATGTCATCAAAGTTGTCAGCGCCGAGCTGGTGAATCCATTTCATCACTTGAATGGCACGAAATTTTTTTTCGCCGATGGATTCAAAAAATGCAATCAATTTGGCTTCGGGCAGGCCCAATAAATTCATTTTGGCAGAGCCTTCTGCAGCAACCGCATCTGCGGATGAAATAGAATTGGTTACTTCAGACATGGCTCAACACCTATAAAAAAATAAAAACAATTAACGCAGATTAACTTCGTTGCTGGCAAAGAAATAAGCAATTTCACGCGCAGCGGATGCTGGCGAATCGGAACCATGTACAGCATTCATATTGATTGCTTCAGCATAATCCGCGCGGATAGTACCCGGCGCCGCTTTTGCCGGATCGGTTGCACCCATCAGCTCACGGTTTAGCGCGATAGCATTTTCACCGGATAGCACCTGCACAACGACCGGGCCAGAGGTCATAAATTCAACCAAACCCTCAAAAAAAGGCTTGCCATGATGTTCAGCATAAAAACCTTCTGCCTGAGCGCGGCTCAACAACATCATACGCTGGGCAGCAATTTTCAAACCGGCCTGCTCGAAACGGGCAACAATCGCACCGATCAGATTCTTACGCACTGCATCAGGCTTGATAATGGATAAAGTTTGTTCAACAGCCATGAGAGACTCCACACAATTTTCTGGTTAAGTTAGCGCCTTCTATACCGCAACCAGCGATTCAGGGGCCCACAAAATACAAAACCCGCGAATTATACGCGGGTTTACCGTATTTTTATATGTAGCTATTTGATTAATAAACAAAAACAGCCAAGGTTTTAAGGCTTTACCAAGGGTTTAGTTCACGCTGAGGGCACGATCCTGTATTCGCTTAACCATGGCCTTAAGCCCATTGCCACGCGTAGAACTGAGGTGCTGCAACAAATCCAGCCGGGCAAAATAAGCATCAATATCAAATGCCAGGATCTCGCCGGGTGTTTTACCGTTAAACGCAGCCAACACCACACCCAACAATCCTTTCACGATAAACGCATCGCTATCAGCCTGAAAAAACAATTTTCCATCACGCTGCTCATCCACCAACCATACCTGGCTTTGGCAGCCCCGCACCAAGTACTGCTCAATACGCAGGGCAATATCCATGGGAGGCAACTCTTTGCCCAAGTCGATAATGTATTTGTAGCGCTCCTCCCAATTATCAAAAAAACCGAGTGTATCTATGATGTCATCAGCGGTTACATCTATACCGAACTGGGTCATTAAAAGTCCTCAATGGGGCACAAATACCCGCAAAAACATAAAACTCATCAATAAAACATACCCGTTTGCAGCTGGGCTTCTTCACTCATCATGTGGCGCTGCCAAGGAGGATCAAATAACAGCTCAACCTTTACCGACTTTACATTCGGCACCAAACGCACACGGTATTCCACATCGCCCACCAACACCGGCCCCATACCACAGGCGGGCGCAGTCAGTGTCATACGCACCTCTACCTGCTTGGTTTGCTGGTCGATATTGACACTGTAAATCAACCCCAGATTAACCAGATCCACCGGGATTTCAGGATCGTAAACACTGCCGAGTGCCTGCCAAACTTGATCTTCCTGTATTAGATCATCTGCGGGCGCTGGAAACTCGATGTTGGTAGGCTCAAGCCCTAGCAGGTGAGCATCAGTACCATCCACACGCACCATTTGACCATGATAAGTAAGAGTGTAGTTACCACCCAAGGCTTGGGTTATGGTAACGAAAGTACCTTCAGGAATTGTAAGCGGTGTGCCGTCCGGCACCCGCCGGGCCGGGCAATCGGCCTGGGCAACCACCATGCGTCTTTCAGACATAGAAATTCTCTCGGCAGACGCCGCTTAATTAATGCTAAAACTCTCACCACAACCACAGTAATCCTTGGCGCGCGGATTGTTAAATTTCAATTGGCGATTCACACCTTCGGTCACGTAATCAATCTCAGTACCACTGACGACAGATAAACTGGCTGAGTCCACCAGAAGCTCGACCCCCGCCTCCAAAGGCAGATGCAAATCATCAGCCTTGGCCTCAGAAACCAAATCAACCACATACATCCAACCGGTACAGCCGCTTTGTTTTACGCTCAAACGAACGGCTGAGGCATTTTTACTCGCGCTCAATTGGCGCTTGAAATGCGCAGCAGCAGCCGGGGTGACAACGACCGTGTCTTGTTGCGGATCAAATGAAGCGATACTCATGATCTACTCCGATTTACAGCTCAATCAGGATGATAGATTTATCATCACACTAAAAAGGTTTTTGCTTTTTCAATCGCCACAAACAAGCGATCTATTTCGGCAAATGTATTGTAAAAACTAAAGCTGGCGCGCACAGTCCCGGGAATACCGAATTGATCCATGATGGGCTGGGCGCAATGATTGCCGGTACGCACAGCAACACCCTGCTTATCCAACAATACCCCCACATCGGCGGGGTGAGCGCCGTCAATCAGAAAGCTCATCACCGAAGCCTTATTGGCAGCAGTACCTACCAGCGTCAAACCTTCCGTTGAACGCGCTTTTTCCTCGGCATAGGCCAGCAATGCCAGTTCATGTTCGGCAGCAGCCATACGATCTAACGACTGTAAATAATCAATTGCTGCACCGAGCCCGATGGCTCCAGCAATATCCGGCGTTCCGGCTTCAAATTTATAGGGCAGCTGATTAAAGGTAGTCCCCGCAAACGAAACAGTTTCAATCATTTCACCGCCGCCCTGATAGGGAGGCATAGACTCCAATAAATCCGCCTTGCCATAAAGCACACCCAAGCCTGTTGGGCCAAATACTTTATGTGCGGAAAAGGCATAAAAATCGCAATTCAGTTTTTGCACATCCACCGCCCAGTGGCTAACTGCCTGAGCACCATCGATCAGCACTCGCGCGCCCACAGCATGCGCGAGCTTAATAATTTTCTCGACAGGGTTTACGCTACCCATAGCGTTGGAGACATGACCAACTGCAACCATTTTTACCCGGGCATCTAACATGGCATCGAATGCCAACATATTGATACTGCCACAGGCATCAACGGGGATAACCTCCAGTACCGCACCGGTAGATTGGGCAATAAGTTGCCAAGGCACTATGTTGGCGTGATGCTCCATAGCAGACACCAAAATACGATCACCGGGCTGCAAGTTAGCTTTACCCCAAGAGGCTGCAACCAGGTTAATGCTCTCGGTAGTACCACGCGTCCAGATGATTTGTTTGGTCGAGGGAGAATTTAAAAACTGTGCAACTTTTTCACGCGCAGCCTCGAACTTTACTGTGGCGCGATCCGCCAAGGCATGGGCACCCCGATGTACATTACTATTGTCATTGCGGTAGTAATCGCAAATCGCATCGATCACTGCATTGGGTTTTTGTGTGGTGGCCGCATTGTCCAAATAAACCAGCGGCTGCCCATTCACTTCTTGATGCAGGATCGGAAAATCTGCGCGAATTTTTTCCACATCAAAGGCCGACTTAGTCATTTGCCAACTCCAAACTCAGCTCGCGACCAAACAGTCGGGCCAGGCGCGGCTGCAGATAATCATGCACTGCTGGCTGAGCGATTTGCTCCAGAAGCTCATTGATAAACCCAAAGCTCAACATAACGTCCGCCTCAGCGCGCGACAGACCGCGACTGCGCAAATAATAACGGGCATTTTCATTCAGCTGACTGATAGTTGCACCGTGAGCGCACTTCACATCATCGGCATAAATTTCCAATTCCGGCTTGGTATTCACTTCCGCCTTGTTGGATGTCAGTAGATTTTTATTGCTCAATTCCGCCAAGGTTTTTTGTGCGTCTTTATGAATGTAAATGCGACCATTAAAAATCGCCTGCGCTGAGTCGCTCACAATGCCACGAAACACTTCATTCGACGTACAATGGGGAACCCAGTGACAAGTGTTGGTGTGGTAATCCACTAGCTGTTGGTTGCGCGGCAAATAAACACCCTGCAAATCCAACTCTGCACCAGGCCCGCGATGGTTCATCTGATAATCAATGCGCATCAATTTAGCGCCCAGCGCCAACGCAAAACCGCGCAGCCGGGCATTACGCTGCAAATCCACATGCACTGCGCCAATATGCTGTGCATGCTCCGCTTCCATATTCAAACGGTAATGATGCAAATTGGCACCATCGGCCAATTGAATTTCAGTCAATGCGTTTACAAAGCCGGATGAAGCGTCACTAGTTGCGATGTAATGCTCAACAACTTCCGCCTGGGCATTTTCTTCCAGCACAATTAGCAATCGCTGATTGGTGGCAACCTCTTCGCCTGTCGCGACATGAATAAGGTACACAGGTTTTTCCAAACGCTGTGCACGCGGCACATGCAATAAAACACCATCGTCCAGCCATGCATTATTAAGCGTGGCAAACAGGTGGCGCTCACCCTGTACAATTTTGCCGAGGTATTTTTCGATTAACGATTGCTGCTCATTATTTGCCTCGGAAAAACGCACCACACATTCTGCTTGTGTAGAGTTTTTAGCACTAAATACGCCATTGATAAAAACCAAACGTATCGCATCCAGAGGAATCAAATGGCTATTAATAGCTTCATCCAATTCAGCTGATTGGCCAAACGCAGGCAACAGCGTTTTTTGCAGACCTTGCAAAGGTGTGTACTTCCAATGCTCGGTTTTACGTGTTGGCCAGGTTTGCGCTAACCAATCATTAGCAGCCCGGGCACGAAAGTCTTGCAACCAACTCACTGGTTGCTGCTGCGCGGCAAGTAAGATCGCTTGCTGTTGAAAATCTGTCATGGCTTATACCGCTCCAGTTTCAAGCCAACCGTAGCCTTTCTCTTCCAGCTCCAGCGCTAATTCTTTGCCGCCAGTTTTTACGATGCGACCATTGGCTAACACATGGACATAATCCGGCACTATGTAATCCAGCAGGCGCTGATAATGCGTTACCACAATAAAGCTGCGCTCTGGTGAACGCATGGCATTTACGCCATTGGCAACAACTTGTAGCGCATCAATATCCAAACCTGAGTCGGTTTCATCCAGAATGCACAAGCTGGGTTCAAGCAGCATCATTTGCATAATTTCGTTGCGTTTTTTCTCGCCACCGGAAAAACCTTCGTTGACGCCACGCTTTAAAAAAGCCTGATCAAGGCTGACACGCTTACTGGTGTCACGTGCAAGCTTCATAAATTCCACTGCTGACAATTCAGGCAGACCGGCATGTTTGCGTTTGGCATCTACCGCTGCTTTCAAAAATTCCATATTGCTGACACCGGGAATCTCCACCGGGTACTGAAATGCCAAAAAAAGACCTTCGCGAGCGCGCTCCTCAATGTCCAGATCGAGCAAATTTTTACCATTAAACGTGACGCCACCACCGGTAACCTCATAACCATCGCGACCTGACAACACATTGCCCAGCGTACTTTTGCCTGCGCCGTTAGGCCCCATAATCGCGTGTACTTCACCGGGATTAATCGTTAAATTTAAGCCCTTGATAATTTCTTTCTCTTCAACACGCGCAAACAAATCAGTAATGCGTAACATAAATTTTTTAGTCCGATAGTTTTCTAACACGGTAAATTCAAATTTTAATTTTTGTTGGGCCAAAATAAATTCGCACCAGCAACCAGCCCAACCAACATTTTTATGGTGGGCGTTAACCCACAGAGCCTTCCAAACTGACTTCCAATAATTTGCCCGCTTCTACGGCAAACTCCATGGGCAGCTCTTTAAACACTTCGCGACAAAAGCCATTCACAATCATGGACACTGCTTTTTCTGCATCCAAGCCACGCTGTTGGCATAGGAACATTTGGTCTTCACTCACCTTGGAGGTGGTTGCCTCATGCTCTATGACCGCGCTTGGATTTTTACTTTCAATATAGGGAAAAGTATGTGCGCCACACTTGTCGCCAATCAGTAGCGAATCACACTGGGTGTAATTGCGCGCACCTTCGGCGCCCGGGTTAATACGCACCAGACCACGATAGGCATTGGAGCTTTTACCGGCGGAAATACCTTTGGAAATGATAGTGGACTTGGTGTTTTTACCAATGTGAATCATCTTGGTGCCGGTATCGGCTTGCTGATAATTATTGGTGAGCGCGACCGAGTAAAACTCGCCGACACTGTTGTCGCCACGCAAAACACAGCTTGGGTATTTCCAGGTTACTGCCGAGCCAGTCTCCACTTGTGTCCAGGAAATTTTGGCATTGGTGTGGCACACGCCGCGCTTGGTCACAAAGTTGTAAATACCGCCCTTGCCTTCCTCGTTACCTGGATACCAGTTTTGTACGGTGGAATATTTAATTTCCGCATTATCGAGCGCAATTAATTCCACGACTGCAGCGTGTAGTTGGTTTTCATCGCGCATGGGGGCGGTGCAGCCTTCGAGGTAACTCACATGAGAACCTTCATCAGCAACAATCAAGGTTCGCTCAAACTGACCGGTGTTTTGTTCGTTAATGCGGAAATAGGTAGACAACTCCATAGGGCAACGCACACCTTTGGGGATGTATACAAAGGAGCCATCAGAAAATACCGCTGAATTGAGCGCGGCGTAGTAGTTGTCTTTTTGCGGCACCACCGAGCCAATATATTTTTTAATCAGCTCGGGATATTTTTGTACCGCTTCACTGATGGAGCAAAAAATCACGCCCGCTTCCAGCAGTTTTTCGCGAAAGGTAGTAACCACAGACACAGAGTCAAACACCACATCCATAGCAACACCAGCAAGCGCCGCTTGCTCGTGCAGAGGAATGCCAAGTTTTTCGTAGGTGCGCAGTAATTCGGGGTCGACTTCATCCAAACTTTTGGGTTTGGAATCCATGGATTTTGGCGCTGAATAATAGGAAACAGCCTGAAAATCAATATCGTCGTATTTGACGTGCGCCCACTCTGGCTCAGTCATTTCCAACCAAGCGTGATAAGCCTTAAGTCGCCATTCCAATAACCACTCTGGCTCATTTTTTTTGGCCGAGATAAAACGAATCACGTCCTCGTTTAAACCGGGCGGCAAAGTTTCGGCATCAATCGCCGTGTGAAAGCCGGCGGCGTATTCTTTTTTAATGAGCTGTTCAACTTGTTCGGACATGATAATTACCCTGTGTGCACCGGCCTGCATCAGGCCTTTTGCAATTTGCTGATAACACTGCGCAAATGCTCAATCGCAAATTCAATTTCTTCGGCCGTGGTGTAACGGCCAAGACTAAAACGTAAGGAAGCTTGCGCAGTTTCATCACTCAAACCAATCGCTTTTAATACATAACTGGGCGACATACTCGCCGAGTTACAAGCAGAACCGCTGGATAGCGCCAAATCGCGCAGCGACAGCAGCAACATTTCGCCATCAGCACCGTCAAACGCGACATTTAAAATTCCACTGACGCACTCATTAACAGATCCGTTGCGTGTTACACCGGGCAGATCAGCAATACCCTGCCAAAGACGATCACGTAGCACTCTGATACGTTGGGAATCAGCATCAAGATGCGCCTGCGCGAGCCTGGCTGCCTCACCCATTCCCACCAATTGATGGGTAGCAAGCGTACCTGAGCGCATACTGCGTTCATGGCCACCACCGTGGATTTGCGCAGCAACTTTGACGTTGGCCGCACGCTTCACATAAAGCGCACCAACACCTTTGGGGCCATAAAATTTGTGCGCCGACAGCGAGAGCAAATCAACACCCAGGCCCTGCACATCAATAGCGATTTTGCCGGCGCTTTGGGCGGCATCGCAGTGAAACAAAATGTCGCGCGCATGACACAGCGCCACTAGCGACTTGATATCGTTAATACAACCCAACTCATTGTTGACTTGCATAAGGCTTACCAAAAAAGTATCTGCCTCAAGCGCAGCAGCCAGGTTTTCCACTGTTACCAGACCCTCTGCATTTGGCACCACACGGGTTATGCGAAAGCCGCGCGTTTCAAGCCAGGCAGCAGGGTCTAATACTGCTTTGTGCTCAATCGCCGAAACAACAATATGACCGCCAACCGGATGAGCAAGACGATAAGTTTCTGCAATGCCTTTTAACGCCAGGTTATTGGACTCTGTCGCGCCGCTAGTCCATACAATTTCGCGCGGATCGGCATTGATCAGCTGGGCAACATTCGCACGCGCTTCCTCAACCAGTTCTTCAGCTTGCCAACCATAGAGATGCGCGCGCGATGCGGGATTGGCAAAAGTACCGTCCAGCGTAAGACATTGGGCCATGGCAGCAGCAACTTCAGGAGCAACTGGCGTGGTGGCGGCATAATCGAGATACACTGGTTTACGCAAAAACGGATTACCTTGATACAAAGGGAGAAAAAACCAACATCTAAACCAATTAAAACTAATTAATTTCGCTAACCACTATATGGTCGGCATGCGATTGGGATGAGCGTAAACGTAAATTTTGCAGTTCACTGACCGCACGAATATCTTTGCGCGCAACCAAATCAGCAAGGCTGATTTCACTTAAAAACCGATGAATTTGTTCGCTCAGATTTTCCCACAAATGATGTGTCAGACAGACCTCACCCTCGTGGCAATTACCCTTGCCCTCGCAACGGGTAGCATCCAGGGACTCACTGACTGCATCTACCACCTGGGCCACGGAGATATCTGCAGTACTACCCATTAATTGATAGCCGCCCCCTGGGCCGCGCACGCTTTTGACTAGCTTAAACTGGCGAAGACGCGCAAAAAGCTGCTCAAGGTAGGATAAAGAGATACCTTGGCGCACCGAAATATCAGCAAGGCTTACCGGCCCCTTGTCGCTGTGTAGCGCAAGGTCCAGCATCGCTGTTACCGCATATCGTCCTTTGGTGGTGAGTCTCATAGTCGCTAAACCCCGGGGGAGCAGAACGCCAAATCGGCGCGAGGGAGGCAATTATTGGCAGGCAAAAAACCTGCCGCCTAATTCCGAGTATTTTACTCAGGTATTCCGCCTTTTCCAACACCCAAGCCCTCCTGCTTTGCCAGAGTGACTGTTCTAATTGGCTATTCGAGCGGTTTATTGGTGCTGTTTACATCTTTAGTGAGATCGCGCATGGCATCCAAACCGGGTTTGTGACCTAGCTTGGTCATGACCTTGCCGCTGTAGTGGATATAGTTCTGCACGGCCGTTAATACACCGCGCAGAATATTGAATTCCATTTGGTCCATGCGCACCCGGTTGTACAGCCGGCGCAAGCGGGTCATGGTTTGTTTGGGGTTGTCGCGATCCAGAAAGTCCAGCTCCACCAGGGTTTGCTCCAAATGCTCGTAGTAGCTTTCCATGGCCTGGGCATCAACCGGTGGCATGTCCCACTGGTGTTGCGGCAGAGTATTACCCTCCGCCGCCATCAAATAGGCCATGCGGATTTCATAGCTAATCACCTGTACTGCAGTCGCCAGGTTGAGCGAGCTGTAATCGGGGTTGGCTGGGATGTGCACGTGGTAATTACACTTGTGCAGCTCTTCGTTGGTGAGGCCGCGATCTTCGCGCCCAAACACTATCGCCACTTCATGACTGGCTGCCTCTGACCAGACACTTTCACCGCACTGACGCGGATCCAGCAGCGGCCAGGGAATACGGCGCTCGCGGGCGCTGGTGCCTACTACCAAGCTGCAACCGGCGATGGCTTCATCCAGGGTTTCCACCACTACGGCATTATCCAGCACATCGGTTGCGCCCGCTGAGCGCCAGACGGCCTTATCCGAGGGAAACTCTTGCGGCGACACCAAATAAAGTCGCCCTAAGCCCATGTTTTTCATCGCCCGCGCCGTACCGCCGATATTGCCCGGGTGACTGGTATTAACCAACACAATGCGAATATTGTTAAAAGGCTGGGCTGACATAGGCGATCTCGCTGACAGGGTTGATGGAAGCAGGCAAATGGCGCGCAGTATAACGACACTTATGACTAGCCTCCAGCACAGGCTTACCGCTATAATTCGCGCCCTCGGCGAGAGGTAGGGCAATGAATGCCCATGACCTGCGGCCCCGCTCTTTTACAATCCCCACCCCTGAACAATCAGGCGCGCTGGCATCTATCCATTATGGAGATGTGCTCCAGCAGCCATTAATTGGTGCTTTATGGAACCCATGTTAACCATTGCTTTGCGCGCTGGTCGCAAAGCTGCCGAACTGATTGAACGCGCCTTTGAACGCGTCGACCTGCTCACTATCGAAACCAAAAGCCGCAACGACTATGTCACCGAAGTGGACAAAGCGGCCGAAAAAGAAATCATCTACCACCTCCGTAAAGCCTACCCGGATCACAGCATTCGCGGTGAAGAAGGCGGCCACCAAGCCGGTAAAAATCCAGACTACGAATGGATTATTGACCCGCTCGACGGCACTACCAATTTTATTCACGGGGTTCCTCACTTCTCTATTTCCATCGCCTGCAAATATAAAGGCCAAATCGAACACGCCGTTGTTATCGACCCGATTAAACGCGAAGAATTTACTGCCAGCCGTGGCCGTGGAGCCGCCTTGAATGGCCGCCGCCTGCGTGTTTCCAGCCGCCGCACACTGGAAGGCTCACTGATTGGCACAGGTATTCCCTTTAGTGGTTACGCACTGGAACATATTGGCCCTTACCTCGCCTGTGTGCAGGAAATTGCGGGGCAAACTTCCGGCATTCGTCGCTGCGGTTCAGCGGCGCTGGACTTGGCCTATGTAGCAGCCGGTCGTTTTGATGCATTCTGGGAAATGAACCTGAACGAGTGGGATATTGCTGGCGGTGTCTTGCTGGTTAAAGAAGCTGGTGGTTTGGTGAGTGATTTCAATGGCGGCGTGGATTATTTGGAAACCGGCCACATTGTGTGCGGCTCGCCAAAAGTGTTTAAGCCGATTTTGCAAATCGTGCAGAAAAATCTGGGGCATTTGAAATAAGCTCATGACACAGCAGCTTTTTTAAAAAATGCTGTCATAAAAAAACGGCGAGTCAGCAATGGCTCGCCGTTTTTTTATGGGTTAACACAATACTTACACCTTGGCTTGAACCGCTATTGCATCCCAACTGGCATGGATGATTTGTTCGAGCATGGTGTCATCAACGCTCACGAAGCCCTGCAGGGATTTACGGGCAATCTCGAAATAAGGCTCAAATGCCAGCGAGAAAAGAATTTCGTCAGGGAAGTTTTTAAGCAGCTGCTGCTCGCGCCCGCGAATAAAAAAGGTGAACAAGGGTTCCAGTACAACTTTCGCCTCTTCGTGCCGACTGCGCAGTAAGTCTGCGGGTAAATGATCGAATTGACCTTTGCTTAAAATCATTTCCGGCTGCTGCTGGAATAGCGCCCAAAAACGGCGACACATACCTTGAAACTGCTCGTACAACGACATTTCCTTTTCCACGCTGATAAATACCTCCCGCCCTACGGTTTCAATAATCTGACTGTGTAATTTTTTGATCAGATCTTCCCGATCAGCAAAATACAAATAGACCGTACCAGTGGCTACGCCTGATTCTTTGGCAACATCGCGAATGGAAAAGCCGTGAAAACCACGGCTCGCCAAAAGTTTTAAGGTTGCCGCCAGAATCAGCTCACATTTATTAAGACTCATAAGATGACTCAATGCGTTTTATGGTCGTCCGCTGGCTTGGCTGGAAACCAACGCTGGGCCAAGCGGAATACCACGACAAAAAATACCGGCACAAAAAATATCGCCAGTACCGTTGCAGAAAACATACCGCCAAATACACCGGTGCCTATGGCATTTTGGCTGCCTGAGCCAGCGCCAGTGCTAATCACCAAGGGGGTTACACCGAGCATAAACGCGAGGGAGGTCATGATAATGGGGCGTAAGCGCATGCGCACGGCCTCCATAGTTGCCGCAATTAAGTCCATACCCTGCTCGTAAAGTGCTTTGGCGAATTCAACGATCAAAATCGCATTTTTTGCCGCCAACCCAATAGTGGTCAGCAACCCCACCTGAAAATACACATCGTTGGATAGGCCGCGCGCCATGGCAAACACTACCGCACCAAGAATCCCCAGTGGCACAACGAGAATGACTGCAAAAGGCACCGACCAACTCTCATACAAAGCCGCCAGACAGAGAAAAACAATCAGGATCGACAAGGCATACAACAGCGGCGCCTGATTACCTGACTCGCGCTCCTGCAGTGACATGCCCGTCCATTGGTAGCCAATACCGGCGGGCAATTTCGCGATGATCTCCTCCACTGCCAACATCGCATCACCCGAGCTGACACCCGGTGCACCCTGTCCGATGATGTTCAGGGAAGGCACGCCGTTGTAGCGCTCCAAGCGCGGCGAACCATAAATCCAACGGCCAGAGGTAAACGCCGAAAAAGGAACCATCTCGCCTTTGTCGTTGCGTGCATACCAGTTTTTGACATCCTCCGGCAGCATGCGGTACTGCGCATCGCCCTGTACAAAAACCTTTTTCACCCGCCCTTTATCGATAAAGTCGTTCACATAAGACGCCGCCCACACGGTAGAAAAGATGGCGTTGATGTCGCTCAGCGATACGCCCAGTGCGGCAGCTTTTTCTTGGTTGACGTCCAACTTGAACTGGGGGTTATCCTCCTGACCGTTCGGGCGCACACCGACCAAGCGAGCGTCCTGGGCAGCCATGCCGAGGAATTGATTGCGCGCTTGCATCAAGGCCTCATGCCCCAAGCCGCCCAAATCCTGCAGCTGCAGGTTAAAACCCGATGAGGTGCCCAGTTGGGTAATCGCCGGTGGCACAAAGGGGAATACCATCGCTTCTTTGATTTGCGAAAAAGCGCCCATGGCTCGCCCGGCAATACTTTGCACATGCTGGGATTCGTCGGTGCGCAGGCTCCAATCTTTCAGGCCAACAAAAGCGATACCGTTATTCTGGCCGCGCCCACTAAAACTAAAACCAATCACCGAAAATACCGAGCGCACATTGTCCGCTTCGTTTTCCAGATAGTGCTGCTCTACACGATCCATCACCGCCATGGAGCGCTCTTTGGTCGCCCCGACCGGCAGCGTCATTTGGGTAAACATAATGCCCTGATCTTCATCGGGCAAAAATGAACCCGGCAAGCGGGTAAACAACAGCCCCAGCACAATGACAATCGCCACATAAATCGCCATATAGCGACCGGTTTTACCCAACATACCGCCTACGCTGCGCTGATAACCGTCAGTGGCGCGGTTAAAGTTGCGGTTGAACCAGCCAAAAAATCCACCTTTTTGATAGTGATCATGACTGACCGGCTTGAGCATACTGGCGCAGAGTGCGGGAGTAAGGGTGAGCGCAACGATGACCGACAGCACCATCGCGGATACGATGGTGATAGAGAACTGGCGATAAATAACCCCGGTAGACCCACCAAAAAACGCCATAGGTACAAATACGGCTGAAAGCACCAGAGCAATACCAATTAATGCGCCGGTAATTTGCTGCATGGATTTACGGGTAGCCTCGCGTGGCGAAAGCCCCTCCTCCGCCATCACCCGCTCCACGTTCTCCACCACCACAATGGCATCGTCCACCAGCAAGCCGATGGCCAGCACCATGGCAAACATAGTGAGGGTATTGATGGAGAAGCCGAATACCGAGAGCACTGCAAAGGTTCCCAGCAATACCACCGGCACCGCAATGGTGGGGATCAGCGTGGCGCGGAAGTTTTGCAGGAAGAGGTACATCACCAAAAACACCAGAATGATGGCCTCAATCAGGGTTTTTACCACTGCTTCAATCGATAGTTTCACAAAGGGAGTGGTGTCGTAGGGGTAGACAATTTCCAGCCCCTGCGGGAAAAAGCCCTGCAGCTCGGCAATGCGCTTGCGCACCGCGTCGGCAGTATCCAGCGCGTTAGCACCGGATGCCAAAGTGATTGCTAAACCGGTTGCCGGGCGATTGTTGTACTCAGTTTCAAACTGGTAGTTTTCACCGCCCAGCTCAATACGCGCCACATCTTTCAAGCGCACCTGTGAGGCGTCTTGATTAACACGCAGCAGGATATTGCCGAACTCCTCCGGTGTAGACAGGCGTGTCTGTACCACGATGCTGGCGTTGATATCCTGCCCCGGCAAGGCGGGTGTACCGCCCAACTCGCCCGCCGCGATCTGCGCATTCTGTGCACGGATAGCGGTGGCAACGTCGCTGCTGGTCAAGCTGTAGGTGGCGAGTTTGCTGGCGTCCAGCCAGATTCGCATCGCATACTGGGAGCCGAACAGGGTGATCTGCCCCACCCCGTTAACCCGGCTCAACTGGTCTTGCACATTGGCGGCTACATAGTCGGCAATGTCGTATTTATCCATGCTGCCATCGCTGGACACAAAACCTATTACCATCAAAAAACCGGCAGAGGATTTAGTCACGCGAATGCCCTGCTGCTGGACTTCCTGAGGCAGTAGGGGCATGGCGGTTTGTAATTTATTTTGCACCTGTACCTGGGCGATGTCCGGGTCGGTACCGGCCACAAAGGTCAGAGTCACTTCACCGCGCCCGCTGGACTCACTGGTGGACGACATGTACTGAACATTATCGATACCGGTTAGCCCCTGTTCGATAATCTGGATGACAGTGTCCTGCACTGTCTGTGCAGATGCGCCCGGGTAATTCGCACTAATGCTCACCGCGGGCGGTGCCACATCAGGGTATTGGGCGACCGGCAGCTTGAAGATGGAAAGCGCACCCGCGAGCATGATGATGATGGAAATCACCCAGGCAAATACCGGGCGATCTATGAAGAATCTGGCCATTAGTTACTCCCCCGCTGAATTACTATCGGCAGCGGGAACCGCTTTTACCGGCACGCCGGGCTTCACTTTTTGCAGCCCTTCTACAATCACCTGATCGCCTTCCGCCAGACCATCCAACACCAACCATTGATCGCCAACAGCACGGCCAGTGATTAACTGACGCTGTTCCACTATTCCCTCTTGGCTGACCACCATGGCGGTTGCACTGCCGGTGCGGTCGCGAGTCACACCGCGCTGGGCAACCAAGATGGCATTATTGCGAACCCCTTCTTCCACTTGGGCACGCACAAACATTCCCGGCAATAACAACCGGTCGGGGTTGGGGAATTGCGCCCGCAGGGTTACCGTACCGGTCGACTCATTCACCCCGACTTCGGCAAACTGCAAACTACCCTCGTGTTCATAGAGACTGCCATCCTCCAATATCAGACGCACCTTGGCAGAATCAACGGCGACTACCTGTCCATGCTTCATTTGGCGACGCAGCTGTAACAGCTCATCAGCTGACTGGGAAACATCTACATAAATGGGATCAAGCTGCAATATATCCGCCAGTACATCTGCCTGGCCGGCATTGACCAGCGCCCCTTCGGTCACGGCGGACTTACTGATCACACCATCAATAGGCGCCAGCACACGGGTGTATTTAAGGTTGATACTGGCAGACTCAAGCGCCGCCTTGGCAACAGCAACCGCAGCCCTGGCCTGATTCCGCGAGGCCAGTGTATCGTCGTAGTCTTGTTGGCTAATTGCCTTTATCGCCACCAAGTTTTGATAGCGCTTTTCTCTGGCGTCAGCGGCTGCCAGTGCCGCTTGGGCGCGGGCCAATTCAGCTTGGGCACTGGAAACAGCAGCTTTATAGCTTGCCGGATCTATCTGATAGAGTGCCGTACCCGCTTTGATCTCTGCCCCTTCGGTAAATAACCGCTGTTGGATGATGCCACTGACTTGTGGGCGGACCTCCGCTTTGCGAAATGCCGAGGTACGCCCCGGCAACTCGGTTTGCAAGGGCAAATTACTCGCAGCAACTGTCACGACTCCCACTTCTGGAACAGCTGGGGCTGCTTTGGCTGCACCGGGGCTTGTACTGTCACAACCCGCTAACAACAACACCAAAAAGCTTGCGACAGCAAAAGGCGCAGCGCGCACAACCTGAACCCGAGAGCGAGGCATCATCTTGAAACTCCTTAAACAACTGCCACTCGTTGGCGTACCAACATCAGATAGCAAGAATGAAAAATAAAATGAACAATCGTTCATTTTGAGAATGATAGAGATTTCAAGGGCAAAGGCCACCCGACTTTGCATTAATTAACTTTATGCAAAGCTGGGTAACGGGCGTAGGGGTAATAGCGGGGCGATTACCCCAGGGGAGCCAAATAAGGCATAAGCTAGTGGTCGTGGAGCAATTGGTTAAACACATCAATCAGGCGATGAATATCTACCGGCTTGGTCAGGTAATCAAAAAAACCGGCACTTCGCCCTCGCTCTATATCATAGGGCATAGCATTCGCCGATAAACCGATCACCGGCACCGCACTGGTCGAAGGGTCGCTTTTCAGCACACTCAGCACCTCATAACCGTCCATGCCAGGCAGGTTGATATCCAGAATGACCAAGTCAGGATTGAGACTGCGCGCTTTGTAGATTCCCAGAAAAGCCTCCTCGGCCACCTCCAACTCCAGCTGTGGGTAACGATCAAAAATTTGTCGCAGCAACCGCACATTGGTGGGGTTGTCCTCCACGTACAATACCTTGCAAGAGCGAGTAACATTTAAACTGGCAGGAGCGTAGTTTTTGGTGCCAGATGGTTTTTGGATAGGCTCATCATTCCACTCAGTGGCAATCGGAAAATCTATCCAGAAAGTAGTGCCAACGCCCTCCTCACTGACAAAATCCAGCTTGCCCCTCATCATCTCTACTAATTGTTTGGTAATAACCAAACCGACACCGGAACCTTCGATATTGGAATTTTCAGCGCTCAGCCGATTAAATGGCTGAAATACCTCATTTTGGCGCTGCAATGGAATACCGCGCCCCGTATCGCGCACACTAATGCGCAATTGCGCGCCGTCCACAACCGCCAAATGCACCTCAACCTCGCCGCCAACGCGGTTGTATTTCACCGCATTACTGAGCAGGTTGAGCAATACCTGTTTTACCCGCACATTGTCCGCTACTGCATAGGTATTGTTCAGTTGGCCAAGGCTCGCACTCAGGCGAATGCCTTTCGCATCAGCCAGCGGTTGCACGAGGGTAAAACACTCATTAATCAGGCGCGACACCAATACTGGCTCCAACGAAACCGTCATATTGCCCGATTCAATCTTGGCCAAATCGAGCACATCATTAATCAATTGCAACAAGTGCTCTCCGGCCTTGCGAATCTCGCGCACATTTTCAATTTGCTGGGGCTTGAGGTTGCCGTCATATTCAAACAGCTGGGTATATCCAAGAATGGCATTGAGCGGTGTGCGCAGCTCGTGGCTCATGCTGGATAAAAATTCAGATTTGGCACGGTTGGCCTGCTCTGCTTGCTCCTTGGCTTGGATTACACGCTCTTCTGCTCGCTTGATTTCGGTAATGTCCATATTGCTGCCGGACATCATAATTGGCTGGCCCTGATCATTAAAAACGGCACGACCACGGCCGCGAATCCAGCGAATGTCGCCCTGCTGGCTCACCAACCGGTATTCAACATCAAAGGGCGCACGGCCAGCCATGTGCTCGATCAAGGCATTATCAAAAATAGGCAAGTCTTGCGGGTAAATATGCTTGCGCCAGATTTTTAAGCGATCCTCACCCTCGGTCAGCACATCATCCAAATCGTCATAACCCAGCAACTCCCAACAGCGATGGGAAAAATGGAAGCCTCCGCGATCAGCGTACCACTCCCAAATACCATCGCTGGAAGCCTGAATAATGCGCACTTGACGCGCTTCACTTTCACGCAGCGCCGCTTCCACTTTTTTAATTTCGGTGATGTCGAAATTCACCCCGGACATAACCGTAGCCTGACCACTTTCATCACGCAGAGAATCGGCGCGCACCTGAGTCCAAATATAATCGCCAGACTTGGTTCTAATGCGATAAGAAACATCCAGGGGTTTGCCGCTGCGCAAATGCTGACGCGCGGCTTCTACTGCATACTCGCGGTCGTCGGGGTGCATATACATGAGAACTTTACCGGCATCGCTAATACTCTCCGCGTCTTCGGGGCCATAACCCAAGCGCTCCCAAAATCCACCAGACCATTCGATGTGCTGGGTATGTAAATTCCACTCCCAAAAACCGTAGCCACTGCCGTTAAAAATTCGCTGAAAGCGCCCCACCGTTTCACGCAGGAGTTCAATATCGTCGCTGAACTGTAACGATGGACTGAAGCTGATGTGTTCGATCATAAGAGTTTGCCGCAAGTGTACTGAGTGAAAAGATGGCCGAAATTCTTTGCTCACACAAGGATTAAAAGATCATGCCCTGAAAACAACAACAGCGCCAAAAGGCGCTGTTGTTTAACACAAGGATTATCAAGGTGCCTCATGCCCCTCGACACCATCTTCCTCTTTTGGTTTGGGCATTAAATCTTCTTTGGTAATGCCAAGCGCAGCCGTTATGTTTGCACAGATATACACAGAGGAATAAGTACCAGCAACAATACCGATAATCAGCGCTAAGGCAAAACCTTGCAATACCTCTCCCGCGATGAAATATAAACAAAAAAGCACAATAAATACCGAGGCAGAAGTCATGATGGTTCTACCCAATGTTTGGGTAATAGAAATATTGATAACTTCATGCGGATTGGTTTTGCGTAAAATCCTGAAATTTTCACGAATACGATCGTAAATTACGATGGTATCGTTAATCGAATAGCCGATAAGAGCAAGGATTGCCGCGAGTACGGTTAAATCGAAATCCCACTGAAAGAACGCAAAAAAGCCCAAGGTTACAATGACGTCGTGAACCAATCCAATGATTGCACCGATTGAAAACTTCCATTGGAACTGCACAGCCACATAAAGGAAAACCAGCACAAATGCGACAACCATGCCTAAACCGCCTTGATCGCGCAATTCATCACCAATTTGCGGTCCCACAAACTCACTACTGCGCAATTCGATATTTGCCCCTGTAGCCTGCTCCAGATCAAGAATTATCTGATTGAGGTAAACAGAATCAATTGAGTTTTCCAAATTAACAAGCAGCTTGCCGTCGCGCTGTTGGTACTGGATACGGCCATATTTATCCGCAGTGAATAGGTTTTGCTGTTGAACCAATTGTTCACTGATATTGGCGATCACCAAAGTATCAGCAAACCCTTCGAGTTCACGCGCCGGGCGCTCCAATGCTTCGAGGCTGGCACCATTTCCCAAGGCAGCGACAGTAGCAGCTAATTTTTCCTGCGCTTTTACTTTCATCTGATCCTGGGTGCGAATCATTACTTCTTGATCCGAACCAAAGAGCACAGCAACCGGGCTTTTCAACTCCTCTTTTTCCAACACTTCACGAATCTTATCCAGATCAGCCGGACGGTCGAGTAAGACCTCCAACTGGGTACCACCAGTAAAATCAAGACCAAGCTTCAAGCCATTGATGGCGAGAGATCCAATTGAAATGATTACGATGATGATGGACAGTGCAGAGGTGTAGTGCCTCATGCCCATAAAATCGATAATACGTAGTTCTTTTGTCATGGCAGCAGCCTCTTAAATCGAAATTTTTTGTAAGTTTTTACGGCGGCCATAAACCAAGTTGGCAAGGGCGCGGCTACAGCTAACAGAGGCATACATGGTAGTTATGATCCCAACGATCAAGGTGACCGCAAAGCCTTTGATTGGACCAGTACCAATCGCAAACAAAATCACACCGACAATCAATGTCGTTAAGTTCGCATCAAGAATCGTGACAAATGCCCGTTCATAACCTGCATAAATTGCCTGTTGCGGTGAAGCGCCATTTTTGAGCTCCTCACGAATGCGCGAGTGAATCAACACATTGGCGTCCACCGCCATACCTATGGTTAAGACTATACCGGCGATACCGGGGAGGGTCAGGGTTGCACCAAACATAGACAACATGGTGATCACTAATAATACGTTTAAGGCAAGCGCAATATTGGCAAAAATACCGAATACACGATAAGCAAGAACCATAAATAAAACGACGAGACCAAACCCCCAAAGAGTAGCGTTCACGCCGTTTTTGATATTTTCTGTGCCCAGAGAAGCACCAATAGTACGCTCCTCCACAAAGTGCATAGGCGCCGCAAGTGCACCGGCACGCAACAATAAGGCAAGCTCGGAAGCCTCAGCAGGGCTATCAAGACCGGTAATGCGGAATTGCACTCCCAGCGCACTCTGAATAGTTGCCAAGCTAATCACTTTGCGCTCTACATATTGAGTCATCTTTTCCACGTCTTCGCCCGCCGCATTTTTCACAATTTGTGTGCGGGTTTTGTATTCAATGAAAAGAATACCCATTTGACGCCCCACATTGTTGCGGGTTACACGGTGCATGTGCGTTCCGCCGAGACTATCCAACGTAATATTTACTTGCGGCTGATTCGTTTCAGGATCAAAACTACTGGTGGCGTTAGATACGCGATCACCAGTGACAATGAGTTGCTTTTCCAATACAGCATTACCACGCTGCATTTGCATCAGTTCATCTTTAAAGGGGAACTCTTCTTTATTGGATACCAAGGTGTCGGGTGATGCACCTAAACGGAATTCGAGGTTGGCCGTTTTACCGATAACTCGTTTGGCTTCTGCCGGGTCTTGTATCCCTGCAAGCTGAACGATAATACGATTGCGACCTTGTCGTTGCACAATAGGCTCAGACACACCCAATTCATTAACGCGATTACGTAATGTGATCAGGTTTTGGCTGAGTGCGTAATCCTCTATCTCGCGAATACCTGCTTCAGTAAAACTGGCGATGTAGCTGAACTCACTCGCACCTGAATCAGCATCTACTTTGCTAAATAGCAGTGTTGGATAATCGCTACGCAAAAGGCTTATCGCTTCATCGCGCGCTTCCGCAGTGCGGAATCTGGCAACAATCTGGTTATCTTTTTGAGCAGCTACTGAGCTATAACGTACCTTGGCTTTGCGCATCTTGTCTTTCATGTCATCGGCATTTATTTCCTGGCGTTTGGCAACCGCAGAAGCTGTATCCACCTCCAGCAAAAAATGCACACCACCCGCAAGATCAAGGCCCAACTTAAGCGGCTCAGCCCCTAATGCCTGCAACCAGGCTGGAGTCGTTGGAGCAGTATTTAATGCAACCACATAACCATCTCCAAGCGCCTGCTGGACAGTTTTGCGGGCAAGCATTTGCTGCTCTGCTTTTTTTATGCGCAGCATTGCTGTTTTTTCATTCACCTCGCCACCAAAAGCTTCGATATTAGCCGCCTTTAGTGCCTCCTCCATTTTGGCCAAGACCGGTGCATCGATCACTTTGGCGCTCGAATCGCCAGAGACCTGTATTGCTGGATCAGGCGCGTAGAGGTTAGGAATAGAATAGATGACACCAACTACCGTGAAAAAAAGTAGCAGCAGATATTTCCATAATGGATAGCGATTTAGCATAGGGTTTTCCCAAGTTGTCTGTGGCGGAGACTAGCAATCGCACAAGCGTTACATCTAATTACGCGAATCTATTCCACCTTATTTTTACTTGCACACCGTCTGATTGTGGACGGCGGTATGGTCAAGGGCACCGGATTATAACCCTAATTTGCGCCCAACAACGATGCCGGTATTAACTAGTCGGCGCCGGTGGAACATCCAAGCCCTGTCGCCCATAAAAATTGCTCAAAAAGGCATCAAATGTCCCATTACTTAAGGCTGTACGCATATCAGCCATTATGCGCTGGTAATAACGCAGGTTGTGGATGGTATTGAGCTGGGCGCCCAGCATCTCATTACATTTATCCAGGTGATGCAGGTAGGCGCGGGAGAAATTTTGGCAGGTGTAGCAATCGCACATCGCATCAAGCGGGCCAGTATCTTCACGATATTTTGCATTGCGTAGCTTGATAACACCCTCGCTAGTAAACAGGTGGCCGTTGCGGGCATTGCGAGTAGGCATAACACAGTCAAACATATCCACACCGCGGCGCACCCCTTCCACAAGATCTGCAGGCTTACCCACCCCCATAAGATAACGGGGTTTGTGCTTGGGCATTTGTGGAGCGAGATGCTCCAGGATGCGCAGCATATCCTCCTTGGGTTCCCCTACCGAGAGGCCGCCAATGGCATAACCATCGAAACCTATCTCCACCAATCCAGTGAGCGATTCGGTGCGCAGGTTTTCGTACATTCCGCCCTGAACAATGCCGAACAAGGCAGAGGGATTATCACCATGGGCAACTTTGGAGCGCTTGGCCCAGCGCAATGACAACTCCATAGAATCGCGCGCTTCATGAACAGTCGCCGGGTAGGGAGTGCACTCGTCAAAGATCATGACTATGTCGGAACCCAAATCGCGCTGAACCTGCATCGACTCTTCCGGCCCCATAAATACTTTGTTGCCATTGATTGGCGATTTGAAGGTAACCCCGTCTTCGGTAATTTTGCGCAGTTTGCCCAAGCTGAACACTTGGAAACCACCGGAGTCGGTCAGGATCGGCCCCTTCCACTGCATAAAATCATGCAAGTCACCATGGGACTTAATTACTCCGGTGCCAGGGCGCAGCATCAAGTGAAAGGTATTTCCCAAAATAATCTGAGCACCTATGTCTTCAATATCCCGCGGAGTCATACCTTTTACTGTGCCGTAGGTGCCCACCGGCATGAATGCCGGGGTTTCCACAGTACCGCGCGGAAATTTCAGACGGCCGCGACGCGCCCTGCCCGTCTGGCTGTCCAACTCAAATTCCATAAAACAATTGTCGCTCACAATATTCTCTCTGAGGTAGGGTACTTATGCCTGGGCCTGACCAACAGGCTGCTGGGCCGCGGCGGGATTGCGGGTGATAAACATGGCATCGCCATAGCTGAAAAAACGGTATTGCTGCGCTACTGCTTCTCTATAAGCCGCCATAGTAAAACCATAACCAGCAAAGGCAGACACCAGCATAATCAACGTGGATTCAGGCAAATGAAAATTGGTGATCAGTGCATCCACCACCTGAAAGCGGTAACCGGGGTAGATGAAAATGTTAGTTTCGCCCTGATAGGGATGAATCTCACCCTTTTGCGCAGGATCAGCAAAGCCCTGTGCTGCGGATTCCAAACTGCGCACGCTGGTAGTACCCACGGCGATTACGCGCTTACCCGCCGCCTTGGTCGCTCGAACCAGTTCACAGACCTCCGCCGATACATCCATAATTTCCGAATGCATCTGGTGCTCGGCGATATTATCGACGCGCATGTTTTGAAAAGTACCTGCGCCCACATGTAAAGTAACAAACGCGATATTCACACCCTTTGCACGCAGCTCTTGCAACATCAATTCATCAAAGTGCAATCCAGCAGTAGGCGCCGCGACTGCACCTTGCTTTTCCCCATAAACTGTTTGGTAACGCTCGCGATCCGCGGCCACATCTTCACGATCAATGTAAGGTGGCAATGGCATATGACCGATGCGCTCAAGCACTTCCAGCACCGGATCATCCCCCAGGAACTCCCACTCAAACAATGCATCCTGACGGGCAGCCAATTGCACGCGAGTTCCGTCTTGCAAGATCACCTGTGAACCCACTTTTGGCGCTTTACTGGCGCGCGTATGGGCGAGCACACGGCGATTATCCAGAACACGCTCGACTAAAATTTCCACCTGACCACCGGAAGTCTTCTGGCCAAACAGACGCGCTGGAATTACCCGCGTGTTGTTAAACACCATCAAATCACCCGGCTCAACAAGATTGAGCAGATCGGGAAACTGGCCATGATGCAACTTGCCGGTAACACCATCCATCTGCAGCAGGCGACTACCGCGCCGTTCGGCAGCTGGCATCCGGGCGATAAGGGCATCAGGCAAATCGTAATAAAAATCCTGGCGACGCATAGGAAGGAACTTAAAAACTTAAAAAGGTTGAATGATAATTCCAGACTGGAACGACAAATAAGAATCGGCTAACTGCCAAAAAGTGGGCGCAAGGGTATACCAATTTGCGCCAAGTTTAAATTAGCGAGGCTTGCCGATGCTCCAGGCTGTTGCCGACAGAGTTTTGTTCACGAAAAGCTAATTTTTAACCAAACCGTTCAGCAAATAACGGTTTTAAATCATTTTTGAAATTAGTGTTTGACAGGAGAGTTCAAATCATTAGAATGCGCACCACTCGCCAGTGTGGCGGAATTGGTAGACGCACCGGATTCAAAATCCGGCGCCCTTAAAAGCGTGTCGGTTCGAGTCCGACCACTGGCACCAAATCCGAAAAGAGCTTACAGCAATGTAAGCTCTTTTTTTATGCCCGGTATTTACCACCTCACTGCTATCAGCAGGAATGGTTTTGCGCAGACCAGCCAAAGCGCCTATCATTCGTCACCTGCCCCCGTCCATATTTGCCACCCCATCGACACAACATGAATCAATACAGCCAACCACAAGCAATTATGTTTGCCGATGTTTCTGGCAGCTCAGCGCTGTACAAACGCCTCGGCAATGAATCTGCCAAGGCGATTATTGACGAGTGTGTGCAATTTATGACGGCACTCACCATAGTGCATGAAGGTACGCTGGTGAAAACCATCGGCGATGAGATCATGGCGCGCTTTGACAAGGCCGGCCAGGCCTGTGAAGCCGCCATCGCCATTCAACTTCGTGCCATCAAAGAGCCACACCTCAAAGAGCTGGGAATACGAATCGGGATCGCTTATGGCGAGGTGCTTATTACTGCGGATGATGTCTTTGGCGATCAGGTCAACAGCGCCGCCTGCGTTGCACAAATAGCCCGCGCCAATCAAATTGTCATCACCCAGGCAACAGTGGATGCCCTCAGTCCACAGTTGCGCCGCGACTGTCAGATGTTCGACCGGATCAATATCAAGGGAGAGCAGGAAGAGACTGTTATCTATCGCTTGCAATGGGAACACACAGGCAACAACAACCGCGCCACTATGGTGGTTCCATTGGATGACATCACTGGTTTTGCCGAAAAATTTCAACTGCAATTACAGTTAAAAAAAGGGACGACTTTATTACTCCCCGAACAGACGCCCTTCGCCATAGGACGCGACCTCAACAGAGCGCAACTGCTCATCGAAAGCGAATTCGCATCGCGTGAACACTGCCATATAGAATTTCGGCGCGGCAAATATGTGTTAGTTGATCACTCAACCAATGGCACCTACGTTTATCAGGAAGATCAACCACCCATTTATTTACGCCGCGAGGAGCTTCCTTTGCAGGGCAAAGGGTTTATCGGACTTGGCCAAACACTCACCGGTGAACACGAATGGGCGATTCATTTCTCGCTTTAATACCTTTACACGAACCCAACCCTCCGGCTCTAAAACTTCCAAAAGGCCTCGCACAAAAACGCCATGACCAACTCAGCGAACACACCAAAAACCACCACCCAACACAATGATCAATACCAGGCACCCAGCCTCGCACGCAGGCTGGCAGCAATGGTTTATGACAGCCTTTTGCTGATGGCAGTAAGTATTTTGTATGGTGCCCTGGCGGTCGGGCTCAACCTATTAATCAACGGCGCACCAGCGACTGGAGAGCGAGTCAGTTGGGGGCATTGGGGGATTCTGGTTTTTATTGGCTGGATCTTAACGCTGTGTTTATTTTTTTGTTATTTCTGGTGCAAATCCGGTCAAACCCTTGGCATGAAAACCTGGCGAATAAAAATGTTCGACAGCCAATCAATGGATTTACCAAGCCTAAAACAAGCTGCTGTCCGCTGCGTGTTGGCACCAGTATCCATGTTACTTTTCGGGGCAGGCTATTGGCTTATTTACATCAACCCGGAGCGCCAGACATTACACGACAAACTCAGCAAAACCCGGGTTTTATTATTGGCAAAAACCAAAAAATAAATCAGCAAAAGCAATATCAACACAACGCGATCAGCGCGCCCTATTAAGCAAGTACAAACCCAACAAGATACACAGGCTAATCGGAATCAAAACCGCAATGATCGGTGGGAATCCGAATACCAAGCTTGATGGTCCGAGTAACTTTTGTAACAGCAGAAAAACAACACCGAAGACTACTCCGGTAAAAATACGCTGCCCCATAGTCACACTGCGCAAGGGGCCAAAAATAAACGAAATGGCGATCAGCACCAAACTGGCCGTAGCAAGTGGCTGCAGGGCTTTTTGCCAAAAAGCCAAGCTGTAATTGCCAGCGGACAAGTTTTGCTCATGCAAATAGTTTGTGTAGTAGTGCAAATTACGCATCGACAGATCTTCCGGTTTTAGCACCAGAATATTGAACAAATTAGGGGTAAACGGCGTATCCCAACGGCGCGATGGTATAGTTTCATTGCGCAAACCATCAGCGGTTATATGCGTTATCGAGACATCCTGCTCCTGCCAATACCCATCCTCATAACGCGCCTGCTTGGTAAAACTGGCTGACTGCAATCGCTGCTGTTCATCGAACTTATAGCGCGTCAGACCATAGATAACGCCATTAGGCAAAACTGCACTCACGTGCATGAATTCGTTACCTTCCCGATTCCACATATTTTGCGGCGCGGCCTGGGTAGTGTTGTATCTCAAATAATGCCGGCGGTTATCGGCCATTTGCTCGGTATAGGGTGCAACAAACTCACCAAGCAACAAGGCCACTGCAATAAAAATAATCGCCGGGCGCAGCGCGATCCAAGTAATACGCCTTACCGACACCCCGGCAGCACGAACCACCACCAACTCACTACTGCTAGCCAAGAGTCCAAGTCCGGCAAGGCAACCGATCAAACAAGAGTATGGAATAAGATCATACAAACGGCGCGGTACAGTAAGCGACATGTAATAAAAGGCTTCCAGCGCGGTATAGGCACCCGATGTTTTTTCCAGCTGGGCAATCAAACCAAAAATAAAATCCAACGCAATAAAAACCAGTAAGGTCATTGCGATTGCATAAAAAACGGTGCGCGATATATAGGCAGTGATTTTAGACACGAGCACCTCCAACTACTTTGGCACGCGACAGAAATAAAGCCTGCCAATTGAGCATCAACAGCCCCAATACTAAAAACGGAATATGCACCACCCACAAGCCGAGGTTGTAATGCAGATCACCTTCGCTCACCGCACTGCGCGCGTTAATTAAAAAAGCAAGGTAAAAGATATAAATCAGAATTGCTGGTAGCATTTTTAGATAACGCCCTTGCCGCGGGTTAGTTTTGCTTAACGGCACTGCAAACAAGGTGGCAATCAACACCATAAGCGGCATGGACAAGCGCCATTGCAAGGTCGCTTTACTTTCCAGATCGTCCGCCGCAAAAAGTGCCGCTGTTGTTTTTGCATCTGACTCACTTTCAATTTCAGCAGCACTGGTCGTGGGCGGCAAATACCTGCCCCACTCGCTAAAACTGGTGATGGTGAATTCATTAGTTCCCGGCAAACCCTCGTAGCGATATCCATTATTCAACACAAGATAACGCTGGCCATATTCGGGGTTGTAAGCTTGAGTTCCGGTTTGTGCGACAACAATCGTCGAGCCGTATTGCGAATCACGCTGGGCAACAAATACATTCTGCAGCAACTTGTTGTCTTCACTCACCTGTTGCACATAGGTCATGATGCGCCCTTGGCCTATGGCTTGAAATCGCCCTTGCTGCAGACTTTCAAACTCACTGCGATTGCGCTGCTCGGTCAGTACTTGCTGGGTCATTTGCGCCCCCAAAGGGCTCAACCAAAAACTGAACAGGGCCACAATCGCAGCGACAATAATTGCAGGCACCATGGTCATGCGCACCAGCTGCCACTGACTCATACCTGTCGCCGATAAAACCACCATCTCACTTTCGATATACATACGCCCATAGGCCAGAAGTACTGCCAAATAAAATCCAAGCGGCAATATCAATTCCAACAAGTTGGGCATGCGATAAGTGATGATGGTAAACAACACATCCACCGCAAGTTTGCCTTCAGCGGCATCATCAAGGTAATCGCCAAATTTGCCTGAGAGGAAAATGGTTAACAGCACTGCACTTACAGCCAGCGCAGTAACCAATAAATCACGCGAGAGGTATCGAAAAATAATCAATGGACTAATCCTGTCGGTAAGCATGGCGTTGTGCATAACCTTGTCGTAGCAAGATTTCAGGCTAGTGACACAAACCTCTTTTCAAGGTTCCGCTGATGCCACATTTTGCCGCCATAAACGCTAAAAACTGTGGCATTATCACGCACAGCGCCCGATTTGTCTTGAGCGAATTATCAATTGCCCTAGCATCCATAAAGGACACCTTATGACCTCCGCTAAAAGTACCTCAAAGAAAAGTACCGCCAAAAAAACCGTCACTAAAAGTACTGAAAACACAGGTTCCAAAAGCCTGGGCAAAACTGCAAACCAGCAGGCAAAGACCAGCGCAAAAAATAACCTGATTCAATTCACTAGCAAAACCCTTGACCCTGTTACGCAAAACTCCGACTGCCTGGTTATTGGCTGCTACGAAGGCTTGAAACTAACCGCTGCCGGCAATGCAATTAATGCGGCCGATGCACAACAATTGGAAGCGCTGCTTAAACGTGAAAACTTTCAGGGAAAAGCCGGGCAAACCTTATTGCTGTTAAACCCGCAAGGTATTGCCGCTGAGCGCCTGTTGGTGCTGGGCTTGGGAGCGACAAAGGAAGGTGCGGTAACTGCAGATAACTTTCGCAAAGCCGTACAGAAAATCGCCGATGCTCTGCGTGCTACTCCCTGTAAAGATTTAACCTTAGATCTGAGTGATGTGGTCGTGCATCAACAATCGCAGTCCTGGCAAGCGCGTCAGGTAGCAGAACAGTTAAGCCTACTCGACTATCGCGCCGACAAACTCAAAAGCAAACCGGCAGAAGTAAGCCTTCAATTAAAAAAAGTTATCTTTGCTGCCAACAAAACCGAAGTTGCCGAGGCAAATAAAGGCCTGACATTAGGGCAAGCCATTGCCAAAGGCGTCAACCTGGCAAGGGAATTAGGGGATTTACCTGGCAACATTTGCACCCCCAGCTATCTCGCGGATCAAGCCAAAAAACTGGGGCGCAGCCATAACAAACTCACCGTTAATGTGCTGGAAGAAAAACAACTCAAGGAATTGGGTATGGGATCTTTCCTGTCAGTCGCCGCAGGTAGCGATCAACCGGCAAAGTTGATAGTGCTGGAATACAAGGGCGCAGGGCAAAAACAAGCTCCGGTCGCCCTGGTAGGCAAAGGCATTACCTTTGATACCGGCGGCATCAGTCTAAAACCGGGCGCAGCCATGGACGAAATGAAATATGACATGTGCGGCGCAGCCAGTGTGCTCGGCGCTTTCCAAACGCTGATAGACCTGGCACTGCCAATCAATGTGGTTGGTGTGATTGCGGCCACCGAAAACATGCCTAGCGGCGGCGCCACCAAACCCGGCGACATAGTGACCTCTATGTCTGGCCAAACCATCGAGATATTAAATACAGATGCCGAAGGCCGCTTGGTACTTTGCGATGCCCTCACCTACACCGAGCGTTTCAAACCCAAAGCAGTAATTGATATAGCCACCCTGACCGGCGCCTGTGTTATTGCCTTGGGCAACCATGCTACCGGCCTGTTCAGTAACAGCGACACACTAGCCAAAGCACTTCTGGCTGCCGGTGATGAAGCGGCAGACCGAGCCTGGCAAATGCCGTTGTGGGATGAGTACCAGAAGCAACTGGACAGCAATTTTGCCGATATGGCTAACATTGGTGGTCGCGAGGCTGGCAGTGTGACCGCGGCCTGTTTCCTGTCACGTTTTGCCAAAAAGTTTGACTGGGCACATTTGGATATCGCCGGCACAGCCTGGCGCTCTGGTGGAGCAAAAGGCGCAACGGGACGCCCGGTTCCGCTACTGGTGCAATTCCTGTTGAATCAAATTAACTCCAGCAAAACCAAATGACGCAGATTGATTTTTATGTACTGCCCGAAGCAACCAGCGAAGCCCGCTGGTTGTTTGCGTGCCGCCTGATCGACAAGGTACAGCGACTGGGCATGAGAACTCTGGTGGCGATGGATACAGAAGCAGAGGCCCGTCAGTTTGATCAACTGTTGTGGACGTTCAAACCGGAAAGTTTTGTACCACACCAGCTGATTAACGCCGGCAAACCAGCTCCGGTAGAAATTACCTTCAATGATCAAACTGGAGATCACCAGGGTTTATTGCTTAACTTGAGCAAAACCATACCTGCCTATTTCAGTCGCTTTGAGCGCCTGATTGAAGTGGTAATCCAGGAACCGCTGAGCCTGCAAACCAGCCGCGAAAGGTTCAGTTTTTATAAGCAGCGCGGCTACCCTATTGAAACTCGCAAGCTGTAATTTACCCGGCAGCAAGCATCAGGTAAAAAATATTATGGCCAATAGCAATAAAACCAAAGCCGAAATTTTACAAGAACTTGAATCTATCAAAGGCCTGCTTTTGGAAGAGGATGACATCCCTATCTTGCAGGCTATTGATCAGAGCTTTCAGGAAGAACCACCCGCCCCCTCGGCGACACAAGTTCATAACCCGTCTGTACTACCGGGCCAGACTTCCTTATTTGGTGACGAGCCAAACCAGGCGCGCCAACAGCCATTTATGCAGACAAAACCCCTGCAAACGCCCCAAAACATGGCTCGCCCACTTGCCAAAGCCAGCGGTGAAAACCCCTTTTTGCCACAACATATTCGCGAGCGATTGCACGGCAACAATCCGCCACCGTTATTTGAATATGAAACCGCCAAAAAAATACTGAACTCAACCAAACATATCGCACATAAAATCAACAAACCGCGACAAGCCTTGGTGGATGACGTACTCGGCAGCCTTATGCCATTAATAGAGCGCGAATTGCGGCATCGCCTGTTTGCGATGAGCGTGGAGGATTTGGAAAAATTGCTCAATGAGGATGAGGATTAGACCGGCGTTAATTCATCTGCCGATTTCACCTGAGCAAAGGCCCAAATTGCGATTAACACCAAAACAACATTTACCATAAACACCTGGTGATAACCAAAATAATCGGCCACCAGCCCCACCAATAAACTACTGAATAAATTGCCTAGATGGGTGGAGTTGGTATATAGCGCTGACGCACTCCCCGCACGCCCCGGCATAAGCGCCTGAATAACCGACACCCCCACGCCAGCCAACAAACCAATAAAAATCGCATTAAATAATTGCAGCAAAAATAGATGCCACAACTTAGTAGCAAGATACACCCCCACAAACAAACACAGCGCGGCAATACCGGCACAGCGAATAAGATTTAGCAGCCGAAAACGGCTGGCATAGTGCCCGGCAAGCAACATAAATGGTACTTCCAGTACCGCTGTAGTGCCCATTAACCACCCCATCCACTGAGCCTCAATCTGCAGATTATCTTTCAAATGAATCGGCAAGCTAATGAGATAGGCGTTATTCACGCCCCACAGCAGCGAAAAGGCCAATACACAAAACCACAATGACCGTTTTACCGCAGGTGTCAGAGGTGGGAGCATCAAACCTGCATCCCTGTTGCAGCCCTGCGCCGATTTTTTTTCAAGGCGCGGCAACAATTTAAAACTCAGGAGTGCCACCACCAAATACAACACTGAGGCAACAAAATAACTCAGCGTAAAACTGAAATAAGTCGCCAACAAAAAACCGGCGGGCGGGCCTGCTACCCAGGCAAACGCAATTTGGGCTCGCATAATCGCGTTAAAGAGCGGAATGCGTTCGGCGGGAATTTCTGCCTCGGCGTAATCCAGGCTGTAGGCCATAATCTGGGCAAAGGACACCATAGATAAACTGAATAGCAGGATTGCAGTCACTGCCACCAACCAATAATTGCGCGAGAGCGCAAAAATCACGCAGGCAAAAAATCCCAACACACAAAAACTGACCACCAACGGACGACGATCCGCAAGCCGGTCAGACCAGTGGCCTATCCAATGGTTGTAGACAATACTGGCGAGAGCGATTCCACCAAATACCAAGCCCACCAGCAGTGGACGCACGCCAATTTCCTTGGCCAGGAACAGGCTAAACGTCGGCAGAACCAAGGCACCAACAATACCGACGATAAAAAACAGCAGGTAAATTCCCAGAGCTGTCGGACGAAACAAGGGAGAGGACACAGGTATTACCCAAGGTTAAACAAGAAACCCCATAATAGCTGAAACCGGTTACCCCCCCTAGGCTGAGCAAGTGATTTACGACCTGACATCGGTGCTTTCTGTATAATCGCGCCAATCGCCCAAGGGCACTCGTCACTGAGGACAGAACATGCACTGCATCAGTATCCAAATTTCTCCCAAACACGCACGCGACTTTGATCGGGCCGCGTTTTTACAGCGTGTACGTGCCATTCGCTCACCAGAGGTGGATGCTATTGAAGAAAAGGGAAAATTGTTTTTAAGCTTCAATTTTTTTACCGAGTTTCCAGCCCAACTTTGGCAAGAATTGCAGCAAGCGCTTTACCTTGACGCCAGCTATGCCCCCAAAATCGCCCCAGTTTCCATCGCTATTTGCGAAGGCGAAACCGAAGACGATTGTTTACTACTGCATCACTTTAACGGCGACGAACCACTCGACCGTTTTGCTTGATCACCCAACATCAGCTCAATCCGCCCAGTACAGAGTTATTCATGTCGACAATTAATTGGTTCCCCGGCCATATGCACAAGGCCCGCAAGGAAATTGCGGAAGTAATGCCCCATGTAGATGTGGTGATAGAAGTTATCGATGCACGCATCCCCTTCTCCAGTGAGAACCCATTGGTGCCCAGCCTGCGTGGCGATACGCCGCTGATTAAACTGCTTAACAAGGCTGATCTGGCTGACCCTGCAATTACTGCACTCTGGGTAGAAAAAATGGAGCAGGAAAAGGGCGTAAAAGCCCTGCCCGTCAGCCAACAGCGGCCCGATCAAATTCGCAACCTGCTCAATGTGTGTACCTCACTGGTAAGCGAACGTCAGCGTGAGGTCCGCCCTGCGCGAGTGATGATTATGGGTATTCCTAACGTGGGTAAATCCACGATTATCAATACCCTTGCGGGACGCGTGATTGCCAAAACCGGCAATGAAGCGGGTGTGACCAAGGCACAGCAGAAAATCAAATTGGAACAGGGTATTTTGCTGACCGACACCCCCGGGTTCTTGTGGCCCAAATTATCGCCACCATCCTGTGGATACCGCTTGGCTATTACCGGCGCAATCAAAGACACTGTCTTTGACTACGCCGACATCGCCCTTTATGCCGCTGAATATTTACTCAAGGCCTACCCTGAAGCCTTGAAAAAACGTTACGGTTTGGATGAGCTGCCAGAAACTGATGTGGAGTTGCTGGACGCAATTGGTATCAAACGCGGCTGCACTCGCAAAGGTGGCGGTGTGGAAATCCAAAAAGTTGCTGCGATTTTGATTACTGAATTACGTGCAGGACTACTCGGCCCAATCAGCTGGGAAACACCAGCCATGACACAAGAGGAAGTACTGCGAGCAAAAGAGGAAGACGAGCGCAAAAAAATTGAAAAAGAAGAAGCAGATCGTATCCGCCGGTTGAAAACCCGTAAAAATCGCCGCTAAAGCCATTGCAGTAGTTCAAGCAGCTAGCTGCTTGAACTACTAGCGCGCTACAGACCCCAACAAACTACGCACGTAAGCGGCCAATGCCTGAGGTGTTGGATTCTCAGCTAAATCCTCAGGTAATTTTTTTACGTGCCAAACCACAACCCAATCCAGGTGTTCACCCGGCGCAAGCGTTTGGATGGATGCCTGCTGCTTCATTTCGATAAAGATATGCTCAACGTGGGCAAAAATTTCGATCTCACTTTCACCCTTGGCAGTGGTGCCTGCAGGGCTGTCGCTAAACTCTTTAACCAATAGATAGCCTTGATCCACATAAGCCATCCAGCCCTCTTTTCCGTCTTGCATCATCTTGTGATGATCGGTGCGAATTTTTTTGCGGTCGTAATCGAACCAGGTAAGTTCATCAACCGTTTGCACATCCAGAGAGTAAAAAAGGCCGCTGGAAATTTCACTATCCCCACTGGGAAAAAACAAACTGCCCGATGATGGCAAACGGGTTACCTCCAGCGGTGCAAGATTTTTAGACTCATTGCTGTGATTGGTAATGCGATACTCAATAAGGATTCGGTCATCACCATTGGGGCGGTAAGTTTTGGTGAATTGATAACCGGTACGTGGATCGATTTCACTCATCAAGACCACACGATCATCTTCAGTGGTCAGGCGATAAGGTTTGTTATCCAGAACATCGATTGGCGGCCAGCCCCAATCAGATTGAGGGCTAGACCAAAGTACGGTTCCCCAATCGGTGACCTTGTCCAGGTCCACAATAGGAACCAGTATTTCGTGACCAGCATACTTGAGGGAGGAAATACGCCCACCGACTTTGGGCATAATTTCCATACGCACCTTACCCTGCTTTATCAGCAGGCGGGAGCCATCCTGTGTGCAAAAGTGGGGTAAGTCTGCCGCCTCCTCGTTACCTTTGCCGCATCCGGTCATAGCCAATGTGGCCAGAACCAACGCTGCGATCAGGGAATAGCGTTTAATCATTGTCTATCGAAATCCTCTAGCAGTAGCGCAACTGCTACCAAGGTTTAAGCCGCTGGGGCAAGTATTTACAGTAAATTTACACTCGCCCCAGTGTACCCATTTTTTGCGATGGCAACCATTTTAGCGGCGGTAAAGCCTAGTAAAGCAAGGTAAATAATTTACGCTGGAACTCAATGGACAAGGGGTCGGCTTTGCCCAATGAGGCAATAATTGCGTTGAATGACTGGCGCGCCTCACCTTCCGCAAAGTTGCGATCCTTGCGCAAAATTTCCAGTAAATGCTCCAGCGCCAGCCGATGCTCTGCCTCTTGGTGGTACTGCAGCGCCAATTGCAAACGCAGTTGCATATCCTCCGGCGCGCGCGCATAAGCTTCTTCCAGCGCCGCTAATTCCGGTGTTTTTGCGGCTTGTTTTTTCAGCGACAACTGCGCCATGAGCTGCTGGTAAAACTGATCCTGATCCACCATTTTAATGCCGGCCAATACCGCCTCGGCATTATCAATGCGGTTTAATTCCAAATGACACTGGGCGATAAGCAAGGCTACTGCAGCAAGCTGGTTCGATTGTTCATACACCTGCCGCAATAATGGTAACGCCTCAGAATATTGGGACTGGCTGATGAGTTCCCGCGCCTGCTGAAGCGGTGCCTCCCAGGGTTTAGGCAAATGTTTACTCAGTAATTCGCGCACTTGCACTTCCGGTAAAGCGCCGGCAAAACCATCGATTGGCTGACCGTCTTTCATGACCATCACGGTAGGCAGGCTGCGCACCCCAAATTGCGAGCTAATCATCTGCAGATCATCAGCATTTACCTTGGCGAGCAAAAATGCGCCGGCGTATTCAGTGGCTAGTTTTTCCAGCACAGGCATTAAATTTTTACAGGGGCCACACCACTCAGCCCAAAAATCAATCACCACCGGGCGTTTGAAGGACTCATCAATCAGATACTGCTGGGCATTTTCCAGGCTAATATCGACCTGGGTTAATAAAGAATTAGATAAAGCCGCGTTAGTCATTGTTCTTTACTCCATCTCACGCACACTGACAGTAATATTTTCGCTCGCCGTAGATACATACGCTATGCCTTCGGTAATGGTGACACTGAGTTTCATGGTTTTATCCGCTAGAGCAGATAGCTGTTGTAACTCATCCGCCGCAAAATAATGAATGCTCACCTTAGCCAATGCACGAATTGCAGCGGCGTTGCTTTTCCACCAAATATCCATGCCGCGACCATAACTGAATACCCGCACAGCTTGCGCTTGGCTGCAGGCTTTTTTGAGTCGGTCCGGTGCTGGCTGCCCTACTTCGATCCATTGCAAAATGGTGCCGTTATCATGTTTTAACCAGAGATCCGGTTCGTCAACGGATGATAAGCCTTTGGTAAAAGTTAAATTTTCCGCAGCGCAATAACAAAAGGCTAGAATGCGCACCATCATGCGCTCCAGGGTTTCCGAAGGGTGTAATGCGACCGTCAGGTTATAATCGCCGTACACACCGCGATCCATATCCGCCAGGGTAATTGTCGCCTTATAAATAGTTGCCTTTTCTGCCACTGTTGATTCTCACTTAATCATTGAATTTTCATTTATTAAAAAGTTAACCCATGCCCGATACCTCGTTTGAAGCACCGCAAAAATTTGAATTAATTGTCACCCAAGCTGAACAAACAGCACTGGATTTATTAACCGAAGGTACCGGGCTTTCCAAACAGCGAATCAAAGATGCGATGAACAAGGGCGCAGTCTGGTGGACACTCAAAGGCAAAACCCTGCGCTTGCGCCGCGCGACCAAGGTTTTATACAAGGGGTCTCGCATTCAATTTTTTTACGATGAACAAGTACTGGCACGCAAACCGGAAATCGCCCGTTTAATTTACGATGCAGGCAACTACAGCATTTGGTTCAAACCGCCAGGTATGCTGTCGCAGGGATCACAATGGGGCGATCACTGTAGCATTTTACGGTGGGTAGAAGTGAATGGGCAATTTAGCCAAGGGCGGGAAAAGCGCGAGTGTTTTCTGGTGCACCGCTTGGATGGCGATGCCAGCGGGCTCATTATCCTCGCACACGACAGCCAAGCCGCAGCAAAATTATCCACGCTGTTTCAGGCGCGCGACATGCGTAAATCCTATCAAGCCTGGGCGGTGGGAGAATGGCTCATACCCATACAAGGCCTAACCATCGATGAAACGCTAGATGGCAAAACAGCCATCACCCATGTCAAAAAAATTCGTACAGAAAATAATAAAACGCTGGTTGATATCAACATCGACACAGGGCGCAAACACCAGATACGCCGACACCTTGCCAATCGCGGCCACCCAATTGTGGGTGACCGCGCTTACGGAACCAAGGCCAGTGTAGGTTTGCAATTACTGGCCTATCGCTTGGAATTTATTTGCCCCTTTAGTCAGCAAACTGTAGTAGCAGAGCTGCCTAAAGAGATGCAATTTAACTGCTAGTTATTCAGTCAGCGCTTGTAGTGCTGCCACCACATACACCAAGGGTGCGTTCCAGTTAATCGCAATTTCGTTACTTGCGTAACTGCAATAGTGGTCAAGATAGGACTTAGCTGGAATAGCTGATGGATAAGGCACCGGACAATCACTTTTATCCTGTTGCTGTGGTTGGGGACCGCCGGCGATAAACCCGGGGATAGGCGCCTCTATGCCATCGGCGCCCGAGGGACGATGATGCGGATGCAGGGTAGATTTGTGGCCAAAACCAGTTACAAAGGATGTATCCACCGCATTGCGACCCAATACATAATCAAGCGCTGACTGCGCCGCATCCAAATAATCGCGCTCACCCGGATTTAACTTATAAGCTTGCACCAGCATCATTGCCTGCCCCAATGCAACTGAATTGCTGCCCCAGATAAAATCGCCTGTCTGCATAGTGACGCGATAAGCGGAACCCGCCCATACCGAGCGCAATTGATTGGCCAGCCCTTGAATGCGCCCAAGAATCAACGTCTGATCTGCTACTGCACTGAGGCCGGCACGATGGTGAGCCAATGAGATCCAACCCAAGCTGCGCACATCACCCCAGGAGGGCACTGTCGCACTGGTATTAGCGGCGTTGGCTGCCTGATAGTAGCTATCGTTTTGGGTGGCTATGTAAAGTTCGGCCGCCGCCCAAAAAAACTCATCGCCCAGATTGCGGTCGCCATATTCACCCGTTTTGATATCCGCAGGTTGCTGGTAAACAACCGCAGGGTTGGCCTGTGCCCACTGCCAAGCTGATTCAGCAGCTGCCAGCATGCGCGCAGACAAGCCCGGCAGTTCGTTCTCATAAGCTGCAAATATCCGGCTAGCAGTAGCCATTACCGCTGCAAAATCCAGTGCTGCCGCCGTCGTTTTTTGCACCAGATAACGCTCACTGATGGCTTGATGCGGCATTACCTCACCATCAAAATTTTTATTGGTGAGCTTGTGATAAACACCTCCATCTGCGGGATCTTGCATGCTTAGCATCCACTCCAGATTCCACAGGGCTTCATTTAATAGATCGGGGATGTTGTCACCGCTTTCAGGAATATTCAGGCGCTGTGCGGCGAACAAATCGGGAAAATGCTCGTAAGCGGCCAGCAGTGAATAAGTCGATATGCCGGAGTTAACAATATATTTGTTGTAGTCGCCTGCGTCGTACCAACCTTTGGGGCTGCTAACAACCGTACCCTCTGGTCGCTCTGCTGTGGCTGCAGAGGCATGGATCAACACTCGCGTATCGGGGTGCCCCAGTGGGCGCGCATAAACACCTGCATGCTGGGGCAATAACTCAGCGCTGCTGCGATTGAAATAAAAGGCTTTAATACTCGCCGCCGTTAGCGCTTCATATACATCCTCCGCAATATCAAACGCCGCTGAATCAGCCAAGCCGTCTACCCGCAACTTATAAGTGCCGGGGGTTTTAACGCTGGAAAAATCTGCCAGTTTTACTTTTTCGTCGGCTTCCGCCCAAGTTGCTGCCGCCGTTAAATCGCCATTAAAAACCACAGTACCACTGGCCGAATCAACCAGTGCAAAACCTGTGGCAGCCACATCAGGTATCAGCGCCCATTTAGCTGAACCGGGCAAAAAACCTAATTGGTTGAGTTTGATCTGCTGCGCTGTCGCACTGGCACTACTACTGCTCGCAGCAAGCGCGGAGGAAGCTGTTTTTGCCGAGCTTGCCGATTCGCCTTGATCGCTACCACCACCGGTGCAGCCCGGCAGTAAAACAAACAAGCCGAGCAGCATAAGTACAGGCATCACTGGGTTCGATGTCATTAAAGTCATTCATTTTTCTCCGTTATCCGGCAAGGAGGGCTTGCCGTTGTCGTCGCTATTGCTGTTATCTTTTTTGTTTATCGGTGAATAAAACCGGGGCAAAACTATCAAGACTGCGACAGCATTACGCCCCGCTTTGCGCTAAAAACCCAAAGTGGTGATTCAGTGCAAGCGGAGTCTGGAGATGAAGCGGAGGGAGATCAAATCGCTAATATTTTCTTTACAAAAGGAATAGTAAGTTTACGTTGCTCAGCCAAAGAGGCGTGATCGAGGCGCTGCAACTGCCAGAACAATTCATTTGTGTCGCGCGGCAAACGCTGAATGATGTACTGGGCAACCTCATCACCCAGTTCCAACCCACGAGCACGGGCGCGCAACTGCAGAGCTTGCTGCTTATCTTCATCATTCAAACTTTGCACTTGATAAGTCAGCCCCCACTGCAGCCGGGAACGCAAGTCTTCAAGGCCAAGGGCCAGCTCACGCGGGCTTTGTTCAGCCGCCACTAATAACCGCTTGCCAGCATCGCGCAAACGATTGTAGAGGTTAAAAATGGCTAACTCCCAGTCAGACCGCCCGGCTATCGTGGGAAGACAGTCCAGGCATACAAAATCCACTGCATCCAAACCGACAAACAGCTCATCGGGTGCATAACCAGCTAAATCGCGCAAAGGTAAATACTGTACCGAAAAACCAAGGCGCTGCGCCTCATGACAAGCGGCCTGCAGCAGATGAGTTAAACCACAGCCGGGCGCCCCCCACAGGTAGACAAACAAATCACCCGCGCCATTGAGCTGCTGACGCAGCCCCTGCAACACCATGGCGTTATGGGTACCCGCGGGGGCATAAAAGTTTTCAAATGTGGCGTCATCATTCAGGTTGACGCCAAGGGATAATTGCTGTGGCAAGTTAACCATGATTACTTCTGCCAAACATAAACCAGGGGATCCTGCAGACTACCGGCAGGGACTACCGCTGTTACACTGGCGTCAGAGGTCTGGTCATCCGCAGCAACTTCAGCTGCACCGCCATTAGCCATCTGCTCGCTAGCAAGTGCACGTTCAAAGTCCGCCATGGCCTCAGCATCTATACCCTCAGGCAATGGCGCCTCACCCTCAGTTGATGACGCTTCGTTCCCGGCTGACACCTGCGGCACAACCGAAGCCACATTCTCCTGCACCAAATTCAACCGACGCCCAAGCGCTAAGGTGTTCATCAATAAACGAACATCAGCTTCTGTGGTTAAGCGCACAACCACAGACTCCGCTGTTACTGAAACAATTTCCATTCGCTGCACCATAGCAAGCCCTTGAAGATAGGCCTGAGCCTGCTTGAAGGCAGCAAAACTCTTAATATTGCCAATCCGCAACACAATAGGCTGCGCCCCTTGGCTGCTGGGCATTATGGCGTACTGATTAGCGAAATAATCTGCCGCCTGCTCAATAGCGTTATTGAACAAGCCCTTCACTTCAGGTGTTTCGTCTTTCTGGGTTGTTTGATTATCACCATGAATCAACAACCACTCCGCCAACCAAGGGCCCTGACTCGGCTCAACTGGCAGTTCGGTCGCCGCACTTGTATTTTCTTGCGGCACACCGGGCGCCTCAATATCAGTAGCAGCAATCTCAGTCGCTAGTGGATCAACAATCACCGCGGGAGGTATGGGGCCCATGCTGGAAGGGGTATAGCGGCCAATCAAGATCGCATCAGCCTTGTAACGAACAGACGCTGCCTTTATTTTCTCCAGATTCAAATCCCACAGATCACCGGCGGAAAGTAGCATTTCTTCCGTTTGATCATGCTTGGGAAATACCAATGGCAAACCACGATAACTTGCAGCACTGTTGAGCGCCTGCATATCAATTACTTCAGGCACCACACTCAAGCCACGCTGATCCTTGGATACTAACCAGACCAATAACTTGGGGCGCTGGGCTGGCCAAATAGGTAATTGGGCATCTTTTAACAGTTTGCCAATCGCCTGGGGTTCGTAATCCAACTGCAATGCCAGTGCAGTAAAACTGCGAGTGCCCTCGATGAGCTTTTCGCTGGATGATTTGTAGCTAAAACCAAACAGATAGTTTTGTGCATTTGGCACTGCGGCACGAATAACAGGGTTATCCAGCGCATCGCGTTGCCCTGAAACACGCACAATCAACTCACCAAAAGTCGCACGCGCTGCGGCATTGCGTTCAGATTCGGACTGCGATTTCACCAGCGCCTGGGCGCGGTAAATATCCACCTGTTGCGCGGCATGAAGATGGGCGGCAAGACCGAAACATTGCACAAATAAAAGAAGACTAACTGCTAATGGTAGGCGCACCAGATTAACCCCTGAAAATGGCCACAAAATAGAAAGGTCTGCATTGTAACAGGCTTAAACCAGCCAACGGCAAGCAAAACCAACCCCCGAATAACTTTCAAGGCTAAAGCGCTTTGCACTGCAAGGTGCTGGATAAGCTGTTAGAATGGCGGCCTTTGTGCGACACGAGAGTGTCTCCTTTGAAATGCTACCCACAGGTCTGCGGAGTTTTACTCTTAGGTAGCGAGGCGAAAGCCTGACCTTATCTTAGATACACCACCCCTGCGGGATTCCATTCCGCAAGGGATTGGACTCTCCCGCATACAAACGAGAGAGGTATCCACAAGAGCTTGCTGTTAACCAACAGTCCTTGCTCACATCAATCAAAGGGGCATTAATGCTCCGTTTCGTAATGCTTGGCTCCAGACTATCGGGGTATCAAGCCTGACATGTGTCTGTCAGTTCACTAGATCGACATGCGTCGGAGGCCAACTCCTGCGTGTGAAGCTCGATTGACAATGTCCCTACCAGCTTGCTGGTACTAAATCTTGGTAACAAGGTTGGTTCAAGCCCGAATTGCACGGGTTTGAAGAGGCTAGTGACAGTACCTGCATGGCTAACTTATGTGAATCATCGACTGAACCCTCGTCACCATTGATGAGCCTACGGCAATTATCGGCTCTAGCCAAACGGCACCGCAGTTGGTCTGCACAGTAAAGGTATGTGTAGCGACACCACACAACTTGCCGGGGGAAAGATGAAGCCTAAACAGGGAATCGGTGCGAAACGGGGAACGTGGCAATCCCGACCACTCGCCAACGGCCAGAACATCGGTACAGGCAGGCAACTCGCAAGGGGTGCTGATGGGTGTGGGGAATGGGAGGATGTAAGAAGCGAATGACTCCTTGTAATGAGGGGTATAGCGGTTGAAATATTACCGACTGGGGCAACCCTGGCTGACGTACATCTGGTTTACACGCGCGTGAACTTTTGCTGATTTCAATCTATTAACTCACCTGAAGGGTAGACACTGCCCTTCGGGGGAGTAGTCCGCCTGACGGGTAGTTATTTCTATCCATTCAGGAGGACTGTATGAATCTACCATCGGAAACGATGCACGCTGCGTCCTCTGGTGGGGCGACAGGCTGGCACCAGATTGACTGGGAAAAGGCTTATCGCTCCGTTCGGAAGACGCAATTGAAGATCGCGCAGGCGACTAAGGCCGGTGATTGGCGAAGGGTTTTTCGACTTCAACGATTACTCGCTCACTCGTTTTACGGGCGCTGTATGGCCGTCAAGCGGGTAACAGAGAACCGGGGTCGCAAGACACCGGGCGTGGATGGTGAAACATGGAGTACGCCCACCGCCAAATGGAATGCCGTGAAGCGTTTATCACACAAGCGGGGCTATCAACCAAGACCGCTAAAACGGGTATGGATACCCAAACCCGGCAAGCAGGAAAAGCGTCCACTAGGCATCCCGACGATGTTGGATCGGGCAATGCAGGCGCTCTACTTGCAAGGATTGGAGCCTGTTGTAGAAAGCACCAGCGACCTGAAAAGTTATGGCTTCCGGCCTGACCGATCAACCGCTGATGCGATGGTGGAACTCTTTCACTTACTGGCGCCCGCTGTGGCACCGGTATGGATTCTGGAGGGGGACATCAAGGGCTTCTTTGACAATATTAACCACGAGTGGCTATGCCGTAATGTTCCCATGAACAAATCGGTGTTAAACAAATGGTTAAAAGCCGGTGTGATCGACAAGCACCAGTTTGCAGAAACGAAGGCAGGAACACCGCAGGGTGGCATTATTTCGCCCTGTTTGGCTAACGCCACACTGAACGGATTGGAAAACCAACTAAAAGCATATTTTGTGCAAACGGTTGGGCTGACCAAATCCAAAAAGCTTGGGTTACAGGTGGTGAGGTATGCGGATGATTTTGTGATTACAGCCTTCTCGAAAGAGCTGCTGGAAAACGAAGTGAAACCTTGGGTAGAGGAATTCTTGTCGGTACGAGGGGTTCAGCTATCACAGGAGAAAACGCGCATTACTCACATCAACACCGGCTTTGATTTTCTGGGATGGAATTTCAGAAAATATGTGCCCAAGTCGCCGTATCGAAAGGCCAAGCTGTTTATCAAACCATCCAAGAAAAATGCGCAAGCGTTTTACCAAAAGGTGGCAGCGATTATTAAAAACAGCGGCGCACTAACGCAGGAAGCGTTAATTGGCCAATTGAACCCGGTGTTGCGGGGATGGGCGGAGTACCATTCTCCAGTGGTGGCAAAGCAAACCTTCAGCAAGCTGGAGCATCTAATCTTCTGGCGAATCTGGCGGTGGGCAAAACACCGGCACCCTAATAAGTCCACTGAGTGGATTCGGAAGCGATACTTCAAATCCATTGGTGAACGAAAATGGGTGTTTGCGCTAGCGCATAAATTGCAATCAGGAGACGTAAGGTATCGCCGACTCTACGGGTTAGCGAGCACCCCAATCGTGCGCCATAAGCGTCTACCAACGGACTACCATCCGTATGACGCGGAGCACGAGGAAAAATGGGAAGCACTAAGAATCCAGCGGATGCGGCATAAACTGCGCTACCGCAAAGAAGTCTGGTCAATTTTCGCCAGACAACTGGGTTTGTGTGCTTACTGTGGTGGCGGAATATCAATGCAAAGTGGCTGGCATGATCATCACATCGTAAGACGTGTTGACGGCGGGTCTGATCGCAAAGATAACCGTGCATTGCTTCATCCTAACTGTCACGCTTTGGTTCATAGCCGAGGTTGCCCAGAAAAATTGCGATATAGCGGCTTGGAGGCGTAGAATCCGCACCTTTGTAACGTGTAACGTCGCCGGTCAGATTTTCTGACTTGCTGTAAGCTTGAGCCGTGTGCGATGAAAGTCGCACGCACGGTTCTTAGGGGGGAATGGGGCAGTAATGCCCTGTTCCTACCCGACTTTTAAATCACTCCAATTGCAAGAGCTGTGAGCCACTTCATATGAGCCAAAACCAAACCCCTACTCCATCCCTTAGCTACAAAGACGCTGGTGTTGATATCGAAGCCGGCGATGCACTGGTCGAGCGCATCAAAAGTGTCGCCAAACGTACCCGTCGTCCTGAAGTGATGGCCGGTCTGGGCGGTTTTGCCTCTCTCGTAGAAATTCCAGCGGGTTATCGCCAACCTATTCTGGTGTCCGGTACTGATGGCGTTGGCACCAAACTGCGCTTGGCAATGAACCTCAACAAACATGACACCATAGGAATCGATTTGGTTGCCATGTGTGTAAATGATTTGGTAGTCACTGGCGCCGAGCCACTGTTTTTCCTGGATTATTACGCAACCGGCAAGCTGAATGTCGATGTTGCCGCTTCGGTTGTTGCTGGTATTGGCGATGGCTGCGAACTTGCCGGCTGCGCTTTGGTGGGCGGCGAAACCGCGGAAATGCCCGGCATGTACGAAGGTGAAGATTATGATTTGGCCGGCTTCTGTACCGGAGTAGTGGAAAAATCCGAAATTATTGATGGCAGCAAAGTGCAAGTGGGCGACACCCTTATCGCGCTTACCTCAAGCGGCCCTCACTCCAATGGTTATTCGCTGATCCGCAAAATCATCGAGGTTACCAACGCCGATCTGACGCAGGACTGTGGCGGCCGTCCACTGGGGGATGCGCTCATGGAGCCAACCCGTATTTACGTTAAATCGGTACTGAAACTGATCAAAGAATCACAAGTGAACGCCATGGCACACATCACTGGTGGCGGGCTCACAGAAAATATCCCCCGTGTATTACCTGAAGGCACCAAAGCAGTTATCGACACCAAAAGCTGGGCTTTCCCACCGGTGTTCCAATGGCTGCAACAAGGCGGCAACGTGGATATGCGCGAAATGTACCGCACCTTTAACTGCGGCGTGGGCATGGTTATCGCTATACCTGCTAGTGAGAAAGACAATGCCTTGGCTATTTTGCGCAACGCTGGCGAAAACGCTTTTGTGATTGGTCATATTGCGGCTGCAAGCGCGGAAGAACACCAAGTGGATTTACAAGGCCTCTGATACATGTCCACCATTCACCCAAGCCCGCTGCGAGTTGTTGTACTTATTTCCGGCAGCGGCAGCAATCTACAAGCACTCATAGATGGCATGAAAAGCGGCGATTTGCCCATCGAAATTGCCGCTGTTATCAGTAATCGCCCCGATGTGTTTGGCCTGACGCGCGCGCAAGAGGCAGGCATCCATACCCAAGTATTGGATCACAAAAACTTCGATAGCCGCGAAAGCTTCGATGCTGAACTCATTCAGACAATTGATAATTACACGCCAGGCCTTGTTGTGCTTGCGGGCTTCATGCGCATCCTTACGCCGGAATTTACCCAGCATTATTTGGGGCGAATGCTTAATATCCACCCGTCACTGTTGCCCAAATTTCAGGGCCTACACACTCATCAACGTGCGCTGGATGCGGGCGAAAGCCACCACGGTGTAACTGTACATTTTGTTACCGCAGAATTGGACGGTGGCCCTGCCGTAGTTCAAGCGCGAGTCCCCATATTTACTGGTGATGATGCCAGCACTTTGGCAAAAAGAGTTCAACGTCAAGAGCACGTCATTTATCCCCTTGCAGTAAAGTGGTTTGCTCTGGGTAAATTGACCATGCAGGAAGGTCACGCAGTGCTAAATGGTGAACTTTTACCGGCCACGGGTTATCAAATTGAAGCCAACGAGCCATAAAAGGATCCCCTATGTTTCGCTTTAGAGTTGTTTTGTTAACTGCCAGCCTACTGATAGGCACTACGACCGCGTGGGCCGCAGAAGCGCCCAAAACGTTCGATAATGAATACAGAGCCAAACTCTATGGCTTTAACATTACCGTGACCAATAGACTCACTAAAACCCAAGATGGGAAATACGATTTATTGTTCAAAGCTGACTCAATGATCGGGAGCATTACCGAGCAGAGTCACATGCAATGGAATCAAACACAACAAACCATTACTCCCCTGACTTACACCTATGCTCGCCGCGGACTAGGCAAAGATCGCGACGCTAAATTAACCTTTGACTGGCCAACGAAAACCGTCACCAATAACGTACAAAAAACCAGCTGGGAGATGGATATCGCTCAAAAAGTTCAAGATAAATTGAGCTACCAGTTACAGATGCAGCAGGATTTGATCAATGGGCACAAAGACTTTGAATACCAAATAGCCGACGGTGGTCGCCTAAAAAAATATAAATTCACCACGGTGGGCGAAGAGCTATTGGAAACCCCCCTGGGCAAAGTAAACACCGTGAAAATAAAACGCAGCCGGGAAGACAATGACCGTGTCACCTACGCCTGGCTAGCCAAAGACTGGAATTATTTGCTGGTTCGCTTGCAACAAGAGGAAAAGGGAGACGTTTATACCATCTACATTCACAAGGCGACGTTAGATGGAAAAGTAATTTCCAACTTCTAATACATTAATCGATTTAACTTAACCATAAAGGCTCATTATGAACATCTCAGAAAATTGCGTTGCAAGCTTCCACTACACCCTGACTGATGGCTCAGGCAAAGTACTCGACTCGTCCGAAGGCCAGGAGCCGCTGTCATACCTGCATGGTGCTGGCAACATTATTCCGGGCCTTGAAGATGCATTGGAAGGCAAAAAAGTAGGCGATAAACTTAATGTTGCTGTTAAAGCTGCCGAAGCCTACGGCTTGCGCGACGATAGCTTGGTGCAACAGTTGCCATCCAACATGTTCTCAGGCATCGATAAAATTGAAGTTGGAATGGAGTTTCATGCAGAAACTGAACAAGGTCTACAAGTTGTGACCGTCACCCAGGTTGAAGGCGACCAAGTCACTATCGATGGGAACCACCCTTTGGCAGGCGTAGACTTAACGTTTGATGTTGAAATCACCGATATTCGTGCAGCGACTGAAGAAGAGCTAAACCACGGCCACGCCCATGGCGCAGGCGGTCATCACCACTAAGAAATCGATAGGCATACAAGCCACAAAAACAACAAAGGCTCCACTCAGGAGCCTTTGTTGTTTTTGTATGATGCGATTTATTTCAATTCAACTTTTTGCTCGCCACAGCGAGCGCACTTATAAACAGTCACCAACTTTCCCTGCTTAACATCAAACCGCTTTTCCTTCACGACCTGCCATTTATGAAAACCACTTCGACACAAAGTCTTGCCCTTATGTTTATCGACAGGGCTAGGTTTTTTAAATGGGATAATATCGCCCATAACAGCACCACAGAAAGTTAAGTGCGCGGGAGCGTAACACCACGCTGCCCCTGATACTTACCACCCCGATCACGATAGGATGTTTCACAAACCTCATCTGTTTCAAAAAACAGCATTTGCGCGACGCCTTCATTAGCATAAATTTTTGCGGGCAGCGGCGTGGTATTGGAGAACTCCAGCGTAACGTGCCCTTCCCATTCAGGCTCCAAGGGAGTGACATTTACGATGATGCCGCAGCGCGCATAAGTAGATTTACCCAGACACACGGTCAAAATACTGCGAGGAATACGGAAGTATTCAACAGTCCTCGCCAAGGCAAATGAGTTTGGCGGGATGATACAGACATCACTTTTTATATCGACGAAACTTTTTTCATCAAAATTTTTGGGGTCTACAACCGTTGAGTGAACATTGGTAAAAATCTTGAATTCATCAGCGCAGCGAACATCGTAACCGTAGCTAGATGTGCCATAGGAAATGATACGCTGGCCGCCAGCGTCCTGACGAATTTGACCCGGCTCAAACGGTTCAATCATACCCTGCTGCTCTGCCATACGGCGCATCCACTTGTCAGATTTGATGCTCATAGCTTCCCCTATTGCAATTTGTTAAATGGCGCGCATCATAGCCCTTTTAGCATCGAAAAACATCCGAGGCTATGAATTCACAAGCCTGAAAGGCATGCCTGCTAACTGCCCCATTGGAGGTAAATCACTATTGTCGCCAGTCTCTCGAATGCACTCCTCCATCATAGATTCGATACTACTGCGCATAGTTTCAAGAGCAATCAGCTGCTGCTCAAGCTGCTGCAAATAAGTACTTAATAATTGCGCCACTCCCTGATTGCGCCGCATTGGGTCGGAATAAAGTGCCAATAACTCCCTGCACTCTTCCAGTCCGAATCCAACAGCCCTGGCCCGCTGAATAAACCGCAACCGCTCCACATCATCAAGGGAATATGATCTGTAACCATTGGACAGCTGGCGCGCAGGCACCACCAAGCCAAGCTGTTCATAAAAGCGAATGGTTTTGCTCGGCAAACCCGAAGCCTGCGACACCTGACCTATATTCATCTCTCAACCTTTTTTTCCGCTGACCAAACCTTACATTAAAGGAAAGGTTTGAGCATCAAAATTTTATTTCTACGATCTGATTGACCGCTGAATCACATACTTTTTAGTCAAATTTTATGATTAAAAACTATTGTCAGCACCCAATAAATTTTATTTATTTATAAAAATCAAAAACTTACAATTAAATATTGACAAAGTAATTTAATAAACCAAAATAAACTCAACAACCGATCTAAATCCCCTCAAGAAAACATGAGAAGCAGCAATGGAATACCTCGACATTAATCATGCCGAATGGCCAAAAATGTGGGATGAACTTGCCAGCTATGGATTGAATGCTGGAGACCCCTTGTGCGTGAATGAAGGTCATTGCTGGGAATACATGGGGTCAAGCGCACACCATCACCACCTGCGCCACAGCTGTCATCCACTAACCAACAAAACCGAGTACGTTTATATTGAACGTGCTGGCGCAGCTTTACGTTGGGCATGATATTCAACGCCGCTGAACAAGCGTGACCTTTGCCACGCTCGCTGGATTTACCATCCTATCTACTGCAAAAATATGTTAAGGTTTGGCCGCATTAAAACAGCGACACACCATTAACCCTAAAACTACAAACCAACAATAACAATGAAACGCTTCGCCCTATTTGTTGGCATTGGCGGGATATCCAGCCTAATCCAATTCCTACTATTAATAGTCTTTGTTGAATCGAAACTCTTGTCGGAAGTCACAGGCTCCGCTGCAGGATATTTGCTGTCATCATTTTTTAATTATTGGGCAAATTACCGTTTCACGTTTAACAGCAAACGCCGGCACCGGGAAGCATTTCCCAGATTCGTTGTAGCGGTTGGTATTGGCCTGTTATGCAACACTTCATTATTTGCAATTTTCTTATGGCTCTTCGACAACTTCTTACCCATCCCTTGGGTAGAGAACTATCTAGTCGCTCAGTTCATCGCAACCGGACTAACGGTCTTTATTAATTTTGCGGTTCAAAAATTCTGGATATATAGGAATCATTAACATGGCTAGCCACACTCCCTCTCTCGCCGTTGTCATCCCCTGCTACAACGAAGAAGAAATGCTCCCCAAGACTTTAGCCACTATGCTTTCTCTGCGAGAGGGGATGATAAGCCGAGGAAAAATAAGCGCCGATTCTAAAATTTATTTGGTGGACGATGGCAGTAAAGATAGAACATGGGAAATTCTCGCTCGTGAAGCCACAGCGAATTCGGCATTAGTTGCGGTAAAACTCTCGCGCAACAAAGGGCACCAAAATGCGCTGTATGCCGGATTATGCGCGACAACCGAAGACATTACTGTAAGCATCGACGCTGATTTACAAGATGACCCAAAAAACATTGAAGCTATGGTGGATGAATACCTGAAAGGTAACGATGTAGTTTATGGTGTACGTTCAGCGCGTAACACCGATACATTTTTCAAACGTTTTACCGCTGAAGGTTACTACCATTTAATGAAAAAAATGGGCGTTGATTTAGTATTCAATCATGCTGATTTTCGCCTACTGTCACGCCGTGCGTTGGAGTCACTAAAAGAATATGATGAATCCAATCTTTTTTTACGCGGTATAGTACGTGAAGTAGGTTACCCCTCATCTGTAGTGGAATATGAGCGCCAAGCTCGTGAAGCCGGCGAAAGCAAATATCCACTTAAAAAAATGTTGTCATTTGCATGGAAAGGCATTACTGCATTTTCTACTGCCCCACTGCGCATGATCACTGTTCTAGGGCTTGTCTCCGGCTTTGCTTCTTTTTCGCTCATTGCCTGGGTGTTAGCGATACGCTTTTTTACTGATAACGCAACTCCTGGTTGGGCATCGGTATTATTACCTTTGCTGTTTATTGGAAGCGTTCAGCTTTTATGCTTGGGCGTTATCGGGGAATATCTCTCAAAAATTTACGAAGAAGTCAAAAGACGCCCTAAATTTCACATCAGTGAAATAGTAAAAAAGGATTAATTTCAACGCTCTCTAAATAGAAACTATTTATGAATGCTCAAGAATCAAAATTGGCGCCCCGCACCATTAGACCTTTGAATGGATTCTTACCAATATCACACCATGTCACTATGCCTAATAGCGTGCTACAGGGCTACTTGATGTTAGTGGTGACTATAAATTTTGCCTTCTTATTTTTGAAAGGATACAGCCAAGATTTGGGTTACTGGCAAGACTGGGTAAGGCAACTTTCTACCGGTGGCTACGATGGCTTTAATGGCAACTACCCTCCTGTTTATATTCATTGGCTTTTTCTAGTTGGAAAGTTTTACAACCTCACCGCAATACCGCTTGAGCACAATGATTTACTAAAATTTCTCACGCAACTCCCTGTAGTAGCATCTCATTGTTCGCTAACAGTCATTATTTTTCGTCAGTTGCAGAAAGCAAGAGCTAATCCTCTCGCACAACAAATGGTCATGATTCTTACCGTATTTAATCCCGCCATTTTGGTAAACGGCCCCATTTGGGGGCAGATAGACCTAGTTCCTGCCGTCATGGTCTACTGCAGCCTGGTCGCTGCCAGCAGCTGGCGCTACGCATATCTTGCAATCCCCTTGTTTGCATTAGCATTACTCACAAAGTTCCAAAGCATTGCTTTTGCCCCTGTATTTGGTTTTTTATTTTTTACTAAAATTCGCCAACATATTATTGGCATTCTGATTTCGCTCGCACTGGGAGTGTTAATTTTTTTACCATCAATTATTGCAGGTCACTTTTGGCAATCTGTCCGCCAAGCGTATATAGACACTTTAGGACAGTACCCGATGACAACCTTCAATGCGGCAAATATATGGATTCTACTCACGGGCAATACAGTACCCGATAATGTGATTCTTTTTGGTGTACAGGGCGACACCATTTGGGCGCGCATATTTATGGCTAAGCATTTCGGAATGTTATTATTCTCATGCGTATCACTTTTAGTGTTTGCTCATGGCATTTATTTTCTAATAAAAAATAAAATCTATATCGCCAGCAACCAACTCCTCAGCTACTCACTGTTCTCTGCCAGCATTTGTGCGCTCGCTTTTTTTGCACTCCTGCCTGCAATGCATGAACGCTATCTTTTCCCCGCTGCGATAATGGCACTGGGGTTCTGCGCCTCGGCTCGTCAGAAAATATTCTATCCCGCACTGATAAGCATGGCCTGTGCGTTAAATATGCTCATCATTCTAGAAATCAATGGCTCGGACATCTGGGTAGGCTTATCCTGGTTAACCCTTGGCCTATTGATTGTAGCGCTCATAGATCAGCTATCTAACCACCAATTTCTTTCCAAAGCAGCACGAGGCTTAAAACATCTTTACCGGATTCCGCTGTTCGGACTTTGGTTTTTCATATTAGCCAGCAGTGTAATGTTGCTGTATTTTTTTGACCGCTATCACCTACATCAAATACAACTCAGTGAACAACAAGTTTTATTAACAGATTTGCCACTTAACTATGCGCGCCAGGATCATGGGGCCATGGCAATTAATCGAAGCTTTGACGGCAATAAGTTATCTATTGCAAACCGTCGATACGCTCAGGGAATTGGCACTCATTCGAGATCAGACATTCAATATCAACTACCTGAAAGTGCAAAAACTTTTAGCTTCAAAGCAGCACTTGATGATGAAGTTGGAACCGCTGATGTTAAGTTTTCGGTGTGGGGCGATGGAAAACTACTATGGGAATCACCCGCGATATACGGTTATGAGCGCAACATCCCTACTCAATACATAGATGTTACTGGTATCAAGCTATTAAATCTTAAAGTTGATCCCTTAAAAGATGACAAATGGGATCACGCCAATTGGGTGAATACAATAATTGAGTTAGAAGCTAAGCAATAACAGTAAATCTTGCCAGCAGATAAGCAGGCGACCAACAAATAACGACGACATAAACAATTCAGGGATAACAATAAATGAGACAAGTATTTTCAAGCTTTTTCAGATCGAAAACCGTCTATGTTTTGATCACCCTAGCAATTCTTTTTGTATCTACACTAAAAATCACTCAACCAAAACTCTCAAACTTTTCGCTTATTGCACCCTCTGGCAACCTTTTACAGATCGATCACCCCGGATTTATGCAATCTCCGGAAAGTGGTGTTTATCGCCTCAGCGGGACGCTAACAATAAAGAAATTTTCCACTGAAATTTTAAGGTTCATTCCAGATGACGAAATTCTTTCGCTCACAGTAAATGGCCAACCTATCAATCTGAATATTATTCCAGATCATCTGCGCAAAGATTACAACCGCGGCTTTACCTATGACCTCAGTAGTTATTTGAATGATGGCGACAATAAGGTTGAGATGGTTTACACAGACCAAGGCGGCTTAATGGGGATAGTCATTAGCGGTGAAGCGCATGGTGTTCCGCTTGGATTGATGTACCTTCTAGGCACATTGTTTTCGATAGTCCTATCGCTAAAAGTACTCGGCAAACTACAAGTCGCTAGTCCTATAAAAGTTATCTTCATCGGCGCACTCTTAATTCGGATTTTTTATTTTTCCGTAACGCCCGCTGATGTGCGCGATCATGACTTGGGAGATCACATAGGCTATAGCGAATACCTAAGTAAACACTGGATGCCTCCGCCTGTTGATTACGCAACCGGCGGTGCCTTTTTTCACCCCCCGCTTTATTACTACACTGGTGCACTGGTTTATCGTACAACCCAGCTGTTTGAGCCTCACAACAAGGTAACGATCTATCGCGCGCAACAAATGCTTAGCCTTTTTTACTCAATGGGCTTTGTTTTATGCGGGTTATTAATACTTAACGAATTATTAAATGAGTATCAGCACAGGTTAAAAACACAATCACGGGCTGAGATATCAGCGATCAAGTCAACTGAATCTTCATTATTTTGGTTAATGGGTTCACTCTTCGCTTTTTGGCCAGTTTCAATTATCCATTCCGTTAGGATTGGCAACGATCCAATGCTTTACTTTCTATTTAGTGCCAGTTTGTACTTTATTGTTCGCTGGTATCGCAGCGATCAGAAACGCCACCTGATGCTGGCAAGCATCATTGGTGCAGCTGCAATAGTAACAAAAGCCAACGGAGAGATTTTGGTAGCTGTACTGGGTGTGATTGGCCTTTTCAAAATGATTAAAAGTGGTGAGTGGGCCCGTTATTTTAAAATGTCTATCGCACCAGTGTTGATTATGTTTGTAGCGGTAGCCATTACAGTTGGCCCCGGTTTAATTCTTAAACTCGAAGGCAAACGCGACAAACTGTATATTGATAATATCGACGGGCTTTCAAAGGCAAACCTGGTGGGCAACACAGCAGCAAATTATTTTTGGTTTGATGCCAAGATATTTATTACCGAGCCTTACACTGACCCTTATGACGACCGCATGGGACGTCAATTTTTTTGGAATTACCTGGGCAAAACGGGCTTATTCGGGGAGTTCAAATATCCAAGCCTGCTCTCAACCAACATGGCAGTGGTGTGTAGTTTTTTTGCGGTGTTGATGCTCCTGTACTGTGTCACCGGCCTCTATCACATGGGAAGGCAGGATATAGCCATAATGGCTCCGATCTTGTTATCCGGATTCTTTCTGTGGGCCGGAGTAACATACATGCGTATGACGTTTCCGGCGAATATCGATTTCCGCTACATAGTGCCAATCCTGATAACCTTCTGCGGGCTTTATTCCGCAAGCATTTTAGTGTTTGAGCGCAAAGGTATTATCAGGATGGCGACTATAGGAAAAACAATTGCATTTGCGTTCATATCGAGTGGTATTCTTTTTATTCTTGGTATCGCCTGATTTCACACAGATTAAACAGCGCGCGCTTCGCGCGCTGCGACACCGGTATATTTCCACTTACCTTGACGCCAACGCCATCCTTTAATTAAAGCTCGAACTAACTCATCGAGTATCGCAGCAATTAATAATCCATAAAGCCCCAGCCCTAATGGAATCGCCAGTACATATGCAAGGGGGACAGAGAAAAGCCAAATAACGGTAATGCTGGATACAGATGTAAAAGTTGCATCACCCGCGCAACGTAAAACACCGCCAACAATAATATTTACAGTGCGCCAAGGCTCCGCTAAAAAACTCATCGCAAAAGCCCAAATTCCTATGGCTATAACCTCTGGGTCGTCACTAAAAACAGCAAGAATGGGCTGATTGAATACCAACCAAACGAGCGCCAATATTGTTGTACCCAAAAGGGCAATTTTTAAGCTCTGTTTTAATTGTCGATCAACACGATCAAATTCTTTGCGCCCTACAAGTTGGGCAATAATAGATTCTGTAGCCATACCAAGAGCCACAGATACCATCAAACAAAATAAAAACGTATTGTAAGCATAAACTTTAACTTTTAACGCGAGATCACCTACTTCTGCAGCAATCCAATTCAATGCAATCATATATGCTTGGAAAGACATAGGCTCAAGCACTGAGGGTGCAGCAATCATTATCACGGGCGCCATGAGTACTGAAAAATTTTTCCAACCCTCGCGCAATGGAATATGTATCCGCAATTTTAAATGCACAACAAGAGCAACAAATAATAAACTTGAACCAGCTGCAATAACGCTAGCAACAGCAACCCCTTCAACACCCGTCGGTGGAATCCACATAAAACCGTAGACAGCAATCGCATTGCCGATCACATTCACCACAAACAAGATAATGTTGCTGTAGGTATTCCACTGTGGTTCACCGTAAATATTTAATACAGTTTGATAAATTACACGGCAGCCCCAAAGCGCTACCATCCAACCGATGATGGACAAATATGTACGCGCATGCTGTTCCACATCCGCACTTAAAGACATAGCTGATGCAACCCAGGGGCCACCATTGTTAAGGGTCAATGCAGCAATTAATGCAAGCACAAGCACGAAAATGGCATAGGCAGCGATAGTGGCATTACCGCGTTGATAATCATTGGCACCTATACGTTGGCTAGCGATACTCGCCCCTGCAAAAGCGCTAACAATGAGAAAAGCATTAGCTACAAACACCAAAGGAGTAACTGCTCCAACCGCAGCAGCTGCACCATCCGAGATTCGGCTCAAAAAATACATATCAATCAAGGGAATCGTATAAGTTACCGCCTGATCCAGGAACATTGGGCGGCTCATCCCCCAAATACCTTTATCCAACACGCGGCTTTGCGGGACAGTTTTATCGGAAGATTTCATAGCGTACAACTTGCCAGATAGAGGAAGGAAACCAAACCCGGTCTGCGGGCTTGGTTGTAGTGCATATTATATAGCGGGGCTTATTTTTTGGGACTAGTTCCTACAGCCACCTATGCCGCCTCGCGCAACACCACGGCAGGAGGAGTAGTTACAGTGTGACGACAGCAGATGTAACCCAGGGAGGCAACAAACAGCGCACCACTTAAAGGAGAAATCAACCAAAACAGGTAGTGTGGCTGAATAGGAGTTTCCAACACAAAAGTCTGCAAACTAATCAGTAAAATCTCTGTTCCCACAATAGCAATTAAACCGGCGAGAAAGCCCAATATCGCAAATTCAGCACAAATACTGCCAACAATTAAACGACGCGGACTTCCTAGCGCACGTAACAGTCCTGCCTGTTGTTTTCGTGTAGCAATACTACCCATAACCGCAGCAAGCAACACCAAGCAACCACCAATAAGTGTTAACCATAAGACCAGCAAAACGCCATCACTTACCTGATTAATAATGGTGCGAATCTGGCCGATGATTCGATCCAACTCCATGACTAAAATAGTAGGGTGATCCAATAATAATTTATTGATTACCGACTTTTGATCAGCAGGCAAATAAATACTGGTGATAAAAGTGGGTGAGTAGGAATCCAGCGATCCCGGCTCGAATATAAAAAAGAAGTTCGGACGCATACTGCGCCAATCCAGACTCCTAAAACTGGCAACCTCTGCATCCATCAACAAACCACCGAATGAGAACTGCAGTTTATCGCCAAGCTTCAAACCGATTTCTTTTGCCGTACCCTCCTCGACTGAAACACCGGGTAGATTTGCTGAGCTTCGCTGCCAGGTATCCCACCACTTTCCTGCAAGAATTTTATTATCTTCAGCAAGCTTGTCAGACCAGGTAACATTCAACTCCCGACGCAACGCATTAGCTGCAGCGCGCTGTTCCTCGGTAGTTTCAACACCATTGATGTGTGTGAGACGCGCACGCATCATCGGATAAATGGGTTCAGGGCGCACATTGTTATCGGCCAATATAGCCTGCACATCACTGAGCTCAGCGGGAGGAATGTTGACAAGAAAGTGATTCGGCGCTTCATCAGGCACCTGCACCTTCCATTCTTCAATGAGCGAAGTGCGTACAATGGTAAGCGTAAATAACAGCATAATAGCTACCGCAAACACCAGAATTTGCACCAGACTTTGACCGCGTTGTCGCTGTAAATTAGCGAATGCCAAGCGCCAGAATCCCCCAAGATGCAATACCATTTTTTTGCTCAGCGCTAATAAACCAAAGGCGGCAATAATAGTGACCAGAATGACTGCCAATAAAGCACCACTAATACTTAGAGCCAGTGCAATATCGCGGCTAAACAATACCACCAAAGAAAGTACTGCAAATAGCGCCAGTAATCCTTGTTGCCATACTTGAGGCATACTCACACTCAGTTCGCGACGTAAAATTTTTAGTGGTGGTATACCAGGCAAATGCCATAGCGCAGGTAACGCAAAAAAAACCAGGCATAAAATACCGCTAAAAAAACTCAAAGCATAAGGGTAGAGACTCGCTGAGCCCAAGCGAATTTGGTAGGCCTGTTGCAAGCTTAACGCCACAAAACGCTGAAGCAACTCCCCCACAAATAAACCGATTAGCGATGCGATAATGGCAAGCAGCAGTAGTTGCGAAAAATAGAGGCTGCGAATTAACTTGGCGCTTGCACCTAAACTTTTCATCAATGCAACTTGATCTGTATGTCGCGCCGAAAATTGACGCGCACTAATTGCAATTGCAACTCCAGCAAGCAATACCGCAATAACTGCAGATAACAATAAAAACTGACGACTAGTATCTAACGTGCGCCCTACCCTTTCTTGTGCAGAATTAATATCAACCAATCGCTGATGCTTATTCAGCTTTGGTTTTAAATCTGCAATAAAACTTTTCAATCGATTATTATCATCCGCAACTACTAACCATTGATAGTCGACTCGACTGCCGGGCTGCACAACTTGGGTTTTTTCCAAGTCAGCAATATTCATTATCAATCGCGCCCCAGTCATACTAAAAGGATTAGCGCTATCGGGCTCACGAATCAGTACACGGCTAATGCGCAGTTCATACTCACCTACTGCAACACTGTCGCCCAGCTCAATTTTTAACAATGGCAATAGGCGTGAGTCTACCCAGGCCTCTCCTGATTGTGGAACCTGTGTAGCGACTTCAATATCACTGGCTTTCATCGCAAATGGTATAGTGCTGACCTCAAAATTACCGCGTAATGGGTAACCTTGATCCACTGCCTTAACCGAAGCGAGATGCATTTCATCGCCGGCAAATACCATAGAAGAAAACAATGCCGCTTTAGTGTAACGAATGCCTGCTTGTTCAGCCTCCTGCTCCCATTCGCTGTTGTGGGGCTGGGAGCCGCGTACAATATAATCTGCGCCCAATACGCTATTGCTTTCGCTAATCAGTGTGGCTTCCAAGCGATCAGTAAAAATTGCGATGCCACTGAGCACCGCTACCGCCAACATTAACGAAAAGCCAAGCAGTTTTAATTCGCCGCTTCGCCAATTGCGTCGCAATAAATTAATAGCTAGTTTCATACTGCTACTCCCGCCCGGAAACCAAAGTACCTGCTGCCAATTCAACGCGACGCAAACATAACTGGGCTAATCGCTCTTCGTGTGTAATAAAAATTAGTGTTGTGCCCTGAGCGCGATTCAATTCAAAAAGAAGCTCAATAATGCGTGCGCCTGTAGCACTATCCAAATTGCCTGTAGGTTCATCGGCAAACAATACCTTGGGTTCACTGGCAAAGGCGCGGGCAATTGCAACACGCTGTTGCTCACCGCCCGATAACTGTTGAGGGTAATGATGTAGCCGTTGCCCCAAACCGACGCGCTGCAAAAATTCACGCGCTTTGCTGCTCGCCGCTTTGTCACCACGCAACTCCAATGGCAACATGACATTTTCATGGGCACTGAGCCCCGGTAATAACTGAAAGGATTGAAAAATAAAGCCCAGATTGTCTGCGCGAACTTTTGCGCGCCCCTCCTCATCCAAGAGTGAAAGATTTTTCCCATTAAGAATTACTTCTCCACTGGTTGGCACATCCAGCCCAGCAAGAATACCTAGCAAGGTTGATTTGCCCGAACCGGAAGCGCCGGTGATAGCCAGCGATTCGCCGGGATTTACATTGATCGAAATAGGATGAAGGATTGTTAGCCTGCCCTCCTGAGTATCAACCTCTTTAGTAACTGAATTTGCTTGAACCATAGCAACAACAGACATAATTAAGTAACCTTTATCCAATAGCGGTGTTAAACAACCCAGGAAAATAACGAGCATTCGTACATCATTAGAATCATTCTATTAACATAGGATTTTGATAACCATGCGCAAGCTGAAGATTTACTTGTTTTTACTCCTGACAATTGTCACCAGTCAGAGCTATGCAGAGGCACCGACAAAAATCCTGGTCATGGGCGACAGCTTAAGTGCAGGCTATGGAATAGATATCAACGATGGTTGGGTTAGCTTGCTCGAAGAACAATTAACGCAAGAGAGCAATGTTCAGATCATTAATGCAAGCGTTAGTGGAGAAACCAGCTCTGGAGGTAAAAATCGTTTACCGGCGCTGTTGACTCAACACCAGCCCGACATAGTGATTTTAGAGCTGGGCGGAAACGATGCACTACGCGGCCAACCACTCAAATTACTCGAACAGAATTTACAGTTCATGATAGACGCCAGTAAAAAAGCCAACGCCAAGGTACTACTTGCAGGGATGCAGATACCCCCCAATTACGGCGCGAGATACAGCAATCAATTTAAAGCGCTTTTTCCTGCATTGGCAGAAAAAAATAAAACAGGGTTGATACCTTTTCTGTTAGAGGGCATTGGCGGAAACACTGAGCTGATGCAGCGGGATGGCATTCACCCTACGGCAGAGGCTCAACCCATTATTGTGGAAAATGTTAAAAAGGAATTGGTAAAAATTTTATGAAAAAAGCAAAAGCTTTAGTGAGTTACAACCACCGGTTCAAGGTGATCAACCAATAGCTGCAAATTTGTTTTACCACGGAATTCGTTAATGTCTAGCTTAAAAGCAACACGAATTTTTTTTAGCTCTTGATTGGGCCAAAAAGTGGTGTCTACATTGAATGCAATCGCATCAATTAACTGCTGACCTTGAGCATCAATTGCCAAGGTCATTTTCAGATGGTTGGCGCCAACGAGCTTTTGTTGTAGCAAATAAAACTCACCATCAAATACCGGCTCAGGAAAATGCTGCCCCCAAGGACCAGCATCACGCAGCTGACTAGCGAGCTGTATAGAAAACTCCTGCGATTGAAGTTCACCATCACTTACAACAACAGCTTGCAAATCCTCATCTTTTAATTGCCGCCGAACTTCTGCATCAAAAGCCCGGGCAAACTCATCAAAATGCTCGCGCAACAAACTCATTCCAGCTGCCATTGCATGGCCACCAAACTTTTGCAACAAGTGTGGATGACGTGCAGCTACAGCATCCAGTGCATCGCGAATGTGAAACCCGGGAACAGAACGAGCGGATCCTTTGATTTGGCCATCACCGACATCCGCAAAAACAATCGTTGGACGGTGATATTTATCTTTTATACGCGAAGCCAAAATACCTATCACTCCCTGGTGCCAGGTTTCATCAAATAAACATAATCCCCAAGGTAGCTTATCCGCATCATCATGTAATATTTTTTGCAGCATAGTCATAGCCTCCTGCTGCATACCTGTTTCTATAGCCTTGCGATCGCGATTTAATTCGTCGAGCTGGGCCGCCATTTCCCGCGCAAGATTTTCACTTTCGCACATCAAACATTGAATACCGAGGGACATATCATCTAAGCGCCCCGCTGCATTTAAACGCGGCCCCAATGCAAAACTAAAATCACTTGCCACCAATTTGTTAGCCTGTTTGCCCGACACTTCCAGCATCGCTTTGATTCCAGGGCGGCACACACCTGCGCGAATACGCTGCAGGCCCTGTGCGACTAATATACGGTTGTTGTAATCCAGCGGCACCACATCAGCAACGGTTCCCAATGCTACCAAATCTAAAAAGCCCGCCATGTTTGGCTCCGGAATACCGCTCTCTTCAAACCAACCCATTTGGCGAAGTTCAGCGCGCAATGCATTCATCACGTAAAAAATAACACCCACGCCAGCAAGATTTTTACTGGGAAACTCGCAGCCAGGTTGATTGGGATTCACAATCGCATCGGCATCAGGCAATTGCGTACCCGGTAGATGGTGATCGGTTACTATCACCGCAATACCAAGATCACGAGCCACACTTACTCCATCGACACTAGAGATACCATTATCCACAGTAATAATAATGTCTGGTTGCTGTGCCGCTGCGACAGCAACAATTTCTGGTGTTAGCCCATAGCCATACTCAAAACGGTTTGGAACCAAAAAGTCCACATCGGGCAAACCAAAGGCTTTTAATGCCAATACTGCTAAAGCACTACTAGTTGCTCCGTCTGCATCAAAATCACCAACAACAAGTATTCGGGCCTGAGCAACCACCGCGTCTGCCAGTATACTCACAGCCTCTGCCAACCCCTTGAACGTGGGCTTGTGTAAATTTGCCAATGAATATTGCAGTTCGTTAGCACCTAGCACACCACGCGCTGCATAAATACGCTGTAACAAAGGATGAAATGAGGCATCAAACTCAATTAGATTTGAATACTCGCGACGGCGTATTTTTTTTTGCATAAAAATATTCTTGAAAAATAAGGGCGATGATTGAGCAAAACTTATGCTCTATATATCAATTCTTGATTGCAAATAAAAACGCCGCAGGAGTTGATCCCTGCGGCGTTTTTCTCACGGTATTTCAGCGAGATTATTTGCGTACATTTGCGGCAACAAATTGCTGCACTTTAGCCAAATCTTGCGGAAGTACAGTGTAACGTTCATCGCGCTCGAAAAGATCCTGCATATGATGCGGCAATGCCGGGTCAGTATCCTGACCTGCTTTGCGTACCGCCTCGGGGAACTTGGCTGGATGTGCAGTTGCAAGTACTACCATTGGAATATCCTTGCGGCGACGTGTTTTACGCGCCGCCTCAACCCCAATAGCGGTATGTGGATCAAGCAGGTATTCGGTGCGATCGAATACTGAACGAATTACATCGATAGTAACCTCATCACTCACACCATAACTGGTAAATAATTCGCGCGCGCGTACCAATGCTGATTCTTTTAAAGTCATACTGCCAGATTTAAAATCTTCCATCAGCTGACGAATGGCATTGCCATCGCGATCGTATAAGTCAAACAACATACGCTCAAAATTGCTGGACACCATAATATCCATACTGGGCGATAGAGTATGCTGCAACTGATGTTTACTATGATCATTGCTACTGATACAGCGATGCAAAATATCATTGCTGTTGGTAGCAATAACTAGTTGATCAACGGGTAAGCCCATTTTTTTGGCCAAATATCCAGCAAAGATATCGCCGAAGTTACCAGTAGGAACCGAAAAGGCAACTGGGCGATGCGGTGCACCCAAAGCCAGCCCAGCGTAAAAGTAATAAACGATTTGGGCCATAATGCGCGCCCAGTTGATCGAGTTAACTGCAACCAATTGGCGGCCATCAGGTAGAAAAGATTGGTCGCCAAAACTGGCTTTCACCATATTCTGGCAATCGTCAAAATTTCCTTCGAGGGCGATGTTAAATACATTAGGAGCCAACACCGTCGTCATTTGACGGCGCTGAACATTCGATACACGGTTATGCGGATGCATAATAAAAATATCGATATTATCGCAGCGACGACAGCCTTCGATCGCAGCAGATCCTGTATCACCAGAGGTAGCGCCCATGACTACTACTTTTTGGTTGCGCTTTTTCAACAGGTGATCAAGCAAGTGCCCCAGGAATTGCAACGCAAAGTCTTTAAATGCCAGAGTTGGCCCCTGGAACAATTCCAGAATCCACTCGTTGTGTGCGGTTTGTACCAGCGGAGCAATGGCATCGTGACGGAATGTTGAGTAAGCATCAGCGATAATTTTTTTGAAATCCTCATCGCTGACGGCGCCAGCAACAAAAGGTTTCATCACATTAAATGCCAGTTCTTGATATGACAAACCCGCCCACGAGGCGATTTCTTCCTGGCTGAAGGTTGGCAAGGTTTCTGGCACATACAGCCCACCATCAGGTGCCAAACCGGTGAGCACAACCTCTTCAAAATTAAGTGCTGGCGCAAGGCCGCGGGTACTGATGTATTTCACGGTAGGAATCCTAAATTATTTCAATGCTTCAACACGGATGCGCTGTACCGCACCGGTAATAGAGTCAAGCGTTTCTATGCTACGAATCGCGGCGGTGAGTTTCTTGTCCTGCACTTTATTGGTAAGCAAAATCAGTGGTACGGTAGACTCGCCCTCTTTGGCTTCGCGCTGAATCATCGCCTCGATACTAATGCCCGAATCGCTCAGGATAGTGGCTATTTTTGATAAAACACCCGGCTTATCCTGCGCCGACATGCGCAAATAGTTAGCGGTTTCTACCTCTTCGATAGCCAGTATGGGCTGCGCCGAAACAAAATCTGCACCAAAACCCAAATAAGGCACACGGTGTTCCGGCGAAGCCGTAAGCGTGCGCGCCACATCAACAATATCACCGACAATTGAGGAGCCTGTAGGTTCAGCACCCGCGCCTGCACCGTAATACAACGTAGCGCCTACAGCATCACCTTTTACCAACACTGCGTTCATCACACCATCAACATTAGCAATCAGGCGCTTTTCAGGGATTAGCGTGGGATGTACACGCAGTTCAATTCCTTTATCAGTACGACGTGCAATGCCAAGATTTTTAATGCGATACCCCAGCTCCTCAGCGTAGGTCACGTCCTCAGTAGCAATTTTGGTAATTCCCTCAGTAAATACCTTGTTGATTTCAAGCGGAATACCAAATGCCAGCGACGCAAGGATTACCAGTTTATGCGCAGCGTCTATACCCTCAACATCAAAGGTTGGGTCAGCTTCGGCATAGCCTAGCGCCTGGGCTTCGGCCAAGACATCTTCAAAAGAGCGACCCTTGTCGCGCATTTCAGTGAGAATGAAGTTACCCGTGCCGTTAATAATGCCGGCGAGCCATTCAATCTTATTTGCTGCCAAACCCTCGCGAATCGCCTTGATAATAGGGATACCACCAGCAACAGCAGCCTCAAAAGCAACGGTCACACCTTTGGCTTTTGCCGCAGCAAAAATTTCATTGCCGTGATGGGCGATCAAAGCCTTGTTAGCGGTAATAATGTGTTTACCATTTTCAATCGCTTTGAGAATAAGATCCTTAGCAACAGTGGTACCACCCATTACTTCAACCAGAACATCTACATCCGGGTTATTCACCACATCAAATACATCTCGAGTCACATTAAATGCGGATGTGTCGCAATTGGGGTTATCACGACGTGCGCCAATTTGCACTATGGTAATGTCGCAGCCGGCACGGGCATCAATCAGCGCCTTATTGCGCGTGAGAATATTTACTGTACCACTGCCCACGGTGCCAAGACCGCAGATGCCAACTCTTACCGGTTTCAAGGTGAATTCCTCGTTAAATGCTAGTGAAAACTACGCCAATAATAAAAAGACGGCCACCATACTCATGGTGGCCGTCAGTGTCAATGCAGGGGTAAAGCGGTTGGCAAGAACTTTCAAAGTAGGGGTAAACACACCATAAAAGTTATATACCCAGAGTTTTTGCAAGCTCTTCAGGAGGCAAATAGCCGGGCATCAATTTGCCATCCGGCAAGAACAGCGCGGGCGTTCCATTAACCCCCAACTGGCCACCTAACTGAAATTGTTTAGCTACCGGATTATCGCAAACCGCATTGGCAACTGTTTGGCCTGCCTTTAATTTAGTCATAGCATCTTGCTTGTCTTTGGCGCACCAAGTAGATATCAGCTTATCCGCAGAAGGGCTAGGAATACCCGCGCGCGGATAAGCCAAATAACGGATCTCTATACCTAAATCGTTGTAGCCCGGTTTTTCTTGACCACCTTCGTTGTAGGTGTGCATCTGACTATGCAACTTGCGACAGTATCCGCAATCGATATCAGTAAACACATACACAACAGCTTTGGTTTTACCTTTCGGTTTAAAAACAATACTGTCTTTTGAATTCAAGCTAGCTAGAGCCTTTTTACGCTCCTCGATAACATAAGGATCTTCAATTTTTGAAAATCCACTCGCATCAATTCCAAACACTTCACCAGCGATAAATTTGTCACCCTCTGGTGTAACGAACAACAACGGCCCACCCGGAACCTGCACTTGGTACAACCCCTTAATAACAGCAGGGCGAGGCTCACCAAAATTAATATCAGGACGCGCCTGACGCAGTTTTTCCAAAATGGTTTCCTCAGTGGTTTTACGCTTTAACAGTTCACCCTGGGCTGAAGCGATAGGTACCGATATGCATGCACTGCCTGTAAAGCCCAGCAAAGCGATAAAACCAAATTTTTTTAATGTTTTTATCATCTAATTATCTCTTAAAAGTGAAGAAAATATGGATTTAACACCTGACTCCTAACCGCGCGGATGATGCTCTGCGTGTTGCTGCTTCATGCGCAGTTTTGCCACGTGGGTATAAATCTGTGTGGTGGACAGATCACTGTGACCGAGCAGCAACTGTACCACACGCAAATCGGCACCGTGATTCAATAAATGGGTCGCGAAAGCGTGCCGTAAAGTATGCGGCGACAAGTCCTTCTGTATTCCGGCCACACTCGCCCAGTGCTTAATGCGATACCAAAAGGTCTGGCGCGTCATCAGCTGGGCACGCGCGCTGGGAAATACTACCTCATCAGGAAGATTATTCAGCAAAATAGGTCGCGCTTCGCAAAAATACCTCTGCAGCCATGCCGCCGCCTCTTCCCCCATTGGGATAAGCCGCTCTTTGCTGCCCTTTCCCATCACACGAACAACATTTTGTCGCAAATTAATCTGTGACATGGTCAAGCCCACCAGCTCACTCACCCGCAGCCCACAGGCATAAAGAACCTCTAACATGGTTCTATCACGCAAACCTATGGGATCATCAGTATCGGGCGCAGCAAGCAATGCTTCGACATCAGCTTCAGTTAAAGATTTCGGCAAGGAAGGCGATAATTTTGGATTATCGATAAGCGCCAGAGGATTTTCAGATAACCTGTTTTCACGCAAAAGATAACGATAAAAGCCGCGCAAGCATGACAAAAAACGTGCTGCGGTCCGACTGGAAAGCCGGGCTTGCAGGCGATCATTCAAATAATCCTGAATCAATGCCGCGTCAGCACTTATAAGATCCCTTCCACAGCCCGCCAACCATAGGGCAAACTGACTCAGGTCGCGCCGGTAAGACTCTTGAGTATTAGCACTTAGGCCTTTTTCCATCCAAATAGCATCAAGGAAATCTCCAATTAATAAGGAATCCCCAATAGAAATATTACCTCGACTATCCCCGGTCATAATTCTCAACTGTTTCGATAATCATTTACGCGGACTTTAGCCATTTACTCTCGCCACGGCAACGCCATGCCAATAAACAAAAAGCCGGACAGTATCCTGTCCGGCTTTTTGTTTTTCACACACTCGTTAAAAAGCAAATGTGAAAAGTAAAACTTATACCAACTTCTCTTTGATACGAGCAGCCTTACCAGTAAGGTCACGCAGGTAATACAGCTTAGCTTGACGCACATCGCCACGACGCTTGAGAACAACGCTCTCAATCAATGGACTGTGAGTTTGAAAGGTACGCTCAACACCAACACCGTGAGAAATTTTGCGCACGGTAAAAGCAGAGTTCAAACCACGATTACGAATAGCAATTACAACGCCTTCGTAAGCCTGTACACGCTCGCGATCACCTTCTTTTACTTTCACGTTTACAATAACAGTATCGCCTGGTGAAAATTCGGTAACGCTTGCTTTCAGTTGTTCGTTTTCCAACGCCTGAATAATTGGGTTAGTCATTGATATTCTCCTAAGAGTCTATAGCTTCACAGCTAGAGTTTGTCGTATCAAGGTCACGACGATATTCCGTCAACAGCTTTTGCTGCTCCTCGGTTAATTTTATTGCATGCAATAAATCTGGCCTTTTTAGCCACGTTCGCCCTAACGCTTGTTTCAAACGCCAGCGCCGAATAAGTTCGTGATTACCCGACAACAACACCTCAGGTACACGCATTCCTTCAAAATCTTCCGGACGAGTATAGTGGGGGCAATCCAACAAGCCGTCCGTAAATGAATCCTGCTCTGCAGAGAGAGCGTGCCCCAAGGCACCGGGAATCAATCTTATCACTGCATCGATCAGCACCATTGCTGGCAGCTCACCGCCGCTTAGTACGTAATCACCAATGGACCATTCTTCATCGATAACAGTTTGCAATAAACGCTCGTCAATCCCCTCATAGCGACCCGCCAAGAGAATCATTTTGGAGCATTTGGCCAACTCAGTTACACCAGCCTGATCCATTGTTCTGCCTTGTGGCGACAGGTAAATAACTTTTGCGTCATTACCCGCCCATTGCTTCGCCTCTGCAATTGCATCGCGCAAAGGCTGAACCATCATTACCATTCCAGGACCACCGCCATAGGGGCGATCATCTACTGTTGAATGGCGATCATGGGCAAAATCACGTGGCGTTATAACTTTTAACTCGACAAGCGATTGCTTAATCGCCCTGCCGGAAACACCAAACCCGGAAATCGCATTAAACATTTCAGGGAAGATAGAGATAACCGCAATCTTGAGCAATTGACGATAACTCCTCTCGCCTTTAATGTGCGCGATCGACTGGTTCCTAGAACTCGGGATCCCAATCCACCAGCATTTCGCCAACGGTCAAATCAATCGACAAAACGAACTGATCCGGCACATAGGGAATCAAACGTTCACGCTGGTCGATACTTCCAGCATCGCCGGCAACTACCAGCACATCATTAGCGCCCGTCTCCATGATTTTGGAAACAACACCTAGACGCTGCCGCTTGCCATCAAACTGCGTAAATACCACTAAGCCTTCCAACTGACTCCAATAGTATTCACCCTCATCCAGCTCAGGCAGCAAATCACGTTCAATTGCAATATCAGCCGCAGTGTACTGCATAGCTAGATCACGATCATCTACACCAACAATGTGCGCAACAAAAGCGTCGCCATGCGGTCTGGCATCATCGATTTCGATTTTTTTTACACCATGCTTGCTCTTCAGGAACCAAGGATGATATTCAAAAAGATTCTCTTGCGGCTCAGTGTAAGAGTGGACTTTCACCCACCCTTTCACACCGTAAACAGCGGTAATTCGCCCGACGTTAACTAAATTGGATTCCGCAGACATCAGGCGCCTTTACTGTTATGAGCAAACGATTAAGCTGCTTTCTTGCTTTCTTTAACCAGTTGTTCAGCGCGCTCGGAAAATTGCGCACCTTGACCAACCCAGTATTGCAAACGATCTGCATCGATGCGCAGACGCTCTTCTTGACCACGGGCAACCGGATTGAAGAAACCGATGCGCTCAATGAAGCGGCCGTTACGGGCGCTACGGCTGTTAGTTACGGTCAGATGATAAAAAGGGCGCTTTTTAGAGCCACCACGTGACAGACGAATAGTTACCATTGAGGTCTTCTTCCTGTGTTTACTGTAAGGGAAAGGCAAGCCTTTCAAGTTAAAATCGTTAGTCGCACAATAAGCTGTACGAAAGGCGCGGCATTTTAAGGGAAAGAAATAGCTTTGTATAGGCCGCAGAGGCAATCAACAGTATTACCCCCCCCTAGTGACTGTGGGTTGGAGTCAATCCAACCACTAAATCTAGTCAAACATATCCGCAAATCGATTAGTAAATTGCAAATCAATAGCTTGCACGAAACCCGGGAGAGTCAACTGCTGCTGATCCACCCGGATCATCGACTCATCAATCAGCCCTTCACCAAAATGGTAAATAGTAGAAAAATCACCTTTCAGTGCAGCCGCATCATAATCAGTGGCCGCCGCCTGAACCTGCTGCCTAGCAGCTTTGTACTGGGCAAACTTTTGTTCGCCATAACGACGCTCTAACATTGCATCCACAATATGAGGGGCAAAAATACTGGCGGTCGCATTGTTACCACCAAAGCCTTTTGAATTCAGAAAGGCAACATCGATTGGCTCTTGACGAATTTGGTCGCTGGTGGAGATAGCCAGTCGCTCCGCATAAACATCATCAGCCACCTTATCGATGGTTTTGATGCCCGGCACTATGCCGTATTTAAAAACCCCCAAACTGGCAATCAACTGCTCGCCGCTTGCGGCCGATAAAGAATGACCCACATAAGCTTTGACCGCCGCCACAGGCCAATTGGTAATATTAAAAACTTTGGCGATCTGATCAAAAATCTGCGATTCAGTCACCCGATTTTGTGGCGTGCTTGAACCATGCGCCTGAATCAAGGAGCGCTTCTGCACAGACTCATCACCAAGGATTGCCCGGGCAGAAGCGACAGCCTTAGCCATGGTGATGTAATTGCCTGGCCCCGGTGCAGAAATGGACTTTTTAAAACCATCCGCATTGATGAATACGTCACCCACGGCGCCATGAACATCCGCACCCAACTCCATCACTAATGCATCATCCATCAATACGATGTATTGGCTCGCCTCTGCCATAGTAAAGCCAGCATTCTCACCGAAAGGTCGGCTGGTGCGACGCGGATCTGCCTCGTCCACGCCATCCAATTTCTTCAGCTTGTCTTCGCTTGCAAGCGCCCCCATGGTTGCGTAACCATCTATGATTTCAGCCACTATCGGGGCTTCCGCGCAACCAACCAGAGCGACGCGGCACTTACCGGCAGATATATCATCAGCGGCCGCCTGTAGGTTGTACAGAAAGGATGCGCAAGCACCGGTGATAGCACCCGTCTGCCCTACACTTCCCAGAATATAGGCATTCACGAAGTCAGCTGGCATGGTATTCAAACCCAAAGGGCACTGCTTAGCGCTTACCCGATTACCTTTCAAGCGGGATTGCAACAATCCACCAAAGCCGTTTTCATCCATCTGGCTCATCACATTACTGGCATACACCCCAACCTCATCAGGCTGTACCGCGCTAATAATTGTCTGCCAGGATAGACCTGTCGACCTGAGCGCATCTGAAGCACCTATGACCGCCAGTTGCAATGCACGGGGATGGTAATGTGAGTTATAGAGCGAACCCGGTTCAAAACCGCGCGGCATTTGGCCAGCTGATTTCACCGGCAAATCGCGGTAGCTATCAAACTTGACATTCAGCCCTGACGGCGCGGTTACGCGCACCCGATCAGTATCCACCTCTTCCAACTGCCAGCCCTCTGGAACAGGCTCCGGCAGGTCACGCTTGCGCAATTCAAATACCAAGGGCGCGCCCTCAAGCCCAATGGTCGCCGACTTTTGCCAGTGCGCAGCATCCACATCAAAAAAGGTTTTATCGATACGTCTTATTAGGGTCCCGTCCAGAATTTCGGCGCCGTATCGCACCTCAATCTCCGGCAGACCCAACGGCTGGCCTTCCCGATCACGGTAACTTCCGTCAGCAAAGCTGATCAACCCCATCATCACTGCCAATCCAGCCAAGGTCTCCTGGCGTTCTGCAGCATCAAGGCTTTCGATGACCATCCGGCGATAAGCATGGTGACCCGAACTACGCCCTGCGGCGTTGAATCCCCCAAACCCCACAATAATCGGCAGGCGTGCAAGTGACATAAAAACTCCACCATAAACAGCAATAAGTAGAGCAAGTGTATGGCGATAAGCTTTTTTCACTACATTTTGATTTAGCCATTTTATCTGCTAAATTGGCCAATAGAACATATTCCTTTGAACTAAAAAATGACCAACAACCCGCCAGTAAAAATCTGCTTTGTGCTATGTGAACAAATGCTCGCCACAAGCAGCACCCTGCCGATGGAAATGCTGCTGGCAGCCGAAAGCGCTGGCCACACCATGCCGGAAGCCTCCCAAAGACGGCGAATCGACATCCAGACAATAGCCATTTCGCCCGATCCAGTGATGGTTCGAACCGGTATGCACTGGCACCCAGACAAGACAATCAACGACACCGCGTCATACGATTTGATCTACATCCCGGGACTTTGGCGCAACCCCCGCCCTATTGTCAGGAGAAACGCTGCCCTCATTCCCTGGCTGCAACAACAACATCAAGATGGAGCGATCATTAGTGCGGTGGGAACAGGGTGTTGTTTTCTCGCCGAGGCGGGACTACTGGATGGTAAAGCAGCAACTACGCACTGGCATTATTTCGACCAATTTCAGCGCGACTACCCCTTAACCCATTTGAAGCGACAATACTTTATTACCCAAGCGGGAAGTCTTTACTGCGCCGCCAGTGTCAACTCTCTTGCAGATTTGACTGTGCATTTCATTCAACGCTTTTTTGGAAAAAAAATTGCAAGCCATGTGGAACGGCACTTTTCACATGAAATCCGAAAATCTTATGAAGCAAGCGGATTTTTTGAAGCCAACAACAACCCTCACCCCGACGAACAAATTACCCAGATTCAGATTTGGCTGGAAGATAACTATCATCGCGAGATTTTATTTCCCCAGGTAAGTGAACGCTTTGGGATGAGTGTGCGCACACTCAACCGGCGTTTTAAAAATGCATTGGGAAAGACGCCTCTAGAATATTTGCAAGACATCCGCATTAATACCGCGAAAGACCTTTTAAAAACCAGCAACTTATCAATCGCTGAAATCGCAGACAAAGTAGGCTATCAAGATACGAATTACTTCACCATGTTGTTTAAAAAGAAATTGGAGATAACTCCGAATGCTTATCGCGAGACAGTGAGAGCAAAACTCTTCAGAACCTAACTCGCTAAAACCAAAAGGCCCCGCGATCTTTTGATGCAGGGCCTATTACGGGTTAGGGGAAATTAATTTTCCAACTTATGCAGCACTAACCTGGTCGTTAATCGCGGCTGTGTTTTCATTTGGTACTACAGTAAGCTTTTCTGCAGTTTGTATTCCAATAGGAATACTGCGCGGCTTCATGGACTCAGGAATAATTCGCTGCAAATCTATGTGCAAAAGACCATTTTCGTAATGCGCTGATTGTACCTGTACGTGATCAGCTAATTGGAACCGACGCTCAAAACTACGCGCCGCTATTCCTTGATGCAAATAAGTGCGCTGTTGCTCATCACCTGTTTTGTTTGCCGATACAGTGAGGTTATTTTGGTTCACCTCAATATTTAATTCCGACTGATCGAAACCGGCAACCGCCATGGTAATACGGTATTTATCTTCACCAGTCAGCTCGATATTGTAAGGCGGATAGCTTGGCTGGTTCTGTTCGGTGCGAGAGAGACTATCCAGCAAATTAGCCATGCGATCAAAACCAATTGCTGAACGATAAAGTGGAGAAAAATCAAAATTACGCATATTCAATATCCTCAAATGAGCAATAAGAAGTAGTTTGGGCCTATCATCAGATCAAGCCAGTGTTGCAATGTAATCCTCTGCCGAGCGATCACATTGACAAAATTAAGGGCGCTCAAAGAATTTTCAAGGACACGCAAGTTATTTTTTCAAAATTTTTTTCAATGCCTCCGCTAAACTAGGATATAAATATTCAAACCCTTGCTGCTCAGCATTTCGCGGCACCACCCTTTGACTGGATAAAAGCAACGCATCCGCCATTTCACCGAACAGCAAGCGCAAGACGAAAGCCGGCATTGGCAGGAGTGCTGACCGCCCAAGACATGAAGCTAATGTTGAGGTAAAAAGATTATTGGGGACAGGCATGGGCGCCACGCCATTGAACACTCCGACAGCCTGCGAATGGGCCAGCAGATAGACAAACAGGCGAACCAAATCCTCCCGATGGATCCATGACATATACTGATCCCCGCTACCCATTCGCCCGCCCAACCCCATTTTAAAGGCCGGAAGCATTTGTCTTAATGCGCCACCATCAGCATCCAAAACTATACCTATACGAACCAAGCACAAACGGACGGATCGAGAAGCAAACTGCTGCGCAGCCGCCTCCCAATCGCGGCACAATTCAGCCGCAAAGCCTTCACCAACAGCAGACGACTCAGTAAGACACTCCGAACCTCGACTGCCATATACCCCAATAGCACTGGCGTTAATGACAACCTCAGGAAATTGCTCTTGCGCTAAAAAAAACTGATAGAGACGATTTGTAAAATCAACCCTACTCTGCCTAAAACGTAACTTTAGGGAATGATTCCAGCGCCCCGCCCCCAGCGGCTCCCCCGCCAGATTCACCAAAGCAAAAAACTCTATACCAACCAGCCCATCTAACTGCTCAACCACCCGAATACCAGCACCAAGCTTCTTTATTGCGCGACGAGAATTACGCGACAAAACCCATACTTCACAACCCAACTTAATCAACTCATGACAAAGGTGGCCGCCAATAAATCCACTGCCACCTGCAATCAAAATCTTTTTACCCGCCAGGGATACATTTTCCATTTGCAACACCATTAATTCATTTTGCACGACTGATGTTTTTTTACTCTGAAACGGCATAGATCGATCAGTATACATACCCGACAGAAGCAAGGTATGACATTAAGATCAGAAAGTGCTAAGCAAGAGATCAAAATATTATTAAGAAAACCAGTGTCAAAACTTGATATTTATTGAAGGACGTTCCATATAAGAAGAGAGGGTAATAATACTTATCAATAGGTCAACATCCCTCCTTCCATAAACGTTAAGGAGCTTTACGATGAAACCTGCTGTCGACGTTGTATATCGTGATCTGGACTCTTCTGCCGCACTAAACGACATCATCACCAAAAAACTCGAAAAACTTAACCGATACACCGATCAAATCGTTCACAGTCGAGTTGTTCTCGATGCTCCTCACCAGCACAAGCACAAAGGCAAACAATACCGGGCGTCTATCGAACTAGACATCAAAGGCCATCCTGTCGCAATTACCCAGGATGACGAATCTATACACGTAGCTGTACGTGATGCATTTTCTAGCGCAGAGCGCAAAGTGAAACAAATTGCAGCGCGCTATCGCAATCGCTAAGCAAATATCAGTTCGTCATTGCCCGCAAATAAAAAGGCCGGAACCCATAGGATCCCGGCCTCTGTTAAAACTTAAAATATTATTTGGATAGTTTTGTAGATTTTTTACTGATCAATACATTTAAATTATTGAGGGATTGCATATGACTATAAATCAATTCTAATCCATCACGCTTAAACAAATCCAAAACATCCGCATCGGCAAGAGCTTTTAACTTTTCACGCTTAACAACGTAAAAGCCAGTAAGGTTCATATTGGCATCTTCGCGCCCTTTGAACGTGATATTCGCTTGCATCGGTTCAAGCAAATCCAACTCATGAAGACGTTTGCAAAACACTTTGGTCATTTCAGCGCGATACTGGTAATCCTTTAAAAACTCCACCACCTCTTTCAAATGAGCGCTCTGCTCACCATTTTCCTCAAATAGCTTGCGCCCTTTACTTCCATCTTTAATCACCGTTGAGCTATCTGCATCGATACACAATGCCATAGTATCAGCGGCTTTATCGCCGCCCAGCACAAAGGGATAACGACGTACAAACGCCGGAATGTAACGAGAAGTAAATTGGTTTTTCTCGTTCAAAAGCAAGTTCTCACCTTCTTTCAGCCCCATAACAGCCAGTGGAATATATTCCCCCTCAGTGGCAGTAGCCGAAAACACAATGGGGAACTCGGCAGCCGCAAAAGGAATTTCAGTTGCCAACACAGGAACTGAGATCATGTGTGACACAAAAGAATAATCCTCAACCATTACTGCCCAGTTGCGATGAGTTTCGGATGAGAGCGGTTGAATATTGTCATAAATCATTAATTGCTTTGCCACGAGAATACCTCTATTTATTTTCTTTGCAGGGATTTAGCGATAAATAATACAAGCTCGAATGTTAGCACTTTAACAAAAGCTTGCCACTAGAGATGAAAACAAGAGAAAGGAGAGGGTGCGAACAATGAAAAACAATGGCAATAAAAAAGCCGCTTAAAAGCGGCTTTTTTATTGATTGGTCGGAACGGCGGGATTTGAACCCACGACCCCCACACCCCCAGTATGGTGCGCTACCTGACTGCGCTACGCTCCGACATTTTCACAAGCTTGGCCAGAGTCTGGCCCTCGCGAAGGATCGGCATAATACCCTAATTTATTAGTAATGCAATTAGAGTTTTCTACAATTGGTTCTTTGTCATGTGGTGCAATGGTGCATATTTGCCAAGAAACTAGAAATCGACACTAACGAATTGATAACGCTATTTAACACTCAGCAAATCAAGAACATGCTCCAAGTCATCAATCATGCGCTCGACTAGCCGATTAAGTTGGCTTGCGTTTGCTGGCGCAGAATCATTAGACATCTGCAAGCGGGCACCACCAATTGTGAAGCCTTGATCGTAGAGCAAACTGCGTATTTGACGTATTGTCAGCACGTCCTGACGCTGGTAATAGCGCCGATTACCACGACGTTTCACAGGATTTAATTGGGGGAACTCCTGTTCCCAGTATCGCAATACGTGCGGCTTCACTGCACACAGCTCACTGACTTCACCAATAGTGAAATAACGCTTACCGGGTATTACGGGAAGTTCGTCGTTATGACTCGGTTCCAACATAAGCTTCTACTCGCGCCTTAAGTTTTTGTCCTGGACGAAAGGTAACAACGCGACGGGCGCTGATGGGAATTTCTTCGCCCGTTTTGGGATTACGTCCAGGACGCTGGCTCTTGTCACGCAACTCAAAATTGCCGAAACCAGAAAGTTTGACCTGTTCATTGTTTTCCAAAGCATGGCGGATCTCTTCAAAGAAAAGTTCCACCAGCTCTTTGGCTTCACGTTTATTGAGTCCGAGATCCTCATAAAGTTTCTCGGCCAAATCTGCTTTGGTCAAAGCACCATCCGACATAGTTATTATTCCCTATCTGAGGGTGGCGGAAAAATTCACCTCCAGATAGCGAACAATCGAGTCAATGGAGGCGTTGATCTCATCTTCATTAAGAGTGCGTGAAGGATGCTGAAAGGTCAACCCCATTGCGACACTTTTTCTATGTGGATCAATGCCTTTGCCCATATATACGTCAAAAATCTTTAAGTCGATGAGCTGTTCACCTGCCTGGGATTTTACGGCTGTAAGCAAGACTTCCGCACTCAATGCACGATCAACTAACACAGCCAAATCACGACGCACTTCCGGGAATCTGGACAGGGAAGCAAACGTAGGAATACGGGCAGACAACAAAGCCGACAAGCGAATCTCAAACAAATATACGGCCTGTGGGAGATCCAACTGTTGCTGCAGGCTTGGATGCAAGGCACCAATTACACCCTGCCACTCGCCATCTCGATAAATACCGGCGGTTTGGCCGGGATGGAGCGCAACCTGCGCCTCAGGCCTGAACTCAAATGCTTGTTGATCACCTGTCAAGGCAAGCAAAGATTCAACATCGCCCTTAAGATCAAAGAAATCCACAAGCTCCGCCGCATTTGCCCATGACTCCGGCGAGCGATTACCGTAAATCAAACCGGCGAGCATAGACTCTTGTCGCAACCCATCCGCTGCAGGAACAAAGCGCAAACCTGACTCAAATAAACGTACACGGTTTTGCTGGCGATTAAGGTTATTGCGCAACACTGTTACCAGGCCAGGCATAAGGCTGGTACGCATCACCGCCATATCGGCACTGATAGGGTTGCGCAATGTGACAGGAACTATCGCTGGGTCGAACAAAGCCGATAGCTTCGGTTCAATAAAACTGTAAGTGATGGCTTCTTGATATCCACGGGCGATCAGTTGCTTGCGCAGTGCCGGCAGCCCTATTTTGGCCTCTGGATGAGCCTCGATATCCATGGGAGCGGCCAGACTGCGAGTCGGCAAGCGATTGTAGCCGTACACCCGCGCCAACTCCTCAAGCAAATCTGCCTCAATAGAAATATCAAAGCGATAACTCGGGATATTAAAAGTCCAGCCCTCAGCGGACTGGGACTTAAGTTTCATCCCTAGACGAGAAAGTATATCCACCACCTCCTCATCAGCCATTTCAAGACTCAGTCCGCTCAGAATACGAGCTTTACGTAAAGTCACTTCACGCGTTTGTGGCAAATGTTCATTGCTGGCACAGATCAACGGCCCCGCATCGCCACCAACAATTTCCAGTAATAATTGTGTAGCGCGCTCAATTGCATCTACCTGAAGCTCGTAGTCCACTCCACGCTCGAAGCGATGAGACGAATCAGTGTGCAATCCATAAGAGCGGGCGCGACCAGCAATCGCAAGTGGATTGAAAAAAGCACTTTCAAGGAAAATGTCACGCGTTGTTTCAGATACGGCACTGGCCTTACCACCCATTACTCCGGCAATTGCCAGCGCGGCGCTTTTATCGGCAATGACCATGGTATCAGCATTGAGTTTTACCTCTTGCCCATCCAACAGCACCAGCGACTCTCCCTGATGGGCAAGGCGTACATGGATCGCTCCATTCAAGCGAGCCAAGTCAAATGCGTGCATCGGCTGCCCCAATTCAAGCAGCACATAATTAGTAACATCTACTACAGCATCGATACTACGCAAACCGGAGCGAACCAATTTATCTTGCAACCAAGCCGGACTAGGGCGGCTAATGTCGATATTGCGTATGACACGCCCTGCATAACGACTACAAGCATAGCCAGCCTCCAAATGGACCGGAAAAGTATCGTCTATGGTCGCAGATACTGCAGGAATAGCCGGCGCGGTTACTGGGGCACGGTTTAATACACCCACCTCACGCGCTATACCTTTCACACTCAAACAATCACTGCGATTGGGCGTCAGATCCACCTCGATCAATTTATCATCAAGATTTAAATACTCACGAAGGTTCACACCAACCGGAGCATCGGCAGGCAGCTCCCACACGCCAGAATCATCATCGCCCGCTTTCAATTCAGTCTGGCCACACAACATGCCAAAGGATTCAATACCGCGCAGCTTGGCTTTTTTAATTTCAAACTCGGGCAGCTTTGCGCCAATAGTGGCGAAGGGAATCTTGATGCCTACACGGGCGTTAGGCGCACCGCAAACAACCTGTGAGAGACCCTCGAGGCCTGCCACTTGGCATACGCGTAATTTGTCAGCATCAGGATGCTGCTCACAGCCTACAATTTCACCAACAATAACTCCGCTAAAATCACCTGCAACTGACTCAACCGCATCCACCTCAAGCCCGGCCATAGTTAACTGCGCGACCAACTCGTCGGTGCCTATTTCAGGATTAACCCATTCACGCAACCAGGATTCACTGATTTTCATAATTTATTCGTTCCGTTAAAACTGTTTTAAGAAGCGCAAATCGTTTTCAAAAAACAGACGCAAGTCATTCACGCCATAGCGCAACATTGCAAGACGCTCTACCCCCATACCGAAGGCAAAACCGGTGTAAACCTCAGGATCAACACCGCTGGATTTAAACACCTCAGGATGCACCATTCCACAGCCACCCACTTCGAGCCAGCCAGTGTTCTTACACATACGACAGCCCTTACCGCGGCACTGGGTGCACTGTATATCCATCTCAGCAGAGGGCTCAGTAAAAGGAAAATAAGAAGGACGGAAACGCACAGGAACATCAGCTTCGAAAAATGCTTTTAGAAATTGATCCATGGTGCCCTTCAAGTCGGCAAAACTGATATTTTTATCAACCACCAAGCCTTCCACCTGATGAAACATGGGGGAATGAGTTACATCAGAATCGCAGCGATAAACGCGCCCAGGACAAATCACCCGAATCGGTGGCTGCTTATTTTCCATAGTTCGCACTTGTACTGGAGACGTATGAGTACGCAGCACATGGGTGTCATCGACATAAAACGTATCGTGCATTGCACGTGCGGGGTGATGTGATGGAATATTAAGTGCTTCAAAGTTGTGGTAGTCGTCCTCAATCTCCGGGCCGACTTCAACGCTGTAACCCACAGCGGCAAAAATTTCTTCAATACGTTGTAATGTGCGAGTAACGGGGTGCAATCCACCCGTATGCTGGCCGCGCCCTGACAAGGTGACATCGATAACCTCATTGGCGAGCTTTGCATCGATTTCTGCCTTCTCAAGCAAGTGCTTGCGCTGACTCAATGCCTCTTGAACTGCGTCCTTTGCCTTATTGATTTCGGCTCCGGCAGTCGGGCGCTCTTCCGGTGTCAACTTGCCGAGCGTTTTCATCAGCGATGTAATGCTGCCATTTTTACCCAGATAGTTCACGCGCACGGAATCCAGTGCAGCAAGATCCTGGGCATCATTAACTGCTTTGAGCGCTTCTTGGGTAAGCGCAGCGAGATTTTCCATCTGCTTTTCCAATTTGAATCGTTAAATAAAGCCATAAAAAAAGGGAGGAACCAAAGCTCCTCCCCTTTTCATCGCGTTCACAAAAACTCTTTCGAGCTTTCCGTTGCTGGACGATTAAGCAGCCAGAGCTGATTTAGCCTTCGCAACAACAGCAGCAAATGCCGCCTTGTCATATACAGCCAAGTCGGCCAGTACACGACGATCGAGAACGATGCTCGCCTTTTTCAAGCCAGCAATCAATTGGCTGTAGGTCAAACCTTCAGCGCGAGATTGAGCATTGATACGAGTGATCCACAAAGCACGGAAATTACGCTTTTTAACGCGACGATCGCGGTAAGCATATTGACCAGCTTTGATAACAGCTTGCTTGGCAACACGGAAGGTACGCGAACGTGCACCGTAGTAACCTTTAGCAGCTTTTAATACTTTCTTGTGACGACGACGCGCCTCTACACCACGCTTAACACGGGCCATATTTCTATCCTCTCAAAATTAATAAGCGCTATTAGATAGCACGGAACAAACGTTTTACGCGTGGTACATCGGCTGCATCAACGATGCTGGTGCCGCGCAGTTGGCGCTTACGCTTGGTCGTCATTTTGGTCAGGATGTGGCTCTTGTTAGCGTGCTTGAATTTGAAGCCCGCGCCAGTCTTTTTGAAGCGCTTTGATGCGCCACTGTGTACTTTAGCTTTGGTTGCCATGTGATAGAACTCCACACATTTAGGTAAATAATATAAATAATCAAGGCAGCTAAAAGCCCGACTATTTTCTCTTTTTGGGGGCGATCACCATGGTGAGCTGCTTACCTTCCATTTTGGCAGCCTGCTCTACGGTGCCCAATTCGGTGAGGTCGGCTTCGATGCGTTGCATCATCTCCATCCCCAACTCTTGGTGGGCGAGTTCGCGGCCACGAAACTTTAACGTTATCTTGGCCTTGTCCCCATGCTCCAGGAAGCGGATTACAGCTTTCAACTTCACCTGATAATCTGCTTCCTCCGTCCCTGGGCGAAATTTCATTTCCTTCACCAACTGCTGCTTTTGTTTCTTCTTGGCAGCAGCTTTGGTTTTTTTGATCTCAAACAGATGCTTGCCGTAATCCATAATCTTACAGACTATTGGATCGCTATCAGCAACGATCTCTACCAAATCCAGTGTTGCCGCTTGAGCCTGCGCGAGCGCTTCACTCAGGGGAACGATACCAACTTGCTCACCTTCGGCATTAATTAAACGAACCTGTTTGGCTTCGATCTGATCGTTGATCCGCGCCTTTTTAGAATTGCCTTTGGCTGCGGGAGCGTTATCTCGTTTGATAGTTGTATCTCCAAATAATTAATAGGAACGAATCTTTTGCTTTTTCACACTTATCAGGCAGAAATATTTCTGCCTCGACGCGCTATATCGGCGGTCAAGTGCGCGATGAAAGCTTCCAGAGTCATTACACCCAAGTCTTGTCCGTCCCTTGTGCGAACTGCAAGTGATTGATTTTCAACCTCTTTATCGCCAATGACGAGCAGGTAGGGTACCCGCTGAATTGTGTGCTCGCGGATTTTAAAGCCGATCTTCTCATTTCTCAAGTCCGGAATTACCCGGAAGCCCTGCTCGCGCAAGGCTTTTTCGATCATTTTGACGTAATCAGCCTGATTGTCGGTGATATTCATGACCGCTACTTGAGCTGGCGCAAGCCATGTAGGGAAAGACCCCTCGTAATGCTCAATCAGTATGCCCAAAAAGCGCTCGAAAGACCCAAGAATCGCACGGTGCAACATAACCGGGCGCTTGCGCTGATTGTCTTCAGCAACAAATTCCGCATCCAAACGTTCTGGCAGCACATAATCCAGTTGGATAGTACCGCACTGCCATGAACGACCAAGCGCATCCTTGATTTGATATTCAATCTTCGGACCATAGAAAGCCCCCTCACCCGGCAACTCTTCCCACTCAAGTCCAGCCGCTTTGAGTGCAATACGCAAACCCTCTTCTGCCTTGTTCCAGGTTTCCAAACTACCTGCGTATTTTTCTGGGCGCAGAGACAGTTTTACCGCGATATCGGTAAAGCCAAAATCGTCGTAAACGGATTTGAGCATTTGGTTGAATGCAGCCACTTCGCTAATCACTTGCTCTTCAGTACAGAAAATGTGCGCATCGTCCTGCACAAATCCACGCACACGCATAATGCCGTGAAGTGCACCAGAAGCTTCATTGCGGTGACAAGAGCCAAATTCAGCCAAACGCAGCGGCAAATCTTTATGCGAGCGCAAACCATGGTTAAAAATCTGGATATGGCCGGGGCAGTTCATCGGCTTAACTGCAAAATCGCGTTTTTCCGATTCAGTGGTAAACATATTGTCGCGATAGTTTTCCCAGTGGCCGGATTTCTCCCATAGGGTGCGATCCATAATCAGCGGCGTTTTTACTTCCTGATAGCCCCAGTCATTTTGTTTGGTGCGCATGTACTGTTCGATTTGTTGCCACAGCGTCCAGCCTTTTGGATGCCAAAACACCATGCCCGGCGCTTCATCTTGCAAGTGGAACAAATCAAATTTCTTGGCGAGCTTGCGGTGATCGCGCTTGGCCGCCTCTTCCAACAAATTCAAATAAGCTTTTAACTGCTTGGCATCGGCAAACGCAGTGCCATAGATGCGCTGCAACATTTTATTGTTGGAGTCGCCGCGCCAGTAGGCGCCTGAAGTGCGCATCAATTTAAAGTTCAAGCAAAAACGCATGTTGGGCACATGCGGGCCACGGCACATATCCACGTATTCTTCATGGTGATACAGACCCGGCGTGGCATCTTTAGGCACGTCGCGATCCAAAATTTCCAGCTTGTAAGTCTCGCCACGCGCAGTGAAAACATCATAGGCTTCTTGCCAGCTGACTTTCTTTTTTACCACGTCATATTCGGTTTTTGCTAATTCCAGCATGCGCGCTTCCAAACGGGCGATATCCTCGTCGGTCAGCTTGTGCTCCAAGTCGATGTCGTAATAAAAGCCGTTGTCGATGGTTGGGCCGATGGCCATTTTCACATCGGGAAATAGCTGTTTGATTGCGTGACCAAGCAAGTGTGCGCAAGAGTGGCGGATGATTTCCAAACCATCTTCATCTTTCGGAGTGAAAATAACCAAGTTAGCATCTTCAGTGATCAAGTCATGTGCATCGACACGCTGGCCTGTGGTATCACCATTTAAATAGACGCGACCACCTAAAGTAGCCTTGGCCAAACCAGCGCCGATAGAGGCGGCAACTTCATAGACAGTAACGGGATTTTCAAACGGACGTTTGGAGCCGTCGGGGAGAGTAATTACGGGCATGATAAACCTCAGTCAGTGGTGGCCCCTACGAAAGGTCACGTGATAAAAGCGGGAATCGCAAATAAAAAGCCCGCACTTACGAGCGCGCGGGTCATTGGGCTGGCGAGTATAGGGGACTCGGGGAAGCTGAGGCAACCTCAGGAAGATGACAACAAACAGCTGCGGTTGCACCATTTAAGCACTGCCACTAGCAAGCCAAATAATGCGCATGCACTTAATGCGACCATTATCTCGTGCCAATGGGGAGAAAAAATCACCGTATATCCCTGTCCTTTAATCAGCGATGAAAAACTGGAAACCGCAAAAGGCATCCAGAATAAACGAAAGGTTTGCCAGGGATTCGCCCATGGTGATTGCCCACTACTCACACTCAGCATCAGGGCAATACCAATAACAACACTGATACCCACCGCATTAATCCAGATTTTGGGGTTGGGATCAAAGTGGAAATACACGGTAACCAGATACCAAATTAAATAAAACCACAGCACCATTTTGCCTGGTTTGAGTTGGGCAAAATAATTGACAACCGATAGCAAAAACACTGGCATTTTTCCTCTTGATCTTAACTGGATTAGTAACATCCAAGCACCAGCAGGAACAATGCCAGTTATAACGCTACTCTTGAACAGCAAGTGCCCAGCCACCACCGAGTGCTTTGTATAAATCTACTGCGGCATTCAAACGCGACAAACGTTGCTGCACCAGCGAATCCTGGGCTTGGAACAAACTTCGCTGTGCATCCAGTAGCGACAACAAATCATCGCTTCCGGCCCTGTAACGCGCCTCGGTCAATGTCAAACTGCGCGCAGCATTCGCCACAATTTCTTGCTGACTGGCTTCCTGGCGCTGGCCGACATCGGCTGCAACCAGAGCGTTATCCACTTCCTGTAAAGCCGTAAGAATGGCTTTGTGATACTGCAAGAGTAACTCACTGCGGCGCGCTTCACTTAATCGTTTCTGATTCAGCAAACGCCCGCCATTAAATACAGTTTGTGCCAGCGATAGCGCCCAGCCAGATGATTGTGTGACCGGATTCAAACTGAACAATTCGGTTGCTGATTTTCCCGCGTTAGCACTTAAGCTGATACCAGGCAACAATGCCGCGCGGGCAACATCTATATTGGCATTAGCCGCACGCAGATTAGCTTCGCTCGCTGCCAAATCCGGGCGACGGTTTACTAAATCGGCGGGCGTACCGGCGGCAATTTGCGGTACAGCAATATCCAATAAATATTCTGTTGCAAGCGCAAATTCTTGTGGTGTTTTTCCTAGCAAAATAGCCAGCGCCGATTGGGTTTGACGTGCCTGCAACTCCAAGGGCAAGAGTGAAGATTGCTGGGTTAGCAAGTTGGTTTTTTGCTGCGCAACATCTGCCGCTGTTGCCGCACCATTGTTGTAACGAGCCTGAACGATATTTTGTACGCGCTCAGCAATAGCAACATTTTTATGTGCAGTGGCGATGCGCTCCTGTAGCGCCAACCACTGGAACCAACTGCTGGCAATGGCTGCATTAATACTCAAGGCTGCCGCCTCCTGATCATAACGGCTTGCGGCGTAGCCCGCTTGTGCAGCGGTGCGCCCAGCTGCAATACCGCCCCACAAATCCACCTCATAGCTGATGTTTACACTCGCACGGGTTGATTCACTGCGACTGTTACTTCCGCCTTGCGGTTCAGTTCGCGATTCACCGGATGATGCACTGGCACTGAGCGATGGAAATAAACTTGCATTGGCAATACGCATTTGCAACTCAGCTTGTTTTACCCGCTCTGCCGACATTAATAAATCCAGACTCTGCTGTTGCGCAACTTGCATTAAATTATTTAACACTGGCGATTGAAATGCGTGCCACCAATTCGAATCCAGGACTGTATTTTTGGTAGCCACTTGATGAGAGACAGATGAATAGTTATCCGCATAATTAATCTTTGGCGTTTGCACCGGGCCTGATGCGCAAGCCGTAATGAATACTGCTGAGCTCAGTAGCGATAATATTTTAATTTGCATAATTACTCCGTCGCCAAGGCTGTAACTGGATCAAGGCGAGCTGCTTTGCGCGCAGGCAAATAGCCAAACAATAACCCCGTAAGGAACGCACAGCTAAATGCCAGAATCACCGGTGTTAATGAATAAGCAACAGGGGTTCCAAGCTTGGCAATTAACATCGCTGCGCCAAGCCCAATAGCAACACCAATGACACCGCCCAGTGCAGACACCACCAAAGCCTCAATTAAAAATTGCTGCATAATATTGCGTGTGCGTGCACCGGTTGCCATACGCACACCAATTTCCCGGGTGCGTTCGGTAACACTGACCAACATAATATTCATCACACCAATTCCGCCCACTAATAACGATATGGCGGCGATGGAACCCAATAAAAATGTCATGGTATTTTGTGTTTCAGAAACCATATCAATCAGCGATGACATACTGCGGATATGGAAATCTTCCGTGCCGTGCCGTTCCAACATGAGTGCATGCACACGGGTTTGCACTGCTTCCATGTTTTTTTCATCATCGACAGAGATAGTGATATTGCGCAGAAACCGCTGACCAATAACACGCAGGCTGCCAGTTTTAAACGGTACAAAAACCCGATCATCTTGATCTTGCCCACCGGGATCTGCACCGCGCTCACTCATGACACCAATCACTTGAAAGAGCACATTATTGATAATAATAAATTCGCCGAGTGGATTTTTATCCGCAAACAATTTTGTTGCCACCGACTTACCCAGAACGACCACGGTGGCATAATTTTTTTCGTCCTCAGTGGTAAAAAATGTACCGCTGGCAACAGGCCATTTGCGCGCATCGGGAAATTCTGCAGCGGTAGCATTTACTTCGGTGGTGTGATCTACATTGCCGTAACGCAGGGTAAAACTGCCGTTGAGTTCGGGCAGTACAGCAGCAATATGTGGCAGCTGGGCGATAGCAGTTACATCTTCCGGCACCAAGGTAGCCACTTCACCACGTCCGCGCTGGTTAGGGCCGCCCGGGCGCACCAGCAATAAATTACTACCCATAGCGCTGATGCTGTCCACAACCGATTTTTTTGCCCCGTCGCCAATGGCCATAAGGGCAATGACAGAAGCCACACCAATCACAATACCCAAGAGCGTTAATACAGTACGGAAAATATTGCTATGCAAGGAGCGAAACGCAGTTTTGGTTGCTTCCAAAATTTCGGTTTTAAGTTTGGGTGCACCCTGCAACCTGTGCTCACTTGCTGGCAATACTTGCGGGATAGTGGGGCCAGGGTCGGCAATAATTTTTCCATCGCGGATTTCAATCAAACGCTGCGCATGGTGTGCCAATTCTGCATCGTGGGTAATTAAAATAATGGTGTGCCCCTGTGCAGATAATTCCTTTAACAAGCGCATCACTTCTTTACCGCTGTGGCTATCCAATGCCCCTGTTGGCTCATCAGCAAGAATAATCTGGCCGCCATTCATCAAGGCGCGCGCAATAGAAACACGCTGCTGCTGACCGCCAGATAATTGATTGGGGCGATGATAAAAACGCTCCTGCAAACCCAGGGAGCTTAATAATTGTGTAGAGCGTTCACGTCGGGCCTGCGCTGTCATACCCGAATAAGTCGCTGGCATCTCCACATTTTCACAGGCGTTGGAACCGGCCAGCAAATTGTAACTCTGAAATACAAAACCAAAGGCTTCGCGGCGTAGTTGTGCAAGGCCATCGCTGTCCAACCCAGCCACATTATTGCCATTAAAAAAATATTCACCGCTTGTCGCGCGATCAAGGCAACCAAGAATATTCATTAACGTCGATTTGCCCGAACCCGACTGCCCCATGATGGCAACAAATTCACCGGGATAAATTTCCAGATCAATACCCTGCAATACCTGGGTTGCAATTTCGCCGTTGCGAAATGTTTTGGTTACAGCGGATAATTTAATTAAGGGCTGCATGGGATTAGTCATTTCCATTAACGTCTGCCCATTCCCATACCTGGCCCACCCATGCCCATACCTGCCACTGGTTTGGCTTGAGTGGGACGCGAGCTGCCGCTGATAACTTTTTCGCCTTCGTTTAACCCTGTGATAATGTGTGCCTGCACACGATTGGTAACCCCCACCAATACCTTGCGCTCTTCAATATCGCCATTATCTTGCATGATTTTTATGGTGGCGGGCCGCTTGTGCAACGCGCCGCTACTAGCGGCGTTAATATTTTCACTGCGCGATTTCCGCTCAGCATTCGGCGCATCACTCTGTGACCGCTCCGCACGCGGCGTAGCAAAAGTGACCGCAGACATAGGTACGAGCAGCACGTCTTTTGCTTGTGATTCAATAAAAAAAACTTGTGTGCTCATTTGTGTCATTAATAAACGGCTTTCATTCGGAACATCAAATAGTGCGTTATACAAAACCACATTGTTAAGAATTTCTGGCGTAGGTTGAATACGATCCAACTTGCTATACCAGCGCCGCCCCTTGCTACCCAGAGTGGTGAAATAGACCTCCATACCTTTGCGCAGCCTACCTATATCTGCCTCGGAAACCTGCGTCTGTACTGTCATAGTAGAGAGGTCAGCAATACGCATAATGGTCGGTGCCATTTGATTGGTATTCAAGGTTTGGCCCTGACGTGAAGTGATGGAAACGACAGTGCCGTCAATCGGCGCATAAATTTTTGCGTAATTGAGATTGGCCGCCTCCACCCGCAAGGTAGATTCGGTTTGCTCGATCTGCGCCTGCAAAGCCTTGAGTTGTGCTTGCGCTGATTTCAAACTGGCTTCAGCTGTTTGTAGCGATTCGCCAGTAGTTGCCGCCTCCTTAAACAGATTTTTTTCGCGCGTATATTTAATGTTTGCCAAACTCAATTGCGCTTCGCGATCCAATAGTTGGGCCTGCTGGGTGCGCAGGGAAGCGCGGGTAGCATCCACGCGCGCGGCATAAACCGTTGCATCTATTTCGGCCAGCAAATCACCGGCTTTTACTTCTGAACCCACATCGACATGCAATTTTTTTAATTGCCCGGAAACCTGCGCCCCCACATCTACGTAATCTTGCGGTTGCAAAGTGCCTGTCGCTGTCACCAGATTTTCGATATCACCACGAACCACAGTTTCTGTTGTGTAGGTGACGGAAGTATTGTCATCCGCCCACAAGATTCGCCATAAACCAAAAACGGCCAGCAACACCAATAAAACAATCAGTGCTGTGGTGCGACCAATAGAAAATAAATAATTAACTGTAGAAAAAATAGCCATGAACAATAGCATCCATTAAATCTATAAACGGCAGAACTGCCATAAACACAGGGAGGTAAATATAGTGATTATAGGGATTGTGCGGTGACAGAAGTGTCACTCACGAGAGGGTTTAACACTTGTTGCACAATCATCAGCGATGATTAAAAGGAAAGAAACGAGTGTTAATACACATCGCGACAGTAGCGCTGCTGATCCGCCAGCTGTGCCAACAGTTCCGAACCTAAAATATCAAGCAATGCTTCATCCACTGCTTGGGCCATACCTTGCAAACTGCCACACACGTAAATAGCTGCGCCGGATGCAACCCACTCGCGAATCAAATCTGCTTTGGGCGGTAATAAATCTTGCACGTAACACAGTTGACCCGCTTGCGCATCGCGCGAGAAAACTTTATCCACGCGGTTCAGCAGTCCAATTTTTTGCCACTGCTGAATATCGGCCGCAAAAAAATCATCGGCAAATTGTGTGCGCTCACCAAAAAACAACCAATGTTTTCCCGTAGCACGCGCCGGGTTGGCCAGATGCGAGCGCAGCCCGGCAATGCCCGTTCCGTTACCAATTAAAATGAGTGGCACTTGTGCTGGGGGCGAATGAAAATGGGGATTAGTGCGCACCCGTAAATGAATGATGCTATTCAATTCTGCCTGGGCAGTTAACCACCCGGAACCCAAGCCTAGCTCGCCATTCGGCGCACGCACCTGACGCACCAATAAATCGAGTGAGCCTTCCGCGGGCACAGTAGCGATAGAGTATTCGCGATGCGGTAAATCAGGAGAATTGCGCGGGCCTATTTCCACAATATCACCCGCCTGCCAAAGCGCTAAATCAGCAGTCAGCAACCCGTTCAGGGGTTGTAACTGTAAGTGATAAGCTGGCGCACCCGGGCTTGCCGGATTAATACATTCGCGCGCGACAAGCCGCCATTCTTCGTAAGCTGGTTTGCTCCAATCGCTAAAATAAGAATTGCCGGAAATTTGCCCAAGATAATATTGCCAATGGCGCAAAGCACTTTCATCAAGCTGATCCACCTCTATCACATCGGTGAGAAAATTAGCGCCGCGCTGATGCAATTGATGATAGAGCTGATGTGCAAAGCCACAAAAATGTTGATAGCTGGAATCACCTAAACCCAACAGTAATACCTGCAAATGCGACAAAGCATTTTGACCCAAGGGCGACAAATGACGCGCCATAAAACGGTTGCCGTTATCAGGCGCCTCACCCTCCCCATAAGTGCTGGCGATGATTAATAGCTGCTGTGTGTGTAATAAATATTCCGCTGTGAGTTGATTAAGTGCAATCAACTCTGCTTTTTTTCCCGCTTCACTTAACTGCTGTAAAGTTTGCCGGGCGATACGCACAGCGTTGCCAGTTTGGCTGGCATAAGCAATTAGTATCCCAGCATTAACAGCAGACGAGACAGCAAGTGGATTTTGCCCCGCTGGTTGCTGCTGTCGTTGCTGTTGCCGAAAGTTGCGCCAGCAGAACCAGCACAACAACAGGTAAATTAAAATTAAAGCGCTTGCGGCTAGATAACGCACAATTTATTCCGGCAATACTTCAAAGGTAGCGACATAACTGCCTGCGCGAACACTGGCCGGTTTTTTGGCTTTATTATCGCGGTAATTTGCACTTAACCAATACATGCCTGCATGCGGCCAGGTGACAGAAATATTGCCCTTGTTATCGGACTCAAGTTCAATCGCCGCCTGGTCATTACGGTAGCGCATGCCGCCAGGAATAATGGTCACCTTCACGCCAGCAACGGGTTTGCCATCCATTTGGAATTGAAAGTTCGCTGCTTCGCCGGCAAACAAATCATTCGGATGAGTAATGGGCACCAATTCCAAACCTTGTTTACTGGGTGTTAATACCGAGTCACTGGGCGAGCCGGCAGTCACAAACGTTTCCATACGGCGAGAGAATTGCGACACTTCTAAATTCTTGGCTTTTTTAGGCACCATTTTGTCAAAGTCGGCTGGATTAGCCCGCTCACCGCGACCTGGCCACATTTTTCGCTCACCACTTTCTGTTTCCCAACGCGCCATTAAACCGCTGGATGCCACTGCGATTTTATAGGTGCCTTTTTGTGGCAATTGCACATCAAACGTGCTGCGGTATTTTGCGGTCATGGCATTTTGTACTGGCAGTGTGGCACCATCCGGTGCGGTAACCACAACACCTTCTGCACGCATGGGGGCATGATCGGCGTGAAAAATATCGTTGGACACGGCGGCATCAATACTCACCCAGGCATCATCACTGGAGAGCACGGTGGCACTTGGCAATAACCAGGCGCGGTGAGCTTGTGCTGTTAATGGCAAACACAGAACCAGTGCGGTGCAGAGTGTGGTTTTGAGTAAACGATTCATCATTATTCCTCTTAAAAAATCCAGTTAATAAAATTTTTATACAATAATTCCTGCCCTTAAGGCGTGATTTTTACTTCACCCAATTCTTTTTTGCCGGTGGCGGATTGCACAGCAGTAACAGGCCAGGTAAAGGGTACTTTTACCAATTCACGCCCACCTACTTCGCGCGCCGCGTCCACCATCAGCACATAATTACCCGGTTTTAATTTGCCCAGAGGCGCTTTGCCCTCAGCAAAAGTGACAGTGTGTTTACCGGGTGCACGTGTTGCACCACTCACACCATCCACCGGCATATCGGTATCGCGACCGATACGGCGCCACCACTGGCGCATATCTTTCAGCCACTCTTCTCCCTTTTCACTTTTTTCACCGCGCGATTCCAGTTGATACCACACCGCTAAATTAGTGCTCTCGCCTTTTTCATTTTCCAGCCAAAGTGCAACATAAGGTTTGTGATATTCAGCAACCTCAAGCGTTGGAATTTCTACCGATACCTGTAAATCCGCAGCCATGGCTGAAGAAATACTCATAACTGACAACAGCGAACTTATGGCATAACGCAAACGCATATTAACTCCCTCACTTCACAGTATTTTTTAATGGATAAATAATAAAAGCAGCACCCAGGGCGCCACCAAACCCAACCCAACCATAGGCCAGGTTGCGGGGCGACCACTTGCATAACGCTTTAACAAGAGCAAGCCTGTTATACAGAAAATAATGCAGGCAATTGCAAAAAAATCGAGAAACCAACTCCAGACTTCAGGGGTATTGCGGGCCTTGTGCAAATCATTGAAATAGGAAATCCAACCGCGGTCTGTCAGTTCGTAAGTCAATTCGCCGGAAGCCAAATCAATACTTAACCAGGCATCACCACCGGGGCGCGGCAGCGACACATAAATTTCATCCTCACTCCACTCGGCTAATTGCTTGTGAACCTCAATGTGCTGCGTATCTGCCAACCAAGCGCGCAGCGTTTCTGGCAAGGGTGCTTGTTCTGCGTCCGGCACAGATATGGCAGCCAGTATTTGTGCCGGCAACTGTGCTTCTTTGGTGATAATTTCCGGCGTCGCTTTTATATCCGCCGCATGATTAAGCGTGATGCCGGTGATGGAAAATAACAGCATGCCCACCAAACAAATTGCCGAACTAATCCAATGCCATTCGCGCACACTGCCTAGATAAAAACGAATTGGTTTTTTAGCGTTTAGCATTACACCTGCGCCCACTGCCGCAATAAATTATGGTAGTGCCCCGTTAGCCCCAGCACTTCATCACAGTCGCCCACTTTTTGGCGCAGTGCTTGGATATTGCAATCCAACTCATGCAATAAACTGCGCTGCCAATCGTCGCGCACCATGCTTTGGGTCCAGAAAAAACTGCACACACGTTCGCCACGAGTGACTGGCGCAACCTGATGCAAACTGGTGGAGGGATACAAAATCAAATCGCCGGCCGGCAGTTTTACTTCGTGGCTGCCGTAGGTGTCCTGCACAATTAATTCACCACCGTCGTACTCATCGGGTTCAGACAAAAACAAGGTTGAAGAAACATCGGTGCGCAAACTCAAATTGCTACCGGGCATCAAACGGATCGCACCATCGACATGAAAGCCGTAATGCTCACCACCGCGGTAGGCATTAAATAGTGGCGGCACTATGCGCAGCGGTAGCGCTGCCGACATAAACAGTGGATTGGCGTAAAGTGTTTTCAAAATAATTTCGCCCAACTCACGCGCAAGGGGGCTATCCACAGGCAGCTGGCGATTATTTTTTACTTGCGCCCCCTGCACACCGACAGTGGCTTTGCCATCTACCCAATCGGTTTGTTGCAAGCGCGCACGGAATTCTGCCACCTGCTGTTTGCTTAATACCTCTGGAATGTGGATTAACATTATGTCCCCGCAGAAGCGCAATAAATTGCGCCCGATAAACAGTGGCTAAAAAATTAATGTTCAACAAATAAACGGTGCAAATAAATAAAGGGCGCAATAAATTGCGCCCCTACGCAGCATTGTGTTTTTAATTAAAACGAAAAATTCACACCCAAACGTGCCGACAAGGGCGCACCGGGGTAATAGCGTGAACCACCGTTATTCAAACTCGCCACATAATCTTCATCGGTGATGTTGAGAATATTGAGCTGAACACTGAGGTTTTTAGTCACCGGGTAAGAGGCCATAGCATCAAATACCCAGTAATCGCCAAACTCCAACATAGAGCGTGTGCTTTGTGCCGCCGCATTCACCGTGCTGGAACTGACCATAGAATCCACATAACGCGCACCGCCACCAATTAACAAACCGCTGTCAAACGTGTAGCTGTTCCACAGCGTAAATGTCATCTCTGGTGACCACTGGATAGCACCACCTTCGTTGTTGCCCGAGGCTTCATTGGCAGGAGTATCCGGGTTATCCACTGTGCGATTGCCACGGGTAATTTCATTATCCATAAATGCCAAGCCCGCGCTGATTTGCCATTTGTCGGTTAATGAACCCACTGCGCCCAACTCCACACCCTCCACTTGCTTTTCACCCAGAGCAACAGAGGAGCCATCAGGATTGGTTGCAATTTCGTTTTCATTGGTACTGCGGAATAACGCGGCGGTCAGGAATAATTTATTGTCCAATACATTCCACTTGGTACCCACTTCGGCATTGGTGCCTTTTTGCGGATCAAGATTCGGATTGTTGATGTTATTCGCAGCGTTGGTAGTATTGAGTGCGAAATTGGCGCCGCCCGGTGGCAATTCCGAGGTTGCATAACTCACATACACAGAGCCGTTGGCTGTTGGTTTATAAACGCCACCCAATTTCCAACCGAATAATTCATCGCTGAGTTTGGCATCGCTCGCCAACAAGGTGCCTACCGGAATGGTTTGCACTGCAGGTGCAGTGACAGCGGCTTGGCGAGTCACCACATCAGTTTTGGTATGGAAGCGGTCTGCACGCACGCCCGCGCTCAATTCCCACTGATCATTCAAGGTGATGGTGTCCTGCGCATAGAATGCGTAAGTGGTGGTTTCACCATCAGTTTTTGCACCGGTGCGATGCACCGGTTGGAATACATCGCGCGTGCTTGGGTTATAAAGATTGGCACCAACCTGACTCACAGTCGTCGAGGAGGTTGACGATGTGAACGGCATGCTCATGGTGTAATTTAATTGGCTTTCGTAAATAAATTCGATGCCTGATACCAGATCATGCTTTACACCACCCGCATCAAACGAAGCGGTTAAATTTGTTTGGTTAGTGAGAATTTGGTTGGTTTGGTCTTTACCTTGACGCGAGCGCGAAATCGTCCAGCTTTCGGAATTTGCAGGCGTCGCAAAAGTGATGGCATTAACGCCCGTTAACAGCTGGTCTTGATTGGTGCGACCGTAACGCGAGGTGTTGCGCAGGGTGACGCCTTCGGCCAGATCTTGCTCAATGCGAACAGTGACCATGTTGGCTTTTACATCGTTGAAATCGCTGGTGGAACCGTAGAAATTTTCTGTGTCTACGCGCTCCGGTGTTTGGCCTGCCAGCGCGCCAGTTGCAAAAATTGCGTTGTAATAACCATCCAAACCAATTGTGGGAATACCACCATCAGGCACACCGGATTGCTCCATCGACAACACATTTATGTAGGTGCGGGTATCGGTTCCCAGACCTAAACCCAATGAAGCAGCAAAGCCCTGGAAGTTGTTTTCCACTTCATCGCGACCGTCCACGCCGGCATCCTGTTTCATCAGGTTTACGCGCACTGCGGTGTTTTCACCCAAGGTGCGATTGACATCCACCGTGGCGCGTTTGTAATCCGCTGTACCACCAATAACAGTGCCTGAAGTTGCATCCTCCTGATTAGCCACTTTTGAACTCAGGTTGACATAACCCGATGCCGCACCGCGGCCGTTATCCACACCGGCCGGGCCTTTGGCGATTTCCACTTGCTCGGTATTAAAGGTATCGCGGCTAATGCTGCCTAAATCGCGAATACCATCCACATAGATGCTGCCTTGGGTATCAAAGCCGCGCATAAAAATGGAGTCGCCGGTGGAGGTATTGCCGTTCTCACCCATCAACATGGTAATGCCGGGAGTATTGCGCAGGGCTTCACTCAGGGTGGTGGCGGACTGCTGTTGGAATAACTCTTTTTTCACCACCACGATGGTTTGCGGAGTATCCACCAATGGCTGGGTAAATTTGGGTGAACTCACCTGCTCTGCCTTGTAGGAGTCCAGCGCCTTGGCCTCTACTTTTACGGTATTCAACTTTTTTGTTGTCTTGGGCGCATCTTGTGCCAGAGCGCCGGGGGTTGCAGCCAGAAAAATAGCCGACGAAAGTGCAGTAGCCCCAAGCTGTAATGCCTTCACATGCTTTTTGGCCACAATGGATGAGTTGGTTGGTTTTCCGATGGTCATAACAAGCCCTTGTAATAGTAAAGAAACGGATCACTGTGCGGCGCGCATAATAACGAGAACCATTATCAATAACAATAGTAATAATTCTCATTTACTTATGGTAATAAGGCTTGTTACGGTGTTTTTACATTCCCTTTTAAGTTCTTTGACGTATTGACATATAACCAAAAGAGATTAATCATCAATATTAATATTACAATTCTTAGAACAGGTGATTTATCCATGCTGCCGCGATCTCTGGCCTCACTCGTGTCACTGCTGGTAATCCAACTCCTGACCAGTCACCCGCTATTTGCATCCTCACCCAGCCACCCCTCCGACACACAAACCGACGACATTAAATTGCGCTTGGGTGCAGAAGACTCCTGGCCACCCTACAGCGATGCAAGCGGCAAAGGCATCTCCGTCGACCTGATTAAAGCGGCATTTAAAAATTCCGGGGTAACGCCTGTTTTTCATGTTCTGCCCTACGCACGGGTATTACACGATCTGGACTCAGGAAAAATTGACGGCGGCTTTAACGTTAATCGCCAGTCCACCACAGAGGCGAAATACATTTTTGGCGAGGTGCCGCTACTGAGGGTGAAGTCTTATTGGTTTTTTGCGGCGGGCCATCACCCGCAAATCCAATCGATAAAAGAAGTGCCGGATAAATTTCGTGTCGGTGTGATTCGCGATTACGAATACGGCGATGATTACGAGCAACAGCGCTACCGCTTCACCGAGGTTAAAGTAAGCCAGCAATCGCAAATCATCCGCATGTTAAAACAAGGCCGAATAGATGCAGGCATTATGTTTGAACGGGAAGCCGAATACGCTATGCGCCAATTGCAAATTAAAGCGGGAATTTTTGACAAGCGTTTTTTGAATCATGAGGGCGATGTTTATCTCGCCTTTTCCCATAAAAGTCCGCGCGCACGCTGGATGGCACAAGAGCTGGATAAAGGCTTATTAATGCTGAAGCAAACCGGGGAATATGATCGCTTGATTGCCCATCAAACCAATCACTAACCATCGCAGATTTAAACCGCAAGCCTGAGTGTTTTATCATCCACTGGCACTAACCGAATCTGTGGCGATGGATGAAAAATCGCTTTCACTAAATAGCGGTAAATATCTTTATCAATTTGTGGTTTGGGGTTATTCGCCAAAATCTCCCCATAGTCGGCTGGCGATTCCGCAATACCTAAAATGCACCAGTTGTTAATCAGCAAATGCTGCTCCATGCCATTCCCGGCATTCTTTTCAATCAGCGCCAAGGTGCCGCGATAAGGCCAAGTTTTTAGTGCCTGCTGCGACAGCGCATGCAATAGCTTCACATTGTGCTGCAGCGCAGATTCTTTGCCCACACAAAAACCCTGGCATTTTTTTAATTGATGACTGGTGCAAGGTCGATTGCTGCCGGTTTCAATAGCACACACCTGGTAACACAAATTATGCTGTTCGCACAGACGCTGCAATGTTTGTTTGGCTTTTGCCGCCGCCGGGAATAAACCATAGACTTTTTGCTGCGCCGGCAACTGCTGGCTAATGGGAATAATACGCGGACTGAGCAGTTGATTCTGCTGCACCAATTCAATGGTATAAAACTGGCTCACGCGCCGCAGCTTGCGGTTGTAAAGCGGCTGCAGGGCTTTGACTTTTTTGGATTCCAAAATCAGCGCCGACAATTCTCCCGCGGTTTGCTCATAAGTAATGCTGCGCGTCTGCTGGCAAATGGTCATCTCTTTGGCCGATTTATGGTCGGCCGTAAAGTGCGATAACACCCGTTTGCGAATATCCACACTTTTACCTATGTAAAGTAACTCGCGCTGCTCGCCCCAAAAATAATAAATACCGGGGCTGGAGGGCAGCTCGTCAATCAAACTCGCATCCACCCCTGTGGGCATTGCGGTGTTGCGCTGCTGCGCGGCAATCGCATCGGCCAATTCGCTGGGGGATTTTTCGCGCTCGGCAATGCGCATAAATTCGTAGGTCGCCAGCGCATCATCCAGCGCGCGGTGGCGCTGATTCACAGTAATATTGTGGCGGGCGATAATTTTTTCCAAACTGTGGCCGCTGTGCTGCGCATATAAATAGCGCGACAATTTTACTGTGCACAACAATTTGGATTTAAAGCGATAGGCCAAACGTGCAAATTCGTTGCGAATAAACCCGTAATCAAAGCGCACATTGTGCGCGACAAACACCTTGTCCTGCAGGCGCAGCACAATTTCTTTTGCCACCTGCTCAAAATAGGGCGCATCCTCCAGCATCGCCGGCGTAATCCCGGTAAGCCGCTGAATACCCGCGGGCACATTGGTGCGCGGATTAATCAGGGTAGACCAACGGCTCACGCCCTCGGCGGTAACCTCAACAATCGCAATTTCAATAATGCGATCACGCGTTACATTACCGCCGGTGGTTTCTATATCCACTATGGCGCAGGGCAGAGGAAAATGGTTGAACATATGGGGATGGGTCGCCGTTGGTATGACTTCGCTTTGGTAAGGAGCCAGGTCGCTAGGTAAAGAAATGGATTACGTACCCTCAAGCTTGCAGGATCATCCAGACCGAATCCTTCGTATTCACCAGCAATAAATAACCCGACACCTGTAAATCTTTTTGATCCCAAGGGGGACTAGCCCTGTCGCGTTTAATACAAAGCCACTGTACTTTACAAGATACAAGAGTGATACAGAGGAGGTTATTGGTACTAATAAAGGAGAGAAGGTATGATTGCGTGCTTATTAATAAAAACAGGGACCTACTATGACAAGAATGCTAAACACCACGACAACGACAAGAATGCGGCTCAGATCCTTGGTGCTGGGGGCAATTTTCCTGCAACTACTTGGCTGCACAACTGTAACGCAGCAACCCAAAAACATAACCACGCCTTTTCACACTTCGGACTGGCAAACAGAATTACCTAAAGAAGGAACTGCCAGAATCAGTTTTAGCCTGCCCCAATATGCTACTGCAGAAATAAGATTATTGAAGGGTAAATCAGAACCTAAAAAAAACCCTGCCACAGTCATCAGACTAACCGATGAAAATTGTACCCTTGGTCATTTAACCTCGGTCAGCACATTTAAAAATTACGCCGAAAAGATTCACTACTTTGAACAAGAAGCGGCTTGGAATAACAACCATAGTCTTACCCTGTCGTGGAATAAACAGGGCAAGCTAAGCGTTCAATTGAATGGCGAGCAAATGGAAGTATCGCTTGAGCGTGATATTAATAGGTTACACATTACCAGCGCACACAAACCGGTTTACATAGAACAAATTGAATTCGCAACAAAATAATAGCAAGGAGCTTATATGTCTTTATCAAACAAAACCAAGTTTATAGTTGCAGCACTCATCACATTGTGGAGTAATTTTCTGTGCGCTGACTTTGAGCTTGGAATGAATTACTACAATGCCGGTGACTTTGAAAATGCCTATAGGGAGTTTTATGACGCTGCGCGCTACGGTGATCACGATGCACAAAATAATATTGGCGTTATGTATTACCGCGGTGAATACCAGCCCAAAAATATCATTATGTCATACGCCTGGATGGCACTCGGCGCACAAAATGAACCTGCGAGCGACGCAGCGCTGCACAACAAAATTTTGGCAAAAATGACTCCCGCTGAGCAACAAATAGCCAAAGAAGAATTTCAAAAACTATTAGCAGAATATGGCGATGCGGCGATAGAAGAAAAACTAACTCCAGCACTTGCTGGCACTTCTCTTGATGTTAAAAGCCAGCGTGCGATTAAACGGGTTCCACCTAGCTATCCAGATGCCATGCTCAGACAGGGCGCATCCGGTTTTGTAGATATGGTTTTTACCATCGACAAACACGGGTTTACGCGCGACCACACCCCTACCTATTCTGTTTCAACCGCATTTACAAAAGCAGCAACCACGGCGCTGCGTCAGTTTCAATTTGAGCCGATGAAAGTAAATGGAAAGCCGGTAGATGTTAACGGAATGCGTATGCGGTTCACATTTGAGGTTAAGGGAACTAGCTACAGCAAAAGTAAGCTCGATAAAACCATCGTTGATATGCGCGCAAAAGCCGAATCGGGGAGCGATAAAGACAAGCTTGGCTACGCCTACTTCCTGGAACTACTCCCCTCTTTCGCCAGCGATTACAAAACTGATGACAACCCCAATAAATGGTACGTAGAGGCCGCCAATCAGGGCAATGGCGTGGCGAGCTACTTTCTGGGGCGCAATATTCTTTACGGCAATATGTGCACCCAGAATTCAGCGCAAAGTATGGGTTGGTTGTTAAAAGCGGCTAAATCCGGTGTTGTGGATGCGCAATACATGCTCGCAATAGAATCCTTCAGTGGCGCGCGTTTTGAAAAAAATGAAGATAAAGCTTTTTATTGGCTAACACGTTCAGCAACTACCAGCCCAGCTGCAAAATTACGCTATGCCTGGATACTCGCAACACATCCAGACACCAAACGCCGTGATGGAAAACTGGCGAACCAGTACCTTTCACAAATTGCCAAGAACCATTTGGATCGCCAGACTTACTTACGCACCCATGCTGCAGTTGCAGCCGAAAATGGTGATTTCAAACAAGCGGTTAAATGGCAAAAACAGGCATTAAGAGACGCGCGAGCGCTGGATCTGCCTGATGAGTATTTACAACAACAACTCGCCAGTTATTCCGCACAAAAACCCTGGCGAGAAGAAATTTAATCGCGGCAATTAATGCCACAGAAAATAAAAATCCCGCTGCGGTTACACCCCAGCGGGATTTTTTATATCAAGCACTTCAATTTCACATAGGCAATTACATATAGGCGTTAGTACGATCCGTATGGTCGGTGACATCGCGAATGCCTTTTAGCTCTGGCAGTTTATCCATTAGCTGGACTTCAATGCCCTGCTTGAGGGTGATGGCGACCGACCCGCAACCCTGGCAACCACCACCGAATTTGAGTACAGCGATCATATCTTCGGTCACTTCCACCAAACTCACATTGCCACCGTGGGAGGCAAGGCTGGGGTTTACATCGTTATAGAGCACATAGTTGATGCGATCTTCCAGCGGGCTGTCGTCGGTCACGCGCGGCATTTTGGAGTTGGGGGCGCGAATAGTGAGCTGGCCGCCCATGCGGTCGGGTGAGTAGTCCACCTTGGCGTCTTCCAAAAATGGCAAACTGCGCTCTTCAAAATACGCGTTAAAGCCTTTGAGCGGCACCACCACATCGCCCTCTTTTTGCTCGCCGGGGCGGCAGTAGGCAATACAGGTTTCCGCGCTGGGTGTGCCGGGGTTGGCGACAAACATGCGAATGCCTATACCGTCGTTGTCCTTTTGTTTATCGAGCAGTTCTTTCAAGTAGTCCTGGGCGGATTCGGTGATATCAACGTTGACCATATAAACCTTTCAGAAGCTGGGGGCATTCGCTGAGTGATAACTACCGACTTGGCGACTGCACAGATGTACAAATAATACCCGATTAAATTACTCGGGTATTCTACTGTAAACTCCCCCCGCAGGCACTAGCCACGCCGGTAAAGAAGCCGCTAAATTTCTATGGGGGTCATAGTCATAGTTGATTAACCGGGCTAAACCAGCGCCCCAACGTGGCTTTTCTGCTAGAATTTGCGCCACTTTTTCTATATCAAACTTTTTTGATATAGCTCTGCCATTTCTTATCAAGCTTTATATACAGACAGGTTCCCCATGACTGCACCCGCTGCCCTGCAAGCCCGCATTAGTTCACTCCACCAAGCCATTAAAGAGCGCATCCTGATTCTGGATGGCGGCATGGGCACCATGATCCAAAGCTATAAGCTGCAAGAGGCTGACTATCGCGGCACACGGTTTGCGGATTACCACATGGATATCGCCGGCAATAACGACCTGCTCAGCATCACCAAACCCGAGGTGATCCGCGAGATCCAGCGCGCCTACTTAGAAGCCGGTGCGGATATTCTGGAAACCAACACCTTCAACTCCACGCGCATTTCCATGGCCGATTACGACATGGAAGACTTGGTGCCGGAGTTAAACTTCGCCGCTGCCCGACTCGCGCGCGAGCTGTGCGATGAGTTCACCGCCGCCAACCCCGGCAAACCGCGCTTTGTGGCCGGCGTTGTTGGCCCAACCAGCCGCACCTGTTCTATATCGCCCGATGTAAACGACCCCAGCGCGCGCAATGTGACCTTTGATCAGTTGGTGGAAAATTACGTTGAAGCCACCGATGCACTGGTCAAAGGCGGCGCCGATATTATTTTGATCGAAACCATTTTCGATACGCTCAACGCCAAAGCCGCCGTGTTTGCGGTGCACAAATATTTTGATGAAGCCGGTTTTGAATTGCCGATTATGATTTCCGGCACCATTACCGATGCCTCTGGCCGCACCCTATCCGGCCAAACCACCGAGGCGTTTTACAACTCCCTCGCCCACGCGCGCCCACTGAGCATGGGTTTGAACTGTGCGCTCGGCGCCAAAGAGTTGCGCCAATATGTGCAGGAAATGTCGCGCATCGCCAACTGTTTTGTGAGCGCCCACCCCAACGCCGGTCTGCCCAATGAATTTGGTGAGTACGACCAAACCGCGCAAGAAATGGTGGCGATTGTGGAAGAATTTGCCGCGAGCGGCTTCCTCAATATTATCGGCGGCTGCTGCGGTACTACACCTGCGCACATTAAAGCCATCGCCGAGGCCATGGCCAAATACCCGCCGCGCCAAATTCCCGAGATTGAACCCGCGTGCCGCTTGTCTGGCCTTGAGCCGTTTAACATCACCAAAGACTCACTGTTTGTAAACGTGGGCGAGCGCTGCAACGTGACCGGTTCGGCGCGCTTTAAAAAATTAATCGTGGAAGAGGACTACACCACGGCGCTGGAAGTAGCGCTGGAGCAGGTGGAAAACGGCGCACAGATTATCGACATCAACATGGACGAAGGCATGCTCGATGCCGAAAAAGCCATGGTGAAATTTTTAAACCTGATTGCCGGCGAACCGGAAATTGCACGCGTGCCAATTATGGTGGACTCCTCCAAATGGGAGGTGATTGAAGCCGGTCTGAAATGTATTCAGGGCAAGCCGATTGTGAACTCTATTTCGCTTAAAGAAGGCGAAGAAGAATTTTTGCAAAAAGCCAAACTCTGCATGCGCTACGGCGCAGCCGTGGTAATTATGGCCTTTGACGAAAAAGGCCAGGCCGACACCATGGCGCGCAAAAAAGAAATTTGCGAACGCTCTTACCGCACACTGGTCGATAAAATTAATTTCCCACCGGAAGATATTATTTTTGACCCGAATATTTTTGCGGTCGCCACCGGCATAGAAGAACACAACAACTACGCCGTAGATTTTATTGAAGCCACCCGCTGGATTCGCCAAAACCTGCCCCACGCCGGCGTGAGCGGCGGTGTGTCCAACGTGTCCTTCTCCTTCCGCGGTAACAACCCGGTACGCGAAGCCATTCACTCGGTGTTTTTGTACCACGCGATTAAAGCCGGCATGAACATGGGCATTGTGAATGCCAGCCAGTTGGCGGTGTACGACGATTTGCCGCAGGAATTAAAAGACAAAGTAGAGGATGTGATTCTCAACCGTCACAGCGGCAGCACCGAAGCGCTGTTGGATATTGCCGAAAAATATCGTGGTGACGGCGCAGCCAGTGAAGCAAAAGAAGACGCCGAATGGCGCTCATTGCCCATTGCCAAACGCATCGAGCACGCATTGGTAAAAGGTATTTCCACCTATATTGAAGCGGATACCGAAGAAGCGCGTAAGCACTACCCGCGCCCGCTCGATGTCATCGAAGGCCCACTCATGGATGGCATGAACGTGGTAGGCGATTTGTTCGGCGCCGGCAAAATGTTTTTGCCGCAAGTGGTTAAATCCGCACGCGTCATGAAACAATCGGTTGCCTATTTGCAGCCGTTTATCGAAGCCGAAAAAACCGAAGCTTCCAAACCCAACGGCAAAATTTTAATGGCCACAGTAAAAGGCGATGTGCACGACATTGGTAAAAACATTGTCGGTGTAGTGCTGCAGTGCAACAACTTTGAAGTGGTTGATTTGGGCGTGATGGTGCCCTGCGATAAAATTCTGGACACCGCCATCGAACAAAATTGCGACATCATTGGGCTGTCCGGTTTGATTACACCCTCACTGGATGAAATGGTATTTGTCGCGCGCGAAATGGAACGCCGTGGCATCAACAAGCCATTAATGATTGGCGGCGCTACCACCTCCAAAGCGCACACCGCGGTAAAAATCGACCCGGTATTTAACCTCAACCAAGTGGTGTACGTGGCAGACGCTTCACGCGCGGTGGGTGTGGCCAGCACACTCTTGTCCGATGAACTGCGCCCCAAATTTGTGGAAGATTTGCAGCAGGAATATGTAGAAGTGCGCGAGCGCAACGCCAACCGCAAACCGCGCGGCACAGTGCGCTCCTACCCCGAAGCCATCGCCAAGGGTTTAAAACTGGATTGGGACAACTACACTCCGCCAGCACCCGCCTTCACCGGCATCAAAGTATTTGAAGATTACGATTTAAATACGCTGGTGGATTTTATCGACTGGACACCATTTTTTATCAGCTGGGACTTGGCCGGAAAATTCCCGCGCATTCTAGAAGATGAAATAGTCGGCGAAGCCGCGCGCGCCTTGTGGGCAGACGCGCAACAAATGCTGCGCAAACTCATCGACGAAAAACTGATCCGCGCCAACGGTGTCATCGGTTTCTGGCCAGCGAATTCCGTGGATAGCGATGACATCGCCGTATTTGATGCAAACGGTAAACAAATTTCCACACTGCATCACATTCGCCAGCAACATTTAAAACAAGGCATGGAAAGCAAACCGCACATGTCACTCGCGGATTTTGTCGCCCCCAAAGCAACCGGCAAACAGGATTACATCGGCGGCTTTGCCGTGACTACCGGCATAGGCGCAGAAGAACTCGCCAAGGAATACCAAAACGCGGGCGACGACTACAACAGCATTATGGTCAAAGCCCTCGCCGACCGTTTGGCCGAAGCCTTTGCTGAACACATGCATCAACGTGTGCGCAAAGAATTCTGGGGTTACGACCGCGATGAAAATCTGACGAACGAAGATTTAATCAAAGAACAATACAAAGGCATCCGCCCCGCCCCCGGCTACCCCGCCTGCCCGGATCACACCGAAAAGGCCACGCTGTTCAAGTTATTGGATGCGGAGAAAAACACCGGCATCACCCTAACCGAACACTTCGCAATGCTGCCAACCGCCGCCGTATCCGGTTGGTACTTCGCGCACCCGGAGGCAAAATATTTCAATACGGATAAGATTGAAAAGGATCAGGTGGAGAGTTTGGCGTTGCGTAAGGGTGTATCAGTGCAGGAGATTGAGCGCTGGTTGAGTCCGGTGTTGGCTTATGAGCCAGGGGCTGCGGAGTAATTCGTAGCCCGCAAGGAGTGAACGGATTGCGGGGCTTTGCCGAAAGGTGAAGCCCGCATTTCGCTAGGCTTCATGCAGGCTAGTTGCTAGGTGTTTCATGGAGCGAATTGCAAGCAATCCGCTCCATGATATTTAGAAAAACACAATAATAACCGTGATTAAAACAACAATAGTTGATAGCAGTAGTTTTGTACTTACTTTCAACCGATCAACACACAAAAGTAATCTCAGTAAAGATTCAGCACTAGCCGATTTTGACTCCAAAATAACCAACTTCAAATTTTTCTCTTCCACTTCCAAAGAAATTTTTTGATTCGCCATAAAAATGATTCCTGCAAATTGAGTATAGAAAGTTAAAAAAGCAGTTACTTCCATACACAACAGAATCAGTTTTACCATCTACTTTTGGCATTAGCTTGTTTCTTATACATCCAAACAAATTTGGGGTGCGTCGAATTTTTCGTATAAAACCGGTAAATTCCATCTTAACCAATAAGCACTTTATACCTTCAATTATTGCCCTTCTAATGCAATTAATGGTGTAAAAATCTTTATAACTTCTTAGCCCGAAGGTGCCATACGCATCAATCCTTCCCCAACGAGTTTTAAAATTATTCGAATTGCTTTCAAATGCAGAAAACGCCTTCGTCATTGCAATAGCAATTTTCGAAGCGTCAAATGGAACAACAGTTCCATTTCGTTTAATAACCCTTAGCTCCCCCCTCAACTCTCTTTCAAGCAGCTCGATATTAATTACTTTGTGGATCCCAACTAAATGTGAATTATCTTCCTCTCGGCAAATTGAACTATTCATATGATGATCTCTCGTTCACTTCCATTCACTTTTATTGCCACAGTGCCGCCATTTTTCTGGGCCTCTACGGCAAGCTTTAAGAGCGTCAAAGATCTGCGCAACACATCAGAATTATTGCTTAAATGCAGAGCCACTCGGAGCTCATCTATCAACTCAAGAGTATGTTCATCAAACCTGTAAGATTTAAGAGTTTTCGACATAATCAAAATCTACGCTAAAACAATGTATGCCAAATGTACATACAATTAACATACATTGCAATAGAACTCGAAAAATATCATGACTTCCCTTTTTTAATGGTTTCAACCACCGTAGTACTGGGGCGCTTCTTAGCTTCGCTGACGGGAATGAATTGACCAGTTTTAGCGTCACGCCCGATTTTTGAGGATTTTGATTTAGCCATAACATGCTTCTATTGAATTGACTGGATATGGGTTTTAAGTACAGAGCACAACATACTGTACAGGCATCCAGACCCTACGCCGATCAAAAAATATACGCAATACCTGTATATAGATAATTTTTTTGTTTAAACACAGAATAATCCAACATATTGGGTCACATGCAATTCAACAGCGAGACTCCAAATCCAATAGTTTCAATTTATACGCTACGAGCGTATAGTTAAATCTGTACGCAAATAACGTATAGGGATATTATGAAAGCAACCTTTGTGGAACTGCCGCCGTTTGAGCGGTATCGAAAGAACTACCTTGATGACGAAGCGTTTCGCGCTCTCCAACAGGAGCTAATGCAATCGCCTCTGGCGGGCGATGTCATGATGGGCACAGGAGGTTTACGCAAACTCCGCTTTTCTGACCCGCAGCGAGGCAAAGGTAAACGCGGCGGAACGCGGATTATTTATTATTGGTGGGATGGCGGTTCGCAATTTTGGTTATTCACGCTCTACAACAAAGACGAATTGGCAGATTTAACCAATGACCAACGACAATTACTTTCTCAAATGTTAAAGCAAGAATTAAAAGCCAGAGGTGCCCAATGAAACGCAACTTGTTCGACGAGTTAAGCGAAGGCTTTCAATCACTCCGCGATGAACGCGAGGGTAAAATCACTTTAAAGAAACATGCCGCTGAAAAAATTGCAGCACCTGAATTAAAAAGTGGTGAACTTGTGCAGCTGCGCGAAAAACTGAATGTATCCCAAGCAGTGTTCGCACAATACCTGCGCATTAATAAACGCACATTGGAAAACTGGGAGCAAGGCCGTGCAAAACCTAATGCTCAGGCAGCTGTGTTAATTAAATTAGTCGAGAAATATCCCGATACCTTATCCCGCTTGGCAAATGTTTAAATGGAGCACGCTATGACCGAAGTAACACGTGACGAATTACTCGAAGCTTTAAAAATTGCCTTTTGTTATATGCCTAAAGCCATTGAGGTAAACAAATACGAATACGGTGATAGATACCAAACCGTGCTCGACCATATTCAAACAGTGCGTGAAACTCTGCTAATGAGTGGTATAGACCCGGAAGAAGTTTATGGTGAGGTGAACCCGGATATCACGCCGAATTCCTCTTACTGAAAACCGATTACTAACTTTATGGCTTAGGCAGTAATGCCAATTTTTTAACTGATACGGAAATTAAAAAATGAATAAAAAAATTATTATCAGCGCCCTCACCTTTTCATGTGCCTTTAGCGCTGCAGTAAACGCTGAAATTATTCACTGTAAAAATGCTGCAGGTAAATTGGTATACACCGATAATCCACGCAATTGTGCGGATAAGCATCAATTACCACAAACAGTAAAAATTACTCAAACTGAAAGCTTTTACAACGAAATCCCAGATTTACTGCAAACCTTAAACAAGGCTGGTTTTGCGGGTGATGGACAGCAATTTTGCGCACCGGTTGCGGTTTCTAATTCGCTTGTGTGGCTGGAAGACAATAAGGATGAGCAGTACCAAATTGAGTTAGTACATAAACTCAGCTCAGCAGCCTACATGAATACCAACACCAACAACGGCACCAGTGTTTATGAAGTAGCCCAAGGTGTACACAAATATGCAACAGAACGCTGGGGCAGTTACAAAACATTGCAGTACAGTGGCTGGCGGCCAGTAGCAAAGCAGTTTCGCAGCGGGCAGCAACCCACGGTGGATTGGATGACCAGCGCCTTACATCGCAAAGGCGCGGTTTGGTTGAATGTAGGCTGGTATAACCGCAATGGAACCGACTACCAGCGGGCCGGCGGCCACTGGGTAACGCTGGTAGGCTATGAACAGGGGAAATTAATTATTCACGACCCTGCTCCACGCGCGGGGCAAAGTTTTAGCAACCAGTACATTACCTTGGAACCCATCAGCGGCGGCAAGCTGATTCACAAGCAAAGAATCACGCCCGCCCAAGGTTATTTTGTTATTGCAGATGGCATGTATACCTCATCCAAAGGTTCACTCGCAGTGCTTGATGGCGCGGTGAAATTTGAGCTTTATTAACGCACTATATTTGCCTACAAAACATTACAACTCCCGCCACCAATATTTCTAAAATCCCTCAAGATAACTACCCATTTCAAAGGAGGATTTATGAAAATTATTAAGCCACTGGCGCTACCCCTCGCAATCTTAGCTGCGCTGTTGACCGCTTGCGGTGGAGCAAACTCTAACCCAGCTGCAAAGGCGGAGCCGAATATGCAGCAAGCCAAACCCAGCAAGCAGGTTAAAGTTTTTAAAGCTGACCAGTCTGTTCAATGTGAAAGCGAAGGCATTGCACTGGATGATGCGCGGTTGGAGCTGGCGAGTGCGGGAATAGATGTGATTTGTGCGCAAAAAGGTCACGATGGTTTAAACCGAATTGCCATGTGCGGCGCCGACACCGGTAGTTTGAATGTGTTTGTCATTCACCCCAACAACCTGGTGGACGCAGAAAAACTGGGCTTTCAATCCACTAGTGAATTGCCTGAGTATCAAGATCGAGTCTGCGAGAATTAAAAAACCTTCTACTAAAGCCGTTGGGCAATAAGACCAACGGCTTCATAAGCTGCCATTGCCTCACTCACCGCGCTTAGTCGCAATAATTTTCAGCTACACTCTAGCTCAATGTTCCCCCTGCATGAGCGGCTTATGGAAATCTCACAGTTTTTAAACCTGATGGTGGAAAAACAGGCGTCGGATTTGTTTTTTAGTACCGGCGCGCCGGTCAATATAAAAATAGAGGGCATTACTCACCCATTACAAATGCATACGCTGGCACCGGGGGAAATAAAACAGCTGGCCTATTCGCTGATGAGCCAAAAGCAAATCGCCGAGTTTGAAGCCAAGCTGGAAATGAATATGGCGATTTCCGCAACGGGTATTGGCCGTTTTCGTATTAATATTTTTTTGCAGCGCGGCGAAACCGGTATGGTGATTCGCTACATAAAATCCAAAATCCCGCCGCTGGCTGCCTTGGGTTTGCCGCCCAGCCTTGAAAGACTGATTATGCTCAAGCGCGGTTTGATTCTGGTCACAGGCGCGACGGGTTCAGGTAAATCCACCACGCTGGCCGCGATGATTAATCACCGCAACGAGCAGGCCACCGGCCATATTTTAACGATTGAAGATCCGCTGGAATTTATTCACGAGCACAAGCACTCCATTGTGGATCAGCGCGAGGTGGGGCTGGATACACTCTCCTACGAGGAGGCGCTTAAAAACGCTCTGCGCGAAGCGCCGGATGTGATTATGATCGGCGAGATTCGCGACTTGGCTACCATGCAGCAAGCACTGAATTACGCAGAGACTGGGCATTTGTGTTTATCCACCCTGCATGCCAACAACGCCAACCAAGCGATAGAGCGGATAATTAATTTTTTCCCTGATACTGCACGCCATCAATTATTGCTCGATTTGAGCATTAATCTGGCAGGCATTATTTCCCAGCGTTTGATTCCCGGCCTACACCAAAAATTAGTGCCAGCTGTTGAGGTAATGTTGCAATCGCCCTACATCAGCGATTTGATCAGCAAGGGCGACATTTCCAGCATTAAAGAGGCCATGAGCCGCAGTAATGATTTAGGAATGTGTACTTTTGATCAAGCGCTCTACCAACTCTTCAAAGAAGGGCGAATATCGCAGCAAGAAGCACTGCAGAATGCAGATTCACATACTGATTTGGCCCTGCGTATGCGACTGGAAGGCGGGGTGGAAACCAGTGCGACGGATAAGGCTCTACATCAGCTATCTATTGATGAATAGCACTTGCCTTGATCTACTCGGTAAAAATACTGGCTGATAAGGCTTAATCCTGCCCGCTAAAAATACGCATAAACATGCAGTAGTTTCAGGTAAGCTAATCCGGTTTTTAGTTGGGCAGCGCTCGGTGAGCGCCTATCCACTGGCCAAATAAAAAATGGCCGATGCCTGTTCACTTTTTTGCTGTAACTGATACTGACCATGAATTTAATTTTACTCTCCCCCGAAGATTTAACCTCGCCTTCCAGCGCTGTAATAACAGATTTGCGCCGTTTAACACACATCAAAAACATTCACGGCGCTGCAGTGGGCGATACACTCAAGGTCGGGATGCTCAATGGCAATATGGGCAAAGGCACAATTACGGGGCTGGGTGAAAGTGAAATTTCACTGGCACTGGATTTAACCGAGCCGCCGCCAGCAGCCCTGGATTTAACGCTGGTATTAGCACTGCCGCGCCCAAAAATGTTGCGCCGAATTTTGCAAACCATTGCGACCCTGGGTGTTAAAAAATTGCACCTGATTAATTCTTACCGCGTGGAAAAAAGTTATTGGCAAACGCCGTTTTTGGAAGCGGCCAATATTCATGAGCAATTATTACTAGGCTTGGAACAGGGCTGTGACACGCGCTTGCCACAGGTGCACCTGCACAAGCGTTTTAAACCTTTTGTGGAAGATGAATTGCCCGCGTTAATTGCGGGCACCCGCGCACTGGTAGCGCACCCCTACACGCCCAATGTTTGCCCCAGTCAAATTGATTATGCACTTTCGCTGGCCGTTGGCCCTGAAGGTGGTTTTATTGAATACGAAATTGCACTGCTGCAAAAATGCGGTTTTGAAGCGGTACATTTGGGTGAGCGGATTATGCGGGTGGAAACCGCCGTGCCGTATTTATTGGGCCGATTGTTTTAACGCGGCCCTTATTATTTTTGGCAGGCTTTTGAGGATTGTTAACGCAGTTTTACCTATTTTCCCGCGCCAGTATCACTTCAAATTCGTTGATGGGTACGGCGCGGGAGGCCAGATAGCCTTGGTAATAATCGCAGCCGTAGGATTTTAAAATTTCCAGTTGCTCTTTTTCTTCCACACCTTCAGCAACTAATTCCATATCCAGCAAACGGCCCATGGTAATAATCGTTTCTACCAAGACCCGGTCGTTGCGATCCACAATAATATCGCGCACAAATCCCTGATCGATTTTTAACGTGCTTACTGGCAGACGTTTCAAGTAACTGATGGATGAATAGCCGGTGCCGAAATCATCGAGCGAGAAGCTGACGCCCCGCTCATTCAGGGTAGTCATGGTCGCAATCGCATCATCCACTCGCTGGATAACTATGCCCTCAGTAATTTCCATATCGAGCGAATTGCAGGGAATAGCATATTTATCCAGTACGGCTAGCACATCGTCCACAAAGGCATCGCGGCGGAATTGGCGCGGGCTGATATTAATACTGAGCTTCATACCTTCTTGCCAAAGCCCGGCTCGTTTCCACTGCACTAGTGTTTTGCAGGCATCTTCCAATACCCACTGGCCGACATCGATAATCATGCCGGAGGTTTCCAGCACGGGAATAAAATCGCCCGGCGGTATCATCCCTTTCGCTGGATGATTCCAGCGCAGTAGCGCTTCAGCGCCCACCACGCGGCCAGACTTAATATCGATTTTGGGTTGGTAATAAAGCTCAAATTGCGCTTCATCCAACGCGCGGTGTAAATCGCCTTCCATAGTGAGCTGGCGACTCACTTTATCGGCCATTTCTTCGTTGAAGAATTCAATCGAATCGCGACCCTTTTCTTTTACCTGGTACATGGCGGTGTCGGCATAACGCAGCAGCTCATGTACGGAATTATTTTTGTCCGGATAAACCACCACCCCCACTGAGCAGGTCACACGCAATTCCATGTTGTCGTACAGGTAGGGTTGGGAAATGATGGTGCGAATTTTTTCACTGATCTCGCCCGCGCGCAGCGCAGCAGTTTCTATGTTTTGATCCAGCACTGTGAGCACTACAACAAATTCGTCGCCACTCAAACGCGCCACCAGATCTTCTTCGCGCACTGACTGCTGCAAGCGCTCGGCAACCACTTCCAACACCCGGTCACCCACCGGATGACCCAGTGAATCGTTAATGGTTTTGAATTGATCCAAATCGATAAATAACACTGCACCAAAATAACCGTGGCGTTCGGCGCGGCGCAACTCATGCTCCAAACGCTCCACCAGTTGCAGGCGATTGGGCAGGCCGGTCAGTGCATCGTGGTGCGCCATAAATTCCATTTTGGCTTGGGCATTTTTGCGCTCGGTAATATCGACCGACACAATAAGCGCAACTTTTTCGTCGTAAAACGCCAGCGGCATAATGTGGGTTTGCAAAAATAATTGTTTACCCGTCGCGGTCACAAAACGCTCTTCAATAACATCCAGCTCTTCATTGCCGCGAATCACGCGATAATCATTTTGCAGCATGGTGTCTATATCAAATACTGAATTTTTGAGTAGCTGGCGCACGTGCAAGTTGCGCATTTGTTCCGGCGTATAACCCAATTCATTGGCGAGGGCTTTGTTAGCAAACAGGTAATAGCCGGCGATGTTGCGCGCACCAATCATTACCGGTAAGTGGTCGATAATCTGACGTAGGTGCTCTTCACTTTTGCGCAGCGCTAATTCCACCGCGCGGCGTTTGGCGAGGGATAATTCCACCACATCTAACAATTGGTTGGAGCTGGCAATTAACTGGGCGAGTTCATCTTTGCGATGCGGGGGTAATTGGGTGAGGCGGTTTACACCGGGGTGATCGGGGTTGATGTTGTTGATCTCACGCGACAAACGCACCAGCGGTTTAGTGAGGGTGTAATAAAACACAATAAATAACAGCAATACCAAAAACATATTGCGCAATAAACCAGTCATCAACGCCGTTTTGGAGCGGTTGTAAAAACCCTCCAGCGCCAGATCCATGTCCACCGAAAAACGGATACTGCCCGAGGTGCCATCGCTGTAGCCCGGCAGTAATAAATTGGCGGTGTATTCGCGGGTATTGTCGGTAATTCTGCTGGTGAGCCAGCGGGTGGTGACTTCCGGGCGCGCGCTGCTGCCTTGGGCGAGCACATTGCCGGTATCGTCATAAATCACCACTTCATAAATAAAACCGTAGCGCAGCAGGCCATTCACAACTTCGTAGGAGAGTTCATCGTCCAGTGTGGATACCGAGCGAACGGCCGGCGGCGTAGCAACCTGGATAACACGGTCGATAAGGGATTTAAGTTCTTTTTCCTGATTGAGGAAATCCAGATAAAGCTGAACGGAACTCAGCAGAAAACTCAGCACAAACGCCAGAATGATGCCGATCTTGGCAAGTTGAAAAGATATGCCATTAAAAAATGAAGGCGCTTTATCTCTCATTAACCTTGGACTTCCGGGATATGAATGTTTTTATCGGGAGGGCATTTACGTTACATCCGGGAGCGCAACTCTGGCGGCGTAATCGCTGCAATTACCCCGGATGTTTCCTTGTTTCGCCAGAGTATAGAACAAACTAATCGCTGGCGCCGGAATCAATAAATTTATTTTCATAAGTTTCAATAACCTAAAGCAACTCCGCCGCATCGCGCCAAGACATAGAAAAACTGCGGCCAACGGCGGGCTGGGTCAGCTCCCCGCGGCAAATATTCAGCGCTGCCCTGAAATCAGCATCCGAGTTAAGCGCAGCGAGGCCGGCATCGGCAAGGCGCAATATGTAACCCAGTGTGGCATTGGTCAGGCCCAGCGTTGCTGTGCGGCCTACGGCACTGGGAATATTGGCGACACAGTAGTGAATCACCCATTCCTCCACATAGGTTGGCTGATGATGGCTGGTGGGACGCGAGGTTTCAAAACATCCACCCTGATCAATTGCCACATCCACCAGCACACTGCCCTTTTCCATTTGCCCGATAAGGTGGCGAGACAGCAAACGCGGAGCGCTGGCACCGGCATTTAACACGCTACCGATAATCAAGTCGGCCTGCAGCGCCGCGGCGTTGATCCGCTCCTGAGTGGCGAATTCACAGACTACCCTGCCGCGCCAAAGGTCATCCAACTGGCGCAACCGGGGAAGGGATTTATCCATAATTCGCACCTGCGCCCCCAAGCCCACCGCCATAGCAGCCGCATTGGCCCCCACCACACCACCACCCAGAATCAGTACATTGGCTGGCGCAACGCCGGGGATTCCCCCCAACAATATGCCCTTGCCACCTTGCGCCATTTGCAGGTGGTGCGCGCCCGCCTGCACCGCTACCCGTCCGGCAATTTCTGACATAGGTGCCAGCAGTGGCAAACGCCCGCTGTGATCAGTCAGGGTTTCATAGGCAAGACAACTGGCGCCAGAGGCGAGCAGTGCCTCGGTAAGCGACTGGCTGGCAGCGAGGTGCAGGTAGGTAAACAACAGATGGTCTGGCCGCAGTAGTGAATATTCTTCCGGCTGCGGCTCTTTGACTTTAACGATTAGCCTTGCGCCTGCGTATAACTCTGGGAGGCTGGCAACTATTTGGGCACCAGCTGCCAAATAGTGGTCATCGGTGAAGCCAGAGGCTGCACCAGCACCGGTCATCACCAGCAGCTGATGCCCACGCTGTACCAGCTCAGCAGCACCTGAAGGAGTCAGTGCCACGCGGTTTTCACCGGGTTTTATCTCTTTGGGGATACCAATTCGCATAAACACCTCCACAGTTATAAGGGGAGTATAGCGAAGGGCTGGCGTGCGGTGATTGGATTAAAAAACAGGCAAATTGGCCTGAGTTATGCTGCACTTAGGTTGTAGTGGTTTTTTGACGCCAGTTTTATCACCGTCAGTGAAGCAATGAAGTGCTGACTGATTAAGGCGTAACGAGGTAGCTATGGGCATCTGTGTCAATGAATTAAGTGAATGGATTATCAAACCCAGCCTGGAGGCACTAGGGAACTATTCCCCACTCGCCGAGCAATTACTTCTGGCAACTGCCGCCCAGGAATCGCTGCTGGGGCTGCACTGCTACGATGGGAAAAGCGAAGGTATGGGGCTTTATCGCATCACCAAAGCCAAACATCGCGCGCTCTGGGATGGCTACCTGATCCAATTCCCCGACCTCGCCTCGCGACAGCGCGGCCTCGCCAGCCAACAGCAGTTTTTACTCGACCCCGAACGGGAGCTGATCACCAACCTGAGTTACAGCACTGGTATGGCCTGGATGATTTACCGACAGGCCGGCATTAACCCCGGAGCTGCTTGCGATCCACTCAGCATGGCGCAGCTCTGGGCGGCGTTTTTTGATAATGGCTGTGGCGCTGTAAGGAATACCGACGTGTTTCTACACAATTACCAGCAGTTAATTGCACCCTATTTACCGCGCAAAGTGGCCTGAAAAATCGGCTAGTGGATATCCAACACATCCACGTATTGCACCGCATCGGCGATGGGTTTAGTCGGCAGGCTAATACTGCAACTATCGTCCTCATCCCCTGCCGGATTCTGCTTGTTGATTTGCAAATTCATAAAATCAAACAAATTCACATCACCCAATTGTGATGGCTGGACATTGCGGATCGCCGAAAAAATGGTTTCCGTGCGGCCGGGGAACTGGCGCTCCCACTGCACCAACATATCTTTCACCACCTGACGCTGCAGGTTTTCCTGGGAGCCGCAGAGGTTGCAGGGAATAATCGGGAAGCCTTTCATCTCCGCAAAACGGGCTATGTCCTCTTCCGCGCAGTAAGCCAAGGGGCGTATCACTATGTTGCGCTTGTCGTCGGAGAGCAATTTGGGCGGCATGGCTTTTAATTTGCCGCCGAAGAACATGTTCAAAAACAGGGTTTCGATAATGTCGTCGCGGTGATGCCCGAGCGCGATTTTGGTCGCCCCTATTTCATCGGCAAACCCATAGAGAGTGCCGCGGCGCAAACGTGAGCAGAGGCCGCAAGTGGTTTTTCCCTCCGGCACCACTTCTTTCACAATGCTGTAGGTGTCGCGCTCGATGATGTGGAAAGGCACACCCAGGTCGGCCAAATACTGCGGCAGTATGTGCTCGGGAAAACCGGGTTGCTTTTGATCCATATTTACCGCCACGATTTCGAAGGAAATGGGCGCGGTTTTTTGCAAGCTGAGCAGTATGTCCAGCATGGTGTAGGAGTCTTTTCCACCAGAGAGGCATACCATTACCTTATCGCCATCCTCAATCATGCCGTAATCCACAATGGCGGAGCCGGTCAACCGACGCAAACGCTTTTGCAGCTTATTAAATTCAAGACGATCTTTGCGTTCGTGTAACTCTTTCATGGACGTGCACTCATGGCTTCAGGACAAGACATTGCCGCGACCAACCGGCGGCGGCGCGCATTGTACGGATTTTACCCGCAAGTTGAAATCAATGACCGCCAGTAGGCAAACCTTTGCCGGTTCCAGCCCAGTATCAGCTAGCGTAAAGTGGCCGCAAGCCCGTAAAGACTGGCTCATAGGCGACTGGCACAGCGCTTGCTCTACTCAGGACAAATGCCCCGCCTATTGCTGCCGGGGCGACCTGTTGCCGCGAGGAGTTTTCATGTCGTTTTTCGATAAATTCTTTAAAAAAGACCAGCGCAAAGACGCAGGCAATAACACATCAAACGCCAGTGACAGCGCCACCCGCCTAGCCGTACCCGATGAGCACCAATCGCTCTGGGACTTAAAAGACCAGCGACAATTGCTGGAGGTAAAAATTACCGGCAGCAGCCGCAGCTACCAAAGCATGATCATCGCTATCGACCAGGAGCGCGGTTTACTCTGGCTGGACGACTTGTTCCCGCAGCAGTTGATACTGGATGCGGGTGATGAGCTGTGCATACGCCACCACCGCAACACCGAAGAGCTAGTCATTTGTGCACCGGTCATCGCCCTGGGCTCCAGCTATGGCACCTCTGGCATTGCCATTGAGCTGCCGCCTTTTGCTTACTACCAACCGCGCCGTCGCTACCCGCGCTACACCATCGGCCACCAATCTCCACTGTCGGTAAAAATCCGCCCCATAGGCCAGGACCCCAGTTTTGGCACACTGCAGGATATTTCCGTTGGCGGGATGCGCATTATGGTCGCGGGCAACTTGCTGCCGCATTTGCGCCATGGTGCAACCATGCCGCTGTGCGAGGTCAACTTGAGCGATGAGCTACAGATTCGCTGTAAGGCGCGCATCTGCGCTTTCCGGATGGGCCGCAGCCCTTACCGACACACCCAAATCAGCCTTGAATTTCTTGACCTGCAGGAGGACAAACGCGCGGCCTTGGGCCGATTTCTGCGCGAGCAACAATTTAATTCCAGCCTGGAACTCGGCGCGCTACAACAACATCGCCCGGGCACCGATAAATCACGCGGACGCGCTTACGCCGCATGATCGCAATGAGCCAGAGGCATCACCCAATGACTCCGCCAGCGAATAGTCGCACTAGAGATTCGGTATTTTTGAACTAGGCTTGATTAACCAGCTGCCGTAAACACCCAAGCAGCGGCGGGGATTTCATCGACGTAACTCAGGATTTACACATGCGTAACAACGGCCATCTCACCGGTAGGGAAGTACAGCTTTCATCAAGGGATGAAATTGTCTCTTCTTCTAATCTGCGCGGCGACATTGAATTTTGCAATGATACCTTCTGCCGCATCTCCGGCTTTAGCCATGACGAATTAATCAATCAACCACACAATATTTTACGGCACCCACAGATGCCACCAGCGGCCTTTGGCATGCTGTGGGAAACCTTAAAAGCCGGCAAACCCTGGATGGGCATAGTCAAAAATCGCTGTAAAAACGGCGATCATTATTGGGTAGATGCCTACATCACCCCGCTGCGCCAAAATGGTCAAATTTATGGTTATGAATCGGTGCGGGCAAAAGCGGAACCACACCTAATCAAGCGCGCCGAAGCGGTTTACGCGCGAATCAACCAAGGTAAAGCGCCCTACTCCGCCGCTGAAAAATATTGGAGCCAGTACGGCAATAGTGCGATTGTTGCTGCTGTCAGCTGGGTATTGTTGTTAGTCGCCAGTGGTTTTCTTGGCAATCTGTCGGCTGGAGTTGCGCTAACCAGCCTGGTTTTGGGTGTATTATTCGGGGGCGTGGCGCATACGCTGCAACAAAGCCGCATCGCTCAAGCGCTACAGGAGGCTCGCGCTACTATTAACGATCCATTTGCAGCCTACATCTACACAGGCCGCTGTGATGCTATGGGGGAAATCGAACTGGCACAGCATGCGATTAAATCGCGCCTGCGCACCGCCCTTGGCCGTTTTGGTGAATCAGCAAAAGAACTACAACACAAAGCTGAAGCCGCGCATCATCACGCCAGTAAGACCTATGAAGGCATGACTGCGCAGCAACGCGAAACAGCCGGTGTGGCGGCCGCCATGCAACAAATGGCACAAGCGGTTCAGGAAGTGGCCAGCGGTGCCAATCAGACATCCATCGCCACTGGCACCGCGATTGATGAAGTGGAAAAAGGCAATCAGGTAATTGAGGGTGCACGCACAGCTATTGATGATTTATCCAAAACAGTTGCCAACCTTGGCAATGTGCTGAACAAACTCAGCGAGGACAGCAGCAAAATCGCCAGCGTCGTTGATGTGATTCGCGGTATCGCCGAGCAAACCAATTTGTTGGCACTGAACGCGGCGATTGAAGCGGCGCGAGCCGGTGAACAGGGGCGTGGATTTGCGGTAGTAGCAGATGAAGTTCGCTCACTTGCCCAGCGCACTCAGGAATCCACTGGTGATATCCAACAAATTATTGGCAATTTGGGTAAGGCGACCGATGACGCCAGCGTCAATATGAAAAATTGTTTGAATCTGGCTGACCGCAGCGTGTTGGAAATGAACAATGTGCGCGCCGCGCTGGATTCCATCTCGCAATCGGTAAATACCATCGATCAAATGTCACACCAAATTGCCACTGCAGCCGAGGAGCAGTCCTCGATGGCCTTGGAAATTGAACGCAACACCCAAACGATTGCGCAAATTTCTGATCAAACCCAGCAGGAAGTCAGCATCGCCGATGGGCTTAACAGCGAAATGGACAAGCTATCGCATAAGCAGTTGGATTTGATTGTCCGCTTTAATTAATGCGGCACTTCACTTCGGCGAAATAGATTCAGATTTTTGAAACTTTTTTCGCTAAAGTGGAGCCACATTGTTTAGCATTATCGGCATGCCGGTTTTGGACTTTCTCATGATATACAACCATCAAATTGCCCCACAGGATCTACTCCGCCTGGATCGCGAACACGTCTGGCACCCCTATACCGATTTCACCAATCCCGGTTTGATTACACCCATCACCCGCGCGCAAGGAGTGGAATTACAACTCGCCGATGGCCGCGTATTAATTGACGGCATGTCCTCTTGGTGGGCAGCGGTGCATGGTTACAATCACCCGGTACTGAATCAGGCAGTGATTGATCAACTCGGCAAAATTGCCCATGTGATGTTTGCCGGTATAACCCACGAACCTGCGGTTAAACTTGCAGCAACTCTCGCCCGCATTACGCCACAAGGTTTAAATAAAGTTTTCTTTTCTGATTCAGGTTCAGTGGCAGTAGAAATAGCGCTGAAAATGGCGCTGCAGTACTGGCACGCCCAGGGCCAGGCCCAGCGCACCATGTTTTTAACCTTAAAACGCGGCTATCACGGCGACACCTTCGGCGCCATGTCGGTGTGCGACCCGCATTCGGGCATGCACCATTTATTTCATCACACCCTGGCGCATCATTTATTTGCTGAAGCACCGACCTGCGGATTTGATGACACCTTTCAAGAGAGTCACATCGCCAAATTTGCCCAGCTAATTCAACAACATCGCCAAAAAATCGCAGCGGTTATTTTGGAACCTATAGTCCAAGGGGCTGGAGGGATGCGCTTTTACTCGCCGGAATATTTGCGCCGGGTGAGAGAGCTGTGCGACAAGCACGAAATTTTGCTGATAGTTGATGAAATTGCGACAGGCTTCGGGCGTACCGGGAAATTATTTGCGTGTGAGCATGCCGGTATAAGCCCGGACATTATGTGTTTGGGTAAAGCACTCAGCGGCGGTTACATCACCCTTGCAGCAACACTGTGCAATGACAAAGTCAGTAACGGCATTGCCAGCGGCGACAATCCGGCTTTTATGCATGGGCCTACCTATATGGCCAACCCCCTCGCCTGCGCTGTTGCCAATGCGAGCATTGAATTACTGCTCAGCACTAATTGGCAGGAACGCGTTGCGGCCATAAGCCAGCAAATGCGCGACGAATTAGCACCTTGCAAGGATTTTTCCTACGTAAAAGACGTTCGCACTCTGGGCGCTATTGGCGTAGTGGAATTACATGAGCCAGTAAACACAGCGCAACTAATGCCGCTATTTATCGAACAAGGTGTTTGGGTTAGGCCTTTCGGCCATATTATTTATTTGATGCCGCCATTTATTATTAACCCGGAGCAACTTAGTCGATTGACTTCTGCAGTATTAAAAGTCGTTTCTGCTCTCGCAGACTGAGTGTAATTTTTTAACATCAAAAATAAAAACGCCCGCGTATATCCCAAAAAATACGCGGGCGTTTTTATTACCAAGTGTTCACTAGCGCACTTTATTTTATCTTGCGAATCCCAACTGCCTCACGCACTTTTTCCAACATAGGCTTGCTGTAGGCGCGCGCTTTTTCTGCACCTTGCTGCAACACTTCCTCGATATGCGCAGGGTTGGCAAGCAGCGCTTCATATTTCTCGCGCGCCTCCGCCAACTGACTGTTAATTAATTCAAACAACTGCCGTTTGGCTTCACCCCAAGCTATACCATCAGCAAATTGCTGACGCATTTCTGCCGTTTGCTCCGGGGTAGCAAAGGCTTGCCAAATTTGGAATACCGGTGAAGTATCCGGATCTTTCGCCTGACCTGGCTCAAGCAAGTTAGTGAGAATTTTATTGATGGATTTTTTTAGTTGTTTTTCTGGCAAAAATAACGGGATGGTATTGCCGTAGCTCTTGCTCATCTTGCGCCCGTCCAAACCTTGCAATACTGCCACACTGTCATCGACCAAAGCCTCCGGCAATACAAAATGCTCGCCGTAGTGGTGGTTGAAACGACCGGCAATATCGCGCGCCATTTCAATGTGTTGAATCTGATCGCGACCTACCGGCACCTTGTGCGCATTGAACATCAAAATATCCGCAGCCATCAAAATCGGGTAGGAATACAAACCCATGGTAATAGCAAAATCCGGATCTTCACCTGCCGCAACATTGGCATCCACCGATGCTTTATAGGCATGTGCACGATTCATTAAACCTTTGGCCGCCATACAAGTCAGCATCCAACAGAGTTCGGGAATTTCAGGCACATCGGACTGGCGATAAAAAATAGCGTTGTTGACATCCAGGCCCAAGGCGAGCCAGGTGGCGGCAATCTCGCGCGTTGATTGATGAACCAGTTCAGGCTCCTGGCATTTGATCAACGCATGAAAATCAGCAAGGAAATAAAAGGATTGTACATCCGCACGCTGGCTGGCCTGGATGGCCGGGCGAATCGCGCCCACATAGTTGCCCAAATGCGGGGTGCCCGTGGTGGTAATGCCGGTTAAAACACGTTGCTTGCTCATGGTGCCCTATCTGTTATTTATCAAAATATTCACAGGAAAATTCAGGGCGCCATCATACAGGCTAGCGAAACGCCCAGCCAGCATAGTCGGAACCGGGCGAGCGCACGGGACTACAGCGTTAATCAGCGTCAAATCCCGTGGTAACAGGCTTCGGCGTCGCGCAGCACATAACAATCAAAACCCGCCTGGTTTAACAAATGCGCTGCGACGTGACAGCGACGACCAGAATCGTCAGTCACCAAATAAACATTATTAAAATCGAGATTTTTTAAATGATTACGCAGTTGGTTGAGCGGAATATTTTGACTGCCCGGAACCGCTTGCATACGACGCTCAAGAGGCAGGCGCACGTCAATGATTTGATAAGGCGCAGCATCGGACGGACGATTGCGCAACTCTTCAGCACTCATATAACGCAGCACCGGCTCCTGCAAAAGTTCACGAAAATCCTCCTTGTTCAAGCGCATCACCTTGCCCGGCGTCAGCATTTTTACTGTGGCATTGCGCGTGGTTTCACCCACCAGCGCCTCCTCGCCAAAATAATTACCGGGGCGCAGCGCCGCAAGAATTTTCCCCGCCGGATCAATTACCGTAGCGCTGCCGGATTCCAACACATAGAAAAATTCACCGCGCTCGCCTTGTTTAATGACTATTTCATCGGCCTGAACTTTTTGCGCCACAAAACGGATGAACAGCTGACGGATATTGGCAGGTGGCAAACGGCTAAACAGTGGTGACTGCAAAAGCGACGACATCCAATCGTTATCATCATGCAAGCTCACTCCTGGAATCTCTACCTCTTCGTCGCTGGATTCACTCCAGGCAAGCACCAGATCGAGAAAATCACTGTCGACCGCCAGTAGTGTCACGTCGGATTTTGCGACCGCAGACACTTGAGTCGGCTGGGTGATATTCAATGGAGAGCGACGTGATTCGCTCGCAGGGTTAATGGTGCTGACTTGAAAAGCAGAGTCGATCAAGTCAACCGTACCGCCAACAAGGTATACCTTCTCGGGAAATGGGCGGCCGCGCTTGAAAATAATCGTGCCCTTGGGCACATCGCGCAGCGAGGCCTTCTCGGCAACCTGAATTAGATACTCATGGCTGAGCGTATTGAAGGGCGCAAAAGAAGCTAATACATCAAGGCTAATCGCCATGGGGAAACTCCATTAACACAGCAGTGAATAATAAAACCCGATGCTAATGGAGGTATTTCATCGGGAAAGCGGCGCGATTATAAGCGTAGCCCTTGGGCTTGGCGCAGACTTGTCCCTAGTCTTTGTACTGGGTCACAGCACAGATGAGAGCGATGGCGCGTCAACGACTGCTTAGCAAGGCCATCGGCGGCTTGGCGTAACAGAAATACACCACCACCGCGCGGTATAAATTCCAGGCATCCTGTACTCCAGCCAACTCGCGAATGGAATGCATGGCGAAGGTTGGGCAACCAACATCAATTGTTTTTACACCGACTTCAGAGGCGACTACCGGGCCGATAGTACTGCCGCATCCCATGTCAGTGCGCGCCACAAAGGCCTGCACCGGCACATCAGCCGTTTCGCAAAGCAGACGGAAAAATGCACTGGTTTCGCTGGTAGTCGCGTAACGCTGATTAGCGTTGACCTTGATAACCGGGCCACGATTCAGCAATGGGCCATGATTCTCGTCATGTTTATCCATAAAATTGGGGTGAACACCATGAGCATTGTCCGCTGAAATCATCATCGAACGCTCGATAACACGAATGCGCGATTCGGTTTCGGGCAGCAATCGCATCAAAAATTGCTCCAGCATCGGCCCTTTGGCACCACAACAGGAGGCACTGCCTACCTCTTCGTGATCGGTGCAGATCAGCAAGCTGGATACCTGATCATCCGCCTCCAACAGCGCTTGCATGCCCACATAACAGCTAAGCAAGTTATCCAGACGGGCACTGGCAATAAAATCCTGCTCCAAGCCAACCAAAGCGGGCGGCTGGGTGTCGTAAAGGCTTATTTCATAATCCAATACCTGGCTCACCGGCAGCTGTGGCTGGCTGGCTTGCAGCTCCGCGTGCAGAAGACTGCGAAAATCCGGCAGCACGCTATCCTCAGTGGGCAACTGCAATATCAGCGGCACTATGTCTTTTTGTGCATTGATAGAACGGTTGTTATTGGCATCGCGATCCAAATGAATAGCAAGGCTCGGCACGATTGCAACGGGGCGCTTGAAATCCACCAGTGCACTGGCCATCTGCCCGGACTCATCGCGATAAGTTACGCGGCCGGCCATGGATAGATCACGGTCATACCAGGGAGCCAATAAAGCACCGCCATACACTTCCACTCCCAACTGGAAATAGCCGCGACGGTTTAACTCGGCGCGAGGTTTTACCTTAAGGCAAGGACTATCAGTGTGAGCGCCCAGCATACGAATCCCGCTGTCCAACAAATCTGAACGACCATAGATGAAAGCAATGATAGAGGAATCATTGCGGGTAACCAGGTAGCGCTTGCCTGGCACTAATTGCCACGAATCCGCCTCATTCAATTGCTCAAATCCGGCTGCTAAAAAACACTCAGCCAGATTGCGTGTTGCATGAAATGGAGTGGGAGATGCTTGCAGGAACTTAAGCAGGCCAAGGTTAAACCCGGATTGGGTATAGACAGCAGAACTCATAAGGTCACCAAAAATTTGTTCGCAGGTTATTTCACTAACAAGTCATGAGTATCGCGAATACGCTGGCGCTTTTGCCAGGAGACGGTATCGCGCAGGTACACAGGCTCTGCTTCAAGTACATTTATCGCCGCCCCTTCTTGCCATAAACGAGCGGCAATCAAGGCCATATCTTCCGCCGAGGGATGTACATCCAAAATCAGCGATTGCGGTGCAAGTTTTTGTAGCGACGGGTAGTGCCAACCAGGCCCAACAGCAGCAAAACCACCCGGTATAACCGGTAAAACCTGCTCAACCAGCAGTTCTGGATTTATCACCACTTCATCGACCATAGGTTCCAGAAGCCCAGCGGCTTGCCCAGTGGGTTGATAGGCACACCAGTAGATTTCATTCATCCGCGCGTCCAATGCAACCATCACCGGCTGTTTGCTGGTTGGGTTATTACGGTAAAAACCCAGCGCCATTGCCTCCAGGGTAGATACCGGAATAACCGGAAGATTCGCCCCAAAAGCTAAACCTTGCACTATACCTATGCAAATACGTAAGCCAGTAAATGAGCCTGGGCCACGCCCAAACGCAATAGCATCCAAATCCGTTAACCCAATTCCATGTCCGGCCAATAGCTCATCCACCATGGGCAAAAGCCGCTGGGTATGGCTTTTGGCCGCAAGTTCAAAGCTGGAACTCAACTCGCCATTCGCATATAGCGCCACAGAACAAGCATCGGTTGATGAATCGAGGGCTAGAATAACTGCCATAAAACGCGACCCTTGCAGTAAACCAATAAAAATCAGCGATAAGATAGGAAGCAGCTGTTTGACCTGACAGCAAAAACGGCAGGCAAAAAAATAGGCTCCGGAGAGCCTATTATGAACGCTAAAGCGCGATTAACCCAAGACAGTCAACAGCTGCTGACGAATAGAATCAACGCTACCTATACCACTGATACGAGTGTATTTAGGCACTTTGGTATTACCCGAGGCTGCAAGCTCCTGATAAAAACCCACCAAAGGCTCGGTTTGATCGTGATAAACACCCAAGCGTTTGCGCACAGTTTCTTCTGTGTCATCAGGGCGTTGGATCAGCGGCTCACCGGTCACATCATCATGACCTTCAACTTTGGGGGCGTTATAAATAATGTGATAGACACGCCCAGAAGCTTCATGCACGCGGCGACCACTCAAGCGGGAAACTATCTCTTCATCAGGAACGTGGATTTCGATCACATGATCAATATCAACACCCGCTTCCAGCATGGCTTCTGCCTGTGGAATAGTGCGAGGAAAACCGTCGAACAGGAAACCATTGGCGCAATCAGTAGAAGTAATTCGCTCTTTTACCAGTGCAATAATCAGATCATCAGGCACTAATCCACCCGAGGCCATTATATCCTTTGCCTGTAAACCAAGAGGTGTACCGGCTTTTACGGCGGCACGCAGCATATCGCCAGTGGAGATTTGGGGAATGCCAAATTTCTCCATAATCAGTTGCGCTTGAGTCCCCTTACCCGCACCTGGCGCGCCCAACAAAATCACTCTCATCTCGGATTGCTCCTCAGCATTATTTTTTATCGCGACGGCATCAAACACCCTACGCGAACAGCGACACAAAAGTGCCTGACAAAAGAGGCGATACGATACACGCCCATGACGGCAATCACAATACGCGCCCCCGAGGCCAACCTTTCGTTACCTCGCCGAACAACAGCACAACCATTGCAACAGATGCCCCCTTAGCACGATTAAAACCATCCTCATTTTATTTTCAAAACAGCGCTTTCATCCTATAATAATGCCTAATCACTCGCACCTCCGGGATAAGTATATGCCTGCCTCTATTGAACTTGATGAATATGACCGCAAAATTTTGCGTGCACTCCAAGAGAACGCTGATTACTCAATGGCTGATTTGGGCGCCATGATAGGCCTGTCTCACACCCCTTGCTGGCGCCGCCTGAAACGTCTGGAAACTGAAGGTGTGATTCGCGGAAAGGTCACCCTGCTCGATCCCAAATTATTAAATTTGGGCGTCACTGTTCACGCCTACATCACCATCAAAAATCACGATGGCAACTCACTGGAAGCATTTGAGCAAGCAGTGCAGGCGATTCCAGAGGTGGTTGAATGCTATTCAACCAGTGGTGAGAAAGATTATGTATTGCGGGTGGTAGTTGAAAGTGTTGAGCACTATGAGCGCCTGATGAAAGAGACCTTAATTCATCTACCCAATATTGGTTCAATTAACTCTGCGTTTGCGCTCAAACAAGTCAAATTCACGACCCAGCTGCCGCTTTAAAACGCGGCCTTTTACCGCCGCGTTGTGCAACCATGCATCAAACTCGGAACTGGGCTAACAACTGTCTTAATTGAATCGACAATTCATTCAGATGCTGGCTCTCCTGCGCAGTTCGGGATGCATCCTGGGCTGTATTCATCGCCAGCGAGTTGATTTGCACCAGATTCTTGTCTATCTCCGCCGTTACTGAACTCTGCTCTTCTGCTGCCGTGGCGATTTGCAACGTCATATCTGCTATTTCTTTTACTGCCGCGCCAATTCCCTTGAGTGATTGACCTGCGTCGTTTGCTGATGTTGCTGCTTCGGCAGTCATTGTAGAGCTGCTACCCATAGCCTCTACTGCACGCTGCACGCCTTGCTGTAACTGCCCCAACATCCCCTGGATATCAGCGGTAGATTGCTGCGTTCTACTGGCCAGAGTACGCACTTCGTCAGCCACCACTGCAAAACCACGCCCCTGTTCACCCGCGCGCGCAGCTTCAATCGCCGCATTCAGTGCTAACAAATTGGTTTGCTCAGCCACTCCGCGAATGACATCAATCACCGATGTTACGTTTTTGGCCTCCCCTTCTAAATGCGACATAAAATCAGCAGTTTCATTGATACGAACCGCCAACTGTTGCACTCGCTCTACTGCAATACGAATTCGCTCCTGACCACTATCGGTAATATTGGTTGCCTCGCGGGTATTTTGCGCGGTGCTACTGGTGTTACGCGCCACCTCCTGAATAGCCATACTCAATTCGTTAACGGCTGCAACCACCATAGTAATAGCCTGACATTGATCATCCGCAGCGCGCTGACTATTGCTGGAGACCTCCAGTAATGCTTCCGCCGTTTTGGAAACTTCGGCGGCATTATTCAAAACACTCGCGATGATGCGCTGCAACTTCTCCATAAAGTGATTAACGTGAGTAGCCAAATGGCCGAGTTCATCGTTAGTTTCAACAGGAACACGAATGGTCAGGTCGCCATCACCCTCGGCAATGTTTTGGATGCGATGACTAATCTGGCTCACTTGATTGGCCACAAGAACGGGTAAGAAAAATGCTGCGATCAAACTAACCAGCGCACCCGCTATCAACGACATTAATAAATAGCGCTCAGCCTCATCTTGGCTCAGGTCAATTTGACGACTAAATTCATCGACATGAGCCAAACGCTTTTCTTGTAACTGATCTATATAGGTACGCACATCATCAAATGCTGTGGCGGCTTCACCATAGGATTTTTGTAATGCCAAAGCACGGGTGTTTTCATCGGAAGCGCGCGCATCGCGCACCACCTCATTGGCCAAATCACTCCAGCGCTTGAATAAGCGAGCGAATTCGTCGCGCTCGGCTTGGGTTGAACTATTGGACAAATCCAAGGATTTATTAATTCGATCAAGGGCTTGCTGGGCGTTATCGCGCTGCTCGGCAACTAATGCATCTGCAGCCATGTCAGATTGCAACAGTGTTCGCTCGGCAACCAGTGCTTGGTATAAATCCCTATCCGCTTGAATGAGCAACTCAATTTCGGGCAGGTTAACCTTGGCGATGGTTACAGCATTTTCACCTAGTCGATGACTGGTATTCATCGAGTAGATTCCCATGTAAACCACCAACACCACCAGCAATAGCAGCGGCAACCTGATTTTCCAACGGAGATTCAACCCCTGATACCAAGCAAACATAATGCACCTCTTTGGATTTCTACATTGCAGGAACTGCTTGATATGTCGCAGGAACTGCCTGATGTAAAGTCTAGTAAAATTCGGCAGACTTGCTATTTAGTTTGGGGATTTATGATTTTTATTACCGATAACACAAATCAAAAGTTCTCATTGATGTATTTAATGTTCAAGTAATCATCCAGCCCATAAATTGAACCCTCCCGTCCCCAGCCCGATTGTTTTATGCCGCCAAAGGGCGCCATTTCATTAGAGATCAGACCGGTATTAATTGCTAACATGCCGGTTTGCAACTGCTCACCCAATCGCTGAATGCGGGCGTAATCGCGGGTAAAAACGTAAGCAGCCAAACCATAAACACTGCGATTGGCTAACTCGATCACCTGAGCTTCCTCATCAAATGCAATCAGAGCGGCAACTGGCCCAAAAATCTCTGTTTCTGCCAAGGCAGCATGGGCAGGAACCTGGGTTAATAAGGTGGGAGGATAAAAATATCCCTGTGTAGCGTTAACTGATGATTGATAGGCGACTTGCGCACCGCAGCTTATGGCCTCATCGACCAACTGCTGCACTTTTAATAGTGCTGCTGGCGAAATAAGTGGCCCGATTGTTGTTCCCTGTTCAGCACCCTTGCCAATACGTAAAGCGCGCATCGCCACCTCAAGTTTTTCACTAAAAGCGGTGTAGATATCACGCTGCACATAAAAGCGGTTGGCACAGACACAGGTTTGTCCGGCATTGCGAAATTTGGATGCTATGGCACCGGCTACCGCCGCATCCAGATCTGCATCATCAAACACTATGAAAGGTGCATTGCCCCCCAACTCCAAGGTGATGCGTTTTACATCCGCCGCACACTGTTGGATTAACAATTTGCCCACCGCCGTAGAACCGGTGAAGGAAATTTTGCGCACCAGCGGATTGCCAGTTAATTCTGCACCTATAGCTGCCGCATCACTGCCTGTCACAATATTAATTACCCCGGCAGGAATACCAGCCTCTTGGGCAAGTGCTGCAAGCGCAAGCGCCGATAGCGGTGTTTCTGCTGCAGGTTTTGCAACTAAGGTACAGCCAGCGGCCAATGCGGGAGCGAGTTTGCGGGCAAGCATCGCGTTAGGGAAATTCCATGGGGTGATCACAGCAACTACACCAACGGGCTGCTTGATAACCGATATGCGCTGATGACGAGAAGGCGCAGGAATAATATCGCCATTGATACGCTTGGCCTGCTCCGCAAACCACTCTATATAACTGGCGCCATAGGCAATTTCTGCTCTGGCTTCGGCCAGTGGCTTGCCCTGCTCAGCCGTCAGGATTTGTGCGAGTTCCTCCTGGTGCTGCATGACTAAATCAAACCAGCGCCGCAGTAAAAGGCTGCGCTCTTTAACAGGTGTTTGCGCCCAATCAACCTGCGCTTTTGCAGCGGCCTGAATCGCACGCCGTGCATCTGCTGCATCCATATCAGCAACTTGAGCGATCAGCTCACCACTCGCTGGGTCAAACACCGGAAATTGTTTGCCTGATTCAGCTTCGCACCAATCTCCGGCAATCAATGCTTGTGTGCGCAGCAGCGCTAAACCATCGGGAAAGATCATGATAAATCTGGGTCGATCGAGGATTTGGAGCGTTTTTTGGCAATGGGTTTCACACCAATCTTACGCGCTTGGTTGCCATCTACTTCAGCCACTGTCCACAACATGCCGCTCCACTCAGCGTTATCACCCACCACCAACTTGTCGCCTACCAAATGGGTGATAAGTTCATTAAGGGTTTTGTGATGTTCGTATCCTTTCATATCCAGGGAGTACAGCATTGCCAAATCATTCAGTTCGGCATCGCCCTGAATGATAAAGTCGCCAAAAAAAGTTAAATCCAAATTACGTTTGGGCGCCTGACTAAAGAGTTTACCCAGTGCGGGCAGATCGGAATCATGACCAATAACACAAAGCACATCTCCTGCCATCAGGCGGGTACTACCTGATGGATGGAGTAGTTCATGGTCGCGGAATAAGGCGGCAATACGCGTGTTTTCGGGCATATGCAGCTCACGCAATGCAGCACCTATGCACCACTTTTCGGCCCCCAATTTGTATACAAACAATTCCCACTGGCTGGTGACATGAATTTCCAGCCCTGCACGTGACATAGGTGATGGCACCGAGGGCACAACCACCCTTGCCTTACGCGCCGCCAGCCCCAGGGTAGTACCCTGTACCAGCAGCGACACCAGCACAATAAAAAAGGCAACGTTAAAAAATAATTGCGCATTAGGAAGCCCCGCCATTAAGGGGAATACCGCCAAAATAACCGGCACAGCGCCGCGCAAGCCAACCCAGGAAATAAACGTGCGCTCGCGCCAATGAAAACTGCGAAATGGCAAGAGACCAATAAATACAGACAAGGGACGCGCAAACAAAATCATCCACAAAGAAAGCAGTAACGCTGGAATCGCGATGGGCAATAAATCACTCGGCGTAAGCAACAGCCCAAGCACCAAAAACATGCCTATCTGGCTGAGCCAGGCAAGGCCATCAAACATGTGCAAAATACCGTGGCGATTGCGAATGGGGCGATTGCCCAACAGCAACCCGCAGACATAAACGGTCAAGATTCCACTGCCACCCACGGCACTGGAAATGGCATAAAGCATAATGCCGCCACTTACGGCTAACAGCGGGTAAAGGCCACCAGCAATCGAAAGTCGATTAATCAATTGCAACAACAACCAGCCGCCAGCCAACCCCAGGAGGATCCCCAAACCAAATTGCTGTATGAGACTGGTTAATACCGACCAACTAAAACTGGTCTCACCCGCCGCCAGCATCGCAATAAGGGTCACGGTTAAAAACATAGCCATAGGGTCGTTACTACCGGATTCAATCTCCAAGGTAGAACCAACCCGCTCATTCAAACCCTTGCCATTTAATAAATTAAAAACCACAGCTGCATCGGTAGAGCCAACAATCGCACCTATTAATAGGCCTTCCAGCAACGACAAATTAAATAACCAGGCAGCCGCCAACCCCGTCAGGCCGGCAGTTATAACCACGCCAACGGTTGCCAGAGACAAGGCAGGCCAAAGCGCAACGCGGAAAGTGGCTGCACGGGTACGCATACCACCATCCAGCAGGATGATGGCAAGGGCCAGGTTACTCACGAGATATGCGATTGAATAATCGTTAAAGACTATGCCGCCGGGGCCATCCACACCGGCCAGCATACCCACCCCCAGAAAGATCACCAAAATAGGTACGCCAACCCGGGTAGAGATGGAGCTCAGCAAAATACTGGCGGCAACCAGTAGCGCGCCAATTAACAATATGTTGTTGACTGTGATGACGTCCAAATAAGCAGCCCTTTCTCAGGAAGTTCAATAAAAACAAGCACTAATGGAAATCGATTGTAACCCGCCAATGCCGCAGGCTGTCAAAACAAAGCGTGAACTACAGGCGAATTTACCCAAGCTATCGCCTGCTGAATGCCTCATTTTCGTGCGACTTCAAGCCAAAAATGCAGCTATAATTCGCGCCATTACTTTCACTGATTAAGTTGTCCTTCATGCTCAATAAAGATGCTCTACAACAACTCTCGCAATTAAAGTCCAGTATTGTCGCCGCAAAAGATATAGCTCAGGGCACGGTGCGCACCACGACCAAACGTTTTGGTTTTTTAATTCTAGACGATGGACGCGAAGCATTTATCGACCCAGAGCAGATGATGCGTGTACTGCCTGACGACCGGGTTGAAGCAGAAATAAACACCAACAGCAAAGGGCAATTTGAAGCAAAACTTACTCGCCTGATTACACCCGGCCTTACCGAATTTGTCGGCAAGTATGTCAACAAGGGTTCTACCGATTTTGTTGAGCCCGATGTACCCAACTTTAATCGCTGGTTATTTATTCCGCCCTCTGAGCGCAAAGGCTATAAGGTTGGCGACTTTATCCAGTGCACTGTTGCCCGCCATCCATTTAATAGCGAAGGCAAAACCCAAATACACATTTTGCAACGCCTGGGCACAGCCGATGAGCCAGGCGTAGAGAGCCGCTACACAATCGCCAAATTCCAAATGCCGTTTGAGTGGAACGCGCCAACACAAAATCAAGCAGGTAGCATTAATTGGTCACCGCTGACCTTTGACAAAGGTGAATTGGATCTAACCCAATTGCCGTTTGTCACCATCGATTCTGAAAACACCCGCGACATGGACGATGCAATTTATATTGCTGCTACTGACGATGGTTGGGAGCTGATCACCGCCATCGCCGACCCTAGCAAACATATCGATTTTGGCAGCCCGCTCGAATTAGCTGCGCGGGCACGTGCCAGCACCCATTATCTGCTCGGCCAAACAGTAACTATGTTGCCGGTGGATTTATCGCATGACACTTATTCATTGGTGCCAGAACAAAAACGCCCCGCATTGATCTGCCGCATGCAAATTGCACGCGATGGCGCCATTAAACAATTTGAATTCGCCGAGGCGCTGATTCGCTCCCAATCAAAATTGAGTTACCAAGGTGTCTATGACGCGCTGACTGCCGAAGTATCTACACTCGGTGCGCCTGCTCATATTCACGACATGCTGGTGCAACTAAAAGATTTTGCACAGGCGCGTGCGCTTTATCGACAAACCTATGCGCTAGTCATGGAAGATCGCCCTGACTATGCATTTGTGTTGAATGATGTGAAAAAGATTGATCATATTGAAAAACGCGAACGCAATATTGCGCACCGGATGATCGAAGAAGCCATGTTGGTTACCAATATTTGTGCAGGCGAATTATTTTTGCAGCACCCGGGCTGCGGTATTTTTTCCAGCCATGTTGGCTTCCGCCCCGAGCGTTTGAATGATGCTCTTTCCCTTATTCAAGAAGACCGCCCGGATTTAACACCGGGTGATTTAACCCAACTGGATAACTTCACCCGCCTGTTTCGTGAGTTGCGCCAAAACAGTGACAACAATCCGGTAAATAGCCGTTTACATTCTCTGTTGCAGCGCATGCTACAGGCTGGCTCCCTCACTTTTGATCCTGTGGGTCACTTCGGTTTAGGGTTTAATGCCTACGCCATGGTTACCTCACCAATACGCCGCTACAACGATTTATTCAATCACATGGCAATAAAACGCATTTTGCGTGGTGAACCGCCATTGGCATTAAAAGATAAAAAACAGTTTGCCGAGCAATTACAAAACCAATTAAACAATGGTCGTCAGGCCTGCCGCTATGTTGAAAGCTGGCTGGGCTGTCACTTCGCCAATCAACACATCGGCAGCGTGCATCTCGGTAGTGTTGCGCTGGTCAATTCTTTTGGTATAGGAATTAAATTGGATGATTGGGGGCTGGATGGTTATGCACTGCTCGCACCCAAGGATGGCGAAATCAAAGCGCAATTTGATTCCCGCCGTTTAAGTTTAACCATCGAAGGCAAAACTTATCGTTTGGATGACAAGGTCCATGTACTCATCCACAGTGTTGAACTGGACAAACGCAAAATAAATCTGGAAATCATCAGCGAAGAAACCGCGCAGCGGCTGAGCGCCTGGCTCTAGCAGCGCAACATCACGGCGGGAAGTGGCATGGCAAAACAATATTGGTTGTTCAAAGCAGAACCCCATATTTATGGCATAGATCACCTCGCCGCAGCGCCTGACAAAATCGGCCGCTGGGATGGTATTCGCAATTATCAGGCGAGGAATTTTTTACGCGACCAGGTAAAACTGGGCGATGAGGTATTTATCTATCACAGCAGTTGCAAAAATGTTGGCATAGTCGGCACCGCCAAGATTATAAAAACCGCGTACCCCGACCCCACTCAATTTGATCCAGAAAGTGATTACTACGATCCAAAATCCAACCGCGAAAATCCGCGTTGGGTTTCAGTAGATATTCAACTGACTAAAATATTTACCCGACTGATTCCGCTTGCAGAACTAAAAAGCCACCCAGCGCTGGAAAATATGGTGCTGATTAAACAAAGCAGGCTTTCCACCCAACCGGTGAGCGCGCAGGAGTGGAGCACTATCCACTCTCTGTTGAAATAGTTTGCAGTAACGTTGAAGTAATTTATAAAAACAAAGGGCGCTATAAATAGCGCCCCTGTGAAAAAACAATAATTAAATTACTCGTCCGCCATGCGATCCTGGGCTTTACTCATGCCAGTTTCCGGTTCGTCTTTTTCATCGATGGGATCCAGACCTGCGTCATCGCCATCCTCTTCATCTTCTTCAACCGCGCCATCGGACATTTGACTCTCTTCAATCAAAATAGCTTCCGGCGTTTGAATACCAATGTGATAGGCCGCAAAACCGGGCAACACTACCTGATCCAGAGCCATACCAATAATTCGGCCGGTATAAGGTGACTTAATAGTAGTGCGCGCATTAGTGATAGGGTCTGTTACCGTGCCCAAAACATCATCCTCCTTTACGCGCTGGCCGAGTGTCGCCTTACTAAATAAAATTCCACTTTGGTTAGCGCGCACCCATGCCGAACGATAGTAAACAGGGGCTATACGAGTCCAACGTTTTTGTTTCCCATACATACCCATCTTGGCCAAAAGGGTATTCACGGCAGCAACGCCCTCATCCACGACACTGCTCTGTATGGCCATAGGTTCGCCAGCCTCCAGCGTTACTGCGGGAATTCCTGCACGCACCGCAGCTGCGCGCAATGAATTGGGGTTACCGCGGCTGTTCAGCACCGCTATTGCTCCAAAACTTTGCGCAAGCTTGGCAACATTTTCATCGCTCAAGTCAGCACGCAATTGCGCAAGGTTGGTGCGATGAAATGAACCCGTGTGAATATCCACAAGCGCATCACAATGCATAATTACATTGCTAAAAAAAGAGTGCGCCAAACGTGATGCAGAGCTGCCATGGGTATTGCCGGGAAAGTAACGATTCCAATCGCGACGGTCAGGCAAATAACGCGAGTTACGACGAAACCCCATGATATTGGCAACCGGCACACCAATAATTGTGCCCGTCAGATTCGCCGGCTCTATGCCATAAACGACACGACGAATCATTTCTATTCCGTTTAATTCATCACCGTGTACTGCGGCGGTCAAACACAAGGTTTTACCGGGCGTCGCACCGTTCACTACCAGAATCGGCGTTTCCTCACTGAAACCACCAACGGCAGTTTCTGAACTCCAGGTCAAACGTACCGAACTGTTGGGTTTTACTTCTTGCCCCAATATAAATTTAGAGAGAGAAATGGGCTCTGCAGCCCCATCAAGCGCAACTCCAGCTTCTATAACTTGTCCGGCCAGTGGCTGGTTATCTTGCACTAAGGGTGTTGAATCCTGCTTTCTCTGCAACGCCGGTTCGCTTGATTGGCTACTGAATGACGAAACCATACTACTTGCGAGACTTGCACTGGATGTAGACGACACGGACATAGCACTGCTTTCACTCACAGCGGACGACAGCATAGCTACCGATTCAGTGTCAGAAATTGAAGACGATGAAATGGCAGCAATGGAAGAAGCTGCCGCCAGACTGGAAGCGGATGATGGAATTTGGTTATGCTGCGCCGCTTCGAGCCCTGTATTAGTACCAACAGGGAGTGTGCGCTGATCCTGGGCTGCTAGCGGCAGAGAAAGTGCCGCTGCAAAGCATCCAACAAACAAACTAACACGCATGAAAGGGCTGGGTTTTAAAGTGTGATGACTCATAGTAGATATCTGTTGAACAAGCCGGCGTCTCATCAGTCTGGCACCTGGATATTAAAGTCGCAATTATGCAAAGAACCGTTTGGAGCACAGCGCTTGACGCTAGAAAACAAATAATGGATAAAAACAATTTCGATGGTGTCAGAATAGTTCTTGCGTTGATTGTTGTTTTTGCACATATCTCAGCACTCACAACGCTGCCTGAATTTCACTCTCTTGCAACATTCTTTGATTCAAATTTCGCCGTAAAGGGGTTCTTTGCAGTTAGTGGTTTTCTGGTGACAAAAAGTTTTGTGGGTTGCAATAGCTTGATTGAGTTTGCCGAGAAACGTTTCCGTCGCATATATCCAGCCTACACAGCCAGTCTATTACTCTGCCTTGTCATAGGCATCGCAACCTCTTCACTCGCGATAACAGAGTTTCTTTCATCACCCGAAACCATCAAATACCTGTTTGCTAATCTCGCTTTTTTAAATTTCCTTCAACCTGAACTGCCTTACGTTTTTGATGACAACCCCATGCGCGAGCTGAACGGTTCACTGTGGACAATAAAAATAGAAGTGATGCTTTATTGCTGCACGCCACTGATTGTTTATTTATTCAGCAACTGGGGAAGCTTGAAAACAACGGCAATAATTTTCGCACTCAGTGTTACATGGGTCTATTTTTTTAAATCACTTTACACCGGAAATATCGGCGAAGTGATTGCCCGGCAATTTCCCGGACAGCTCAGCTATTTTGTAGTCGGAGCCTTATTCGCAATTAACACTTACGCCATGAAAAAACTGATCTGGATAACTTTATTAAGCACATTAGGACTATTCATTTTACATGCCCCTTTGGCCAGACTACTTATCGAGCCAATAGCCTATTCATCAATAGTAATTTACTGCGCAACCAAAGCTGCGAGAAATTTTCACCTGGGGCGATATGGCGATATATCCTACGGTATTTATTTGTATCACTTCCCAATCATCCAACTATTAATACATTGGGGATTGTTTGCACTTGATCCTTGGCTTGGATTAACACTAAGCCTGATAATAACTCTTGGTGTTGCTCTACTCTCTTGGCACTTTGTTGAAAAACCTTTTCTCAAACGAAGCTCGCATTACCTTATTGCAACCAAGAGCTAGTTCCTAGTAGCGAATAGACTCGGCTGACCAAGTATTGCCCTGGCAGGTCAGCCGCTCTTAACTATTCCCACTCAATGGTCGCTGGTGGCTTGCTCGATACGTCGTAACACACGCGCGATACACCAGCAATTTCGTTGATGATTCGACCTGATACCTTCTCCAGTAGTTCATAGGGCAAATGTGCCCAGCGCGCGGTCATGAAATCGACGGTTTCTACCGCGCGCAGTGAGATTACCCACTCGTAGCGACGACCATCACCAACCACACCAACGGATTTCACCGGCAAGAACACCGCAAAGGCTTGTGAGGTTTTGTGATACCAACCGGAAGCGTGCAGCTCCTCCAAAAAGATGGCATCGGCTTCACGCAAAATATCGGCATATTCTTTTTTCACTTCACCAAGAATACGCACCCCCAAACCCGGGCCGGGGAATGGATGACGGTAAACCATGTCGTAGGGCAAGCCCAACTCCAAACCGATTGCGCGCACCTCGTCTTTGAACAATTCGCGCAGCGGTTCAACCAGTTTAAAGGCCATGTCTTCTGGCAAACCGCCCACGTTGTGGTGAGATTTAATCACGTGCGCTTTGCCAGTTTTGGCAGCGGCAGATTCAATCACATCCGGATAAATAGTGCCTTGCGCTAGCCATTTCACCTCTTTGAGCTTAGTGGCTTCCGCATCAAACACGTCGATAAACGTACCGCCGATAATTTTGCGTTTTTTCTCCGGGTCACTCTCGCCCTTGAGATTATTCAAAAACTGGTCTTGCGCATCGGCGCGAATCACATGCACGCCCATGTTTTTAGCAAACATGTCCATGACTTGATCGCCTTCGTTTTTGCGCAACAGACCGTTATCCACAAATACGCACGTCAGCTGTGAGCCAATGGCTTTGTGCAACAATGCCGCCACTACCGAGGAATCCACACCACCGGAAAGGCCGAGCAACACCTTGTCGCCACCGACTTGTTCACGCACTTTTTTGATGGCGTCTTCAACGATATTGGCGGGGGTCCAGAGCGGCTCGCAGCCACAGATTTGCAACACAAAATGTTCAAAAATGCGCTTGCCTTGCAGAGTGTGAGTCACCTCCGGGTGGAACTGCACACCAAAGAATTTTTTCGCTTCGTTGTACATGCCGGCAATCGGGCAAGAGGGCGTGGAGGCCATCAAGCTGAAACCTTCGGGCATTTTGGTGACCTTGTCGCCGTGGCTCATCCACACATCCAACAGCGCACTGCCATCGGTATCTACATGGTCTTTGATGTCGCTTAACAGCGATGACTCGCCCGCAACTTTAATTTGCGCGTAGCCAAACTCACGAATGTTGGAGCCTTCGACCAAACCACCCATTTGCATGGCCATGGTTTGCATGCCGTAACAAATGCCAAATACCGGCACACCCAAATCAAACACCGCTTGTGGTGCACGTGGCGAACCTGCAGCCGTGGTAGATTCAGGGCTGCCCGCCAGAATGATGCCTTTAGGGTTGTAGGCACGAATTTCTTCGTCGCTCATATCCCAAGCGCGAATTTCTGAGAAGACACCAATCTCACGCACACGACGCGCGATTAACTGGGTGTACTGCGAACCAAAATCGAGGATCAGGATTCGCTGTGCGTGGATATCGTGAGACATATGGGTTCCTGCTCAATAAATAAAAAGAAGATAAAAAAGAAATCGACTTAAATGAAAAACTCGGGCAGAACCCGAGTTTTTGCGATAAGACTGAAGCGAAGTAAATTAACGACCGCTAATCGGGTAGTTAGGCGCTTCTTTGGTAATTTGTACATCGTGCACATGGCTCTCACCCATGCCCGCTGCGGTTACACGCACAAATTCAGGCTTGGTGCGCATGGCTTCCAACTCTGCACAGCCGGTATAACCCATGGCTGAACGCAAACCGCCCATGAGTTGATGCACAATCGCCGCCAGTGGGCCTTTGTAGGGAACGCGCCCTTCAATGCCCTCGGGTACCAATTTTTCAGCACCGGCGCTGGCATCTTGGAAATAGCGGTCGCTAGAACCTTGTGTTTGCGCCATAGCACCCAGTGAACCCATGCCACGGTAAGCCTTGTAAGTACGACCTTGATACAGCTCTACCTCGCCCGGCGCCTCTTCGGTACCCGCAAACATAGAACCCATCATCACCGCGTGAGCACCTGCGACGACGGCTTTCGCAATATCACCTGAGTAACGAATGCCACCATCGGCGATTGCCGGAACACCGGTTCCTTTAAGCGCAGCTACCACATTGGCGATAGCAGAAATTTGCGGCACACCGACACCGCTGACGATACGGGTGGTACAAATCGAACCTGGGCCAATACCTACTTTGACCGCATCCGCACCAGCTTCAACCAGTGCGAGTGCCGCAGCGCCAGTGGCGATATTGCCGCCAATGACTTGCACCTCGGGGTATTTGGCTTTGATAGCGCGCACGCGATCCAATACGTTTTTGGAGTGACCGTGGGCAGTATCTACCACCAGCACATCCACACCGGCTTCCACCAGCGCCGCAACCCGCTCGTCGGTGTCACGACTGGTGCCCACACTGGCACCCACACGCAAGCGCCCTTCCGGGTCTTTACAGGCGTTGGGGTATTTTTCAGCCTTGTTCATGTCTTTAACGGTAATCAAGCCGGTTAGCTCAAAGTTATCGTTAACCATCAGGACTTTTTCAATGCGATGTTTGTGCAGCAAATTGCGCACTTCTTCCGGGGTAAAACCCTCTTTGACGGTCACCAGCTTTTCTTTGGGGGTCATGATACTGGAGACGCTGGCATCCAGATTGGTTTCAAAGCGTACATCGCGACCAGTCACTATGCCGACCAAATCGCCATTATGCAGTACCGGAACGCCCGATATGTTGTGCTTGCGCGTGAGCGCGATCAGATCGCGAATGGTCGCCGCTGAGTCAATGGTGATAGGGTCTTTCACCACACCGGCTTCAAATTTCTTGACCGCGCGTACTTCCGCCGCCTGGGCTTCAATGGACATATTTTTGTGGATGATCCCGATACCACCTTCCTGCGCCATGGCAATCGCCAAGCGGGATTCGGTTACGGTATCCATCGCCGCTGAAATAAGGGGGATATTTAATTGAATCTTGCGAGTCAACTGAGTCTTCAGGGAGACGTCTTTCGGGGTGACATCCGAATAACCTGGCACCAATAACACATCATCAAAGGTGAGGGCTTCTTCAGCAATTCGCAACATAGCATCCAACCTCAAAGCGGAGAAAAATAAGCGCGAAAGTATAGCGACTTGGGCGCCGCCGGTAAACCAAAAACCACAATATCTAGTGGTCGCAAACCCGGCTGGGCGCCGATTAAGGCTATACCCTGCGGGGTGCATCCCCTAGAATGGCACCCTATGACAACTACACATTTCACCGCCGATCCAGCAAGCAGCCCCGCCAATAACGGGCGCGAGATTTTCAGCGTGAGCCAGCTCAATCGCCACGCGCGCCAACTGCTGGAAACCCACCTGCCACTTTTGTGGGTAGAGGGCGAACTTTCCAATGTCTCCACCCCCTCCTCCGGCCACTGGTACTTCACCCTCAAAGACGACCAAGCCCAGGTGCGCTGCTGCATGTTCCGCAATCGCAACATGCTGGTGCGCTTTAAGCCCCAGCAAGGGCAGCATGTGTTGCTGCGCGCACGAGTCAGCCTGTATGAGGGGCGTGGCGACTACCAACTGATTGCCGAACACATGGAGGAAGCCGGCAGCGGCGCCTTGCAACGCGCGTTTGACGAACTCAAACATCGCCTGTCGCAAGAAGGCCTGTTTAACGAGGCGCACAAAAAAGCCCTGCCACCACTGCCGCAACACATAGGGGTCATTACCTCGCCCACCGGTGCCGCAATTCGCGATGTATTGAGCGTACTGGAACGGCGCTTCCCGAGCATTCCGGTCACCGTGATTCCAGTTGCCGTGCAAGGCAAAGAATCGGCGCCACAGATCGTCAAGGCGATAGAGCTCGCCAATCGCTGCGGTTTATTTGATGTACTGCTACTCACCCGCGGCGGCGGCTCGATGGAGGATCTCTGGTCGTTTAACGACGAAAATGTCGCCCGCGCGATTTTTAACAGCCAGTTACCTATAGTCTGCGGCGTGGGCCACGAGGTTGACTTTACCATTGCCGATTTTGTCGCCGACCTGCGCGCGCCCACACCTTCTGCAGCGGCCGAGCTGCTGGTGCCAGACGGCGACGAGTGGCTGGATAAATTTATCGGCTTTGAAGTGTTGTTAGAGGAAGCTATGCAGCGGCGACTACAGCAGTGGCAGCGGCATTTACATCACCTACAGCAACGTTTACGCCACCCGCGCGAGCGCCTGGAGCAGCAAGCCCAGCGTTTGGACAACCTGGAGCTGCGCCTGAAAAACCACATCAAACAGCTACTGAGGGACCACAAAAATAATGTGCAGCAACTTAGGATTCGCCAGCAAGCGCACCATCCGCAGCTGCGACTAGAACAACTGAAGGAGCGAATTGCCGCAAACAGCGCAAACTTGCACAAGGCACAAATACGCATTCTTCAGCGCAAGCAGCAAAACCTGATCGAAACCCTGCGCCTATTAAATACACTGAATCCGCTTAGCACCCTGGAGCGAGGTTACGCGTTAGTCACCGATTCCCAAACCCGTAAAGTTATCACCAGCAGTGAACAGGTGATTCCGGGCAGCGAAATCAGCGCGCGCCTCGCGCAGGGTGAATTAATCTGCAGAGTGGAACAAGTGAGAAGCAAATCCGATAGCTGAGATATGAAAGCCCAGCCAGATAGATCTACTTACAAAGATAGATCTACTCATAAATACTAGTCGTATAGATTGCGAAGTAATTTTGCGGCCAGTATATTGGCCAACTTCTTGTCGGAGCGCCTTGGTGCCTCACCTGCGGGTGAGCCATACGGAGGCTGAGATGGGTTCGGCCCAATCCGTAGAACCTGAACAGGCTAATACCTGCGGAGGGAACAAGGCACATCGCAACTGCTATTGCCCGCTCTCCGCCTCGACACTGGGGCACTATGACAACCAAATCGACAACAACTGAAGCGACAAACACCTCAACACCTGAGCGAATTGCTATTGCTGGCGCAGGCTTATTGGGGCGCCTACTCGCCTGGCAACTCAACCAAGCAGGAATTGATGTCACGCTGTTTGAGGCTGGAAGCTTCACCATCACCAATCCGCAATCCAACCGCGCCGCCGCATTCACCGCCGCCGGCATGGTCGCACCACTGAGCGAAGCTGTTGTATCGGATGCGGGTGTTTATCGCATGGGGCAATTTGCCCTTGGGCATTGGCCGCAGTGGGTAAAACAATTAATAGATACGTCCGCTTGCTCACCCAACGACGAATTATTTTTTAATAAGGGCAGCCTAGTGGTTGCCCACCCACAAGACACCGCCGAGCTGGAACAATTTGAACGGGAATTGAAATTCGTTATTCCTGAGTGTCGCCATTACCAGCGAGTCACCCAATCGCAGATCCATGAACTGGAGCCAGACCTGAGCCAACACTTTCAGCATGGCTTATTTCTTGAAGAAGAAGGGCACTTGCACAACCGCCGATTTTTACACCAGCTAGGTGAAGCGATTTTGCACAGTAATATCCATTTGCGCGAACACAGTCAGGTAAGTGTTTCTCCCGGCAAAGTTTCCTTTGATGGCATCAGCGAAAATTTTGATCTAGTGATCGATTGTCGCGGCATAGGCGCCAAACCACAATTAAAACAATTGCGCGGTGTACGCGGCGAAACACTGCATGTGCAAACAACAGAAATACAATTGCAGCGCCCTGTGCGCCTGATGCATCCTCGCTATCAACTCTATGTAGTTCCGAAACCGGACAACTTTTTCGTGATAGGCGCAACACAAATCGAAAGCGAAGACCGCTCTCCCGTTACCTTACAATCTAGTCTCGAATTGAGCAGCGCGCTCTATACGCTGTCACCCGCATTTGCAGAAGCGCGAATTATTGAAATGGACAGCAATTTGCGCCCGGCATTTATGGACAACCTACCCAAAGTCACCGTTGCGAATGGGCTTATCACGGCCAATGGTTTATTCCGCCACGGATACTTGTTAGCACCGGCAGTCGTTGAAAATATTCTCGCGCATGTTTTGCAGCGAGGCGAGCCTGTTTTTTCAGATATTCTAAACCGACATTAACTTATGAAAATTCAATTAAGCGTTAATAATGAGCCGCACGAAATTGCCATCAATACCTCACTTGGCGATGCATTGACAAGATGGGGTTATGGCGATGGCAAAATTGCAGTGGCGATCAATGGCGAATTTGTACCGCGCTCCACCTACAGCGAACGCTTGCTCCAGCAAGGCGATTTAATCGATATAGTCAAACCCGTGGGCGGAGGCTGATATGAGCATTACCACACCTGAAAAAGATTTCACTCTCTATGGCGAGCATTTTTCCAGCCGTTTTTTATTAGGCACTGCACTCTACGCATCACCGCAATTAATGCGCGACTCAATCACACAATCGCGCTGTGAAATAGTCACACTGGGGTTACGCAGGCAAAACCCGGCCAATCGCGATGGCGATGCTATTTGGCAATATATTCAGGAAAGTGGCTGCCGTTTACTACCCAACACTGCAGGCTGCAAATCCGTTAAGGAAGCAGTGACGCTTGCAGAAATGTCGCGCGAGATTTTTACTACGGACTGGATCAAGCTGGAAGTGGTTGGCGATGATTACAATTTGCAGCCCGATCCTTTTGGACTAGTGGAAGCGGCCGAAATTTTAATTAAAAAAGGTTTTAAAGTTTTACCCTATTGCACTGACGATTTAATTTTGTGCAAACGCCTGTTGGATGTCGGCTGCGAAGTGCTGATGCCTTGGGGTTCACCGATTGGCACAGGACAGGGTTTATTAAACCGCTACAACTTGCGCACCCTACGCGAGCGCATTAAGGATGTACCGATGATTATCGACGCAGGACTTGGCGCCCCCTCACAAGCGACAGAGGCAATGGAAATGGGCTTCGATGGCATCCTGCTAAATACTGCGGTCGCCAAAGCCCATAACCCACCACTCATGGCAGAAGCCTTCGCTGATGCAATAGATGCAGGCCGCAAAGCGTTTAACGCGGGGTTGATGCAAAAACGCCAAACGGCCAGCCCCAGCACACCTACGATTGGGCAACCATTTTGGCACCAGCAATAGCCGAAAGCTTTAGCGCAACCATTAATTCAGCGGCTGATCCGGGCGCTCCAGATAGCCGCTGATATTCATAAAACCTTCTTCAATGCGCGCGCGGATTGTTGGATCTTTAGCCTCACCTGACGCAATATACATTTGCACCATTCTACTCAAGCGCTGCAAATGAAATAGCATTTCCTGCTGCACCAGTGACGCATCGGCCACCACCTTGCTCATCCCTACACCCTCATCGCTTGCCATAGACTCCAGGGACTCTCGCAAATCCGCCTTGAATAACATGGTGCCTTTGAAAGTGGTTGCTATGTGAAAGATAATATTCTGCAGCGCATGCAGCTTTCTATCACCATGGGTATAACCCACTGCCGTTAAACAATCGCGCAACTGTATAAACCAATTTTGTAAATGTAAATTTTGCTGCAGCATACGCTCAGCAAATTCCGGCACACCACTGCCGTGCACCACATTCGGCAAAGGTAATTCACTGCGATGAATCATAGTCGATACAATTTCACAACTGCGATAAAGATAAGCTGCACGATTCATTTCCAGCACAGGAATCACCTCTCGCCAGCGACGCCCCTGTGCTTTAAAACGATTAAAATAAATACCAACAACAGCATCAGCAACTGCAAGTATCTGCCCCGCAAGTGATAATTCACTTTCCACTTTGGCAAGTGGATAGCCAGTACCATCACACCGCTCGTGATGCTCCGCTACCGCAGCAACAATAACTGCAGGAAGCCCAGGAACCGAGGCCAATATAGAGCGGGAAATTTCTACATGCCCTTGAATATGCTGCCAATCTTCTGTGCTCAATTTTTCGGTTTTATGTAAGATTTTTGGATCAACAAAAAGCATGCCTATGTCATGCGTCATGCCCGCCCAAAAAACGTCAGCTGCATCACTTGGCGGCAGGCGCATTTCTTGCGCGATATATAACCCCCACAAACCAACACAAAGTGTTCTTTGGAATAAATCATTCATCTGGGAGGACATGACTGTCAAAAATTGTTGCACCAAGGGAAACTTATCCAATTCAGCACAAACAGGTTCGAGTGAACTGAGTGGATGTTTACGCTCTGCAAGCGACTGAAAGTATTCCGTAGAACGAATGGTATCAAGTAGATACTGCAACAAACCGGCTGCGCTAATGAGAGAGGATAACCGCACATAGTGGGCAAGCGGCTTGGCAAGTTGCTTACCCTGTAAAAGACGATAAGCCTGTTCATCGACCGGAGCAGCTGCCGCAAGCAACAAGTTCCCATCAACAGTAACAATATCTTCTATTACAGTGACCGGATTGGTTGTCGACAAATTAACGAGATAACGCAGATAAGGATCCAAAGCTGATGGACTCCATTCAAAAAATTGACCTCCCCTGCCGATGTATTTTTATTTACGGCAAGCCTCCTCCATGTTTTATTTTCCTATCAATCAATTCAAAACAATCACTCTAACCAATCTAGAAAAATACAAAAGTAATAAAGTGTTACCCACTTAGCGAATTGTCATGCTCCACACCCACACGCTAACCAAACCTAATAACAAACTATAACCCACCACCGAGGCAGCCAAACGCGGCGCCAAATTGTGCGCTGTAGCCAATACGCCGGCTGAAATCATCGCCGGCATAGCCGCCTCAAGCACAATCACCTCAGCTGCCACACCTTGAATACCAAATAGCTCAAGGCCTAGCCATGCAAATGCAGGGGTGACAATCAAGATATAAAACAAACCTAACAACAGTGGAGATAAATACTCCCGCTCAAGGGAAAGCTGCCACTGCAGCCCCACGGCAACCATCACCACAGGAACCAGTGTAGATGATATTCGCGCAAGCACTAGCTGCAACCACTCAGGGTAAACCCCAAAAACACCCACCAGAAATGCAATAACCAGAGTAATAAACGGCGGAAAAAGCATAATATTGCGCAAAATTTCCACGACCGAACTATGCCCAGCTGAAAAGTAACAAGCCATGGCTACACCCACCGTATTGAGTGCGATAAATGTTCCCAATTGATCGTACAAAATGGTGTAAGGCAAAGCCTCTGCACCTAAATGCGCCTCTATCAGGGGAATACCTACAAACCCCGTATTGCCGAGAGTTACCAAGAGCATCATCGCCCCCGTCACTGGCCTTGACCATGAAAGCACACGCGCCGTAACCCAAGTGAGTAGCGCTGCAAACAACATAATCAGCCAAGCGGAAACGACAGTAATCACTGCCTGATGGTTGAAGTGAAGCTTGGGAATTTCAAGTAACACCAACGCCGGCAAGGCGACATAAATCACGTACAAATTAAGCGAAGCTGCCGCATTCTCTGGCAAACGTTTGCTGCGCCGAAATAACAGCCCAACCAATAAACAAATGATCACTAGCGCAATATTGGACATAAATAGAGTTAAAAATAATTAATCAATTCCAGCCAGTAGCCCTAATAGCCGCGTCCTGCAACTTAAAGATGGCTAGTATTCTAGCCGCCGGATTTAACCTTGATCAGAAACAATGGCATAAAAAAACCGCATTGCTGCGGCTTTTTATTTTTATGAACGGTGTAATTTAAACATGGTGCCCGAGGCCGGACTTGAACCGGCACGACCAAAAGATCGACAGATTTTAAATCTGTTGTGTCTACCGATTTCACCACTCGGGCAGAGTGCTTTTACGTCGGTACGCAAAAGGGAAAGTGGAGGCGCGATCCGGAGTCGAACCGGACTAGCTGGATTTGCAATCCAGAGCATAACCGCTTTGCTATCGCGCCTTTTCGGTCGGGTAGGAACAGGTCATTACTGACCCATTCCCCCCTAAGAACCGTGCGTGCGATTTTCACCGCACACGGCTCAAGTTTACTGCAAGCTGATATAACCAGCCGGCAACATCAGAGAGGCGCGAATCTTACACACCTAACCCACTGTATTGCAACTCTTTTATGCACCCTTGACTATGAATCAAGGCGTGACAATTTGGATGAAGCAATGCGCGGTTATCTTTGCGATCAGACCCGCCATCAACACGTCTTACGATGTGATGATCGTGCCAGCCACTTTGCATTGATATTCCGCCACCACAGTAAGCACACAAACCCAGTTGTCTGGCGAAAATTGACCAGACTTCTTTGCGGTAGCGCAGTTTATGCCGCATCCGCTGGACTCGCAGTGCCTCCCATTTTTCCTCGTGTTCCGCGTCATACGGATGGTAATCCGTTGGTAAACGCTTGTGGCGCACGATTGGGGTGCTCGCTAACCCGTAGAGTCGGCGATACCTTACTTCTCCTGATTGCAATTTATGCGCTAGCGCAAACACCCAACTTCGCTCACCGATGGATTTGAAGTATCGCTTCCGAATCCACTCAATGGACTTGTTAGGGTGTCTGTGTTTTGCCCACCGCCATATTCGCCAGAAGATTAAATGCTCCAGCTTGCTGAAGGTTTGCTTTGCCACCACTGGAGAATGGTATTCCGCCCATCCCCGCAACACCGGATTCAATTGGCCAATTAACGCATCCTGCGTTAATGCGCCGCTGTTTTTAATAATCGCCGCCACCTTTTGGTAAAACGCTTGCGCATTTTTCTTGGATGGTTTGATAAACAGCTTGGCCTTTCGATACGGTGACTTAGGCACATATTTTCTGAAATTCCATCCCAGAAAATCGAAGCCGGTGTTGATGTGAGTAATGCGTGTTTTCTCCTGTGATAGCTGAACTCCTCGTACTGACAGAAATTCCTCTACCCAAGGCTTCACTTCGTTTTCCAGCAACTCTTTCGAATAAGCTGTAATCACAAAGTCATCTGCATATCTCACCACCTGTAACCCAAGTTGTTTGGATTTAGTTTTACCAATCGTCTGCGCAAAGTGCGTTTTTAATTGGCTTTCCAATCCATTCAGAGTGGCGTTAGCCAAGCAGGGCGAAATAATCCCGCCCTGCGGTGTTCCTGCCCTCGTTTCTGCAAACTGGTGCTTGTCGATCACACCGGCCTTTAACCATTTGTTTAACACCGCTTTGTTCATGGGAACATTACGGCATAGCCACTCGTGGTTAATGTTGTCAAAGAAGCCTTTGATATCACCTTCCAATATCCAAGTCGGTGCCACAGAGGGCGCCAACAAGTGAAAGAGTTCTACCATCGCATCAGCGGTTGATCGGTCAGGCCGGAAGCCATAACTTTTCGGGTCGCTGGTGCTTTCTACAACAGGCTCCAATCCTTGCAAGTAGAGCGCTTGCATTGCCCGATCCAACATCGTCGGGATGCCTAGCGGGCGCTTTTCTTGCTTGCCGGGTTTGGGTATCCATACCCGTTTTAGCGGTTTTGGTTGATAACCCCGCTTATGTGACAAACGCTTCACGGCATTCCATTTGGCAGTTGGCGTACTCCATGTTTCACCATCCACGCCCGGTGTCTTGCGACCCCGATTCTCTGTAACTCGCTTTACGGCCATACAGCGTCCGTAGAATGAGTGAGCAAGTAATCGTTGAAGTCGAAAAACCCTTCGCCAATCACCCGCCTGCGTCGCCTGCGCGATCTTCAATTGCGTCTTCCGAACGGTGCGATAAGCCTTTTCCCAGTTGATCTGGTGCCAGCCTGTCGCCTCGTCAGAGGACGTAGCGTGCATCGTTTCCGATGGTAGATTCATACAGTCCTCCTGAGTGGATAGAAATAACTACCCGTCAGGCGGACTACTCCCCCGAAGGGTAGTGTCTACCCTTCAGGTGAGTTAATAGATTGAAATCAGCAAAAGTTCACACGCGTGTAAACCAGATGTACGTCAGCCAGGGTTGCCCCAGTCGGTAATATCTCAACCGATATACCCTCGATTACAGAGAGTCATTCGCTTTTTACACCCTCCTATTCCCCACACTCATCAGCGCTTCTTGCGAAGCCCCTGCCTGTGCCGATCTTCTGGCCGTGGGCGAGTGGTCGGGATTGCCACGTTCCCCGCTTCGCATCATTTCACTGTTTAGGCTTCATCTCTCCTCCGGCAGCTTTGAGGTGTCGCCGCACATACCTCTACTGTGCAGACCAGCTGCAATGCGATTTTGGCTAAAGCCGATAATTGCCGTAGGCTCATCAATTGTGACGAAGGTTCAGACGATGATTCACGTATGTTAGCCATGCAGATACTGTCGCTAGCCCCAATAAACCTGTGCAATTCAGGTTTAAACCTGCCTTGTCACCAAAGCATGGCACTGTAGAACAGCAGGGACATTGTTAATCGAGCTTCACACCTCAAGGTTGGCCCTCAAAGCATGTCGATCTAGCGAACTAACGGACACACGTTAGGCTTGATACCCCAAACAAAGATATGGAGCCAAGCAATACGAAACGGAGCACATTTACATGCCTCCGATGTTGAAGTAAGCAAGAACCGTCAAGCGACAGCGAGCTTATTCTGATATACCTCTCTCACTTGTATGCGGGAGAGGTAGCCCATACGGGATACATCCCGCAGGGGTTAATAATGATAAAACTAATATGCTATTTGTTTTTGGTGGCTAGCTACCACGCACCGGAGACACGTAAAACGTGTCGCACAGAGGCCGCAATTCTAGCGGACTCGTTTTGAAAATCCTAGTCTTTTATCAGACTGCTTATAAGGTTTTTTAGCGATTGCTCAAATGCTGTGCAAGTCGATTAAAAAGCCGTTATTTTTTTTCTTGCGCTGGCAATAAAAAGGGCCAAGCAGCGCGCAAATAAAGAATCATCGACCAGAGCGTCAAAATGGCTGCACCCGCCAAAGCGACAAAGCCTATCGGAATTAATAAAGGGATATTGGTTAGCAACACAATAATGGCCGTCATTTGCAGGGTCGTTTTGATTTTACCAATACTGGATACCGCCACACTGGCGCGCTGGCCCACCTCAGCCATCCACTCACGCAATGCCGAAATAACAATTTCGCGCCCTACAATCACGGCCGCTGCCACCACAAACCAAGCCGATTCATAGTGCAGGGTTACCAACAATAACAAGGCGATAGCTACCATTAGCTTATCTGCAACCGGGTCCAGAAATGCGCCAAAAGGAGTGCTTTGGTTGTATTTGCGCGCAACATAACCATCTGCCCAGTCAGTGATGGCAGCCAAACTGAAAATGATGGCGGTAACTATGTGGGACCAACCGAAGGGAAGATAAAAGACAATTACAAACAGCGGAATCATAAATATCCGCAACAGGGTCAACTGGTTAGCAAGATTCATAGCGGGGTCCAGGGTGGAGCTAAAAGTCATATAACTGATCGCGATAATACACCAGCACCGGGGTTTTCACATCCCATGACGCTTTTGTGACACCACAGTAAAACCTAAAACTCACATCAGTCGTTATGGAAGAAACCGTAGATTTCTTCAGCGAGCTTTTGGCTTATTCCGTTTACACGCGCCAAATCACTGATGCTCGCGTTTTGTATTTCCTGCAAGCCACCAAAGTGACGCAGCAATTCACGCCGCCTGCTTGCGCCTATACCGGGGATATCCTCCAAGGTTGAGGTTTTACGTTTTTTATCGCGTCGTTGCTTGTGCCCGGTAATAGCAAATCTGTGCGATTCATCGCGGATGTGTTGGATCAGATGCAGCGCCGGCGAATCACCGGGCAGGACAATCTCCTCTCCGGTGTCACCATCAAATAGCGTTTCAAAACCAGCCTTGCGCGTAGTTCCTTTTGCCACACCAATCAACTGCACCCCTTGCACGCCCAAGTCGGCAAGCACCTCAATGGCTTTCCCCAGCTGTCCCTTACCACCATCAATCAACAATATATCGGGCAATTTGCCTTCGCCGTTCTGCAGCCGGGTATATCGGCGAGTTAAGGCTTGCTCCATTGCTGCGTAATCATCGCCAGGGGTAATGCCTTCTATGTTGAAGCGACGATAATCTGACTTAAGTGGGCCGTTGGTATCAAAGACTACACAACTTGCAACCGTTAGTTCGCCGCTACTGTGGCTGATATCAAAACATTCAAGACGCTGCGGAGTCTCCTCCAATCCCAACGCTTCTTGCAGAGCTTCAAAGCGATCCAGCGAGCTTTTTTTGTTGTTAATGTGGGCAATCAAATTTTGATAAGCAGCCGTTGCAGCCATCTGCAACCATTGCGCCCTGTGGCTACGTACCTGATGGTTAATAAAAACTTGTCGCCCTGCTGCCTGCTGCAAGGCAGATGCAATCACCTCGCCATCCTCCAGCGGCTGACTCAGGATAACCTCGCGGGGAATATCGCGCCCGGTACTGGCCAGATAAAACTGCGGAATAAATTCGGCGAGAATCTCGGCAGGCGTTTCGGCCAAGGTCGCCGAGGGATAAAAACTTCGACTACCCAGAATTCGCCCCTGACGAATAAATAAAATATGAACACAAATAGCCGCCGCACGCATTTCAGCTGCAATTACATCTATATCACCATTACCTTCCTCAATAACCTGCTGGGATTGCACAGTGCGCAAAGCCGTGATTTGATCACGATAATTTGCCGCCTTTTCAAACTGTAATTGCTGTGCGGCGCCATCCATTTGGTCCGCCAGTTCAGCCAGCAATTTGTCACTGTTTCCCGTTAAAAAAAGGCGGGTGTGATGAAGGTCTTTTTTATAGTCCTCTGGTGAAATGAACTCTACGCAAGGCGCAGTACAACGTTTGATTTGGTACTGTAAGCAAGGTCGAGTGCGATTTTTAAATACGCTGTCCTCACACTGGCGTGTGCGAAAAGTTTTTTGCAAAAAGTTCAGGCTATCTTTAACCGCACCCACATTAGGAAATGGCCCGTAATAGTCCCCACGTTTTTTTTTGGCGCCGCGATGAAAAGAAATGCGCGGATATTCCTCGCCACTGGAGATAAAAATATAAGGGTAGGATTTATCGTCTCGCAACAGAATATTGTAGGGTGGACGATTGGATTTAATCAGGTTCTGCTCAAGAATTAAGGCCTCTGTTTCGCTGGCCGTAACTGTGACTTCAATTCGCGCGATACGTGCAACCAATGCCTGGGTTTTTGGTGTCAGGCCAGTTTTACGGAAATAGCTGGAGAGCCGCGCCTTGAGGTTTTTGGCTTTGCCGACATAAAGGATTGCACCGTCAGCACCGAACATTTGGTAAATGCCCGGCTGCTGGGTGGTACTACTTAAAAAACGGGAGTGATCGAAAAGTTCGGCAGGCTCTTGTGTCATGACAGCACTGTTTGCCAAATCTCAATATTTAACAAAAGGAGCGGCAGCCACTTAAACGACTGCCTCGGGATCAAGAAGATTATGTTTCACCGCCAACAGCGTCAGCTCGACATCACTATTAATGGAGAGCTTCTCAAAAATGCGATAGCGATAGGAATTAACCGTTTTTGGACTCACGCAAAAAGTAGTTGCTATATCGTTCACTTTTTGGCCATTCGCAATCAACATAGCAGTTTGAAGTTCACGTTGTGACAGTTTTTCAAAAGGCGATTCCTGATTACTCGCCCCAGAAAAAGTTCTGAGTGCTAATTGCTGCGCAATTGAATTGCTCATGTAGAGCTCGCCGCGAATCACCTTATTGATGGCATCCGTGATTTCAGTAAACTCCGCTCCTTTGGTGACATAACCCACCGCGCCCGCCTGCATCAAACGGGTTGGGTAAAGATCATCATCACAAGCGGTAACAGCGATAATTTTCAGTGTGGGATTAACCGAGAGCAGCTTTTTGGTCGCTTCAAGGCCGCCCATACCGGGCATTTTTACATCCATTAATACTACGTCAGGCTTCAATGCGCGCGCCTTGGTTACCGCCTCTTCACCACTTTTGGCATCCCCAACCACTTGATAGCCGTTTACATCGGCCAACATACGCACTATCCCCATGCGAACTAGATCGTGATCATCGACTACGAGAATCTTTGTCAAACTAGCCCCCAATCCGAAACCGGACTTATCAACATTGTTTTTATTAAAGCGACAGCCAACCCAGGTTTGCTGCTACGTTTTTCACGATTGTAGTGAGACTCCGGACAAACTACCACTACTTAATCGCCCGTTGGCGCATTCTTAAATACCGATAATCTTTTTCTCGGGACTTTTATTTAATACTTTAGTTATGAAGAAGGTTGATCGTCAAAAACCAGCAAGCTCCGCCAGTAAACAGCCCGGTCAGGGATAGACACGCGGCTCCATTTCCAAACTGACCCCAAACTCGGCATATACCGAATCCTGAACCCGTTTTGCCAAGGCTAACACCGCGCTGCCGTATAAGTGTTGCGGATTGGTCAGCACTAGCGCTTGCTGCACGTGGACTTGGGCACCATCGGCAGTTTTGCCGCGCCATCCCGCTCTATCTATTAACCAGGCAGCAGCTAACTTGGCAGAATCCTCATTTACAGCATAGCTGACAATATCCGGATACTTGGAGCGTAAAACAGACAGTTGCCCGGTACTGATAATAGGGTTTTTAAAAAAACTGCCAACGTTGGGAATGAGCGCAGGATCTGGTAGTTTTTCCGACCGTATAGCAATAACTGCATCGCTGATTGCTTGCGGAGTTGGCTTCTCCACACCTGCGAGTGCATGTTGCAACGCAGGGTAAGACAGGTTTGGTCTGGGCGTTTTAGCCAGGCAAAAAGTGACCGATGTAATCACATACTGGTCTTTCAAGGTGTGTTTAAAAATACTGTCGCGATAGCCAAAACGACAACTTTCATTAGTAAAGTTAACTGTCAGGCCTGAGCGAATTTCAAGCGCAGTTAGCTCGCTGATCAAATCCTTTACCTCAACGCCATAAGCACCAATATTTTGAATAGGTGCCGCCCCTACACTACCCGGGATAAGTGATAAGTTTTCCAACCCATAAAATCCCTCGGCCAGGGTGTACTCAACCAGTTGATGCCAATTTTCGCCGGCGGAAACTTTTAACCAAACAAAATTTTCATCTTCCGCGATGAGTTCTTTACCCTGGGATTTGAGCTGGATTACCACGCCGGGAAAATCGCTCTGCAATACTATGTTACTACCGCCCCCCAACAACAAATGAGGCAGGTTTTCAGTGCGCGAGAAAGCCAAAGCCTCACGCAGCTCGCTATCGTTGTGTACTGCCACAAAATAATCGGCGATGGCGGGTACAGCGAGGGTATTTAATTTCTGCAAATTAAAATGGGGCAAAAAAAGTGGCACAGCAATTTCACCTGAGGATTGGATTTGTGTAGAAGCTGGTTGATAGGTTGTCTAATACAAGCGCTGACGGATATGCGTTAACAGGCCTTCGGCAGCCGCTTCCACTAAATCCAACACCAATTCAAAACCATCTGCACCACCGTAATAAGGATCAGGCACCTCGCGATAATCACTGCGGTTACCAAACTCCAGAAACAGCCCTAAATGACCGGCAAAATGCTCAGGTTTGATGCGCTGCAAATCTGCCAAATTAGCTTTATCCATTGCCAACACATAATCAAATTCATCAAAGTCGCTGGTTTTCACTTGGCGCGCACGCAGTACGGACAAGTCATAACCGCGCTTGCGCGCAGCAGCTACAGTACGGGAATCTGGCGCCTTACCAACATGCCAGTCGCCGGTACCCGCTGAATCTACGGTAATTTTTTGATCCAGCCCCGCTTTTGAAACCAATTCACGAAAAATACCGTCAGCCGTTGGCGAGCGACAAATATTGCCGAGGCAAACAAATAAAACCTTGGTCATAAACCCTCTGCAAATATCGAATTAATTTTCAAGTAATGATTTAACGCGTAGCAAATCTGCTTCGGTATCTACACCGCCCGGTACAGCAGCACAGGCTTCAGCAATGTGGATGGCTTCACCATTGGCCAACACCCGCAGTTGTTCAAGTGATTCAATAGTTTCAAGCTGTGCTTGGGGCCAGGTTACAAAACGATGCAATAAAGCCACGCGATAAGCGTAGATACCAATATGGCGCTGAGCGGGAAAATTATCAGGCAGGGAATTAACATCAGCCCGCGCAAAAAAATCGCGTGGCCAAGGGATAGGCGCACGACTGAAATAAAGCGCCCTACCCCGTTGGTCAGCCACAACTTTCACAATATTCGGATTACGGAAATCATCCAATGAATGAATTGGCTCACTCAAAGTTGCCATACCGGCAAATTCATTACTGGCAATATTTTCAGCAACCTGATTGATAACCGCAGGCGGAATCAACGGCTCATCGCCCTGCACATTGACCACTATATCGCCCTCACCCAGCCCCAGCTGGGTGACTACTTCCTGCAACCGATCTGTACCGGAGTTATGCGCAGCCGACGTCATGCACACTCGCGCACCAAAACTTTTTGCTACAGCCTCGATGCGTGCATCATCAGTGGCAATCACCACCTCTGTGGCGGCACTTGCACAGGCGCGTTCGTAAACATGCTGGATCATGGGTTTACCCGCTATCTCTTTGAGTGGTTTAGCGGGTAGACGAGTAGAGGCATAACGCGCAGGAATAACAACATAAAAACGCATGGCAAGATTCCGCCTGATAGTAAAAGTTAAAGCCCAAAACGGGATTTTTTTTGTTCAATAATTCGTTCAATTCGCTGGATAAAAGCCGGCCAAAATGTATCGGGCAAGGTTGCATTGATTGCCAGGTAATACCAATCCGGCTGGGCAAATCCCTGGCATTTGACGGCGTCTTTTTCTGTCATTACTACCGGCAAATTGTTATTAAAAATAAAATCGTTCGCTGTGTATGCATGATGATCAGGGAAGGCGTGCAAAACTCCGTGAATATTGCATTCGGCAAGGGTATTCACAAATCGCTGGGGGTTACCAATACCCGCAACAAGGTTTACGGCTTGTCCGTCCAGATAAGCCAGCGCCTGAACTTCACCGGTTGCCACTCGCACCAGTGACTGGGCGCAAATTTGCATAGGAATGAAATACATATTCTCGAATCTGGGCAGGGTGAAATTGTCGTCAGGCGAATTCACAATAACCCAGTCGACACTGGCCAAACGGCTGACCGGTTCGCGTAAAGGGCCCACCGGCAAACGCCAACCATTGCCAATCCCTCGCTGCCCATCCACTACAGCAATTTCGATATCGCGCCCCAATCGATAATGCTGCAAGCCATCGTCACTGAGCAATAGATCGCAGCCCAGGTCTTCCAACAAGCGTGCGGCCGCAAGGCGATCAGCACCGACGCAAACAGCGCAGCCAGTCTGTTGGTAGATACTCATGGGCTCATCACCTGCCTGGGCTGCTGTGCTATCCGCCCCCAGCAAATAAGGATAGTTTTCTGCCCGACCACCATAGCCACGACTCACCACACCCGGATTGTATCCCTGAGCCTGCAGGCCTTTAACCAGAGCAATCAGCAAGGGAGTTTTGCCAGTACCGCCAACCGAGATATTGCCCACCACTATAAGCGGCGTGGCGAGAGTTTTTTGCTGCCAGCGCAATAAACAGTATCGACGAATCATCGATAAAAGGATGAATAACCAATTCAGAGGGAGGAGCAACAAAGTCCAGCGACTTTTGCCATACCAGGCAGACAACCAGATGTCACTGGCGCTGGTCTGGTGTTTAGCCTTGGAGGAGGAATTCAATCGGGTAACCTTGTTCTTTAGAGCACCAAAATGACGAGGGCTTTTGTATGATTCACACAAAAGCCCTGCGAAATCGCCAGGGTAACTGGCGCAAATTGTAACCGAGTTGTCAGTCTTTTTCAGGCTCGGGTTGACGGGTAGTAATGCTCAAACGCGCAAAGCCCAGTTGTCCGGCGACATCCATGGCTTGAACCACGGCTTGATGGGGGGTTTTAGCATCAGCGGTTATCACCAAGGGCAACTCATTATTGCCTTCCGAGGTTTTCTCCAGGGCGGACTTCAGGGTAACCGCTTTATCGTTTACCAAAGCCAGCCCATTAACAGAGTAACTGCCATCGCTATTGATAAGGATTTCAATTTGTTCAGGCAACTCACTGCTCTGCTCACCTACGGCTTCAGGTAAATCCACACTCAAGTGAGTTTCCTTGGTGAAGGTGGTTGAAACCATAAAAAAGATCAGCAGCAGGAATACCACATCGATCAGGGGCGTGAGGTTAATCCCCTGATCTTCTACTTGTTGGCGACGAAATTTCACCTTGCGAGACCCCGCAGCTTAAACCAGTTTCACATCGACACGGCGGTCGCTGTGCAGGGCATCCACCAACTTGATGGCTTCTTCTTCCATAGTGACCACTATGGTATCGATGCGGCGCTGGAAGAAGCGATGGGCAATCATAGCGGGAATCGCCACCACCAAACCTGCAGCGGTTGTGTAGAGCGCGACCGAAATACCGCCAGCCAATACCCCGGTATTACCGGTGCCCTGGATCATAATCGAGTTAAACACCTGGATCATGCCGAATACCGTACCCAGCAAGCCCAATAAGGGGGCGACATTGGCAATAGTGCCCAGAATATTCACATAGCGCTCCAGCTCATGAATGACTTGGCTGGCGGCCTCCTGAATAGAATCTTTCATAACTTCACGGCCATGTTTGGAGTTGCTCAAACCGGCTGCCAAAATTTGGCCAAGCGGGGATGACTGCTTAAGCTCGCGCAATTTAGTGGCATCCAACTGGTTGTTTTTAATCCAACTCCAGACCTGTGCTAACAGGGTTTTGGGGGCAATTTTGGTAGGGTTCAGTGTCCAGTAACGCTCGGCACTTACAGCAATAACAATTAATGAACAAGCCAGAATCGGCCACATCAAAAAACCACCAGCCAGAAATATTTCAAACACAGAAACCTTCCTCTTTTTAATTATCCAAAACCGGGGGCGCTTAGCGCCAAACGCGGCGTACATTACCACAAGATTTCACCCTTGCCATTGAACCTCATGCGATAGCATGCCAACAGGGATACAAAACTTTGAGCAAATACAAACTTTTTGCCACTTAACCTTCATCTTGGGCAATTAATCTTCAGAAGTATGTGTTTTTACACCCACATTCTGCAGATACCCAAACAGAGGGAAGGCCATGAAAATTGCTCATATCACCAGCCTGGGAAATCAATTTGACCAAACCATCCAGCGCTACAAAGCCTTGGTATATCCGCGTCGACATATCGAGTATCGCCGCTGGCTGCGCCAACAAACGCGCACATCGCCAAGCCATCTCCAGACACTGGGACAACCATTGGTCGTGTTTGACTTTCGCGATAATCGAATTGACGGCCCGCAAGGCCGACGGTTTTACGGACTTTTTATTTTTTTTGTTCGCAACGGATTTCATCCCATTTTTACCGATAACTATTTGGTACTCGGCAACATTCAGGAGAAGTTCAAGCAATTATGCTTGCGGGAAGATTTTAGTATTTTGTCCCATGAGCAGGATTTAACCGATGGTTATGTGTTGGTAACGGACAAGTGGTATTCCAGCCTTTCCCGACGCGCCGGAAAAATTATCACGATTAATTATCAACCGGATTATTCAGCAAGTGATGCTTGTTTTCCCATGCCATTTCCACTCTTTCCCTCGCTTTACGCTACCGGAGAAGATTTGCGACTGAAGGATTACCGTAAACAACAACGGCAGTGGAAAATATTTTTTGGTGGCGATGCAGCAGCAAAAAAATACAACAAAAATTCCATTCGGAAAATTTATAACAAACTTAGCCGCGCGCAAATATTGGAAATATTATCGGCCAGTTTACCCGGGGAATTATTGCTGGAACTAACCTCCGACGAAACACTTCGCCGCGCCGAACAAACCATCAGCAAGGGAGTGGTAATTATGAATACGCGGCATTGTAAAGTGGAAAGTGAAGCGTGGCTGGGCACCATCGCACGCGCCGATTTTTTCCTCGCCTGCCCCGGCGTGCGCTACCCCATGTCGCACAATCTGATTGAGGCCATGGCCGTCGGCACCATTCCAATAACCCAATACCCGGAGCTGCTTTTCCCCGCATTGGAGCAAGGCAAAAATTGTCTGGTGTTTACCTCGGCAGCCGAATTACCCGCCCTAATCCACAAGGCAAGGGCAATGCAGGGCGAGGAACTCGCCGCGATGAAAGCCAATGTGCAAAGCTACTATGATGAATTTCTCTCACCGCAATCGGCCATTCCACGCTTACTGGCGCATCGCCCAAAACACATCAGCCTGAGGTTGCTGCCCTTCCTCAAACCGGGAGGCGGTTTTGCGTGATCCGTGAGAGTGGCGTCTGGATTTCCCTTGGTGCTGCTCTATAGTTACTGGATGCAATGGGTTTAAGCCGCTGCATATACCAGCAGTTAGCCCTTGGAAAACCTTGGCACCCGGAACACCTTGGCAACAACCAAACTCCCCACCTGTCCAGTAGAGAAGCGCATGATCGATAGCGAACAGCAGCATTATTGCCGCCACTTGATTGAAGCGAATAAAAAGCACCGGGTGACAACCACCCAACCTATCTACAACCGCCAAGGGGTACTGCTGTTAGCCAAAGGTGCCGATATGGACGAGCGGCGCGCACAGGTACTGCTGGAACATAAACTACTCAAACCACTGGAAGAATGTGTCGCCATTGCCGATAGTTTAAATGCACATCAACTGTTTGATTATCTGAATAACTTTTCCCGCCGGCTGCCCGGCTTATATGCCGTTACCTGCCAACCGGAATTCCAAAACACCCTGCGCTCCATGTGTTTGTTTTATGAACGCTACCCGCTCTTGCACCAAAACCTGACTATGCTGGCACTCAGGTGCAAATCGATTTATTACCAGGGGCTATTTTGTGCGCTCGCCGGTGTGGCCATCGCCAGTAAACTCCGGCTCAGTTTACAAGAACAGCAAACTACCTTTGTTGCCAGCCTTTTTCACGATGTTGGTTTCTTGTACCTGGCGCCCGAGTTATGCACCAAAACCCAGGATTTCACCGCTGCAGAATGGAAGGCTTTGCAGGCGCACCCACTGATTGCCCAACGTTTTTTAGCGATGGTGCCCGACCTGCCCGGCGCTATTGGCGAGGCGATTGCCGATCACCACGAACGCATTGATGGCACAGGCTTTCCACGTTATTTATTTGGCGACAAGATATCCATGGTCAGCCAGATTATCGCCGCCACCGACAACATAGTGCACAACCACAATCGCTACCAAAGTTATGGCCCGCATGCGCACCAGATGCTGCTCGCCGCACTGAAGCTCAGCGACAATATTTATTTCGAATCGGTTTACGATGCAGCGACGGTACTCTTCAAAATCGCGCCCAAACCTACTGCGGCGATTAACCAACTGCCCTCCAGTGACCTGTTGCTGGCGCGCCAACAAAAATTGCGCACACAATTTTCCACCGCTAAAACACTGGCACAACAACTGACCCAACACTCCAAACATCCCGGCGTGCGCTCCATGCTGGCAGCCATGGCGCGCCTGGGAATCTGCGTGGCGCGCAGTGGAATCCTGCAGCCCGAGCAAGAGGAATGGCTGCGCGGTATAAGCAGCGAAAACAGCAATCAGGATGGCTTTTCTCTTATTGAAATCAGCGTAATGCAAGACCAAATCTACGATCAGCTAGTACATTTGAAAAACCTGATGGAGCGATTGGTAGAGGCACTGCCGCAGGACGATCAACAACTGGCACATTTCAATACCAGCCTGGAAAAAATCGATTTGGATACCACCGCCTTTGCCTAGCCTTACCAATCGTTTGTCCGTTGAAACCGTGAGTATTTTTATCGCCGAATGATAGGGACAAATGGCGCTTGCGTATTGCAGGGAAACAGAAAGGAGTTACGCAATGCGCAAAGCGATTTACTGGTTTAGATATGATTTACGTTTGGAAGATAACCCCGGCTGGAGCCAACTGGTAGCCAATAACGATTGGGTGATTGGTGTTTATGTGATGCCATCGCGCTGGCTCTTACCCCAGCGCTACCAACAAAAAAGTCTGGGCCTGCATCGTCAGGAGTTTTTATTGGAATCGCTGCAACAACTGCGGCAAAACCTGCGCGAAAAAGGCAGCGAATTAATTCTGATAGTGGGTGAACCTGCCGCAGCGCTCAGTCGCCTCATTGAAGAATGGGACATAGGCGCCATAACAGTGGCGGAGCATCCGGGTAGCGATGAACAGGCAGACGTGCAACGCCTGCGAGAAAAAATTGATATCCCCCTGCGCACCGTGGAAAACTTCACACTGTTTGATCGCGCCGAGTTGCCGTTTAATCTCACCGAGCTTCCGCTGATTTTTTCCCAATTTCGCAAATGGGTAGAAACGCGCCCCTTCACCAGATCATTACCCCCGGCGCCACGCTTGCGCCAGCCTGTTGTGTTGAACAACTCGCCCTGTGAACTGGATCAATGGCTGGGTATTGTGCGTGCGCAACAGTTGGTGCAACCGGGTGATTCCAAACGCCTGCCCTTTCGCGGTGGCAGTACTGCTGGTCTGGCGCAGCTGCATTATTTTTTGGCCGGGCAGCATTTAATCAACAATTACAAAAATACCCGCAACGGTTTGGATGGCTGGGATTTCTCATCAAAACTGTCACCTTGGCTAGCCAACGGCTGCCTGTCAGCGCGACAGGTAGCACAGGCCATTAAAGATTATGAACAGGCCCACGGTGCCAATGAGTCCACTTATTGGCTCTACTTTGAATTGCTGTGGCGTGAATATTTTCAATGGCTCGCTTTCCGTTTTGGCAAACGGCTGTTTGCATTGCGCGGCATTCAGGATAAAAACCCGCTGCTGAGTTTTTACCCTGAGGCTTATACGGCTTGGTGCGCTGGCAATACCGGCAATGCTTTTGTCGATGCGTTTATGCGTCAACTCGCCGCTACTGGTTGGATGAGCAACCGCGGCCGTCAAATTGTCGCGAGCTATCTCATCAATCAACTGGGTGTCGATTGGCGCTATGGCGCGGCCTGGTTTGAACAGCAGCTTATCGATTACGACTGCGCCGCCAACTGGGGCAATTGGCAATACCTGGCGGGTGTAGGCACAGATCCACGCGGACGGCGGGAATTTAATATCCAAAAACAGCGCGATAGCTACGACCCAGATGGAAGCTTCATTGCGCGCTGGGTCGGCTAGGCCGGGCGCGCAAGCCCGGTCAAAACCGGCGTGAAAGGGATCGCGATTCACAAAATGGCTTTATACTGGCGTCCCTTTCCAATAGTTATGGGTAAACCATCTTGAGCATCAATTCCCCTGCCCCGGCATACAACGCCAGCACCAATACCTCTGAAGCTGACCGCGCCGCGTTTATCAGCTGGTTAACCGCCAACACTGTGGCGGAACTACAGGCCGCGCGCGATAACGAAGCCGCCTTACACCAAGCGGTGAAAAACTATGTTCAGCACGCGCTTGCCGCTGAGCTGCCATTTGAAGACATAGAAGAAATACTGGGTATTAATGAGCCTTGTATTATGGACTTGGCGGAATTATCCGAAGCGGATGAGGAAGCGGTTGTTGATGCATTTGAAGACCTGTGCAATGCCTGATATGTCTAGCTCATCGCTCTGGCAACACCAGTCCACAGACCAGTCTGAACTCTACCATCGCCGCTTTAGCGGGGGCGATCAAACCAGCCTAAAACAAGCCGTGGAAGCCTGCGCAACCAAAGCTGTTGAGCTTTTGCACAGAAACATTCAGGATGAATCGCTGTTTCTGTTGTTTGAATGGAACGCCGCTACAGCTCAACTCAGAGCAGTGGTTACCGATGCCGATAAAAAAATCGATAGCCCCTGCGTGGTTCTGGCAGAGTTTGGGGATCTGCTGCAATCAGCCACTGCTGACATAGCGACCAACATCCAATTTTTGTTGAGTGATTTTTTAGCGAGCTATAGCCCATTTTTTCGCTATTCACTCGTGGCAATGTTTCACAGCGGTTCGCGCGCCGCAACAACCCTGCTCTAAAACAATCCATCCCCAACGCCGGTTGTGCGATCCTCAGCTATAGTTAGTTGACTGCGGCCATAGGCATATGGCCGCAGCCTTCTGGATGCTCATCGTCTACTCATGATTTGCCGGAGCCAGCCTATGAATCCCTATCACCAGAGCCTGATTTTGATTGGTATGCCCGGCGCGGGCAAAAGTACCCTGGGCCTGTTATTGGCCAAAAATCTGGCAAAAGATTTTATCGACACCGACCTGCTGATCCAGTTGGAGCATCGCAAAACATTGCAAGATATTTTGCATCAACAGGGCTATATGGCACTGCGCGAGCAGGAGGAAAAAGTACTGCTGAATGCCCATTATCCCAACCACGTTATAGCAACTGGTGGCAGCGCGGTTTACAGCCAGGTGGCTATGAATCACCTCAAGCAGTTTGGGCCTGTGGTTTTTTTGGACTTGGGCTTGGACGCTTTGGAAAAACGTATTACGAATATGGATAGCAGAGGCATAGCCCGCCCCGCCGGGCAAAGTTTTGCAGAGGTTTACAGCGAGCGACGCCCACTGTACTTGCGCTACGCGGATATAGTGATCGACTGTAGCGATAAATCTGCGGATGAAATAGTGGATGAAGTCATTTGCCAGGAGGCGAATGCTTTTGCAGCCGCCGACGCCTGAGTATTGCAACACGCCATGTATTAAAACAATTCTATCCGGCTGTCGTGCTCCTCAGCATGTTGCACGGCAGCATCAGGCGCATCAAGTAAATGTGCAACGTTATCCAGCTCCTGTACCAGACTACGGAAATGCTCCTCCACTGCCTCGGTCGTCTCCTGCAAACCCTCCAGTGATCCAAGTGCTTTTTCTGATAACCCCAGCAGCGCCGATTCCTGTTCCATATTCAAATCAAACCCCGTAGCCAGCAATCGCAAAGAGTCCGACAGCTCCGTCATAATGTTCTTGACAGCATTGCGATTATCGCGCGATGACATTTCCAACAACATCATTACGGTGCGAGTGTTGTCCTGCTGGGCTTTTAACAGGGAATTCACTTTCAGCGTTTTTGCGCGGGCTTCTGCGATAGAAACCAAATGCGCCAGTACATCGCGCAAACGGCCATAACGCTCCTCCTCATTCACCGGAGCATCGGTAATTAACAATTGCAGGTGAGTGAAACTAAATAATAAAAAGCGCCCTTGGGAAACAATTCGTGCGTCTGAATCCTGAGCTAAATTTAACAGCCGTAAGTAGGAAGGCGAGATATCGGGCGGGAATAAATGAACTTCATCGTCAAAGATAAATTGCACCATGCCATTCAGGTTTAAATCGGCAAGACAGGCATGGATCAATTGTGCCAATCGCTCCAGCTCCATGACTTCTTGCACTTTCTCAGCAAAAATGGCCACTGTGCCCATTTCCGATGCCGATGACATGGCAGTAAAAGCAATAGCAGAAAAACTTTTCAGCTCTTGCTGCATTGCCTGCAGTGCGCGTTTGTCGTCCTGTACTTTTTTCAGGATTAAAGCGTAATCGGCGGCGCTACTCACGGCGGAAACATAGGCATCCACATAGTGGTGATTGAGCGGCATTTCCAAACCAGGGCGCGGTTTTCCATTCAACAACATGAGTTTTGGTAGCTCCGCCGGCAGCAAATCAAACCAATCAGGTTCCGCCAGGCTTAACCCCTCCCCCATCACACAAGCACCTACCGAGCAGGCCAATGCAGAAAATGCATCAGCAGAATTGATTTGTTGGCGATAGGCCGCTGCTGTTTCCGTTAACTCGCCGGCGGCATTCACAAGCAAATGCTGATCGGGCACCCGATAATACTCGGCAGGGTTTCCTAACAACCACAATACATCCATAAAATCATCCTCGACATAAACTCACTCTGCCGATCAATTTGATCGCAGTGACTAAAATATAGCCAAGAATTCACACCCGGCTAAGTTTTTTACTTGGCCTCAAGGGTGAAATTTATGTGCCATCAGCGTAGAGTGCGACCCATAAACAAACTCGGGAGTTTTTATGGACAAGATCAATGAGCAAAACAGCGATGCCAATCCAGACACCCCCGGTGGCGAGCAGACACACGCAGCAGCGATGGAGCTGAGCGCGATAGAAGCGCGGGTTTTGGGCGCATTGATGGAAAAGCAACTGACAACACCCGATCAGTATCCGTTGACACTGAACAGCCTCGCCCTGGCTTGCAACCAAAAAACCAGCCGCGAACCTATCAGCAATTATGAAAGCGGCCAGTTACAGCGCTGCCTGAGTGAACTGCAAGACCGCCAGTTAATCAGTGTGGATTATGGTGCCCGCGCCGCGCGTTATGACCAGCGCCTGACACGGGTGCTAAGCGTGGACAAAGCTACCCAGGCGATATTGACGGTATTGTTACTGCGCGGCCCGCAAACCGTTGCAGAAATTATGACGCGCACCCAGCGTATGGTGGAGTTTGCCAGCCATCACGTACTGGAAGAAAAGCTGCAGCAGTTGTGCGCCAAAACCAAACCAACGGTAATGCATATCCCCAGACAAATGGGGCAACGGGAAGATCGTTACATGCACCTTTTGTGTGGCATGCCGGATTTGACTGCCATTGCCGCCATGCAAAGCAGCACAATCGCCAGCCGCAGTGGTAGCGAAGAACACAACACCCAGATGGAACAAAAAATCGAACAGTTGGAAAACCGTATTATGTTATTGGAAAAACAAGTCGCTACGCTGATGGAATTAAATGGCGTTAGCAATGCGGATATTCAATAAGTTTTTTCAAAATCACTTTTTTAAATGAAGTAAGTTTTTTAATAGAGCAAGTTAGCAAGGTAAAAACCATGACCGATGTAAACACCAAAAAAGCCCCACAACGCAGTAAACGTTTGCGTAAAAAATTATTTCAAGACGAATTTGCCACCTTCGGCTTTGAGTTGGAATGTGAATTTAAAAGCGACCTGAGCGAAGAGAAAATCAGTGAATTTGTGGACAGTTTTTTTATTGATGCCATCAATGGCGAAGATTTGGTGTTTGGCGGCGGCCTGTCCAGCAAACGTCTCTCCGGTTTTGTTGGCTCCGCCAAACGTTACGGCTCTGCAACCGAAGCAGATAAAGCCAAGCTGCACGCCTGGTTAAGCGCACAACCACAAGTGGCCAAAGTGGAGCTGAGTGAAATTATTGACGCTAACTATTACAGTTAATTGAATAAAGCACAGCCACCAGGTTTGGCTGTGCTAAAAAGATATAATGCCTGCCTTCTTTTATACCAACAGTTGAAATACTATAGAACGCAGAGGTTAGTGCTCAGGGATGCGCACAGCGTTAAGAATAATGAAGATGTAATGGATCTGTAAGGTGTTTTTGTTTTCATGACGGTGGGAACGCTCTTTATATGACAATTGAGTTTTATAAGCGTATTGCCTATCGTTTGATGCGAGCAAGCTTAGCGATAGCCCTAACTCTCGGGCTTATTGTTGCTGTGTTTCAGGTGGTTGTAGATTTAGATAATCAACGCCAGCAAATTGATAATCATGTCGATGAAATTTTTAGTGTTGTAAGAAATTCTGCGCAACGTGCAGTGCACCAATTGGATGCAAACCTGGCTGACGAAGTTATCAAAGGCTTGGAAAATTACAACTTTATTACCTACGCCGCTATTTTGGATGATCGCGATCAGGTCATCGCCGATTACTCTTCAACTCCCCCGCCCTCCGATACCCTGTGGCTAACGCGACTCATTGCCGAGGAGATCAAAACCTACCAGCTTGACCTTATCTATACCAACGGCATTTATGAGGGGAAACTGGTACTGAGCGTAAGTAATGACTTGGGTTTTGCACCTTTTTATGATCGGGGAATCACTATTCTGGTGTCGGGCATTCTCAGAAACCTCAGCCTGGCGCTGGTACTTTTTGCCCTTTTCCATTTTATGCTCACGCGCCCTCTGGTCACTATCGCCAAGCGCTTCTCACTAATCCGGCCCGACCAAACCGAGCAAAAACGTATCGACCATGTTGACGGCCATCAATTTGATGAACTCGGCTACATCGTCAACGATGCCAACAATTTTCTTGCGGCACTCGAACGTTGGCAAACCGGTTTAACCAAAAGTGAACAACAATTGCGCCTTATTTTGGATACCAGCCCCAACCTGGTATTTGCGGTTGATGACAATTATCGGTTTATTTTTGCCAACACCACCACTGAACAGTTTTATCAGAAACCGCAAGTCGATCTGATTGGTCAGGATTACTGCAGTGTGCACAAAAATATCAACAAGGAAGAAGCCAAAGCATTGCAGCTTAGTTTGGATCGGCTGGATTTTAACGACCCGCAAGGGCTTACGGTGGAGCACAGCCTTACCAGTGCGCGCGGCGATAGGCTGGTGATCCAAATGACCTTTATCGCCTTCCATCTCGATGGAAAAGCCTGCGTGCTTATTGTTGGCTTGGATGTAACCCAGCGAGTCAAAGCGGAAGAGCGTGTCGAATATCTGGCTTATTTTGATACGCTCACCGACTTGCCCAATCGCAACTTATTTCAAAACCAATTAAAAAAAGATGTTCGCCGTGCAAACCGCACTCACACTTTTGGTGCGCTTTTGTTTATCGACTTTGATGAATTCAAACGCATTAACGACACCATTGGCCATTCGCTTGGCGATGAACTTTTACTAAAACTCTCAGTAAAAATACGCAAGTTATTACCGGAATCTGACACGCTTGCCCGTTTAGGGGGCGACGAATTTGTTATCAGCTTGCCGGATTTGGACAAAGACCTCGAGCAAGCCAAAGACCAGGCAATAACCCTGACCAAACACCTGCTCGCAACAATCAACGCACCGGTAGCACTGAGCAATGGGGCTGAATTTGTTGTCAGTGGCAGCATCGGGATTGTGATGTATCCCTTCGAGGACAGCGATACCGAGGTTCTCTTGCGTTTCGCCGATACCGCCATGTACAAAGCCAAAGAGCATGGCCGCAATGGTTATCAGTTATTTGAAGAATCCATGGCGGCAGAGGTTCACAGGCATGTGCAATTGGAGTCAGATCTGCGCGAAGCGATCAAGACAAAGCAGTTTTCCATGGTGCTGCAACCTATAGTGAATGGCCTCTCGGGCAACCTGGTGGCAGCAGAGGCTTTGATTCGCTGGAACCATCCAACCCAAGGCTTGGTTTCACCCAATGACTTTATTCCCTTCCTTGAAAACTCCGGCATGATCGTCGACGTTGACTATGTGATGGTGGACAAAGCCTGTGCGTTTTTAAAAGAGTTAATGACCGCAGGCGCACTTCCCGCTGATTTCCGCATCACCCTAAACCTGTGCGCCAACACCCTGTATCAAGCCGATTTTGTTGAGCGTATTGTTGCTATTGTAGAAAGCTACGGCGTTTCAGAGCGCAATATTGAGTTTGAAATTACCGAGCGCGCCGCACTGCATCGCCTTGATGAAGTGGTCGCTAAAATTGTCACACTACAGCGCCGTGGCGCGACTTTTTCACTGGATGACTTCGGCACTGGCTACAGCTCGCTCAGCTACTTAAAGCGCATCCCGATCAATAAAATCAAAATCGACAAATCCTTTATCGATGACCTGATGGTCAACAGTGAAGATGAAGTGCTGGTGGAATCCATCATCGCCATCGCCCGCACCATGAAATTGGCAGTAGTTGCCGAAGGGGTTGAGACACAGATGCAGGCAGACTGGCTGAATCGCTATAGCGATATTTGTTTTCAGGGATACTTGATTGATAGACCCATGACACCAACCGCCTGCCGCCTGAAATACATGCCCAAGCAATCGCCAGAGCTGCAAATAGAGAAGTAACCGCTGGCAGAACAGGTCACTTAAAGTGGCCAAAACTGGCGAATATTCCCAAAAAATATGTGACACGCCCAACAAAATAAACTTTTTATATACTATTTCTAAATAATTAAATTTATTTTTAATAACAATAAAGAATATATAAATACAGTTATAATCCTCATTTTTTTATACCGATCCGGCCTATCCAAGGATTCTTATTAGCTCAAGTTTCAGGCTAAAAACCGCGCAATTTCGGACAAGTTGCAGAACTTGAGGCTCTTCACTCTGTTCACTTTTTGATTTGCAGTTTCCCAATTCACTCTGGCATCAAACGCTTTAATCGAACAAAAAACACCCAAAGCAAAAAATTGCGGCACTGTCGTCAAAATTCACATCTGGATATAATTTGCTCACTTTGAAATCACCGAAGGGATGCGCAACGCGAGATTTATCCTGTAAATGCTAAACCACATCAAGTTACTCGATTTAAATATCCCCAGCGATCAACAAATACTTCCTAGCGCTCCACTCAACCTCTCACGAGAAACCTCCACCTACGCGGATATGATCGTCAACTATCTGCAACTACTGGGCATCGATAAGGTGTTTGGTGTGCCGGGTGGCGCTATAGAACCCTTGCTTAATGCCCTGGCGCGCTCCGAGCGCAATGGCGGCCCGCGATTAGTCGTGGCGCGGCACGAGTGTGGCGCCGCGTTTATGGCCGAAGGTTACAGCCGTGAAACGGGAAAAATGGGCGTGGTCTGTGCGACTACTGGCCCGGGCGCCACTAACTTGATCACCGGCATCTGCTCTGCAATCAGCGAAGAAATACCCATGTTGGTGATTACCGCGCAAACTCCGCTGCCAAAATTTGGCAAGCGTGCGCTGCAGGAATCCAGCTGTACGGCGATTGATACAGTGGGCCTGTTCCGCCACTGCACCCGCTACAACACTCTCATATCGCACCACGAACAGCTGGAAAGTAAATTGGTGTCGGCGTTAATGGCCGCCCATCGCACTCCCCAAGGGCCGGCACACATCAGCATTCCTTCCGATGTATTGCGTACACCGGCACAGATAAAACCGCACATCCATGCTGATCTTTTGGTGCATGACTTTTTTGTTTCCGACGAGTCGGCCATCAATCGTCTCTGCGAAAAATTGGGGCGCGTGAACACTATTGCGGTTTATGTAGGCAACGGCGCGGGCAGCGCGCACAAAGAAATTATTCAATTTATTGAGTTGACGGGCGCCGCCTTTGTCACCGGCCCTATGGGAAAAAGTTGGGTAGATGAAACCCACCCGCAGTATCGCGGCGTCTATGGTTTTGCCGGCCACGACAGCGCTAAAGAGTTATTCCAGGGCGATAAAATTGACCTGATTATTGCAGTGGGTGCCGCCCTTGGGGAGATGGGAACCAGCGGCTGGAACGATGATTTGCTCAATACCAAGCTGGTGCATATTGATTCATCCGTAGAACACTTTACCCGCTCGCCCATGGCCAACCTCCATGTATTTGGCAATTTGCACACCATATTTACCCGGCTGATTGAAAACGTGGCAGCGGCGCGCAAGTGGGGCCGCACCTGGCAAACCATTCCCGGCAATACCGAAAAAAATGTCTTGGGCGCCATGGTTACCCTGCGTGAACCGGAAAAATGTTTGAGCGATGCCAGCCCCATTAAACCCCAGCGACTTATGGCGCATTTGGCGCTCACCTTGCCTGAAGATACACGCGTATTTGTCGATGCTGGCAATGCCTGGGCCTGGGCGACCCATTATTTTGTGCGTTCCAATAACGAAGGTTATTACCGCATCGCCATGGGTTTTGGTTCCATGGCTTGGGCAATTGGCGCGGCGATTGGTAGCGCTTTTGTGAAAGACACCGGCCCTACCCTGTGTTTGGTGGGCGATGGTTCCTATTTGATGAGTGCACAGGAAATAACCGTAGCGGCGCAGCACCAACTGCCGGTGGTATTTATGGTGTTAAACGATGCCGCACTGGGCATGGTGAAACACGGCCAGCGCTTGGGCAATCAGGAATCCATCGGCTGGGAACTAAACAGTATCAACTATGCCGCCATGGCCGAAGCCATGGGTGTTGAGGGTATCGTCATTACCTCACCCCAAGAGTTGTGCGATTTGGATATGCCTGCACTCTTCGCCAAAAACGGCCCCACCCTCATTGATGTGCGAATTGATCGCGATGAGGTTCCGCCCATGGGCGATCGTATCAAAGGCCTGGCCATGAATGGCTCGGCAACCCCCGGTGGCTAAGCAGATCAAACCTGATCCCTATAACAACCACCCATGATTTTCCTGAATTTTTATCCACACTTATTGTATTAAATGAGAGGTTTTGCCGTGTCCCATATAGAAGCAACCGGTAGTTATCTACCCTCCACCGTCGTCCTCAACAGCGAATTTGTGGGCGGTAACGCCCTGTTTGAATCCATGGATGAATACTTCTCCGGCTATGAAGAGCGTCGTCATGCCAGCGCAACGGAAACCGCCTTGATGATGGCAGTAGAAGCCGCTAAAGATGCCTTGGCCAACAGTAAATACACAGCGCTGGATATAGATTTGATTATCGGCATTATCCAACCCAGCCGAAATGTGTATGGCGATGATTTGAATTTGATGCAACATGAATTAGGCGCATGGAACGCCTCGGTGTTGCCAATCAACACCGCCTGTTCCTCGTTTATTACCGCATTAAATACGGCGGATGCCTTAATCAGTACCGGCAAAAATAAAGTGGTGCTTATTGTGACCTCCACCGACTGGGTTCACACCATGCTGGACACCACCAAACCCAATTTTGCTTTTGCAGGGGACGGTGCTGGCGCGGTGATTCTGGATGGTTCTACAGAATCCTTTATTGATAAATATGAACTCAACAACACCAAGCCGGAAGTGTTTAATGCGCTGGTAATGAAAAACGCGCAATTTACCCAACAGAAAGAATTTTTTACCGTGCGCCCGCCAGAGGGCAGAACTACCGTGAAAGATTTAATTTTATTTCCCATGTCAGTTGCCAAAACACTGCTGGATAGAAACCCGCAAGTAGCCGTCGATAAAGTCATCATGCATCAGTCAGGTTTGAAAATGATGCAAGTCTGGGCGGATAAACTGGAAATTGCCGAGGACAAAATTCGCCACACCATAGGCCTCTACGCCAATATGACAGTGGCCAATATTCCAGTCACACTGGATTACTGGCGCAAAAAAGGTGATTTACAACGCGGGGAAAAAATATTGTTTATGGCACCCTCAGCGGGCGGATATTCCATTGCCATGTTGTGGCAGTATTAATTTCTAAAGCGATTTTTTAGACGAGCCTCTGAGGCCAGCAGAGGCTCGGCTTTACTCCGGGTGATTCAATTATTTAACCAGCGTGGCGTAAGGCCCCAAAATACTTGCCAGCTCACCCGATTCGCGCAGCATTTCCAACTGGGTATTTAACTGCTCGATAAATTGGCTATTTTTAGCGTTTTTATGGCACACCACTGAGGCGCCCTCGCCTTCAAAAACAGATAGCGATTTATTGTATTCCGGAATAGCCACCCCCAGTTTTTGCGCGGCGAGAAAAACATCCGGCGTAAAACCGACAATCGCATCTACCCGTTTTTTGGTGAGCATATTGACGCGCACTTCTTCACTGGCGACTTCGTCAACCGTTGCATTAATTCCCTGCAAATAAATATTGCGATCAAAGCCCAACCAAATAGCCACTTTTTTATTGTTTAACTCGTTAAACGCAGCAATGGTTTTTTCACCTTGCCGTGTAAAAACGCGCATGCTGATGTAATCAACAGGGTTAGACGCAATAAACTCGTAGCCTTTGGTTTGTTCCGCAAAATGAGTGCCGAGTGAATTTAAGGATGATGGAAAAATACAATCGGCGCCCTCAGTGAGGTTGCGCACCGCACGCGTCAGGGGAAAAATCACCAGATTAAAATCCAGTTTTTTTTCAGCCAATTTTTCTACGAGTTTATTGTATTGGTCGCTGCCATTTTCACGCAGCCGGTACTCCAGCGCCACGCCAGCAATTTTGATGGGGGCATCGCCTTGGGCATCAAGGTTAGCTTCAAGGTTGGATTCAGTGCTGGCATCAACCGTAGTCTGCGCCACTGCAGTTGCAGCCAGCAAAACGCCCGCCAGAAAAAAACCGCTTTTGTAGAGTTGTTTAAGGTTCATCGCCGCCAATCCTATGTTAGAAGCTGTATTCCAGCGCAAGCCCAAATTCACGTTGACGACCATAGGTCGCACTTGAAATTCCCACCGAGGCCAGTTCACTCACACCACTGAGGAAATAGGTTTCATCCGTCAGGTTGTTGCAAAACAGCGAGGCCTTAATAGTCTCCTGCGGGTTGAGCCAACTGAGCGACGCATTCACCAAGGTAAATGCGGGTTGCGCGATGGATTCGGTATTTAATGGATCATTATAGGTTTTACTTTTGTAACTGAATTCCAATGCACTGGTCAGGCGACCATAATGCGTGAGCGAATAATCGTATTCGCCTCTGACAAAACTATTCCACTCTGGAATTTTTTGTAGCTTCTGGTTTTTATTTAACAACGCCCCCTGCTCTAACTCAACGTAGCGCGCATCCAAATACCCAAGCCCCGTGCGCAGGCGAACATTATCGGCCAGTGTCACCACTGCCTCAAATTCAGCGCCATCAATAGCAGCTTTAGCGGCGTTGTCGATAGTCACCGCAATCAAATTATTAGCCCCAATGGTGAGCACCGACACCTGCATATTGGTGTAATCGGTAGTAAACACCGCGCCCTGTAAATACAGCCAATCGTATTGTTGTTTGAAACCCAGTTCGTAGGTAGTGGCGTTTTCCGGATCAAAGGTATCAATCACCGGCGTGCCGCTTTGTGTGTCGGTGGCCGGGTTGACCAGGCGGCCGTTGTAACCACCGCTTTTAAAACCTTCGCTGTAACTGGCGTAGAGCATGCTGTGCTCATTAAGGTCGTAAGAGATATTTAACCCCGGAGATACTTCGCGCCAAACGTCTGCCGGTTTGTGTTGCGGGCCAATCAGTTGCACACCGGTATTGACGGTGGCGTTGTCGATAAAAAATTCTTTTTGTTCACGCGTCATGCGTAAACCACCGGTGACTTCCCAGGCTTTGTGCGTCCACGACAGCTGACCAAACAGCGCGCGGCTATCAACATCCACCTCATTATTCACATCAAAGGTGGCGTCGGCGGCACCGCCGGTGGCTTCAAATAAGCCGCCCAAAAAAACCACGTCTTGCTGGTTGGTAATCGCTTCTTGCAAATAAAAAGCGCCCAGCGTCCAGGTCAAACTCTCGCCGCTGCTGCCGGTCAAGCGCAGCTCCTCGCTGAATTGTGATTGCTCATCGCGGTTCACCACACTGCCATAAGCCAGTGGAGAGCCATCGGCATCGCGCGCATAGGTGCCTTCCATCGCGCGGTAGCCGGTGACGGAGGTCAGGGTCAGGCTGGGGGATAATTCAATATCGCCGCTTACCGACACACCTTTTACCTCCAGATCGTCCTGTGAGGGGCCGGTGCTGAAGGTGTTAAAACCATCGCCTGTGGGGAGCCAGCGGGTATCCCACTGGGTATCAAATTGCGGGCCGGCGATGAGTGCATTAAATAGCTCCCAGTTGGTCAGCGGCTCGCCCGGCGGCAGCGTGCTCAAATCGCGGCCTTCGGTGATATCAATCATCACCTCGGCGGCACCGTTTTGACGCTGGTGGGTGTAGTCGCCACTGAAACGGAAATCCATATGCTCGGCAGGCTGCCAGTGCAACAGGCCTTTTAAAGTGCTGCGGTTGATATTGCCCTGATCTTTGCCGTCCAGTGTGCGCTCTACATATCCATCGCGATTTTCATCGAGCAATGAGAGACGGCCAGTCAAATTATCGGCCAATGGCCCTTCCGCGCTGAGTGCCAGATCTTGTCGATCTTTACTGCCACCGATGACGGTGACACTGCCGCGCGCCTCGCTGGCGGGCAGGCGCGAGATCACATTCACCGCGCCGCCAATGGTGTTTTTGCCAAACAGGGTTCCCTGGGGGCCGCGCAATATTTCCACGCGCTCGATGTCGTTTACTTTGAGCACACCACCCACCGAGCGGGCGATGTAAACGCCATCCAAATAAACACCCACACCGGGGTCATTGGTGGCGAGAAAATCATTTTGGCCAATGCCGCGAATAAATACGGCTGCCGCATTGCTGGTGCCGGAAATAGGGGGCGATGTGGAAAATTCTACGTTGGGCGCCAGCGCCGCCAAATTGGAAATATCGCTGATGGTGGGGCTGGAAAGTACATCAGCACCAAAGGCGGTGATGGCGATGGGTACATCCAACACGCTTTCTTCACGCTTTCTGGCGGTGACCATCACCTCTTCCAGCGGTTTTGTTGCTGAGGTTTGCGGCGCGTTATTGTCATCCTCGCTGAGCGCCGGTAGTGTCCATCCTTGGCCAAGCAGCAGCAACAGCGCTGACAGGCTTAATTTATTCTTAGCAGAATAAAAGGACATGTATTTTTACCTCGAAGGGCATGTGGGTAGGTTGAAGCTAACAACCATTCTTGGCGCATGAAACCATTATTGGCGCATGACATCAAACCATTTCTGGCGCATGACTGGCGCATAAATAGTAGCTTGGTTAGGCGACAACAACGACAGGTGATGAATGAATAATACAAAACAACTGGTGCTGGTTTACGACAAAGAATGCCCCGCCTGCGATAACTACTGCCGGCTGGTACGCATACGCGCCGACATCGGCGAATTGGTGCTGTGGGATGCGCGCGAACCCGGGCCAATCATGGATGAAATTACCGCACTCGGGTGGGATATAGATCAGGGCATGGTATTAAAACTGGAACAACAACTTTATTACGGTTCGGATGCAATCCACATGCTGTCGCTGCTCAGCAGTCGCTCGGGAGTTTTTAATCGCCTGAATTACTGGCTATTCAAATCCAAACGGCTAAGTCACTGGTTATACCCGCTGTTGCGCAGCTTGCGGAACCTGCTGTTAAAAATATTGGGCAAAACCAAAATCAATAATTTGGGTTTATCCAACAACCATAGGTTTTAGCGCCGGCCAATAGTGTTAAGCCTGCAACGCGGGCATCACAAACGGCAGCAGTGTCAGGCCCGCAACAAAAATAATCGCGATAACCAAACCGATAAAACGCAGGGGTTGGGCACAAAAATGTTGCCACAGGTTGGGCGCCTGCCCCGCCTCTACGAGCTGGGCATAATTTTGTTGCTGGCGCGCCGCGCGTTCGGATTGGTAGTCACCCAGTAATTTGCGCGCCTCTTCTTCGCGCGAGCCGTCTGCCAACCAAATTGCATCCAACCCCACGCGAAATAATCCCGCATCTGTTTCGTAGTAAGCAATCTGGTGTTCATCCAAGAGGTTGCGAATTTCCTGAGCTTCATCGTCAGGCACCTGTGCGAGTTTAAATAATAATCTGGCCATAATTGTCGTGAGTTAAGTGGATGGGGAAGTTTAGCCTGGCGGGGATGAGGCAAATTTCATTTTCCATGTCATAGCGACTATGATCAAGCCTAACACCTCATGTGCAAGATAAGGATGACTGTGTTGCTGTTTCGATTCGAACTGACCAATAACCAAGATCCTGCTAGCCAAGATCCTAACAAAAGAGATCAGGCGCAACAGGTGCAACTTCACCTGAGTGGCAACTGGCAACTTGGCAAAGCTCCCGAGGGTGAAAGCCTCTGCGCGGCAATTCCACCCGGCTGCCAACAGATCACTGTTATTAGTGACCAACTCCAGCAGTGGGACTCCAGCCTCGCCGCTGCGCTTCTGCAGGTTGCCCGCCAGTGCGAGCAACAACAAATCACACTGGACACCCGCCAAACCCCGGAAGCCTTGCAACAACTGCTACAACTCGCCACCGCCATCCCCAGTTACAAACCCCAAACAAAAACCACCGATTCGCGCTGGTTCAGCCAATTGCCAAACACCCTCGCTGCACAGTGGAAAGGGGTGCGGCGCACGCTGGTATTTGTCGGCGATATTAGCCTCGCCTTGGGCAACTGGTTGGCAGGCAGGGCGAAAACTCGCCGGCAGGACTTGTTCTTTTTTATCCACCAGGTGGGGCCGCGCGCACTGGCGATAGTGACGTTGATTGCACTGCTGGTGGGCATGATTTTGGCCTATTTGGGTTCAGTGCAATTACGCCAATTGGGTGCGCAGGTTTATGTCGCCGATTTGGTAGCGATTGGTATGGTGCGTGAAATGGGTGCGTTAATGACGGCCGTTATTATGGCGGGCCGCACCGGTGCAGCTTATGCAGCGCAACTGGGCACTATGCAAGTGAATGAAGAAATTGATGCGCTCAAAACCATGGGTATCTCCACCATGGAATTTTTAGTGCTGCCGCGTTTGCTGGCTCTGGTTTTTATTATGCCGCTGCTGTGTATTTATGCCGATGTAGTCGGCATTTTTGGCGGTGCGCTGGTAGCCACCAGTATGGATGTGAATCTCAACCAATATATTTTACAAACCCAGGGCGCAGTGGATTGGGTGGACATTACCACTGGCCTGATTAAAAGTATTTTCTTTGGCATATTGATCGCTATTGCCGGGTGTCAGGCCGGTATTGAATGCGGCCGCAATTCCGATGCCGTGGGTATGGCGGCGACTAATGCGGTAGTGCGCTCAATTGTTTATCTGGTCGTTGCAGATGCCGCGTGTAATATCCTTTACGACAAGCTGGGTATTTAAATGAATCGCTCAACACCATTTATTCAGGTACAGAATTTAAGTATCGGCTATGGCAGCCGCATAGTGCAGCAGGATTTGAATTTTAACGTTCGCAAAAACGATATCTTTTTTATTATTGGCGGTAGCGGTTGCGGTAAAACCACTTTATTGAAACACATGATTGGTTTAATTGCCCCAAGTCAAGGCGAGGTATTGTATGAGGGCGTTAACTACTACCAAGCCAGCGAAGAAACCCAATTGAGTTTATTGCAGCGCTGGGGAATTACCTATCAGTCCGGTGCTTTATTTTCCAGTATGACCCTGGCTGAAAATGTTGCCCTGCCCTTGCAGCTGTATACGGATTTATCGAGCAAACAAATTGCAGAAATAGTCTCCTATAAATTGGCGCTGGTTGGACTTGCCGGTTACGAGACATTCTACCCGGCAGAAATTAGCGGCGGCATGCATAAACGTGCCGGGCTTGCCCGCGCTATTGCGCTGGACCCGCAATTATTATTTTTTGATGAACCCTCCGCCGGGTTGGACCCTATCAGCTCCCTGCGGCTTGACCAGTTAATTGTGCAGGTGTGTAAAGCGTTGAATTCCACGGTGATTATTGTTTCGCACGAATTGCCCAGTATTTTATCCATAGGCACCAACTGTGTATTTTTGGATGCACAAGCCAAAACCATGCTGGCCTCGGGCGACCCGAAACACCTGGTGCAACACAGCCAGAATGAAAAAGTGCGGCAATTTTTGAGCCGCGCAGGTACAGCCCACACTGACACCCAATTGCCACAGACGTAGAAGCTAAACATGAGCCAACAAAAATCTTTTGCTATAGGTGCTTTTATTGTAGGCGCCATCCTTTTGGTGTTTGTCGCACTGCTATTTTTTTCAGGCGGAAATTTATTTTCGCAAAAGGAACGGATAGTCATGTACTTTGAGGAATCAGTGCAAGGCTTACAGATAGGCGCCCCCATCAAACTCAAAGGTGTGGTGCTAGGGGAAATCACCGACATCCAAATTAATTTTCCCGATGAAGATGAGGGTAAAAACCCGGTCATCGGCAGTGAAAAAAATACCATCGCCACGCGCGTAACCGCTGACCTGGCCCTGCAGCGCATCAGCCGCACCGGCACCACAGTTGACCGCAGTTTTTTTGAAGACGCCATCAGCAAGGGGCTGCGCGCGCAATTAAATTATCAAAGTTTTTTAACTGGCTTGTTGTATGTAGAACTGAATTTCTTCCCTGATACAGAACCAAAACTCTACAAGCTGCAAGATGATTATTTGGAGATTCCCACCGCCCCTACCGCGTTTGAGGAAATATCCAAAAACCTGCAAGAAATAAACATCAAAGGTTTAATCGACAACCTGGACAAACTCACCACCAGCGTCAATAAGCTGGTTCAAACCGGCGTTATTGAACAGACATTGAGTAGCGTAAAAACAGCGGCAGACTCTTTTACCCAAGTATCGGGCACCATCAATAACGAAGTTGTGACCTTAAGTAAAAACCTGACCGCAACTAACCAAGAACTAAAAACGCTGCTGTTAACGCTTAACAAAGAAACGCCTTTACTCGCCGCCAACATGAACAGCAGTTTGGTAGAGCTGCAAAAAAGTTTGGATCAGTTCAGCAAAGCGGCCGGTGGTATTAACCAGAGTTTTTCTGAAGATTCCCCGCTCATTGTGCAACTGACCGAAACACTGGAAGACGTAAGCCGTTCAGCCAAGGCCTTTCGCAGCCTGAGTGAAACATTGGAACAACAACCGGAAGCGCTATTGCGCGGCAAAAAAATAGCGGATGAGGAACCTTAAAATGATGCGCATAACCCTGCTTCTGGTGTTAGTCAGTGTGATTTATGGCTGCCAGCAATCCCCGCGTAAAAATATTTATTTACTCAGCGCCGACCCAGTGCCTGCCGCTGAACAACATGCAGCGATTAATCAAGTAATTGGTTTAGGCCCGATTAGTCTGGCAGATTATTTACAGCGTTCATCCATAGTGCGCAACAAGGATGCCAATCGCTTGCAGCTAGTTGATATTGAACACTGGGGCGAACCGTTGGACAAAGGCATCAGCCGGGTATTGGCGATTAACTTGATGAATAAAAATCCACAGCGGGTGATTGAAAACTTCCCCTGGCGCAGCTATGCCACACCAGACTACAGCCTGCGCATCACCGTTTATGATTTGCAAGTGATTCATGGTGAAGCGAGCATTAATGCCAACTGGAAATTAATGAGTAACGACAATAAAAAAATCATTCATCAACAACATTTTGTGCGCCGCATAGCCTGTGGCAATAGCGCCGCAGAAATTGCAAAAGCCTACAGTGAATTATTTGCCGAGCTGGCGACAGAAATGGATAAGGCGATTGCCTTGGCGGAATAACACTGCACCATTTTTGTTGCGGCGGTGTTTTATCAACAAACCATTTTCATGACTGAAAAGTGCAAGGAGTTTTTATGAAAGTCGCTGTATTCAGTACCAAACCCTATGACCGCGAATTTTTAACCCAAGCCAATGCACTGCTCGCACAGCCACATGAATTGGTTTTTCATGAAACCCAACTCAATACTCACTCTGCATTACTCGCCCAGGGTTGTCAGGCAGTCTGCTGTTTTGTGAATGACCATGTGGATGCCGATGTACTGCAGCAACTCGCTGCCCAGGGCGTAACACTGGTGGCACTGCGCTGCGCCGGTTTTAATCAGGTTGACTTGGCGGCGGCCAAAAACCTGGGCATTACTGTGGCGCGGGTGGCGGATTATTCCCCCCATGCCGTGGCCGAACACGCGCTGGGGTTGATGTTGATGCTCAACCGCCATTTGCATCGCGCCTACCACCGCGTGCGTGAAAACGACTACTCGCTCAACGGCCTACTGGGTTTTGATATGGTGAATAAAGTGGTCGCGGTGATTGGCACCGGCAAGATCGGTGAAGTATTTGCCCGAATTGCACTCGGGCTGGGCTGCAAACTCATCGCCTACGACCCCCAACCCAACCAGGCACTGGTGGAAGCCGGTGTGACCTATGTACCACTGGAGCAGCTTTGGCCCCAGGCCGATGTCATTTCCCTGCACTGCCCACTCAATAGCAGCACCCATCATTTAATTAACAGCGAGAGCATCGCGCGCATGAAAGAGGGGGTGATGATTATTAACACCGGGCGCGGCGGGCTGATTGATACCCGCGCCGTCATCAGCGGTTTGAAAAGTAAAAAAATCGGCCATTTGGGATTGGATGTGTACGAGGAAGAAGGCGATTTGTTTTTTGAAGACAACTCCAACCAATTGCTGCAGGACGATGTATTTGCGCGCCTGCTGACCTTCCCCAATGTGGTAGTTACCGGCCATCAGGCATTTTTTACACGCGAAGCATTGACCGCTATAGCGCGTGTGACCCTCGCTAACATCACCCACTTTGAGCACAACGAGCGGGACAAAATGTGCACCGTGAATTAACGCGCAAACTCAATACGCAAACTCAATAAAGGATCTAGCGATGCCCAACCTCAACCGCCCATTACCCCCGGCACTCGCCATATTAAACACCCTGGCGGCTGACCTCTGGTGGAGCTGGAACCACGCGGGGGATGCGCTCTGGCACAGGCTTAACCCCGCGGTATGGCAAAACACCGGCAACCCGGTGAGCGTATTGCAATTCACCAGTAACCAGCATTTGGAAAAACTGGCGACCGATCAGGAATTTCTGCAACTACTCGCCCAGTTGGTCGCCGAGCGCGACCGCTATCTGGCGGCGCCGGGTTGGTATGACCAGCACTGCCCGGAATCGCCGCTCAAAACCATCGCCTATTTCAGCATGGAGTTTGGTGTGTGTGATGCCCTGCCCCTCTACGCGGGCGGCTTGGGTATTTTGGCGGGGGATTACCTGAAAACGGCCAGTGACTTAGCGGTGCCGCTGGTCGGTGTAGGGCTGCTGTACCAGGAGGGCTACTTTCGCCAAAGTTTTGATAACCAGGGCTGGCAGCAACAGACCTATCTATTTAACGACCCCGGCAGTTTGCCCTTGACCCCGCTGTTGGATAGCGATGGCAGTTGGATGGATGTAGCCACCAACTTCCTCTGCCGCGAAGTTTTGTTTCGCGTCTGGGTAGCGCAGGTCGGGCGGGTAAAACTCTACCTGCTGGATAGCAATCACCCCTGCAACCAGCCGCGCGACCGGGGCATTACCAGCCAGCTGTATGGCGGTGGCACCGAACTGCGGCTGGTACAGGAAATCGCCCTGGGTATTGGTGGTTGGCGACTGTTGGAACAGCTGGGTATTGAGGTGGATATTTGCCACCTCAACGAAGGCCACGCCGCCTTTGCCACACTGGAGCGCATTCGCGCCTACTGCACCAAATACCGCGTCGATTTTTGGCAAGCACTTTGGGCAACCCGCAGTGGCAACCTGTTTACTACCCACACCCCGGTCGCCGCCGGGTTTGACCGCTACCCCGCCGAGTTGCTGCGCCGCTACGCCGGAGAAATAGCACCGGAAATGGGTGTAAACATGGAGGACATACTCGCCTTGGGCCGCGCCAACCCCAAGGATGAGCAGGAAGACTTCAACATGGCCTATTTGGCCATGCGCACCTGTGCTTACAGCAACGGGGTCAGTGAATTACACGGCCGCGTAAGCCAGCGTATTTTCCAACCTTTGTTCCCCCGCTGGCCCCAGCGCGAGGTGCCCGTCGGCCATGTCACCAATGGTGTACACATTCCCAGCTGGGCCTCGGATGCCAGCAACAGGCTGTGGCAGCAATCGTTTGGCGATCATCTCTGGCAGGGCGATGAAACCGGCCTGACCCCGGATCGCTGGAAAACCCTGAGTGACGAGCAACTCTGGCAACTTATCAGTAGCGGCCGCGCAGATTTGGTGGACTACGCGCGGATGCGCTACCAGCGCCAGTGGCGCCATGAATCCAGCGGTGCCAGCTGCAATGTGCCACCGCCACGGCCGCTGGACCCCAATATTCTCACCCTGGGTTTTGCGCGCCGTTTTGCCGAGTACAAACGTCCGGACCTGTTACTACATGACCCGGAACGTTTGGCGGCTCTGTTATGCAATCACCGCTATCCGGTACAACTGCTGGTGGCCGGTAAAGCCCACCCGGCCGACAAACTGGGGAAAGCCAAACTGCAACATTGGCAGACGTTTTTGCAGCGTGAAGACATAGCCAAACACTTGATGTTTATCGAAGACTACGACATCGCCCTCGCCCGCCGGCTGGTGCAGGGCGTGGATGTATGGATCAACAACCCGCGCCGCCCCTGGGAGGCCTGTGGCACCAGTGGCATGAAAGTGCTGGTCAATGGCGGGCTGAATTTGTCCTCGCTGGATGGTTGGTGGGCCGAAGCCTACCAACCGGAGCTGGGCTGGGCGCTGGGCAAGGGCGAGGAATATGGGCCGGAACATGACGCGGCCGAGGCGGAACAGCTGTATCAACTACTGGAGCAGCAGATTATCCCCTGCTTTTACGAGCGCGATAACAGCGACCTGCCGCGCCGCTGGTTGGGGCTAGTACGCACCAGCATGATGCAGCTCACCCCGCGTTTTAGTACCAATCGCATGCTGCGCGACTACCTTGAACGCTACTACATTCCCGCCGCACACCAGTATCAGGAGCGCACCGCCAATCAGGGCGCGCTTGCCCATGAACTTCAGCAGTGGCAGAAACACATGGCACAGCATTGGCATGAAATTCATCTTGGCAATCTGGTGGTTGGTGAAGATGTAGATGGTCTTCTGGCAGAAGCCCAGGTGTATCTGGGCGGTATAGCCCCCGCGCAGGTGGTAATTGAAATTATTGCCGACCCTGTTGGTGAGCTGCCCGCGGCATCGGTTCAGATGACGCTGGCCTACCCACTCAGCGGTGCAATTAATGCCTACCATTACCAGGCCAGGTTGCCCGCCCATCGCCCCGCCAGCGATTGGAGCCTGCGCGCCCGAGCCTACCACCCCAAGGCACAATTGCCGGCCGAAAATCCGCTCATTCTGTGGGCGGACTAAACCATTCACCGGCAAAACACTGCCAATAGGCTAACCTTCAGTTGAGCGCGGCTGTTTATACCAAGCAGCGCAATTTGCGCCCACTGTGATCAATTTAACAACAAGCCGCGTAACTGGATTAGGCGGTGAAATTGGTTTTTTCAGGAGTTTGTTGTGCTGCGATTCGCTCTGGCTTGTTTCACCGCGTTATCCATAACCTATCTCATGCTCCATCACCCCATGGCCAGCGCGAGCACTAGTGCCCCGGCAGTCAATACGGTGCGCATCGCCACGGGTGAATTCGCACCCTGGACTGGCAAAGACCTGCCACACAGCGGCCACGTCAATCATATTATTGCCAGTGCTTTTGCGGCCGAAGGCATTGAAGTTGAATTTATATACCTGCCCTGGAAACGCGCCTTTGAAGAGACTCGCTTGGGTAAATTTGACGCCACCAGCTACTGGTATGAAAACAGCGAGCGGCGCGAGGCTATGTTATTTAGCGATGCCCTAATCGTTAACCGTACCGTTTTCTTCCAGCGCGCCAGTACCGAGCCTATTGATTGGAAAAGCTTTAGCGACCTCAGCCAATACCGCATGAGCGCCACCCTCGGCTTTACCTACACCGAGGCGTTTTACCAGGCGATTGAAGCCCACACCATCAACCCGATTATGGTTCCCTCGGATATCCAAAACATAAAACTGCTGCTCGCCGAGCGGGTCGATTTGTTTGCCACCGACGAGATGTCAGGCTTTTACATGGCAGCGCAACTCAGCATAGATCCGCGCAAATTGCGGGTCATAGAACCTGCACTCAACTCCCCCGAGGGTTACTTACTCACCAGTAAAACCCACCCCAACGCCCAGTGGTTAATACAAACCTTTAACCGCGGCCTCAAAAAAATCAAAGCCAATGGCAGCTATCGCAACATTCTGGATCGGGTAGATAACAGCAGCTTTTACAACCCAAGGGTGAGCAGCAAATAACCGGTACTAGCTACCGCAATGCAATACACCAGCGCAGGAATCAGGGTGAAACGAATTACCTCGCCCTCGCGCCCCACCAGTTTCACTACCGACACCGCCGCCACTACATTCAGCACACACACCATATTGCCCGCGTTGGCACCCAGCATTTGAAGGGCGAGCACCCAGTGTTCCGGTAGGCTTGCGGCCTGGGCGGCATCCTGCTGCAGGCGGGCAAACATCATGTTGGAGAAGGTGGAAGAACCGGCGATAAAACTACCCAACGCCCCAATAAACGGGGCGACCAAGGGCCACTGGCTGGCAAAGGTCTCGGCGGCAACCTGCCCCAGCGCCTTGGGCATAGCCGCCAAACCGGCGTGATTAACATCCGAATTTAAAAAGATACGCACCATAGGCACAGACGTACCCAAGGCAATACTCGTGGGCAACAAACGTCCGAAGGAAGCGACCCAAACCGCGCGGGTCTGCGCCAAGGGCAAGCGGTAGGCCAGTGCAATCGCCGCCGCGACCAACACAAACACCGTACCCGGCAAGTACAAAGGCGTTATGCGCGCCGATATGCTGGTGCCCAGCAAGCCCGTAAACTCAATCGCCACAGCTTGCAACATCGCCTTAAACGGCAACGCATCAAGGCGCGTCAGCACCAGAACACCCGCCACTAGCAGGTAAGGAAACCAGGCTTTCAGCAGGCTCATGGCTGGCTTGGATTGACTTAGTGAATCTGCTTCGCTGTTAGCAGGAAGCTCTTGCGCTGGTTCCGGCAGGCGCCAAACGGTTTTGGGCAAGAGCCAGCCGCGTTTTGCCGCCGTTACCACCAGCACCAAGCCGATTAACGACCCCAACAGGCTGGGAAATTCCGGCCCCAGCAGCTGTAACACCACAAAGGCTGGCAGGGTAAAAGCCACACCGGACAAAAGCGCAAAACGCCAGAGCACCAAGCCCTCGCGCCAGCTGCGGTTAGCGCCAAAAAAGCGGGTTAACAAACTCACCATTAACAGCGGCAGCCAACTGGCGATAAACACATCCAGCGTCAGCGCACTCGCGGCAATTAACTGCAACTGCTCGGGTGTCGCCCCTTGCATGCCCTGCCCCAAGCCCACTACTACTGGCGTGCCCACCGCACCAAAGGAGACCGGCGCACTATCGCCCAAGAGCGCCATAACCACCGCCGCCATAGGCGGAAAACCCAGTGCCACTAACAGCGGCGCACCAATGGCCGCCGGCGTACCAAAACCGCTGGCACCTTCCAAAAAAGCGCCAAATAACCAGGCGATGATAATGACCTGCACCCGATGATCTGGTGAGATGCGCGCAAAACCAGCGCAAATCACCTTGATCGCCCCCAGTGCCGTAAGAGTGTTCAGCAGCAGAATCGCGCCAAACACGATCATCAAAATAGTGAAGGCGATTACCCAGCCTTCCAGTACCGACGCCGCCAACTGCACCGCCGGCACCTGCCACACATAAAACGCAAAGGCAGCGGTAATAACCAAACTCAAGGGCATAGCGCGGGTAGCTGGCAGGCGCAGCAGCACCAGCAAGACAAATACAGCGAGGATAGGCACAAGGGTGGTGAAGAGTTGCAAATTGGTCATGGTTTACCAAACACCCTGGCGAAGAACCTTGTGATCTCAAGGGCGCATGGTTTCAACCATGCGCACAAAATCATCAACACCATTGCGCACCTGAGCCAAGCCACTCGCCACCTCACTGATACTCTCCTCACCGTGCAAAGCAATACCAGTGATCTGGTTAAGTTTTGAATCTATGTTGTTAATCAAATTCGTGTTGTTTTGTACAACCTTGCTAATTTCAGCGGTAGCTTTTGCGGTGTCTGCTGCAAGTTTTCTCACCTGATCGGCGACAACTGAAAAGCCCCTACCGGAATCACCGGCGCGCGCCGCTTCAATTGCCGCATTCAAAGCAAGCAAGTTAGTCTGGTCTGCAATCGAACGTATGGTGGTTACTATGTCATTAATATTTTTAGACTGAATATTTAATTGCGCTCCGATTCTGGAGGCTTCTTTTACTTCATCGGCAATGTGATGCGACGTTTCGATCGCTTCATTAAGAACTGTTACCGCATTTGAAGTAATCTGGGAAGTTTGTTCAGAAGTCGCTGCTACCGCAAGCGATTTATCCAAAGCAAACAATACGGCATTTTTGTTGTTCAGCTCCACCTGTGTCTTAGTCACATCACACGCAATTTTAATAATTTTGATTACTTTTCCATGCGGATTTTTTACAGGAAAATAATTGGCAGACAAAAATATGGGCTGGCCAGTTTTACCCATTCGTTCAAACGTGCCCGAAAATGACTTACCAGCAGTTAAATCCCGTCAAAAATTTTCATATTCGCGTGTTCCGGCGATAGCAGAACTGCAAAACATTCGGTGGTGCTTACCAATGACTTCATTCTTAGAGTAACCGACCACTTCCAGGAACAAATCGTTAACATCCAGTATGTGCCCTTGTGGATCAAAACTAATAACAGCGGTATTGTTGTGAATTGCCTTCAAATCATCCTGTAAGGATTCCAATTGCAGTCTTTCCGTTTCTGCAGCTAGCTTTTCACGACCACTTTTCATTAGCGAAAAAAATTCCACAGTGCGCTCCTTGGGTAATTGCTCTTAAACTACAGTGACATAGGCAGAAATGAATTACAGTTTATTGAACAACAATCAACTTTCGTACCACATCCCTTTACCCTACTTAAACCTTATAGGCAGCTAATTGCCGCTGAATATCTTCCGACAGTTGGGACAAAGCTTCTGAAGCGCGCAGCGTTTCCTGGGCACGCACCTGATTCTGATCACCCGCTGCATTGATATTGGAAATACTTTTATTGATATCTTCCGCAACATGGCTTTGCTGAACAACCGCATGAGAAATCCCACTGTTCAGATCACTGAGCGACGAGACATTACGCAATACAGCCTTGATTGACTCGCCTGAACTTTGGGTGCCCGTCAGATTAGTGCGCATCATTTCATCAGCTAATCGCATCTGCTCCATTGCACGCTCAGAATCGCTCTGGAAGCGTTTAACCATAGTATCTACTTCAGCAGTAGACGCTTGGGTACGGCTTGCCAAAGATCGAACCTCGTCTGCAACCACCGCAAAACCTCGCCCTTGTTCACCTGCGCGTGCGGCTTCAATTGCCGCATTTTTGGCTAATTCACCAATTTCATCTTCTCGCGCAACATTAAAACGTAACGTTAAATCGCCCTCACCATCAACTATATCGTGCAAACGTGCCGTAGTTTGATGCAGGGGAGCAACAACCACTTTTTGAATAAGCAGATAGACAATAAGCAAAAATACCAAACCAATCACAACAATAAACGCACTCAACATTAAAGAGAGATCACGCACTGTGGACTGAATTTCAGTCACAGAATAAGCAGTGATAATTTCATAACCCCAAGCATCAAAACGCGAGGTTTGCAGGCGCCATTCACTACCGGGATCAGCGAGGATTTTTTGGGCGGTTTCTGCAGAGACGTTGTCAGAGTGGACTCTTATCGCACCGGCATTATCGCGAATGACCACGAACCCTTGCTCCAACACGCGGCTAGATGCAATAGCGGTAAATAAATCGCTCAAATCCGCTTTGTAACCTACATACCAAATACCAAGGGTTTCACCCCGTCGATTGGACATAGGTTCATAACCAGTGAGATAGGGGCTACCTAAAATATCAACCAGTCCGTAGAACGCAGCTCCTTGCTGAATCTTTTTGATGGCGGCACCCTGCGGCGCGAGGATAGTGCCAATCGCTCGACCTGTAGGGGTCATCACGTTAGTTGAAACACGAACAAATTCTTCGCCGTCCCTTGCAAAAATAGTGGCGGTGCCACCCATGATGTTAGCTACCCGATCCACAAGATCGAACTGATTCGCGACAGGTGTTTCGCCCAACAACAGGTTATTAGTCTCGCGGTCATTGACGCGTATCCGCTCGCCCACTTGTGGTTCACCTAATTCGGCGCCAAATTCCCGCAATAACCGCATGCTGCTTCTCACCCGCTCCATCATCATGGTGTCGGTGAGAGTTAATAAGCGTATCGCTTCACGAGAGATATTGTTGCTTTCGAGCAGCGCACGATCCTGCACCAGTTCGCTTTGATGTCGATATACCAACATCACAGCCACAAGAACCGCGAGCAACAAAATCGCCCCCAAGGAATACATAAATTTTTTGGCGATGGACATATACCTCTCCTGATATTCAACTCCCAGTCGCACCACTTTGTCGCCGCTAAAACCTGCATAAATAAAGGGGAGCAACATCAGTGTAGTGCGAAAAACAACCAGCTCCAGCGCCAAAATAAAATTTTTGCCAGGCGAAAATCACCACGCTTTTAACAGTAGATTGGATCAAAAAATATTTACAAATCCTCACTACCCTGGCTTTTGACGCCAGAGGTATAGTGCGCAGCTGTTTTATTTGTCGGATTTTTGGTTATGTCTGCCTCCCAACCCATGGTTGCTACCGGCTTCCCTATTGGCCCCGCGCAATACCTCTCCACCCGTTTTGCCTTTCTGATTACCGGCCTTGCCATGTCCGCTTGGGCACCGCTGATTCCTTTTGCCAAGGCGCGTTTGGCGATTGGCGAATCTACCCTCGGCCTGCTGATTCTCTGTTTTGGCATAGGCTCGCTGATGGCTATGCCAGTGACCGGGCCGCTAGTGAATCGCTACGGTTGCCGCCGGGTCATCACCATCAGTTTATTGTTGATGTGTATCAGCCTCGTCTGCCTTGCCATTTCCCCCGGCATTCCCGGTATGGCGTTAAACCTGCTTGTTTTTGGCATGATGCTCGGCGCTACCGATGTCGCCATGAACATGCAGGCGGTGGTAGTAGAAAAAGCCAGTGGCCGCGCCATGATGTCGGGCTTTCACGGGTTTTATAGTTTGGGCGGGATTTTCGGTGCGGTGATTATGAGCGCGTTAATGTGGTTGGGTTTATCGCCCTTCCATGCCCTGCTCTGCCTTGCCTCAGTGCTATTGCTGATGCTGGCCTACGCCGCTAAAGATCTGTTACCGGCGGATCGCAATGAAAATACCAACGGCGAGCGCGAACCGTTTTTTGTGGTGCCGCGCGGTAAAGTGTTGCTCATTGGCAGCCTGTGTTTTATCGCCTTTCTCGCCGAAGGTGCTGTGCTGGATTGGAGCGCGGTATTCCTCAACACCCTGCGCGGAATTGATCCGGTGTATGCCGGACTGGGCTTCGCCTGCTTCTCGGTTGCTATGACCATTGGTCGCTTTACCGGCGACAAAATCGTCAACGCATTGGGCGGCACCCGTGTTGTGCTTTGGGGTGGGTTGTTTGCCGCGAGCGGATTTTTACTCGTCGTTCTGGTTCCCTACAGCCCTGCCGCCTTTATCGGTTTCACCCTGATTGGCGTGGGCGCCTCCAATATAGTGCCGGTACTTTTTACCGCCGCCGGCAACCAAACCTCCATGCCCATGGGCTTGGCCATAGCCGCCGTAGTAAGTATGGGTTATGCAGGTTTATTGGCAGGCCCGGCAGTGATTGGATTTATCGCCGAGCTGACCAGTTTGAGTGTGTCTTTTGGCTTGGTCGCGCTGGGTTTATTAGCGCTGGCAAGTGCGGCGAAAAAGGCGACTGCGCGATAAGGCTGACAAATTATTCGGAAAGCATTTTTTCTGCGGCAACTTTCAGCGGTTCCAAATATTGCTCTATCACCGCTGCAACTGATTGAGGGTCTATATCCCCCAAGTAGTTGTGCACCAGAATATTGCGAAAGCCGCTGATTTCGCGCCAGGGGATTTCAGGAAATTGTTGCTTTAATTCGGCAGGTAATTGCTGTGTAGCTTCAGATAAGGTCTGCAAATTACGCACTGCAGCATCGTAGAGAATATCATCCTGCTGAATATCGCCGCGCGCCTGGATACGGCGTATTTTGGCAATGGAATCCAGGATATGCAGTGCATAGGGCTGCCAGGATTTAGTCATAGCTCCACCGCTTCACTCAAGACCGAGGCGCGGAGGTGGCAATTTAGTTCGTGCTCCGGAATCAAATCAACCCTGCGCCCCAAGAGGCTGGATAAGCGCTCCGCTAGCGGCAGGCGCTGCTTGAACAAATCGTATCCTTGGGGAAAATCTACCAGGAAATCCACATCACTCTGAGGACTTTCCTCTCCGCGGGCGACTGAACCAAATACACGAATCCTGCGCGCACCAAACTGCTGCGCCAAGGCGTTAATAGTCGCTTTTTGCTGGTGTAAATCTTCGAGCAACATATATCCCCCCAACTAACGCAACACACTTCAGACTAAATCAATTTATAGTCTACGCCTTGGCAATTATTTATCTAGCGCGAAAACACCACCGTCTTGGTGCCATTAAGCAATACCCGATGCTCCGCATGCCAGCGCACAGCGCGGTTTAAAACCACCGCTTCAATATCGCGACCAATTTCTGCCATTTCATCGGGCGAGTTGACGTGGGAAACACGCTCAACTGATTGCTCGATAATCGGGCCTTCATCCAAATCCGCCGTTACAAAATGCGCGGTGGCGCCAATCAGTTTCACGCCGCGATCAAAGGCTTGATGATAGGGTTTTGCGCCTTTAAATCCGGGCAAAAATGAGTGGTGGATATTAATCGCGCGGCCATTGAGTTTGTGACACAAATCATCGGACAGAATTTGCATATAACGTGCGAGCACTAAAAAATCCGCCTGCAAATCCTGCATGAGTTGCCACAACTGACCTTCTTGCTGGGGTTTGGTATCTGCCGTGATGGGCAAATAATGAAACGGCAGTTGATACCATTCGGTTAAATCGCGCATCACATTGTGATTGGAAACCACACCGACAATATCAATCGGCAGCGAGCCGTTTTTCCAACTGTTCAGCAACGCATTCAAACAATGCCCCCATTGCGAAACCGCAATCAGCACACGCGGCTTACTCGCACTATCAAAAATATTCCAATCCATTTGGTACTGCTCACCCAGCGGTTTAAACAGCGAGCGAATTTGCCCTAGGTTGTAACCATTGGGGCATTCAAAAACCGTGCGCATAAAAAAGCGATTGCTTTGCACATCTTCAAATTGCGACGACTCTTTAATGTTAAAACCCAAAGTCGCAAACAAGGTAGCAACGGCGGCCACCAAGCCTTTGGAATCCTGACAACTAAAGGTTAAAACGATTTCCTTAACAGCAGACATGTGATTTCTCTTTATCAAATTCAATTCAGGGCAACAGTCATCAATAGTGATAACAGCATTGCACCACAATTATCATTTCATTTTCAACGCGATAAACCAGCCGATGCTCGCGATCAATCCGCCGCGACCAATAACCCAACCAATGATGTTTTAACGGTTCAGGATCGCCAATGCCACTGAATGGTTGGCGTTGAATTTCGTTAATCAGGGTATTAATGCGTTTTAGTGTTTTTGTATCCGTTCGCTGCCAGTAAAGGTAGTCTTCCCATGCATTATCCGCCCACGCCAATATCATTCCTCAATCAACCCCCGCTGCGTCGCCTTCCCGGCGGCAACCTGATTAATTGCATCATTTAAGCGCGCGGCATTTTTTGGGCTAGCCATCAAATAGGCGGTTTCTTCATAAGCCTGAAAATCCTCCAAGCTAATCACCACCGCTGGCTTACCATTCTGGCGGGTAATCAACACCGGCTTGTGATCGTCATTCACCTTGTCCAGCACACTGGCCAGATCATTGCGAAACGCGGTATAGCTCATTGTATCCATAGGTCATCTCCCCAAAAGGATATGTAGAGACCTCATGCTACCTGTACTTATTTCTGTACGCAACCAAGATAGTAGGGGGATTTTACAAGCAGGTGCGCAACTTTGAAGGCTGGGGAAATGTGTATGGCGCCCTTAGGGGAAACAGGCGCCCATAGAATTTAAATTTCACTCAACCCACGCATTTCTAACTTCAGCAAACTCATCAGCGGACTCACCTATTTCCCGCCAATTATCTATAGCTTTATTCAACACGTCGTCCTTATGCTCATAGACTTCATCTATTTTTTTAGCGAGTGAAACTGCTACACGACGAAGGTTTATTTTTTCTCCGATATTAATATCTAGTTTCCCATTCTTGTAGTCACTCTCTTCAACCAACTGAATCAAACGTTTACCGATAATATTTTTAAATGAAGCAGGAAAAAAACCGTCATTCTCATTTAAAATTCGGCGGGCAATTCCCATTCCCTCTGCCAAGCTGGCCGATCTATTCCATTGAATAAACTGGATTAACAATCCATAACTTTCTGACCACAAATCAACCAATTTTCGGTTTAAAGCAATGCAACGAATAGCCCTATGCGCATCAATTTGTATTATTTTATTATTCCCATGTAATGCATCAGCAATGAGACCCATCAAGGTTTCTCTTAATTCAGGTAAAACATGTATACACGCAGCACGAGCTTCAAGAGTGCGAATCTCTTGACTGCGCATATCATCTAACAAATTGAAAAGTTTAGTTTTTTCCTTTTTTGCCAATCTGGAATTAAGACTAGGTCCAATAGCGATTGCAATTAGATCAGCAATACGGCCTAAGCGCTTATGAAACTCCTGCTCTCCGCCAAACAATCTATTCTGACTAGGACTTTTCTCATTTTCTAATCTATTTTTATCAGCCTTCCACCAAAGCTCAACTTTTTCTAAAAGCTTAAGTGCATCCTTTTTCACCCAAAGTTGATCATCACCCTCTGATGCTCCGATGATTTCATGAACTAAAGTGATATCTCCATCTGTAACTTCATACCCCCGCTCACTAGCCTGCACAGGAAAGTTAGCGCCATCCACATACTGTTTAAATATCTCCTTCGGAAAAATATCGTCAGGATGTGGTAATTTCAGAAACACAAATTTATAAAAATCAGTATCGGCGGGAAATCCAATCTCATCGACTTTAGCCCACAAAGCATTAGAGAAGCGCTGCTTTTGAGAAGCATCCAAAATATTTAATTCACATAGTTTACTTAAAGAAGTCACTGACCATTGCCGCTGCTCTGCGCTTGCATTCAGTGCACCCAGCAACAAACCATCTATAGTTATGTCAGCAACATCCATTTTCGGTTTAGACTCACTCTTTCTATCACCAATAGTTAACCATTGCGTTAATGAGACATAATTCATTTGATCTCGTAGACCCAAGTTCCGAGGGAAATCAACATCAAGAATTTTAGTTAGAAATTGGTACTGCTCAGGTTTAGACAAGCATGCAAAAAAACCACGAACCAACTTATGGATATTGAAGAATTTATTCTTGTGTGCCGAGGCGTAAACATCCGTTATGAACGAGAGAATTCTATCCTTAATCTGAAGTGAACACTTGCAACAAAAGCGAGAAATGACATCCGGTAGAACACTCGCTAAGCGATTTTCCATGCAGTCGCCTCCAAACAACTCCCCGCGCTTTAACGCCGCATGAAAGGACTCTAGCGCCCCCAAGCAAGTGCCAATTAAATCATCGCATTCAACTGCCTTTAACTTGCATATACTCTCGCGATTAAAGAGCTGATCAATTACACGTGAATTATCCCCCAATCGAAAGAATATTGAGCGCACCCAATAGGGCGAATCATTTGCCAAATGCGGCAAATTAGTCACTACAGACTTCTGCTCAAATATCATATTTCGAACACGAAAGGAAAACCCTACATCTTCAAATAATCGAAAAAAAGAATAAGCATTTAGCCTATCCTTATCTTGCCCGAAATAACTAGACCCACTGGATAAAAGTAATTTCAATTCACCCCACGGGTCACATCTATCAGACTTAAGCTCATCCCAGCGCTGATTAAATGATTTTGCTTTTTTTGATCTAATCTCACTTCTAACAGACCTAAGTAGTTCTTGCCACTTACTCTGCCTACCATTTACATTTTTATCGCCTTTCCAATCCTTTTCTCCACTCCAATCTTTTTTATCTTTCAAGTCATCCCAGTCTTCTTTCCATGTAACAAACATATTGCCTTCCCTACTCCAATCTTCCTGAAAACGCGCGCACATTAATTCCTCTTCCATAGAAGATGCGACCGTATCCCAGCGATCAAGATCCCACTCTAACCACCTACAGGCAACCATTTGATAGGCCTCATGCGACAAACCCACAACAGTATTAGCATCTTTCCCTGCTTGATACTTTATACGAGTCTCATATAACGCCTCCTCTATCTCTGACTGTATTTGCCCCCCATCAAACTGACCCAATTCTGCCATAGCAAAGCAACGTATACTTTTCCAAAGTGGTTGGGATGAGGTAGGCTTCCACTTTCTTAAAGACGTTCTTGCATTAGACAAATCCAATTTGAAAAGAAAAAATAGATATTCTTGGTAATAAAAAAATTCACTCTGCTCGTCAGAAAAATGGCTACGCCTCGACTCTAGCCGACGCTTTAACTTATCCCATTTTTCATCTTTACCCTTTTCACGATAATAGCGTAGGAGAGAGAAAGCTATTGCTAACCACGCAGATTTAATAGCATCCCATTCAAGAGAGTTATTTGTTTTATCAGTGCAACGTATAGACGCACCCATATCGGCATCTGAATCCCCCTCAAATGGACAGTACTTTTTGAGCATGCTTTCGCAAGATTGAGCAACATGATCAAAGATAGGCAGCAAGCACTTTTCAATACGCCAAACCAATTCCCCAAAATATTGAATATCTAATCCATCGCGAAGTTCGCCTACTTCAGCATCCATTTCAGCAGACAACCAACGAGACGTGTAGAAAAATAAATTCGCACGATTTTCATGGGGCAACACAAGCCAACCTGGATAGGTTAAGCGCTGATCACGCCAAAACTCCACTACATCTTTCAGTTCAATTAAGGAAATTTTTTGGTTTGTTGGCCCCCATAATAAATTGCGACTTTCATGAGAAGACCGAGGCCAATCCAAACGACTAGGATCCTTAATGTCGAGAAATTCGAATAATTTAGTTAATGCCGCTTTGTGATCATTTTTGGCAACTCCATCGCATAGCGACATATCCACCACAATAATATTTCGTTTGGCCAGCAATAGTTGCTGGGCTGTAGAAAAAGAACTGGCACTGATTAAATAGATAGGCTGGGTACCTTCACCCCCAACCTGATCCCTAACCCAACCAATCCAATGCAAAAAATTTGGATCATCTCCAGAAAAGCCTATTAGACATAGAGTATTTTCAAGCAATGCTTGACGCACGGTGTTCACAAAGGCGGCATGTGTTTGCGGATATTTACGATAGTCTTCTTCAGTGATAATAAAAGGGAGATGCGCAGGAAAACTACCATGCAATTTTATAATTCTCGGCTTTTGCGCATAGGGTAAATCGCTTTGGTTAACCATATACGAATAGCGGTGTTTAATAACCTCACGACAAGCCCGCTCAAGCAGGGTATCGTAATTGGTCGTTAGAACATCTACCCAAGGTAAATTCAATAGACCAACATGAAGGTTTGATGGTTTAGCACCAAGATCAGGAATATCACTTTTTAATAGCGCATCAAGTGCAGGGCGGCCAACTACAGATTCCACCTCTTCCGCAACCTTCAACAAACTGATATAGGATTTATCGTCAGCGTCAGGCGTTTTGCCATGCGCCTTTTCATATAGTTTGTCACCTAGCTGCGCCCAAGTGGGATAATCACGACTAGCATTTTTGCTAAAGCCAGCACCTACCATAACTGCAGCTCGGCCACTCCAAAGCCTTTCGGCAATTTGGGATAGGTGGGGGGCGATTGAATCGGGGATTGATTTATCTTTTGCCATTATTGACTCTTCCGTAAATGTTCCATGCATCGGAATAGTAGCAGTAAATTGTTGGGCCTGACCTCAACTCCTTTGTAGCAACGAATAATTTTCGGCAGCGATTTCCATATCTACCCGAAAACCAATCGTTCCATCAACTAGTACCTAGTAAAATGCCAACCTGAAGCATACTGATTCCCCAATACCCTAAACACTGCCGAAACATATGAATAAACCGGGCTGAGGCATTCGGGAATTTTGCGGCCATCGAAGTACTCTGCTGGAATTAACACAACCCCAACCTCAGTAAAAAGACATCTATCTGCAGTAAAATTGATAAGGAAAAGGCTGAAAGCAAGTTAACTTTAGAAATGAAGACACTCAACTTGGTCTTGCCATATAAAAGACAGAGGTCAAAAACTGAAGTAGTTTTTACCAAACGTCTAATAAAAGAAACGTCTTACAAAGCAGCTTCAGGGGAGAAAGAGATGTATAGCGCGGCAGTATTTTGTGTTAAGTCAACGTCAGAGTAATACAAAGAAAACTCATATTGTTCTTTTAATGCATGACTCAGTACTTCAAATATATTATTGGCCTGCTCAGTCGTGCTCGCAGCGACAGAAATTTTACATTGCGTTGTCCGGCAAGTGACGCCTTGCAGAGCCAACCCGGAAAATGCTTCATTATTTACAAACCAATTCGATAACTTCTGCTGTTCAGCTTCTGCCCATTGTTGATTAACCGCTTCGCTATTAAATTCCTGCGCGAGCACGCTGGATAACTCTTCAGGATTGTTATTAATCTTTCCGAGTATTTCGTTAGCTATCATTTTGGATTTTAACGTTTGTAACTCCAGGGCAGTTTGCTTATTTAATTCAGTCTGCGCAGTATCCAGGTTATCTGACTCGGCAGTTTGGATGATCTCCGTTGATGAACTGCTTTGCGCTATCGCCATACGTTTGCGCAGACTATTAAGTTCTTGCAACAAGTTGGCATTTTGATTTTTTAGCTGTTCAAGCAGCACAAGTGTTGATTCGTTTGATTGGGCGATTTTATGCGAGGCATTATCTGCGGGTGTCGCATAAAAATTTCCCATTAAAAAACCTGCAACTAGAGCTACGCCAATCAAAACCACTTGTTGTTTCATAAAATTCCCTCTGGTTTAAAAAGCCCTTACTTTGTTCAAGCAAGGGCCAGTATTCAGATTTCACTACCCGTCATTTTTATTAAAAAATTAAGGGTTAGTACACGTGGTTTTCTGACAAACATAAGTACCGTTATTCCAAACTGTGGAACCACCGGCTGCAGAACATGCACGGCCGAAAGACTCCATACACCAGTTCTCGCCATTGCATGACTGACCAATATTGATATTGCTAGTTGTGCACACGGGCGCAGGAGTTGAACTTACCGAACTGCTGGAGGAGGCACTGCCTAAATAAAACGATGGGTTAGTACAACTGCCCAGGTTTACATATGGAGAGTTGACCGTAATGGTACAGCTGCCGGTGTTAGTTCTTGTACGCTGGGCAATTAATAGTGGCGCCATTTGTGGCCGAGCAATAAAGCAGCCATCGACTGATGTCCAAGAACCGTAAGCGCCGCCACCGCCCAAATAAGTCCAGCTACAGGAAACAGGAGTATTTGCCTGTGCATTCATTGCAATTGATGAGACAAAAACAAAACCAAGCAGGCTTAAGAATTTCATAAAACGCATAAAGTACCCTCTTCAATTAATATCCAAATTTGCCTTCCGTCCTTGATGACATCAGTGTCAAAGGATAGGCCGAAGCATTTAGTCATTCTTACTAAAAGGTGTCAAGTTAATGAGTGACAAAACCCCATGCGCAAATAAAAAATTAAGTAGTAAATAATTTTTACGAAATTAAAAAATTTCTCTAATAAATAAAATTTCATATGAAAATTTTTTTGCAGCATTTAAAAATCAATTTCGCTTAAATCATCCTAAAAATTCCCCACGCAACATAGTGCACGCCTTTCCGCTCAATAAAACACGCTCACCTTGCCAATCCAGAGTTAATAATCCGCCACGAGGCGATGTCTGGTATGCACGCAGATGTGTTTTACCCAAGCGATTCCCCCAATAACAGGCCAGCAAACAATGCGCAGAGCCTGTGACCGGGTCTTCATGGATACCTACCTTGGGTGCAAAAAAACGCGACACCATATCCAAGCCGGAACCTGCATCGCCCGGAGCAGTGAGGATTAATCCGCGCGTGGTAAAGGATGCAATCAAGTCTGCATCTGGCACAAAACAACGCACCGCTTCTGCGCTATCTAACACAGCGATCACATCATCGCGCCCTTGTCCAAACCACTCGGGTTGTTTGGACAGCAGTTGCACCAGCGCGGCTGGAACCTGTGCGATAGGCTGGGGAATATCTGCCGGAAAATTCAGTTGGATTTCATCGCCCATTCGCGTTGCAGATAACAAACCACTGGCCGTGTGAAAATTCAGTGTCGCTGCTGTCTCACCAGCATGCTGCCAAAGTGCATGGGCAGCGGCGAGGGTGGCATGACCGCAGAGGCTGACTTCTACTTGCGGTGTAAACCAGCGCAGGTTCCAACTGCCATCAGCGCGCTGATGCACAAAAGCTGTTTCGGCTTGATTCATTTCCAATGCGACATTTTGCATCCAGCTGGCAGGCTGTTCTTGATTCAAAATACACACACCTGCGGGATTGCCACTAAACGGTTGGTCGACAAAGGCATCCACTAAATACATGGGGTAGTGCATAGCAAGCTCCTGTTGAGGTGAATGGGATAATTTACCGAAAGCACTTGCACTTGGCGCGTATAACTTTACTTTTCGCTGTTATTGTAAATTTGCTACCCTGAAATTCTTTTTCACATCAAGGCAGTAGCCCTCTTTATGGAACCCATCATTATTCTGGTCGCTTTTGCTGGCGGCCTCGCGGCATCGTTTTTGCGTTTGCCGCCCCTCACCGGATTTTTAGTAGCCGGTTTTGCCCTGAATTTCATGGGCTACGAACTCAACGACAATATTCAATTTATCGCCGATTTGGGAGTAACCCTGTTGTTATTCACCATCGGGCTGAAATTAGACGTGCGCTCACTGCTCAAAATAGAAATTTGGGGCGGCGCTACCCTGCATATGCTGCTGACAACTGCGGCGATTACGCTGTTGTTTATCGCACTTAAAAGCCTGGGCTTGGCGGCGCTGCTGAATGACATGCAGTGGAGCAGTTTTGTGCTGATTGGTTTTGCGCTCTCCTTTTCCAGCACGGTTTTTGTCGTAAAAATGCTGGAGGAACGCAGTGAGAGCCAATCCATTTATGGTCGCATCGCGATTGGCGTGCTGGTCATGCAGGATATTTTTGCAGTAATTTTCCTCAGCGCCTCCACCGGAAAACTACCCAGTATCTGGGCGATTTTGCTGCTGGGCCTTATTCCCTTGGCGCCCATTCTACGCCGCCTGCTCGACCGCCTTGGTCACGGTGAAATGCAGGTTTTGTTTGGATTTTTGTTGGCGATGGTCGTGGGCTACGCGTTATTTGAAGCCTTGGGCGTAAAGGGTGACTTGGGGGCATTGGTGGTGGGAATGTTGCTCTCCACCCATCGCGCGGCACCGGGTTTAGCAAAATCGCTATTCAACATTAAAGAGCTTTTTTTGGTCGCCTTTTTTCTCAGCATCGGCCTGATGGCTGACCCAAGTTGGGAGCATTTGGCCTGGGCTGTGGGCCTGCAGTTATTGCTGCCGCTACAAATTTTGTTATTTATGCTGCTCTTGCCACGGTTTCGCTTGCGCTTGCGCACCAGTTTCCTCACCAGCCTTGGCTTGGGTAACTATTCCGAATTCAGCCTGATTTTAGCCAGCCTTGCAGTTGCGGCCGGTTGGCTGGCCATAGATTGGCTGGTGATTATTGCGCTCGCGGTATCTTTAAGTTTTGTATTTTCTGCCATCGCCAATGCTTACAGCGAACGCCTTTATCAATACTTTGTTGCCAAGCGCCCTGACCTGCCGCTGGAAAAATTGCGCCCACAAGATCGCCCGCTGGATTTAGGCGATGCACAAGCGATTGTATTTGGTATGGGGCGTATTGGTCGCGGTGCTTACCATCGCTTAAACGACACCTATAAATTGCGGGTATTAGGTGTGGACAACAACCCACTGCGCATTGAACACCTGCACAAGGTGGCCGATATGTGCCTTGCCGAAGGCGATGCATCTGACTCGGATTTTTGGGATAAGTTGGTAAATACCGATCAGATACAATTGATTGTGCTGGCGATGCCTTATCACCAAGGCAACGTGTTTGCACTCAAACAATTAAAACACCGCCGCTTCAAAGGCAAAATTGCCGCCATAGTGCAATATGAAGAAGAGGTAGAGATGTTGCGCAGCCTTGGCGCCAATGCCATTTTTTATGTTTACGATGGCGCCGGCCAAGCGCTTGCTGACAGTGCAATGCATGAGCTGTTGTCTATGCCAAACGCGGCAGCCAGTATTTAGGGCAAAGCTCGCCCAGTGATATCACACTGACAACCGCCAATTATGCAGAATTCACTCTTTGATGAATCACCCCAGTCACAGGCTGGGTTGATTCAAACATCTGGCAATTTTGTTGCGCCAATGACACCGCAACCGGAGTGCATAGCGCTTGCAGAAGCGCTGCCCGCGAAGGTGCGGCTCGGTACATCATCCTGGAATTACCCAGGCTGGAATGGACTAGTGTGGAATGGTGATTACACCGAATCAAACTTATCGCGTCATGGACTGGCAGCTTATGGCCAGCATCCACTGTTTCGCACCGTCAGTATCGACCGCAGTTTTTATCGCCCACTTAACCTTGCCCAGTTCGCGCAATATGCCGCGCAAGTCAGCAACGATTTTCGTTTTGTGGTGAAAGCCCCGAGTTTGGTTACCGATGCGTTGGTGCGCGATGACAGCGGTCGCGGCAGGCGCGCCAATGCCAATTTCTTAAACGCCGCAGATGCTGTGCAATTATTTGCGGAGCCGGCACTGCAAGGCCTGCAACACAAATTAGGTGCACTGGTTTTTCAGATCAGCCCCCTGCCCGCTCACTGGCTCGCACAGATGCCCAAATTAATAGACCGTTTGCACCTGTTATTAAAATCCATTCCCGATTTAAAAAGCATCGCCCCTGATGGTGTTGTCGCCGTTGAAGTGCGCGACCCGCAGTGGTTAACACCGCAATTTGTGGCGGCATTACGCGATACCGGCGCGACTTATTGCATGGGTTTACATGCAAAAATGCCGCGTATTAGCGAGCAGCTTCCCATTCTGCGCGCGCTCTGGCCCAGGCCATTTGTCTGTCGCTGGAATTTAAACCCGGTACATGGCGCATTTGGTTATGAAGATGCCAAAGATGCCTATGAGCCTTACGACAAGATCATCGACCCGGACATAGAAACACGCATGGCGCTGGTAAAAGTGATTAGCGGAACAGCCAGTGGTGGGCAGAATGTATTTGTCACACTCAGCAATAAAGCAGAAGGCTCCGCGCCTTTATCGGTAATCGAATTGGCGCGGGCCCTTAAAGGAAATAGTTAGTACAAGTTCAGGCTTATCACCCGCTAAAACCGAAAACGCCCGGATAACGAATACATATCCACTACCTGATCCGCCAGATAAATCCGGCGCGCACTAACCCCGTAGGACAAGCGCTCGGTTAAACCCAGATCCAACCGAATTCCCGCCAGCGGTGCAACACCACTGTCGCTTTGCAGGGTGATTGCTTGCTGGTTAGTTTCTTTTTCGTCTTGCCACAAATAAGCGCCCGCCTCCAGGGAGATAGTCACCGGTTGGTCGCGCAGCAGGGTTAAACCCTGCACTAGAGTCCAACCACTGGCGCTGACCGGGTAGGCATTCGCGAAGTCGCGCTTGAAGGCGGTTAAGTCGGTGTCACCATCCAGTGTCATATCCACTGTTACATCGCCCAGCTCCAGATAGCCCAATTCGCTGTAGGTGTAGTCGTGCCATTGGTAGCCCAGGGCAATTTGGTAGCCACGGCGGTCAATGTCGTATTTGTCCACCGTGAACGCATGACCCGCCGCACCCAGCGATTGGGTGAACATGGCTTCGCTTTGGTCGCCTTCCACATTGATAAGGTCAACCCGCACAAAGGCTTTGCCGTCGGTAAGTGCCTGGGTGGAGGCCGAGGTGGCGATCAGTGCCAGGGCCATCAAGCCCCGGCGGTTTTTTCCTGTAAACCATTTCATCATCAATACGCTTCCTAATAACAAGAGCCAGAGTCCGTTAACCGCACCACCGCCTTTGGATTTGACAGTGACATCCGGTGCTGGCGGCGGAGGTGGTGGTGGCTCTACCGGCAGTGCACTACTTACCGCACCTGGGTCTACCACCGCGGAGTTCACCAAACCATCGTCATCGTTCGGGCCGCCATCTTCAATGGTTAACTGCACGCACATATGGCCTGCGGTCAAGCCGGGTGTCCAATCTGCTGCACCGGGCGGTGGGCAGTAACCGGGGTTGCCAGCAGCTGAATGTACGGCGTTGTCCGCATCTGCAATAAAGGTTACCCAACGACCATTCTGGTACTTGCGATAGACCGCATTGGCCGGAATCGCCGACCGCTGCGGAATAACTACACGTACTGATTGGCCGGGGGTTGGCAAATCGCGAATCGCAAAGTCAAACACGCCACCCACAGGCTCAAAGGCGGGGTCGACAGCCAGATTGTCGAGCTGCCCTATTTCCTGATCCAGAATCTGCACACCACCGGAACTACTGCCACGCGCAAACAAGCCCAAACCACAGCGTACCCCCGGATCGCACTCAATCAGGAAGGCGTTGGTGGTATTACTCTGCTGCGGCAGTATGTTGGTCGATGGCATGTTATCCAAATAATCAGGAATACCGTTATCATCGCTATCGCCGGTACCTTCCAATGAATCGCTAATGCCGTCCTGGTCAGTATCAGTATTGATATCCAACACTGGCAGGGTACTTACTACGCGGAAGTAAGCTGAAGCTCTCACGCTGGCACCGGCTGAGTCGGTTACCGTCAGTTGCACTTGTTGGCTGCCCACCAATCCTGTTGCATCAAATATTCTGACCGAATTGGTGATATCGCCATCAGTGTCAGCCAAGCCGGTGGTGGCAGACCAATCGTAGCTATGGGTATCACCCTTGTTGGCATCGTTGACCGTTGCGGTGACAGAAACGGGGCCGCCATTTGGTGTAATCAAGCTGGTATTCACACCACCTTGGCTAATACTCAGGCTAACAATAGGAGGGATATTGCCTTGGCGAATCTCAATTGTGTGACGATTAGCCGCACCCGCATTAATCCCTTCCCCGAGCACCACCACCAATTGACTATCGCTAAAGCCACTGACAGCAGCAAGGCTTACCGGAACAGCCACTTCCAATTGCCCGGCCTGGGTGAAGGTGACACTGCCACTCACCAGGTTATGTTCTGCTGGTGTTGCTGTAGTTGAGGCATCAACCACAAATGGCACGGTAAGTGGGTATACAGGTGATGGGCCATTGAGCAATACACGGAACTCCACCTCACTGTCGCGAATAGCAATTTGCGACTTACTCAGGGACACGATTGGCTTGATATTTACTAGCTGTATCGCTTCACCTGTTACGCCCACCGCATTGGTGGCACGCCATTGCACCTCGTGACGACCTGGCGGCAACAACACTGTATTTTCTGCCGTGAAGCCTTCTGCAAATGTGGTGCAGCATTCGTTGCCGGATACACCATCTGCAGCCAAGGCCTTGAGCAGAGCGTTGATGCTCTCTGGGGTTGCATCAGGATTGGCGCCCAACAATTGACGCAGAGTGATCGCCGTAAACAACCCGGTGGCATTCACTTCCAAATCGGCAGGCGCAGTGACCACTGGCTGTAATGGGTCGATGGTTGACAACACTTCGATATCAAATGCCGGCAAATCCGTTGTGGCCACACCATCGCTGACACTGATAACAATGTTGCCCGATGTACCCGCATCACTGCCTGCTGGAGTGCCAGTCAGTGCGCCGGTGGCCGTATTAAAGCTTGCCCATGTTGGTTTGTTAGTGATGCTAAAGGTCAGAAGGTCACCTGTATCTACATCGCTCGCGGTTGGAGTGAAGCTGTAAGCAGTATCCTGATCCAAGCTGGTTGATGGCGTGCCGCTGATCACTGGCGCATCGTTCACCGCTTCAACCGTCACGTTCACAGTGATACTTGCACTCAGGTTGCCATCGCTGACGGTGACAACAAAATTATCGCTACCCTGGTAATTCGCTGTAGGGGTGTAACTTACAACGCCAGCCGCTGAAACACTCGCATCGCCCTGTTGTGCAGGTGCAGTAATAGTCCAAGTCAAGCTGTCACTTTGGGCATCTGTTGCAGTAAGACTCAAGCTGAACGGCGTAGGGCTTCCATCCTCACTCATAGACACATTAGTACTGCTGCCCTGAGTAATCACTGGGGCCGTGTTCTCCGTTGTTACCTCAAATGACTGCTCCACCGGCGCAGCAGCTAAGTAGGCACTATTACCGCTCTGACTCGCCGTGAGCGTACAAGTACCTTCAGCAATCAGGGTAACAACGCCACCCGATGTCACGGTACAAATGCCAGTAGTTGAGGAACTAAAGGTAGGCGTTAGACCAGAGGAAGCGGTCGCAGAAACCGTAAGCGGCGCGCCGACCAATTGATCAGCCAGAGCGTTAAATGTGATGGTCTGCGATCCGATAGGCGTTACCGCATTGGAAGCCGCTGAAGCAGCACCAGAACCAACACTGTTAGTCGCCACTACCGTAAAGGTGTAAGCGGTGCCATTAGTCAAACCGGTAAAGGTATAGGGCGAGCCGGTTGCCGCACGGGTAATGCCACCGGGGTTCGCTGTCACTGCGTAACCTGTGATAGCTGAACCACCATTAGAGGCTGGCGCAGTAAAGGTCACAGTGGCTTGGGTATTGCCAGCGGTTGCTGTGCCAATCGTTGGGGCATCCGGAACTATGGCATTCACCGCAAAGCTACGGCTCACTTGGGTTGCAGCTAAATAGCTGCCATTACCTGCCTGGTCAGCATTAATCGTACATGTCCCTGCACTTACAAAGGTGAGTAGGCCACCGGTAGTGATAGTACAAACACCGGGCGTTGATGATGTAAAGGTCGGCGTCAGGCCGGTTGCGTCAGTAGTGGCTGTAAGGGTTGGCGAAGTACCAAAGGTTTGCGGTCCCGGATTCGCAAAGGTAATGGTCTGGGTGGCCGCCGGAGTGATCGAATTGGATGCGCCCGATGAAGGGCTAGTACCGGCTACGTTGTCGGCTGTCACGGTAAAGGTGTAGGCCTGTCCGTTGGTCAAACCGTTGATCACAATCGGCGAAGCGGCACCGTTTACCGGTGCTACATCCGGCGGGCTGACGGTCACTGTATAGCCAGTAATTGTGGTACCGCCTGTGTTGACGGGCGCAGTAAATGCCACGCTTGCCTGGGTATCGCCAGCAACGGCAGTTCCTATGGTTGGAGCACCGGGCACTGCAGGGTTAACAGTGAACGAACGGCTCACCTGGGCTGCAGGCAAGTAGGATGAATCGCCTGCCTGATCCGCATTAATCGTACAGGTACCTGCCGTTACAAAGGTCAACACACCGCCACTGGTAATAGTACAAACACCGGTAGTGGATGAGGTAAAGGTCGGCGTCAAACCGGAATCGGATGTCGCTGTCAGTGTTGGCGAAGTACCGTAAGTCTGCGCTCCGGGGTTGGCAAAGGTAATGGTTTGCGGTGCTGCCGGAATAATCGAGTTGGACGCGGCTGACGCTGCACCGGTACCAGCCGAGTTAGTGGCAGTCACCGTGAAGGTATAAGACACGCCGTTGGTCAAACCGGTCACAGTGATTGGAGATCCAGCCCCTGTCCCTGTTGCACCACCGGGGTTGGCAGTGACGGTGTAACCCGTAATCGCCGCCCCGCCAGTGCTGGCAGGTGCGGTGAAGGTTACTGAAGCTTGGGTGTCGCCCGCAGTGGCAGTGCCAATGGTAGGCGCGCCCGGCACTACCGCATTTACAGTGAAGCTGCGGGACACAGTGGGTGCAGCATTAGTACTGGCGTTGCCCGCCTGATCTGCGTCAATGGTACAGGTGCCAGCGGTCACAAAGGTCAAGGCACCACCAGAGGTAATAGTACAAACACCGGTTGTGGACGAGGTAAAGCTAACGGTTAAGCCGGAGGTTGCGGTCGCGCTCAGCGTTGGCGTAGTGCCAAAGTTCTGCGCACCGGGGTTGGCGAAGGTAATGGTTTGGTTAGCTTTGGGCGTTGCCGAGTTGGAGGCACCCGATGCTGTACTGGTGCCAATCGCATTGGTTGCAGTGACGGTGAAGGTGTAAGCCGTTCCATTGGTCAAGCCGGTCACGGTAATGGTACAAGCTGCAGGGCCAGCACAACTACCGGTGGCACCACCGGGACTAGCCGTAGCTGTGTACTGGGTAATCGCCGAACCACCGTCACTACCGGGGGCGGTGAAGGTGACATCTGCCTGTCCATCACCCGCCGTTGCAGTGCCAATGGTCGGGGCGTCAGGTGCAGAGATAGCATTGCTCACAGTCACGCCATTGCCGGTGGTATCGGCAATAACCACTGCAGCATCTGCACCGGCGTTCCAATCTTCAGCGGCTGCCAGGTTATAAGTCGCCCCCCCCACTGAGCTGGTGCCATTTTTATTCAAAAGCAAGTTAACTGCGTTACGGTCGGTTGCACTGAGCGTAAGGGTGAAGCTGGTACCGGAAGTCACTTCTACATTGCTGGTATCAGTCAGGGCATAGGTGCCGCCGCCCTGCCCGGTAAAGGTAAATTTGTTGGCCACTATGTCATTGGTAGCGCCATTTGATTTCAACAAACCTGTAGCAGTTACTACCAAGGCACCGGTGGAGGCATCGTAGGTGGAACTGGTGATGGCGGGCACAGCCACATTACTTACAGTAATACCGTTACCAGAGTTATCGACAATCGCCACCGCAGCATCGGCGCCAGCGTTCCAATCTTCGGCCGCCGCCAGGTTGTAGGTGGAAATATCCGTGGAGAGAGTGCCATTTTTGTTGAGGATCAGGTTAGCCCCTGCCCTGTCTGTTGCACTCAGGGTTAACGTAAAACTGGTGCCTGAGGTGATCTCCACATTCGCCGTGTCAGTCAGGGTATAGGTGCTGCCACCTTCGCCGGTGAAGGTGAATTTGTTGGCGATAATTTCGTTGGTGGCGCCACTGAGTTTTTTCAGGTCAGTGCCTGTAACAGCTAATGCCCCTGTGCTGGCATCGTAAGTGGCAGATGTGACAGTAGGCACAGCAACTGTCGCTGTTATGCCATTGCCTGTCAGGTCAGCAATGGCTGCTGAGGCAGCGATAAAACCCGCCGCACCGGCGAGGTTGTAGGTAGTACCACCAGTAGAGCTGGTACCGTTTTTATTCACAATTAAATTCACTGCCGCACGGTCAGTGGCGCTGAGGGTCAGGGTGAAACTGGTAGCAGAGGATATTTCAACATCGGCGGTATCAGTCAGCGTATAAGTAGTGCCGCCCTCACCGGTCAGGGTTAAATCGCTCGCATCAACATCATTGGCTGCACCGCCGGTTGCAGTGAAGGTAGTGCCAGTAACTACTAAGGAACCGGTAGTGGTGTTGTAAGTGGCAGAGGAGATGGTGGGTGTTGGTACCGTATTGAGGACAAAACTATCGAAAACATCGAAGAAGCCTGAACTATTTGAGTAAATTACAACACGATCAACATTATCAAAAGTACTGTTCAGGGTAACCGTGTAGGCTCCTGCCGTTTCATCAAAACCAGTTCCCGTAGTTTGCGTACCCGTTGAGGCGGCATCCCTGAAGCCTTCTGCCGAAGCAAAGCCTCCGCCAAATGCATTGATATAGAAGCTGGTGAAATCGAATTCGTTACCCGACGTGGTCTGGATAGTAATCGTTTCAACGCCAGTAAATGCACCAGCAAAAAGGCCTGCACTACCACCCTGCCCATCATCGGTATCCTGAAACCAATTGGCTGCGCTGTAGGTAATGGTGAAATCACCTTGGGTAAAAACAGCCGACCCATGGTCAGCACTTTCGACGAACCCGGAAGCATTAAAATCGATGGTGACATTGGATGGTATTGAGGCGCCATAGCTCAAAACACTTATCATCATGGTTACCACAAAGCACAGCATGGAACACAACCTGATGCCAATGCTCTTGCTCGCCGGTTTTAATGGTCGAGCCAAATAATGGTCGTGATGACCGGTTTTGCAGCTTGTCATAAAAGCCTCTCAACAAACTAATGATCCACTGAAAAAATTTCGATAACTCGAGAAATGCTTGGCTCTCAAGTTATCGAAGTGCATTGCCCTGCTTTACATATTAAAGACGAAATATTAATTACGTGATGGATATACACCTTCCAACGCAATAATAAAATTCATACCCAAGTAAGGGTTACGAATTCCCACCGGCTGCCCACCGCCAACTGGAGCCACTGCGACAGTGCCGCTGGGTGTAACACTACCATGCGCACCACCAAGGTTTGCCTTGGTTGAATCCGGAGCAGTTCCCGAAAACAAACCATTGAAGGTCACATTACTCGGGCCTGCCTTTGCCGTAGTTGCAGAAAGGTAGGTAGTCGCACCGGCAGCCGGTGCAACCATCGCCGTTGCTGTGGTAGTTGCAACATCAACCGTGGTGGTCACATTACTTGGAGTTCCGGTAAACGTTGCTGTTGGAGCGTGAACTGGCAGCTGTCCGACAGTAAGGTTAACGTTTTCAACACCGGCAACCTGCCCAAGGACAACAGGAGTCAACCCGCCGCCAGTGCCCGTACCCACTGGGCTGCGACCTTGCAAGTTGGGTAACCCAAAGGTTGTTTGCCCATTACCACCGTAAGTAGTACCCAGGATAGAAAAGAGTGCACTATTGGTAGAGATGGCCAACAACTGCCCATTACAAAACGCCCAGCCACGTGGAGCAAAAGTACCGGCAAACATGCGAATTTCGCCAATAAACGGATCAGACATGATTTCTCCTTAACATTTAATTTGAATAACATTGATTTTTTAGCATCCTTAACCTCAATAAGCTTACAAACCCATTAAAGCGCTACAACTCCTGATTTTTACCATCACCTTAACGCAGCAACAAACCGCCTGCGGCTTCAAGCTGGTTAATGACACTTGAGCTTAGGCCAGAGATAGCAGAGTTACCATTACACCAGATAACGTCATCCACGATTGATAACCCACCAATCTCTACCAACACAGCAAATCATGAGTCGCAGAAGATTCAATCACGCTGAAACCCAAATTCAGATACAACTTTTTTGCGCCTATATTCTGCTGATCAACACTCAACTGCACTCGCAACTTCTCTTGCTGTGCAAGATCTTTCAAGCTACGCAAGATGGCGGAGCCATAACCCTTGCTGCGTTTCTCTTTGAGCAAAACAAAATCGATCAGCCGCAAATAGCTATCGCTGATATCCACTAACAATTTACCAATAGGCTGATTGAGAATTTCGATAATGTATAACTGTGCAGCGGGAAAGTTCGCGCAGTAAGAGACCTGCTGCAGTTGATATTGCTGTTTTAATAATCCGTCTATTTGCTGGGGAGCCAAGGGTAGCTGATAAAAATGTTCGCGCGTGGAAACGAATAACGCCTCTGCAAAATCCGAGTCGTTTTCTGTGGCGCGGCGCAGGCTAATTGCACCGGGCAATACAAGCCTCCTAAGCATTTGTAACCTCTGCCTTGATATTGTTATTTATCAATCGCTGGTAAGTCTGGCCCAACTCTGCGTTTATTCGTTCAAGATTATGCGAATCAAATACCTGTCGCTTTTTAACACTATCGTTGGCAAACATCTGATCAGTATGCTTGGAATGAAATCTTAGGCGATTATTAATGCTGCGCTCTGCCCGGTTATCCAGCTCACCGCAAAAAAAACGACATAGCGCGACTATTTGCCGTGACCCCAACTGGGAATAATCCATCACACAGGAGCCGCTAGTGGCGGCAGACATTTCATCAAGCAAACTAGCAATGACATGAACAGGATAGTCCAAACCGGAAACTTCGTAGTCTTTTTTATGCAACTGGGGAAATGCCTGTGTCAACAAAGTGTCGCCCACCATGTGCCTGCCCGGAAATTTCTTGTGGGACGCCAAAATCTCAACAGGGTCGCGCACCAAAAATACAACAGGTACATCGGGATACATTTCGCGAATTAGATGCCAATAAAAAATATCCCAGGCATTCCATTTAATAACCATATGTGGTCGCTGGGGGAAAGCGGCGGCTTGTAAATTAATAAATGTGCGCAGTGAAACTTGTAGCTGTTGTTGCGACAACTGTTGGTCCAGCAATAATTCCGTGAGCAGTGGCGACTCAGAAAACACGCAGGTAGATTCAAGTTCCGACAGGCACCCGGATACCAGCGTTGAACCGCAGCGCGAGAGGTGAAAAATAAAACCTGCCGGTTGAGCTTGGGCAACAATAGCCTGTTGTGCAAATGCCAAGGTTGTACATGGCTGGACAATTTGATTTAACAACAGCTGGCGATAACGGGAAATTGTTTCATCCTGAAACGGCTCAGTGGCATGGCCAACAGGCACTAACCACTTCACCCACTGGCCTTTGGTTTGATAGCGATAAGGTAACCAGCGGCCCGCCAGCGAAACCTCGGATGAACCAGAAACTACGGGCAGATCAATGGGTATTTGGTTTAAGCGATTAATTTCACTCAGCAATTCATCATTATTTAACTGCGGGCAACACCACAGGTTTTTTAGATAAGCCAGCAACTCGCTTAAGGATTGGATCTGGCAGCAAATAGCCACATGCTCTGGTGAACTGATCAATCTGCAGTAGTGCGAAAAGTAATTACTCATGTGCAACACCTGCATAAATTTGTTCGCACAACCAGGTGTTGGCGACACAATCAATCACCAGATTAATCCGGTCTTGGCTGCCGCGATTATAAACTTCGTGAAGTTGATCGGCGTTGAAATACCAAAGTTCACCCGCGCGCATGGGAATCTTTTTGTTGTCGACTAAAAAACTAACGGCATCACTGGTATGAATCGGCAAATGCAAACGCGCTTCACCGTATTCGATGCTTAACTGATGGTCGCGATGCGGTTTTATTTCTGCGCCGGCTTTTAAACGCATTAAACGCGCCGCTTTAATGGGGCACTGCAGTTGGTTAAAAATGGAAGTAATTACCGGGCAATGTGCTAAAAGGGGTAAATTTTCCCAGTCATCGCCATCGGCTATGGCAAAACCTTGCAGGATCGGATGAGCATCCAGATATTGTCGCTGACAGCGTAGCGGCAGCACATCCCAACCGCCGCGGTAATCGTTTTTATTAACGTGCTCTACCCACTCACCTGATGCTGGTGTTATGCCAAGCAGCTGGTTAACTTCATACTGCAGGGCCGTTTGCTGAAGGCTACAGGCAAGCCGTGCAAAAGAAACCGTTGGATTTTCCATTCACTACTCTCTTATCTCTTGAACGAAAATCCATTTCATTTTTTGCCAGATAAAATTTCAAATAACACACAAGGGCCGCAAAGTCACAAAATTGCCATCAGCAAAAACGGTAGCCCGATGAATGCCAGAAGTGTAGACACTAATACCATTGCCGCCACTTCTTCCGGTTTGTGACCGTAACGCAGTGCCAGCAAGTAGTTAAACACTGCCACAGGCATGGCAGATTGCAATAACACCACATTACGCGAAACACCGGTCAAGCCCATTAATTCACACACTAATATGCCCAACAGCAAACCGCCGCCCACCCGAATAACGCTGAAAAACAAGCTGCGTTTCCAGAAATGAATTTTTAAGGTGGCCAGTGAAACGCCCAGCGCCAGTGTCATTAAGGGAATGGCGATACCACCAAGCAAATCCAAGGTGTTGGTCATCCAACGCGGTAACTGGGTGTTAGTGAGCAACAGGGCCACAGCAATTGCCATGGCATAAATCACCGGTTGTTTGGCGATTGATGCCATGCGTTTGAAAATATTGCCTTCGCTAGTGGCGACCATCAATAAACCGACAGTGAAGGTCGCCACCATCATCACCATAAATGAACCCAGCGCGAGTGCAAGCCCCGTCTGGCCGTAGGCAAACAAACACAAGGGCAAACCCATATTGCCGTTATTGGGAAAAACCAGCGGCGGCAAATAAGTGGCGATTTCCAATTTCATCCAGCGCAGCAAAAACCAGCCAAACAATCCCATGGCCGTCATGATGATTGCCGTAGCCAAGGCCACCTGCCCCATCACCGCCGGCTGAATTTCCACCTTGGTCATAGCGCTGATAATCAAACAGGGCGTGCCTATATTCATCACCAGGCGCGAAATAAAATCCGCCGGAAAATCGCTACCGGATTTTCCCCAAATAAAACCGGCGCCAACAGAAATCATAATGGGAGCAAGAATGGCGAAAAGTTCGCTGAACATAGAGAGCACTTAACAATCAAGGTGATTAAATTTAACGCTGTCATACCCTTGTCATCTTTTCGCGGCAGGATAATTTCTGTACGCAAGGAAGCCTAAGGATAAAAACAGCAATTAAGGAGAAGAAAGGATCTCGGCAGGGCTGCAGGTAGGGATATCGATAAGGATATAAGCTACAGAATTAACAAAGGGGCAAACGCCCCTTTTTTATCTCCCCAGGTAAAACAACCCACCGGTTAAAACAAACTTTTTGCCACCATGCGGATTTCTTGCACATTGGTCATCACCAGAGTGAGGCCGCCAGCCACAATGGAATTATCCGGCGGCTCCAATTTTTGATAGGCCGTTAACTCAGTGATGGGCGGCAAATCATTTTTTGCATGGCTAAGTTTGATCGAGTGGTACAGCCCCAGATTGAGAATATCGATTAAATTAATTGGCCCTTTATTTTCGCCAGACCAATTACCGATATTGTGAATAACATTTAAATACTGGCTGTCCACCTGCCAGTTTTTTAAGGTGATAACACCCAGTGATTTAGCGTACTCACGACAAAGGGCGACATAGACCGGCAGCTCAGGTGTTTCATCGGTTTTTTTAAATGCCGACAAAACCGCCAGAGTGCCTACTTCACTCAACAAGGCAGCCATCAGCACCTGGTCCGGCACCACTTTACCCACGCGCTTGGCGATAAAAATACTCAGGCTGGCTTTCAGCGCCATGCGCCGCCAAGCCTCTACAAACAAGCGCTTGTGTTTGAAGGAATGCACCGAAAATAAACTTTTGATGGAGTGCACCATGGTGATGCGCTCCACTTGATTCATTCCCAGCAGGCGTACTACTTCCAATAAGGTTTGCGGTGGGGTTTGCAAACCAATCAATGGACTTGAAGCGTATTTGAGCAAAATGGCAGACAGTGCAGGATCTTTGGCGAGCAGTTTACTCAGCTCAACCATGGACAAATCAGACTGCTCCAGTGCATTGCGAATTTCAAAGGTAATGGAGGGCAAACTGGGCAACTGTTCATTGCCCGCAAGTAAATCGCTGACCAGGCCGCGATAAATGGAGTAATCAGGTTGAACGGGCTGCACATTCAATTCCATAAGGTAGATAAATTTTTAATCCGCTATTTTTGGCTGGGCAAAGCCTAGCAGATTTGCGCGCCCTCGCCTATTCACATCGCCTCTGCCTGCGTTAACCAAACTGTTATCAAAGCTTCAACAAACTGTCGCTTTTCTGTCGCCGTTCTGCAACATGGAATGTTTTTAATCGCTTGCATCCGCATTTTGACGCCGTTTTTTATCACTACAATTAGGAAGCAACCGATGACCGACCATACCGCTTATGAAATTGACAACTCTGGTATAGAGCCAAACCGCAATCACTCCAGTAACCCTCACTTTGCCGACATTCTGCAAAAGCGCCGCCAGTTCCTCAAAGGCAGTTTGAGCACAGCGGTTGTGGCATTTATGGGCACCAGCCTGGTTGGCTGCGGCGGCGATGATGACAATGACAATCGCTCCTCCAGCAGTTCCTCTTCCAGTTCCAGCGCACCGGCGTCTTCCAGCAGCAGCGCAGCTTCATCCTCAGTAGCTCCACTGCTGGGTTTCACCGCGATAGCCACTACCCGCGCCGATGCCATTACCGTCCCGACAGGTTATACCGCCACCGCGTTTGTTCCCTGGGGCACTCCTCTCACTGGCAGCATGCCTGCCTTTAAAGCGGACGCCAGCAACACCGGCGCCGAACAAGAACAGCAAGTGGGCGCGCACCACGACGGTATTCATTTTTTCCCGATGGATGCCAAAACCACCGCTACCAATTCCAGCGAAGGCCTGCTGGTGATGAACCATGAGTACATCGACCACAACCTGATGCATCCCAATGGCCCAACCTTGGGCGCAACACGCCCAACCGATGAAGTGCGCAAAGAAATTGCCGCCCACGGTGTGAGCGTTATTCACATCCGCAAAAACGGCAGCAACTGGGAAGTAGTGAACGGCAGCCCGTTCAACCGCCGCATCACCGGCGCAACGCCAATGGACATTCGCGGCCCAGCGTCTGGCTCGGCGAAATTGGCAACCAAATACAGCCCCAACGGTACTTCCACACGCGGCACCCTGAATAACTGCGGCATGGGTTCAACCCCCTGGAATACTTACCTGACTGCAGAAGAAAACTGGGCCGGTTATTTTGTTAATAAAGATGCAACACCACCACGCGAACACAAGGAATACAGCGTACCGGCTAACAATGGTCGCTATTACTGGGAGCTGGCGGATTCCGGCGCTGACGAATACATCCGTTTTGATGCATCAACCAAGGGTGCCAGCGCAGTAGATGACTACCGCAACGAACCCAATACCTTTGGCTGGATGGTAGAGATTGACCCCTTCGACCCAGAAAGTCGCCCGCAAAAGCGTACCGCTTTGGGCCGCTTTGGCCATGAAGGTGTGATTTTTGCCCCCGCCGTAGAGGGCCAACCTATTGTGTGTTACTCCGGTGACGACTCGACTAACGAATACATTTACAAATTCGTCAGCGCCGAGCCTTATCACAAGGCTACTGCCGGTGGTTACTTGCTGAATACCGGCACTCTCTATGCTGCTAAATTCAACGCTGATGGGACTGGTGAATGGCTGCCACTGGATATCACCAACAGCAACTTCATCGCCAAAGCCGCCACTGCCGGCGTGACTTTTGCCGACCAAGCGGATGTACTGATCAATACCCGCCTCGCCGCCGATGTGATGGGCGCGACCAAAATGGATCGCCCGGAATGGGGCGCGGTTCACCCGGAAACGGGCGAGGTGTATTTCACCCTCACCAACAACACCGGCCGCACCACGACCGATGCTGCCAACCCGCGCGCCAATAATGCTACTGGCCATATCATCCGCTGGCGCGAAACGGCCAACAGCAACACCAGCTTTAACTGGGATATTTTCCTGCTCGGCGGCGATGTTGGCACTACCACCGGCGAAGGAGCCTCTGCCGTTGCCCTGACAGCGGATAACCACTTTGCCAGCCCGGACGGTTTATGGATGGACCCACGCGGCGTGCTTTGGATCCAGACCGACATGAGCGGCAGCCAACAGGCTAGCGGCCCATACGGTAACAACCAAATGCTGGCCGCTGACCCGGTAACCAAACAAGTCAAACGCTTTTTTGTAGGGCCGGTAGATGCTGAGGTAACTGGTGTAACCGCAACACCAGACATGAAAACCCTGTTTGTAAATATCCAGCACCCCGGTGACCGCTCTACCCCCACAAACTTCACCAGCCACTGGCCAGAAGGCGGTAACGCACGCCCTCGCTCGGCAACGGTTATTGTGACCAAAAACGATGGCGGCATGATCGGCGCCTAACACAGGCCAACTGATTTAATAATCCAGCCGACAGGGAGGTCGCCTAAATAATAAACCTGCCTTTTGAATACCCGAGCGGATTTGCCCTCGGGTATTTTTCGTTACAACCAACAAATGTAGATCTATGCGCCAAGCGCCATCAAAGGTTTATCTCGCACACAAAAAATGCGTGACGCAACCAACAAAATTTGATGCCACAAGCAACGGGAAAGAGTTTTTTTTATTGCAAAGTGATATTTTAAAAACAAAATTGACAGCGCTATCATTTATTCCCGAAATGCACTGCGGCAGGGGTAAAAAATACTGCATCCAGCACAATAACCCTTTTTAATACAAATACTTATAATATAAATGAACACCCTGCAAGCATGATAACACCTGAATTTTTGTACCAATAAAACACTGTTCACCCATAACAATAATAGCGATAGCAAACACAACAATAACAAGCGGCAAATTCAATCAACCAAGCCATGGCTGGTGTGCGTTTTAAGAAACAGTAAAACGCCCTACAGGAGTAACAACGGTCCATACCCACCTGCAGTTCATTTTTGGTAAATACAATAAAACTACCGGGATGATAGGTGAAAAAACAAAAGTGCTCTGGCACTTTCAACACCACACGCAAGGATCAATACGATGAAAACTTCATTGCGCAAAACCCTCGGCATAGCGTCGCTGCTAGGCCTGAGTATGGTTGGCGTGAGTCAGGCTCAAGCGGCAGTTTGTAGCTACACGCTCAACAACGAATGGAATACCGGCTTTCAGGGAACTATCAGTATTACCAACAATGGCACTACCGCCATCAACGGCTGGACAGTCGGTTGGGCCTATACCAACAACCGCATCACCAGCTCATGGAACGCTACTCTCAGTGGCAACAACCCCTACAGTGCCAGTGCATTGAGTTGGAACAGCAGCATCCAACCCGGGCAGACCATCAGCTTTGGTGTTCAAGGCAACAAAAACGGTAACACTGCCGAGATACCAGCCATCACCGGCAGCGTCTGCGGTAATACTCCCGGCAGCTCCGCGCCCAGCAGTGTGCCGCCCGCCAGCTCATCCAGCCTGGCCAACACCTCCAGTAGCCAGCCCAACCAGTGCGCATCACAATGTAATTGGTACGGCACGCTTTACCCAACCTGCAAAACCACAACCAATGGTTGGGGTTACGAGGACGGCAGAAGCTGTATCTCTACCGCTACCTGCACCAGCCAACCATCGCCCTTTGGTGTGGTATCAAACTGTGGCATTAGCTCCAGTGCAGTAACTACCAGCTCGTCATCATCCCTGCGCTCATCCAGCTCAGTGGCGACTACGCCTTCCTCCTCAAGCGTTTCATCAAGTCTGGTGCCACCAAGTTCCAGCTCGATCAGCAGCTCATCACTCATTAGCAGTTCAACAACCAGCAGCAGTTCCTCGGTTGTTAGCAGCTCAATCGCCAGCAGCTCCGCCGTCAGCATGAGCAGCTCAAGCGTTGGCAGTGTTGGCCCGCGTTTGGATAACCCCTTTGTCGGTGCACAGTGGTACATAGACCCTATCTGGTCGGCCAAAGCACAGGCGGAAACCGGTGGTTCCAAAATCGCTAACTACAACACAGCGGTGTGGATGGATCGCATCGGTGCCATTGCCCCTACCGATGGTAGCTGGGGCCTGCGCGACCATTTGGATGCCGCGCTGGCGCAAAAAGCTAACGTGATCCAGGTAGTGGTCTATGACCTGCCCAACCGCGATTGCCATGCGCTGGCATCTAACGGCGAGTTGAAACAAGGCGTGGAAGGCACTACCCGCTATCGCACCGAGTACATCGATGTGTTGGCGTCCATCTTTGCCGATCCGAAATACCGTGAATTGCGCATTATTGCGATCATCGAGCCGGATTCACTGCCTAACCTGGTGACTAACCTGAGCACTCCAGCCTGTCAGCAA
>NZ_JBHRTF010000005.1:0-6629 GCF_042646205.1 Cellvibrio fontiphilus | reverse complement strand
CTGCACCGGGCTACCTTGCTGAATACCTGTTGCTGCAGGTATGGGCTCCACCTTATCGCGTTAAGAATGATAAGAAAACTGGTGAAATCAATCATACAAGGCGCTCCAGCACCGCGCACTTCGTGCGCTCGACAGGTTGTAAGTCGCTTTTTTGTGGTTTTGCTGCGCAAAAGGTTTCCACAAAAAAAACCAACTTACAACCTGCGGCTGAGCTTAACGTTGTAAGGTAATATTTTAGTTTTGTCATCGCACTCGGTTGGTGTTGTGAAGAAAAGCGTTTGCAGTTTCTATTACACCACCTGCCGTCCGGTCTAACCTCTGGTCGAGTGCTGAAAGTTCACGTAGGTTTCACTGTCGTGCTAAATTCGCCGCAGTGTTAGCTGACGTTGAAATGGAATTACAGTGAATCGCGCTCGGCTACAGCTCCATCACGTCCGCGCGCTGAAATTTAAGGTCGGTGCGGTTTTCGTAAGAGTCTGCACCTTGTAGCAACAACTAACCTCCTGCTTACAACCAGTCGTTTAATACGCGCACTGCGTGCGCTGGGACAGTTTGTAAGTCGCGCATTTGGTTTGTCGTTGCGGAAAGTTTATCGCAAGCGCAACTTACAAACTGCCCATTAACTAAGCGTTATAAAGCGCGGCCTTTTTTGGTTGGTGGTTTTGGAAAGTAAGTCCGCTGTAGCAATATTTTAGTTTGTGCGTGCGGCTGGTTTTGTGTTCTAAATTGCTAAGCGAGTTTTGGTAGTAACGCAGTTTCGTTAGAATCTCTGGAATAGTTCGAATTGGCATCTTCTGCACTTGGCGGCGGGTGTTCTAAAGTTCAGTTCCGCATGGTTCTGAAAATTGAACAGTAATGTAGGTGCGGCCTGAAATATTTTAGCCCGTGCTAAGTTTTACCGAATGTGCGTAGTGTTATAACAAAGTATTCAAATTCGTTCCGCTACGCTCCACCGGACAGAATTTAAGTCGCTCTTTTGTGGTTTTGCTTCGCAAAAGGTTTCCACAAAAGCGCGCCTTAAATTCTGCCGTTTAATACAACGTTGTAAGGTAATATTTTAGTTTGTCATCGCACTTGGTTGGTGTCATGAAGAAATGCGGTTGCAGTTTCTAATACATCACCTGCCGTCCGGTCTAACCTCTGGTCGAGTGCTGAGAGTTCACGTAGGTTTCATTGTCGTGCTAAATTCGCCGCAGTGTTAACCGAAGTTGAAATGGAATTACAGTGAATCGCGCTCGGCTACAGCTCAATCAAGTCCGCGCGCTGAAATTTAAGGTCGGTGCGGTTTTCGTAAGAGTGCCCGCGCTGTAGCAACAACTAACGTTCTGCTTACAACCAGTCGTTCAATACGCGCACTTCGTGCGCTGGGACAGTTCGTAAGTCGCGCATTTGGTGAATCGTTGCGGAAAGTTTATCGCAGGCGCAACTTACAAACTGCCCATTAACTAAGCGTTAGTGGTCGTGTTTGCTGTAATCCCGCTTCAGAAAGTTTGTGCCTAGGTGCCATTGGAAAGTTTTGTTTTCTGTTCCAACATTTTTGTGCGTGCTACTTTCAGGCTTCGGTGTTTTACCGCGCTTGGTTGGTTTTGGTAGCAACGTAGTTTTGTTTTAATTGTGCGTTCAACTCGCACTTGGCGGTTGGTAGTTGTCGGAAGCTCGCGGTATCCGGGTAACGGTTCTGTGGCCGTAACGTTGGGCATCGCAGGTTTAGCAGCTTGGTCGTTTGCTGTGGTTTTTATCAACGCAGTTGTGGCAGTTGTAAACGGCTTCGGAAACACACTAACCAGTCGTTCTAGGCCGCACGCTTCGCGTGCTGGACAGCTTTTCCGTCGGCCGTTTTGCGCATTGGCTTCGCCAATTGTTCGCGCAAACCGCCCTACTCCAAAGCTGCCCCTAAACTTTGCGTTGTAAGGTAATATTTTAGTTTTGTAATCGCACTTGGTTAGTGTTGTGAAGAAAAGCGTTTGCAGTTTCTATTACATCACCTGCCGTCCGGTCTAACCTGTGGTCGAGTGCTGAAAGTTCACGTAGGTTTCACTGTCGTGCTAAATTCGCCGCAGTGTTAACCGAAGTTGAAATGGAATTACAGTGAATCGCGCTCGGCTACAGCTCCATCAAGTCCGCGCGCTGAAATTTAAGGTCGGTGCGGTTTTCGTAAGAGTGCTCGCGCTGTAGCAACAACTAACGTTCTGCTTACAACCAGTCGTTTAATACGCGCACTGCGTGCGCTGGGACAATTTGTAAGTTGCGCGTTTTGTTTGTGGTTACGGAAAGTTTATTGCTAGCGCAACTTACAAACTGCCCATTAACTAAGCGTTGTAAGGTAATATTTTAGTTTTGTAATCGCACTTGGTTGGCGTTGTGAATAAAAGCGCTTGTAGTTTCTATTACATCATCTGCCGTCCGGTCTAACCTGTGGTCGAGTGCTGAAAGTTCACGTAGGTTTCACTGTCGTGCCAAATTCGCCGCAGTGTTAGTGAAAGGTGAAATTGAATTAAAGTGAATCGCGCTCGGCTACAGCTCCATCATGTCCGCGCGTTGAAAAAAATAGCTCGGTGTGGTTTTCGTAAGAGCTTGCACTTTGTAGCAACAACTAACGTCCAGCTTACAACAAGGCGTTGAATTCGCGCACTGCGTGCGCTGGGACAGTTCGTAAGTCGCGCAGTTGGTGTGTCGTTGCGGGAATTTTATCGCAGCGCAACTTACAAACTGCCCATTAACTAAGCGTTAGCCATAATAAGGAAATAGAGAAAATGCGCTTCGTGATTTTATATATCATCTTAATTTCAGTTGCAGTTCTAGCGTATTGTCGATCTGATCGCTTTACCGATGAACAGAAAATTTCCTACTTCAATAAGGAATGCCTAAATGCCAAAGAGGAGATATTCTCTCAAGAGTTTTCAACTAGCCTTGCACTTGAATATTATCCAGTTTCTGGTGTGATCGAAGAAAACTACTATCCTACCGGGTTGGCCAAAAAGCTTCTTAAATCTAAGCGGTTTGAAGAAGTGCAACTTTTGTACAGTAGTGGCGACCTGAGCCCAACAAGAGCTAAACTCGACTACTATTGCGAAGGTGAATTCATGATAGTGGCGCGTAAAGAAGAAGATATTAATCTTGGTTTGTGTGGCATGGTGAATGGTAAACAACATTATTGGGTTCGCCAAAGTAAAAAGATGGTTTCAGACTATGTAGTCAGATATCGCTATGGCGAGAGAAATGAATATGATGTAAGAAAATTCATATTCTCTATTGAAAACTATAACAGTGGTGAAGTTATTGCCATGCAAAGTAGTTATCAATTACTTTTAGGAAAAATGAGTAGAAAAAATCAAGTTCTTCTCGGGTGGGGATCAGCAGAAGGCGCAAGGAGCTGCCCTTTAACTTTACCCGAAGAATTTGTCTTGAGTGCACTAAATACAAGTGGCTAACAAAGTTATCAAACGGATGGTATTTTAAGTAGCAGTTTTGCCATTTCGCTTCGCTTCATTTTACGGCAAAACTGCTACTTAAAAACCACCGCTTATAACGGCGTTAAATTCAATCGGAATGAATCTATGAAAAAATATAAACTTTACATCTTTGCTTTATGTCTAATTTCCTCAATAGCAAATGCTCAGACAGGTTCAACATCTTGTCTAAGTAGTCCGAACGGAAAGAATGTTTCATGTGGTGGTATGTCGACATCTTGTCTGAGTAGCCCTGATGGTAAAAGTGTAGCCTGTGGCGGAATGTCTAACTCTTGCCTGAGTAGCCCTGATGGTAAAAGCGTAGCCTGTGGTGGAATGTCTAACTCTTGCCTGAGTAGCCCTGATGGTAAAAGCGTAGCCTGTGGTGGAATGTCTAACTCATGCCTGAGTAGCCCTGATGGTAAGAGTGTAGCCTGCGGTGGAATGTCTACTTCTTGTCTGAGTAGCTCTGATGGTGGAAGCGTAGCGTGCGGTGACGCTCAAACAAAAAATCAAAAAGAGCATCAATAAGAAAAATTGTCGCTATTAGGCTTGTAATTTAACAAGTCGCTCAAGCATCGCGCACTTTGTGCGCTGGACAGCTTTTAAGTCGCAGTTTTGTGGTTTTGCTGCGCAAAAGTATTCCACAAAACCGCAACTTAAAAACTGCCGCTTAGCTCGGCTACATGGACTCCCCCAAGTGTCAAGCTAAGACCGCTTTTGACGTTCAGGAATAGACTGCATCTCTACATTCGGTTTACTGATGGCAATAATAATTGCCTGAACCAAGATGAGTATTCGCTGGGAGCGGCCTCATTCGTTAGACGATCTTAATCGATCACCGAGCTAAACAGGCTTTGGCTCCCCCGGTCTGACCTGATTGTCATCTGCTGTCGTCGCAGGACTCGGTGGGTGGCTATTCAATCGTTGTTGATGAATAGCATGGAACTCGTTTTAACGTTTACTGATTACCGCTTTTGCTTTCGTTTTTTCATTTCTAATCACTCGTAGGTTTTTGGTTTTCATGATTGTTGTTCTAGCTAGTCGCCAGGACTTTGTAATCTTCCTGTTTCACCATGAGCGTCCAGATAAGTCGTGCATTGCGTGCCGCCATTGCAACTACTGCACGCAAGTAGCCTCGTCGTGCAATTAGTTCACGCGCCCAGCAGCTGATTTTGTCTTGTTTATCTTTTAGATTGGCGAGCACTGAGCGTGCGCCGTGTACTAAACACATTCGCAGGTAGTTGTCGCCTTGTTTGGTAATTCTACCTAACCGTACATTTCCACCCGTGGTGTATTGCCGGGGAACTAAGCCGAGCCATGCGGCAAACTGCCGGGAATTTTTAAAGAGCATTGGATCGGGTACGCTTGCAACGACACTCGATGCGACTTGTTCGCCAACACCAGGAATCGTGAGCAGGCGTTTTGCTACTGCGTGATGATGTGCTTGCCGAAACAGTTCGCGGTCGTAAAACAGAATTTGTTCATTGGCAATTTTGATTCGATCCCAAAGATTGCTAATCATCTGTCGCGCAAGCATAGGCAGGCCGTTATTGGCATCTTCAAGAATTAGCGGAATTTCACGTTGCGCGGGGTAGCGGCCTTTGGGCATGACGATACCGAACTCGCTCAACAATCCGCGCAATTGATTAATCAATGCGGTGCGTTCGCAGACTAATCCCTGACGCACGCGATGTACGCAGAGTTGCGCTTGTTGCTCAGCGGTTTTGATCGGTACAAACCAAATGGTTGATCGACCAACCGCTTCACAAATTGCTTCAGCGTCGTTGTTGTCATTCTTGCCGCCTTTGCGAAAGGGGGCGATAAACTTGCTGGCGATGATGCCGACCTTGTGGCCCAGCTTGGTAAATTCGCGCCCCCAGTAGTGAGTACCGCTACAGGCTTCCATGCCAATCAAGCAAGACGGGCACTGTGCAATAAAGGGCAGCAGCTGTGCACGCTTGAGCGTTTTGCGTAGGACGACCTTGCCGTGTTGATCCATGCCGACGAGGCTAAAAGAAGTTTTCGCTAAATCAATACCGAGTGTTGTAAGATTCATGGAAATCGCTCCTCTGGTGGTTGTGACATCACCGATAATTTACGCTGGCTCGGCGCTGCGTGTTAAGAGGGGGAGTCCATATCATTCGTTAGGCAAAAGAAGGGTGAATTTTGAATCAAGAATTTTTAAAGCAGGTAGAGTCTTTCAATTATGATTTTTGCTCTATTGAAATTGACGGAAAAATGGAAAGCATAAATTTACCATTCTGGTCATTTACCGAAATTGAAAGTGGCTTAGCTCTTCGTGAAGAATGGGATGTTTTAGAGAATTTCATCCCATTTTATGGAAATTGGCATAGCCTATTTTGTCTTGACTCTAAATCTGGTGCAGTAATTTATATAAATGACGAGCGGGAAATAATTTATAGCTGGAATAATACCGAAAATTTTATAAACTGCTTGTCGAGTGTTGAAGTTGCATTTGAATCAAATATTGAACCTATCAGCGCGTGGTTATCGCCAGAGCTTTTTGCAAAGGTTACAAAAGAATAAAAATGCCTAACAAATCAATCAAACGGATGGTTTTTAAGTTGCTCTTTTGCCATTCCGCTTCGCCCCACTTTATGGCAAAAGTGCAACTTAAAAACCACCGTTTATCGCGGCGTTAGGCTGGCTCAAGGAGACAATGTGCCAAACCACTTTAAAAAAATTGAGCGGAAAGCTTTTGCAATTTTTATTACGTTAACTTTTATTGCGGCGGCAATAGGAATAACGCTTTTAATACTTGGAAAACCTGCCGCTTCAAAATGGCTAGCTACGAGCGGTCTATTATCAACTATTACTGGCGTAATTCAGTTAGAAATAGGCGGTCTTTTTGAAAGGCTCACACAGCACTACGGAAACGACGAACAATATCCTTTCGGCCCATCATCGCATGTTACGAGAGAAATAATTGACAATCCTGATAGACCATTTCGGACATGGGTTAGAAATGTATCTTTTTTCAATTTAAAAACTGGTTTTTGGCTAATAATAGTAGGCACCTTAGTTCAGGTGCTCGCTGTTTGGGTTTAAAAAGCCTAACAAGCGACTGTGGTAGAAAATCAATACCTGAAACGCAAATTTAGTTAGCCTGCCACTCGCAGTTATCCCGCACCATAGCGTTTAAAATCGTCATCATTT